>JBBDRB010000055.1:0-125466 GCA_040905685.1 Balneolales bacterium | reverse complement strand
GCTATTCTTCGACTTCAGCCCACGTTTCCACATCACTGAAAACCTCAATGAATTCCAGGGCCTCTCCATTTTTATTCACCGTTACCTCATAGGAAACAGGATCATCGGTAGACCTGCCCAATAACAGCGAAGCCAGTTTATTTACAAGCTGTGTTTGTATGAGCCTTTTCAGGGGCCGTGCGCCAAACTGCGGGTCGTAACCGCGTTCGGCCAGCCAGTCTTTCACCGGTTCCGTTACATTCAGGCTGACCTTGTTGCGGATCAGCATTTTATTGACCCTTTCCAGCTGAATATCCACAATTTTGCGAATATGGCTTTTCTCCAGCGGATGGAATACAATGATATCATCGATCCTGTTTAAAAATTCAGGCCGGATGGTTTGCTTCAGCATATTCAGCAGCCCGGACTGCATTTCCTCATAGGCCCCGGCAGAGAACCGGCCGTCTGTCTCCTCTATTTTTCTCTGGATGAGGTGGGAGCCGATATTGCTGGTCATAATGACGATCGAATTGGTAAAGTTAACGGTCACGCCCTTGTTATCGGTCAGGCGTCCGTCATCCAGGACCTGAAGCAGGATGTTGAAGACATCCGGATGAGCTTTTTCAATTTCATCCAGCAGTATAACCGAATAGGGCTTGCGCCTCACCGCTTCGGTTAATTGCCCGCCCTCATCATAGCCGACATAGCCCGGAGGCGCCCCTACCAGACGACTGACGCTGTGACGTTCCATATACTCGCTCATGTCAATTCTCACCATGGCATTTTCATCATTAAACAGGTAATCGGCCAGGGTCCGCGCCAGTTCTGTTTTACCTACCCCGGTTGAGCCCAGAAAGATAAACGAACCTATCGGACGATCTTCATCCTGCAGTCCGGCACGCGAGCGGCGAACAGCATCGGAGACGGCCTCAATGGCCTGCTGCTGACCGATGACCCGTTTATGCAAAGCTTCTTCCATTACCAGCAGCTTAGCCCGTTCGCCCTGAAGCATTTTACTCACCGGTATGCCGGTCCACCGGGAGATGATATCGGCGATATCTTCGGCATCGATCTCCTCCTTAAGCATGGAGCTGGTTTCCTGAAGCTCCGTAAGGGCATGCTGGGTTTCTTCAAGCTCGCGTTCGAGTTTATTGATGGTTCCGTAACGAAGTTCGGCCACTTTCCCGTAATTGCCGTTACGTTCGGCCTTATCGGCCTCATGCCGGGCTGCTTCTATGGCCTGGTTCATTCCGCGAAGGTCCTGAATCAGGTCCCGTTCCCGGCTCCAGCGGGACTTAAGGCTTTCGTAGGATTCGGTCAGATCGGCCAGTTCCCGGGTAATATTCTCGATTTTCTCGACGGCATTCTCTCTTTTTAAGGCTTCCCTTTCGATCTCGAGCTGACGGATCTGACGTTCAAGGTTGTCCAGCTCCTCCGGCATGGAATCGATCTCGATGCGAAGCCGGGAGGCCGATTCGTCGAGCAGGTCAATGGCCTTATCGGGCAGGAAGCGACCGGAGATATAGCGGTGAGACAGCTCGGCGGCAGCCACAATGGCCGAATCGGTGATCCGGACCCCATGATGCAGTTCATAGCGCTCTTTGAGCCCGCGTAAAATGGATATGGTGTCCTCCACCGTTGGTTCACCCACGAATACGGTTTGAAGGCGCCGCTCCAGGGCCTTGTCTTTCTCAATGTATTTCCGGTATTCAGTGAGGGTGGTAGCGCCAATGGCTCTCATTTCTCCCCGGGCCAGGCTTGGTTTCAGAATGTTGGCCGCATCCATGGCCCCTTCCGAGGCCCCGGCCCCGACCAGCGTATGCATTTCATCGATGAAGAGGATAATCTCTCCGTCGGAGTCGGAAACTTCTTTGACCACGGCTTTAAGGCGATCCTCAAATTCGCCCCGGAACTTTGCCCCGGCGATCAAAGCCCCCATATCGAGGGCTACGATGCGTTTGGTTTTCAACCCTTCGGGAACATCACCCTTCACAATACGAAGGGCCATACCCTCGGCTATGGCCGTTTTGCCCACGCCGGGTTCGCCTATCAGCACGGGATTGTTTTTGGTGCGCCTGTTAAGGATTTGCATTACCCTGCGGATCTCATGATCGCGTCCGATTACAGGGTCCAGCTTGTTCTTTTCGGCAAGTTCATTCAGATCCCGGGCGTATCGTTTCAATGCCTGATACCGGCTTTCCGCATTCGGATCGTCGACTTTTTGGGACCCGCGGACCTCCTTCATTACTTGCATGATCTTATCGCGGGTAACCCCCTGATCGCGCAGGATGCCACCGGTTTTGTCTTTTCCGGCTGCCATAGCCAGCAGCAGGTGCTCGGAACTGATGTATTCATCCTCCAGTTTGTCGGCTTCTTTTTTTGCTTTATCAAAAATGGCGTTCGTTTCGTTAGACATATACTGTCCCGAAACCGAGGATCCCTTCACAACCGGCATGTTTTTGAGGGCCTCATCCAGTTTGCCCTGCAGGACTTCTACGGAACTGCCCATTTTTTTAATAATGGTAACGGCTATGCTTTCCGGATCGGAGATCATGGATTTAAGCAGGTGTGCCGGTTCCAGGGCCTGATGATTCCGGTCAGCGGCCCATTCCAGGGCACCCTGCACGGCTTCCTGTGCCTTTAAAGTAAATTTATTCAGATTCATCGTGATTACTCCTTGTTTAAAAATATGTTTTTTTATAGTAACGCTAATATCATACCATAATTTAACTACTGCCTTTTAAACAGGAGTTTCCGGTCTGTAACGTCCATGTCTGACTTTTTGGTGGCATGAGCCGCTATTTTGGCAGAAAACAAAGGCTTTATTAAAAGATTTTATAAAATGATGTCACATTTTGCTCATGACTTCCTCTTAGTATAGCAAAGGCTTGCGATTATATTTTACTAACGGACGCCTAAACAGGAAATTTAAGTTTCATCTTTTTCGTCATTAACTAACTTACAAATGGTAATACTTAAATTTTAACATTGAAGCGGGGAATATAGATTTGAAAACTTTGCAAACCAATCACCCCCCCCTGAAGCCATTGATGCTTTGGGATGGAAAATGTGGATTTTGTCATTGGTGGATCATCCGGTGGAAATTGATTACCGATGATAACGTTGATTTTGAGAAATTCCAGGACGCTCTCTCCCGGTTTCCGGATATACCGGAAAAAACCTTTGAGGAAGCCGTTCGCCTGATTGAAACCGACGGTATGGTATATGGCGGAGCCCATGCGGTTTACCGAAGCTTTACCTATGGGAAGCGAAGAAAATGGCTTTATTTCCTGTATAAGAGATCCAAAACGTTTGCCCGTCTGAGCGAATCGGTTTATCACTGGATTTCCGGCCACCGCAGCCTGATGTATAATGTCACGGTTACCTTACTGGGAAAAAATCCTATGGACACCAAACCCTACTGGTTCCTATACCTGTGCCTTATTGTTTTTTTGTCGGGCGTGCTTAATCATTCCCTGTGGGATTGATCTAAGGCTTCAGGGTGAGCCTGTACAGATCGGATTCCACTTCCTGACCGGGTGAGGTCAGGAACAAAAGCTCATAAAGCCGTCCGTTTACCCAGTGATCAATAAACTGATCATAATGCCGCGACCCGGGATTCCCCGATTGTCCTCCCGGGTATACCCCGTAGCCCCGAACCGGATCGCCCATATCCACGACCATTCTCCATGACGGCCCGTTGTTGCCTCTTCTGGTCGCATTCAGCACCCCGTCATCACCGCCTGCAAACAGTTTGCCGCTGTCCAGACCGGGAATGCCGGCCAGATGGCTAATGTTCACCCCCTGGGCGTGCCCCCACTGCCATGCTTCCCCGAGGCGGCCGTGTCGCTGTAGGAGATCTTCTTCAACGCGTATGAATGATTCATAAATGAGATCATCCAGGGTCACGGTATATCCGTCCCGTTCCAGTTGGAACAGGCCGGAGTCCGGCTCGGTAACCATGAGATATACGGTATGGTCACGGTCCGGATATTTGATAAAACGGCTGTCATTGTTCTTATAGATGGCCTGCCAAACGGAATCGTATAATTCCTCCCACCAGAAATGAAATACAGTGGCCGCTTTACTTTCGGGCATCATCTGATAATCCCACTCCCCGAGTGCGCAGAAGAGACGATGCTGATGGCCGCTCAGCCGGCGGTTGTCCATTCGCTCCAGCAGGAACGGCAACAGGGTCCGGGCATGCAGACTCAGATTATCGTTCTGCATTTGCTGCATGTATCCTTTATCCATACCGGTTGCCCCGTCCAGTAACTCGTCCAGACGAATTGCCCTTTCGTTGGGGGCGAACATCCAGCCCAGATAATAGGGATAATCACTGCCGACCTGCTTCTGGTTGGCTGAACTCACATAGCCCCGTGCGGGGTTTTTTTCGTGGGGGTTGTGTTCATGAGGCACCCAGCCCTGCCAGTCGTAGAGCGGATCCCTCCCGTCACTGATATAGTCACCCTGCCCGTCCCAGCGAAGAGGAAAGCGGCCATTGCTCCAAAGGGCTATATTGCCGTCTGTATCCGCATAGGCATAGGTCTGGGCCGGCGCATAATGATGCCGCAGCCCTTCTACAAAATCCCCGTAGTTCTCCGCCCGGTTAATTTTCAGGAAAGCAAGCACTTCGTTGGATTCATCATGGGCAATCCACCGTATCGCATGTTCCGGCGCGGTAAGGTCCACGAAGGCCTCCTCTCCCTTTTGCAATGTGACGGGTCCGTGGTGGGTGTAAACTATGGTATCCGGAACGGTTTCCCCGCCCCGTACTTTAATCTCTTCTGCTTCCATGCGCGTTTGTTTCCATTGCCCGTCATGGAGATACCGCTCACGGCTTTCATCCTGGAACTCGATTTCATAGATGTCCATGACATCGGCCCCCGTATTGGTTACCCCCCAGGAGATGTGTTCGTTAAAACCGATGATGACACCCGGAGCTCCTGGCAAAGTTGCTCCATATACGTTTATCGTTGGAGAGGAAAGCTGGGCTTCATACCATATGGAAGGCAGGGTCAGGTTAAGATGAGGGTCATTGGCCAGCATCGGATGGCCCGACCGGGTCTTGCTGCCGTCAACTGCCCAGTTGTTGCTGCCTATACCCGGGTTATGCTCAATATGGAATCCATTTTTCAAAATCCGGGGAGTGAAAACGGTATCCGGTCCCCGGGCCTGCAAAGGTTCAAAGTCCCATTCGGTCCCTTCCGGAATGACGGGGTTGGTATAGGGTGCCGATTTGGGAAACAGCTTATCCATCAGGTCCGGCCCGATCACCTTTAGCGTGTTGGTCATTTCCAGGTCCGAGCTGCTTCCCGTAAGCGTATTGGCCAGATTCTTCACCATCAAGGCTACCTTGAGCGGTGACCAGGGTTCAGGCTTATAGTCAAGCAGCTTGTATTCGAGTGGAAGACTGCGGCGGTCGAGAGCCTTGATGTAGGCATTAACTCCATCGGAATAAGCCATTACGGCAGACCGGCTCAGCGAATCCGACTGCATGGCCGCCAGTGTATTCCGCGCTCCGTGAACCATTCCCAGCCTCCGGTGAAAACGGTCAAATTCAATACCGGCTTCCCCAACCAGCTCGGATATACGTCCGGCCGCGGCCTGGGTCTGAAATTCCATTTGCCATAAACGGTCGGTGGCGGTCACATAGCCCTGGGCAAAATACAGGTCCTGATCGTTTTGGGCGAAAATATGCGGAACCCCGCGGTCATCATAAACAACGGTAACCGCTTCCTTCAGCCCCGGAACAGACAATTCCCCGCCGTCAGCTGGTTTTTCGGCATTCTGCCAAAATCCGGAAAACGGATCAAGGAACTTACCGGGTGGCGGGACAGAGCCCATGCGCTGGTTCATCGAATAGATGAGACCCAACGTAATAAAAAGGGATACAATGGCTTTGGCAAGCTTCATCGTATCCCTGCAACTGCCAATCGATCAGGAAACTTTTTCATCACAATAAGCATTAAACACCATAACCAGATCATCGGCCACCTGTTGAGCATTTCTGCCCTCGATGCGATGCCGCGGGATCATGGCCTTAACTTCACCGTCCTTTATAAAGGCAAATGAAGGTGATGACGGCGGAAAGTCGGCGAAATACTCCCTGGCTTTGGAAGTGGCCTCTTTATCCTGGCCGGCAAAAACGGTATAAATTTTTTCAGGCAACTTGCTGTTGCCCAGGGCCAGCTTCACACCGGGACGGGCATTTCCTGCAGCGCATCCACAAACGGAATTGATGACAAGAAGCATGGTGCCTTCCTGATCTTTCATTACGCCGTCCACTTCTTCCGGAGTTTTAAGTTCTTCGATGCCAACCTCCGTAAGTTCTTCGCGCATCCATGTAGTATTGGGTCCTATACCATGTCCAAATTGCATGATTTCCTCTCAGTTTAATCTGTATTGATTTGCTCATATATTGAGTTCAAATATAAGCAAAATTAATATTCTTTTGTGAATAGAGCGCATATCTCCACAGATTATTGTTTTTTTATTTCCGGTCCAAAACAAATACCGGCCGTCCGCTGAACGTGCAGCGAATAACCGGTTTGCATTCACCTTTGCGATTGTTAATCAGGATACCGCAGCCCGTGCTTCCGTATACAGGCGCTCTACCTGACTCCAGTTAACAACGTTCCAGAAGGCGTTGATATAATCCGGACGCCTGTTCTGATAGTTCAGATAATAGGCGTGTTCCCAAACATCCAGACCGAGAACCGGTATCAGGCCCTCCATCAACGGAGAATCCTGATTGGCCGTAGAGGTAACTTCAAGTTCTCCGGCGTCATTAAGTACAAGCCACGCCCAGCCGGATCCGAAACGGGTTTTGCCGGCATTGGCAAATTCTTCCTGGAAGGCTTCAAAGTTACCAAACGAGTCGCTTATGGCTTTGCCGGACTCACCCATGGGCAGGCCTCCTCCATCAGGGCTCAGCAGCGTCCAGAAAAGACTGTGGTTTGCGTGTCCGCCGCCATTGTTTATTACGGCCTGACGGATGTCTGAAGGAACCTGATCAATATTTTTCAGGACCTCTTCAATGGGGCTGTCCGCCAGGGCATTTCCCTTCAACGCATTGTTTACTTTGTCGATATAGGTTTGATGGTGCTTGGTATGATGAATCTCCATGGTTTTTGCATCGATACTGGGCTCCAGGGCATCATACGAGTACGGTAAATCAGGAAGTGAATAAGCCATTTTTATTTTCCTTGTGTCTAATGATTAATAATTGCTTAACTATTCTATTTCAATGTTTTAAATATAACATCCATTTGAAAGTTATGAAACAATTGTTCCTGTTTTTTGGTTCCATCAGGTATGGAGACGGTTAACCTGAAATTAGCACTCCAATTTAGATTAATTATCCTCTATCTTGCCTACGTAAATTTTTACCCGGATGCCGGTACGGGCCGATTACGTATCAGCCCTGACGGAACAAAGCAATACAGTTATGAAGCAACATTATGATGTAATAATCATTGGCAGTGGCCCGGCGGGATTTTCATGCGCCATGCAATCCTCCAAATTCGACAAGAGCGTTTTGATCGTTGAAGAAAAAGAGGATCTGGGAGGAACCTGGATCAACAGCGGAACGGTGCCCAGTAAAGCGCTCCGGGAAACCGCACTCAATATCTATAAGTTCACATCCCAGTTCGGTGACAAAGAAGGCCTGAAACCCTTTCAGCGATTCAGGATGAAAGACGTTCTTAAATACAAGGATAAGGTCCTCAACAATGAGAATGCAGAGATATGGGCCAATCTTAAGAAAAATGAGGTCGACATCGCCCGGGGATTTGCCCGCATTGCCGATCCTCATACCGTTGAG
This sequence comes from Balneolales bacterium, assembly GCA_040905685.1. Taxonomy (GTDB): domain Bacteria; phylum Bacteroidota; class Rhodothermia; order Balneolales; family Natronogracilivirgulaceae; genus JBBDMU01. The sequence goes on along the minus strand of JBBDRB010000055.1, from coordinate 117,662 downwards.
ATCACCGATAAAGACGGTAACGTAAATAAAATAAGTACCGGCTATATACTGATAGCCACCGGACGCCATCCCGTACCGCCGGAGAATTTCAGGATTGACCACATCAAGGTCCTGGATATACATTCCCTCATGGACCTTCATCACATTCCACGGCGGCTGGTGATTGTCGGGGCCAATGTCCATGCCTTTGAATACGCCACCATCTTCAGGGCGCTCGGAACGAAAGTTACCATCCTCAACGACAAGCACGATTACTTTTATTTTCTGGACCAGGAAATAAAGGAGGTGTTCAACGAAATCCTTCAGTCTTACCGCATAGCCATACACAACGATGTAAATATACAGGGTGTACAGTACAATCCGCTCAGAAACCGGACCGAAGTAAGGTTTAATATTCACGGCTCAGAAGAGGCCCGCGTGATAGAAACGGAGCAGGTCCTGTATTTTGGTTCCTTTTACCCGAATATCGCCAATCTCGGACTCAAGGAGCTGGGTATCAAAACGAATAAGCGCGGCTTTATCAACGTGGATGATAAGTTCAATACCAATATTGACTCCATCTACGCGGCAGGCGATGTTACCGGTCCGCCGGCCCTGGCCTCCCTGGCGTTTTCTCAGGGTATGCTGGCATCCACCAACATGTTCGGGAACAAAACCACGGAAGGCCAGGATAAGGCTCCGGTTTCCATATACAGCATTCCGGAGGTTGCCGCGTTCGGGCTGACTGAAAAAGAGGCCGGAGACAAGGGCCTTAACGTTACCGTAGGAAGGGCCAGGTATGAACGGCTCACCAAGGCGGATATCAGCAAACATCGCATGGGCAGGCTCAAGCTGGTTTTTGAAACGGAGACCCTTCGCCTGCTGGGTGTGCATATCGTAGGTGATGCCGCCTGTGAGATCATCCACATTGGCCAGGCCGTGATTGCAATGAAAGGTGATATACGCTACTTTATACGGAATGTGATAAATTATCCCAGCTATGCCGAAGCCTATCGCATCGCTGCGTTCAACGGGGTGAACCGGGTGGAAAAAGCAGGCGTGAAGTATAAAAAAATGTTTGAGGAAAGTTAAGGAGAGTTGCGCAGATGATCAGTAGGTTAATGTTTCCCTTCCATCGCGGCCGCCGTTTACGCTCATCGGCCGCTGTGCGCAGCATAGCCGCCGAGCATCATCTGCAGGTATCGGATTTAATGGCCCCTCTTTTCGTGATTGAAGGCAGCGATCTGAAAGAACCCATCCTCTCTATGCCGGGTTATTTTCGTTTCAGCGCCGATCTTTTGGTCAAGGAAGCCGAACGATTGCATAATCTTGGCATACCTGCCGTTTTGCTGTTTGCCAGGGTCCCCGAGGAGAAAAAGGATCCCGGCGGATCCGAAGCCCTGAACGAGGACGGACTGATGCAGCGAGCCGTAAAATCCCTGAAGGACCGCCTTCCTGAACTTTGCGTGATGACCGACGTGGCTCTGGATCCTTATTCTTCGGATGGTCATGACGGTATTGTGGAAAATGGAAAAATACTTAACGATCCTACCCTGGAAGTGCTGGCGAAAATGTCGGTTTCCCATGCAAAAGCGGGTGCTGATTTTACCGCTCCCTCCGATATGATGGACGGGCGGATATTGGCCATCAGGCGGGCGCTTGAAGAACAGGGTTTTGCCGATACCGGGATTATGGCTTACAGCGCCAAGTACGCATCCTGCTTTTACGGCCCCTTTCGCAATGCCCTGGATTCCGCTCCGGGATTTGGTGATAAAAAAACCTATCAGATGAATCCGGCCAACGTCAGGGAAGCCGTCCGGGAGGCTGAAACCGATGCCGCAGAGGGGGCCGATATCCTGATGGTCAAACCGGGCCTGCCCTATCTGGATGTAGTACGCGCCATAGCCGAAACCTCAACCCTGCCTGTGGCCTCTTACCATGTTTCGGGAGAATATGCCATGATCAAGGCGGCCGCCGATAAAGGCTGGATTGACGAAAAGGAGGCCGTTATGGAAAGCCTGATCGCTTTTAAAAGGGCCGGCTGCAGCTTAATCGCCACCTATTTTGCAGAAGATGCAGCCGTGTATATGCAGGATTGACAGAAATCTCATTTTTCATTCAATAATTCCAAAAGTTCATGGTTTAGGTCCTTATTGCCTGACCACCCTAAAACCCTTTTCATCTTATTTATATGTACGAAAATAGCAAAGCCCTCTTTCAGCGGGCGCAAACGTTTATTCCCGGCGGCGTTAATTCTCCCGTCCGGGCGTTTAAGGGAGTGGGCGGCACACCAATTTTCATAAAAAAAGCAAAGGGGTCGGTTCTTTACGACGAAGACGGTAACCAATACATCGATTTCATGGCTTCCTGGGGACCCATGATCCTCGGCCATGCCTGGCAACCGGTGGTTGAGGCCGTACGCGGGGCCACTCTCAATTCCACCTCTTTCGGGGCGCCGTCCGAATCGGAGGTAGCACTGGCCGAACTCATCGTAAAAATGGTCCCCGGCCTTGAAAAGATCCGTATGGTCAACTCCGGTACCGAAGCCTGCATGAGCGCCATACGTGTGGCCCGGGGCTATACGGAACGGGATAAAATAATCAAATTCGAAGGCTGCTATCACGGCCATGCCGACTCGTTTCTGATCAAAGCCGGAAGCGGGGTGCTTACCCTGGGCAAGCCCGACAGCCCCGGAGTTACTGAAGGGGTGGCCCGGGATACGCTCACAGCCTCGTTCAATAACCTGGAAAGCGTTCGCCGCCTTTTTGAAGGGAACCGCGGTGAAGTGGCCGCCGTGATAATTGAACCGGTGGCCGGCAACATGGGATGCATACCCCCCGAACCGGGTTTTCTGGAAGGTCTGAGGAAGCTTTGCGATGAGCATAACAGCGTGCTTATTTTTGATGAAGTGATGTGCGGTTTCCGTGTGGACCCCGGCGGTGCCCGTCAACGCTATAACGTTGAACCCGATTTGGTGACCTACGGCAAGATTATCGGCGCCGGGCTGCCGGTGGGCGCTTTTGGGGGCAAATCGGGGATCATGGATGTGATCGCCCCCGACGGACCTGTATATCAGGCCGGAACCCTGTCAGGTAATCCGCTGGCCATGGCTGCCGGGTTGGCCCTGTTGACTGAATTGCACACCAACCGAAAAATCTATGCTGAGTTAGAGGAAAAATCATCGGCCCTGCAATCGGGGCTGGCAAATATTTTTGATCAGGCCGGGATTGCCCATACCGAAAACCGGGTAGGCTCGATGCTGGGCATCTTTTTTGCCAGGGACCGGGTAACGGATTTTCAGTCGGCAACAAAAACGGATGTAGCCTTTTTTAAGCGCTTCTTTCATGAAATGCTGCTGGAGGGTGTTTATCTTCCGCCGTCTGCTTTTGAAACGATTTTCATTTCCCATTCCCTGACCTCCGGCATGATCGATCAAACCCTTTCGGCCGCCGGGAAGGCCGCCCGGAAAACCCTTGCCCACTTATCGGTTTCAGGTTGAAAAAAGCGTCGTTAGCTACTGTATTTCTGGTTGTACTCGTTGATCTTATCGGGTTCGGGATCGTGCTGCCCCTGCTTCCGTTCTATGCCGGGGAGTTCAGCGCTTCTCCGGTCGCCATTGGTCTGCTCTACAGCATTTATTCGGTAGCCCAGCTGATTTTTTCCCCCATATGGGGAAGTTATTCCGACCGCATCGGCCGAAGGCCCATCATGCTGATCAGTACCTTCGGAGCCGTAATTGCCTACATCATATTCGGTTTGGCCGGATCGCTCACCGTGCTGTTTATTTCCCGTCTGGTTGCCGGGATCATGGGTGGTAATATATCAACGGCTCAGGCTTATATAGCCGATGCAACAACCCCCGAAAACCGTGCCCGGGGCATGGGTCTTATTGGAGCCGCGTTCGGACTTGGTTTTGTGCTGGGCCCGGCCATTGCCTCCGGACTGATCCATCCGGAATTCAGGGCATTTTTCGATGCCATGGGATTTTCGGGACTGGCAGGATGGATGGATATAAACCGTTTTGGATTGCCTGGGTTTTTCGCGGCCTTCCTGTCTTTTTGCAGCTTCCTGCTGGTCTGGTTCAAGCTTCCCGAAACCGTGGACAAGAACAGGCAGCAAACCGAAAAGACAACCTACCGCCCGACGGTCTTTACGGCCCGGTTTTGGCAGAACATCAGCCGGCAAAACAAGGCCAGCGGCAGCAGCGTGCTGTCCCTGCTGTTGTTTGCCGGTTTTTTACTATCTTTCGGCCAGGCGAGTTTATACAGTGCCTTTCCGCTTTTTTGCGAGGCCGTACTGGATATGAGCCCCGAACAGGTCGGCATGCAGTTCTTCTACATCGGCCTTATTGCCGTTATCGTTCAGGGCGGGCTCATCAAGCCCCTGACGCGGTGGTTTAGTGAAGAGAAGCTTTTTCTAACCGGTAATATCCTCATGACCCTGGGTCTGGGAGCCATAACGTTTGCCGGAACGATCTCCATGCTTACTTTTTTCCTGGGGATTATGGCCCTCGGCCATAGCCTGAACCTGCCGACCCTCAGCAGCCTGATATCCCAGGAGGCCGATGCCGGAAATGTGGGGGCTATGATGGGCACCTCCCAGGGGCTGTCCGGCCTCGGCCGGGCCATCGGTCCGACCTGGGGAGGATTTTTATTCAGTGTCTCCTTCGGACTTCCTTTTCTGGCAACCGCCCTGGTCATGCTGGCTACCGTATATGTCGGGCTCCGGCTGGTTAGGAAGAAGCGGCCGGCCGGAGAGAAAACACTGCCCTGACCGGCATTTTAAATATTGGTTTGAATGGGTGGATAAGCCGGAGCCCGGTATTTTCCTTTGCCTTGCCTGTAATAGCTCAGCGCATCGCTGACATCAAAAAAGAAATGGTCTTCGCCAATTTCAGCTGTTATCCCGCTGATCTTAAGCTTATCCCGTACAGGACCAATGGCACTGCTGATATACAAGGCTATGCGCTTCATTTTCAAATCCCTGACCAGCTTTTCCATCATGTGAATGCCGGTGGAGTCGATATTATTGATAGCGGCCGCATCCAGGATCACAAGTCTGAGATCTTCCCCCTTTTTTTCAATTAACGCTTCGAGCGTGTCCCTGAAATGTTCCACATTGGCAAAATACAGCGGTGAATCGAACCTGAAGATCAGCACATCCGCATCCACATCGGCTTCGGGGTAGCGTCTTATGTTCCTGAACGTCTTGGCGCTCAGCCTGCCCAATTCGGCCGAGTGGGGTTTAGTGCTGCTATATATGACGGCAATCAGGGAGATGACCACGCCGGTAATGATGCCTTCCACGATGCCCAGGATCAGCGTTGCAAAGAAGGTGATCAGCAGCATGGAAAGATCGATTTTATCGGTTTTCCAGAGATGATGCATTTCCCTGAGATCCAGCATGCCAATAACAGCTACCATAATAATGGCGGCTAATACCGACTCGGGCAGATAGTAGAAATACGGGGTAAGGAACAGCAGCGTCAGGATGATGATCACGGCACTGATCAGTGACGACAGGCCCGTCCGTGCTCCCGCCTGGTCACTTAGGGCCGTGCGGGACAACCCGCCGGTAGTGGGGAAAGCCTGAAAAAATGAGCCTCCAAGGTTGGATGCGCCCAGGGCAATGAGTTCCTGGTTAGGGTCTATCTTGTATCCCCGCTTGCTGGAGATGGTTTTGGCGATTGCAATGGATTCCATGTAACTGATAAGCGAGATAACCAATATCACAGGCAACAGCATTTGCAGGTCACCCAAATTAAAGCCGGATATCCCGAAAGAGGGCAATCCCTCCGGTACGTCCCCGATAATAGAGACGCCGTGGGTCTCCAGCCCCCCATAGGCCGTTACCAGTGTTCCCGCCGCCACCACTACCAGAGCGGACGGAAAAGTACGTTTCCATTTGAGAAGCAGAATGATGACCGTAACAGAACCCGTACCAATGGCTGCCGTTAACGGCTCAATCTCCCCGGTTCGCTGGAATATGCTGATCATGATCTCGTGCACATGGCTCACACGGGACAGATCGATCCCCAATAGGTTCGGGATCTGCGAAACGCCGATGATCAGGGCGGCCGCCGAAGTGAACCCACTCAGCACGGGATAGGAAAAAAAGTTGACTACAAAACCCATTCTGAACACACCCATCAGCAACTGGATTATTCCAACTCCGAAAGCCGTCATGATGGCTAACTGAATAAACCGTTCACTTTCAGGTTCCGCAAAGTTCCCCACACCGGCGGCTATGAGAATGGAAACAAGGGCTATCGGACCCACGGCACGCTGGCGGAAAGTGCCCAGGAAGGAATAAATGATAAGCGGAACCAGCGATGCATACAACCCGTATACCGGTGGCAGGCCGGCAAGGACCGCATAGGCCATTCCCTGCGGGATCATCATCACACCCAGGGTGAGTCCCGCATTCATATCTCCTTTCAGCTCGTCAGTCGAATAGGTGCGGATCCAGTCCAAAAAAGGAAGATACTGGTAAAGCTTTGAGTGATTTGGCATGTATTACATTTCCGGTTGACGAATATACCCTGTAAATATACAAATTAACGGCCATTTCATTTAACGGGGTAAAATACACTCTCTTATAATTTTATAACATTTTATTTCTATTGAACTTCTATCCCGGTTCGTTGATTTATACTGATACATTCATCAAATAAGATCATAACAAATAAGCCATATGCGAATTGAGAGACGCTTCTATGTGCTGCCGGCAGCAACGCTTTCCATCCTGCTTTTCCTGTTCATCGTGTTATTCAACAGTTCAACACGGAACCTGACAGAAAATGCCCCGGCAGTCAAAACCCTGCCTATTAAGCCGGCATGGATCGGGGAGTTCATTCCCTTACCCAAACCCGGCCTGGAACCGGGGTTGCTGGCTGAAGTATCTGCCCGCGCTGAAAGCATTCCCCTTCTGCACAGCATGCTCGTTTCCCGGAACGGCAACCTGCTGATTGAGGAGTACTACAACGGTTCCAGCGGGACAGAACCGATGAACATTAAGTCCGCTTCAAAAAGCGTAATATCAGCGCTGGTCGGCATCGCCATAAAGCATGGGTATCTGGAATCCCTGGATCAAAAGGTAGTCGATTTTTTACCGGAATATTTCACCGGGGATATGGACCCGATAAAAAAAACGATCACCATCAGGCACCTTTTATACATGTCTTCAGGACTGACTTCCACCAGTTCAGACAACTACTCCGCCTGGGTGACCAGTTCTAACTGGATCAAAAATGCCCTGAACCGGCCGATGAGGACGAAACCGGGGGAATTAATGCTCTACAGCACCGGAGATTCTCATCTCATATCGGCCATTTTAACCGTGGCCACCGGCATGAACACCTATGATTTTGCCCATAAATATCTGTTTGATCCGATGGACATCCATATCGGAGGCTGGGACACGGATCCGCAGGGGATCTATTTTGGGGGCAATAATATGGCAATGTCTCCCCTGGACCTGTTAAAGTTCGGCCAAACCTATCTGAACAATGGCTATTATAATGGCAGAGAGATCATACCGGCAAACTGGGTGGCCGAATCCACCAGAAAGCACACCCGGTCCTATACCAGCTTCCGGGATTTTGACTACGGGTATTACTGGTGGCTGTATACCTTCGCTGATCAGCATGTTTATTTTGCCTGGGGATATGGCGGACAGTTCATTTTTGTTATACCGGAGATGGATACCGTGGCCGTATTCACCTCCTCCGACGATCTCAGGCCCCGAAACAGCGGACACCTGGAACAAATCCATGACTTGCTGGAGCTTAATATCATTCCGCTTCTGGAAAATATGACTACGCCCGCGTATGCCGGCCAGTAAGTTTACCGTTTACCTGATCAGCCGCTTGTACAGGCTGATCAGCTTATCCTGGCTCACCCTGCAATAATACAGCGTGAACAGGAGGGTATAAATGAGCTGCAGCCGAACGATCCCGTTCTGCTTGTATTTACGGGCAGAGGTTATAACGTTTTTCGGGATAACGGTATAAGCACAATGGTTCATGATCCGGCCTGTGATCTCCTGATCTTCCATGACCGTCAGGGATGCGTCAAAGCCGCCGATTTGCTCAAACAGGCTTTTCGTGATAAACTGGCTCTGATCACCAAACCGGAACGCTTTTAGATGAAAGCGGGTAAACCAGCCGTACAGGGATAACAGAACATGACGCTCATCAAAGGCTAACCGAAAACATCCGGCCTTTTTTCCCTGTTTGACGGCACCGATGATATCACCGGCAAAACCAGGCGGCGGAAGGGTATCGGCATGAAGAAAGTACAAAATGGGCCCCCCGGCAGCTTTAGCCCCTTCGTTCATTTGACTGGCCCGTCCCTTTTTTGCGGCCGCCAGGCAGCACGCGCCCGCTTTTTTGGCTATCCGTACGGTTTCATCCCGGCTGCCTGCATCGACGACGATAATTTCACGGATACCCCCCGGATGAATTGCTTCCTTTTTCAGACAGGCCATCAGCCTGCCAATATTTTCCTCTTCCTGAAACGTGGGAATGATGACGCTTATCATCGGCACTGCTTGTATTGCTCCCAGTCGGCGCCCGTATCAATATCATTTAGAACGGGCAGCTCCGCCCAGGACAGGCTTTCCTTTTGCATATCCCTGATCGTATCGGAGAAGACGGACGCCGAACCCCAGTTTTTATTTTTGAATAAGGACGGGCTATGGCGTCTCATCCCCAGCAAATAATACCCGCCGTCCGCGGCCGGACCAATAACGGCCTGTCGCCGGTCCAGCACCTCGAATGCGTCGGTGATGTGGGATGTAGTTAGTTCAAAACAATCGCTGCCTATGATCACGGCTTTTTTATACCCGGCATCAAACATTTCAGAGAACGCATGGTGCATTCTCTGGCCCAGATGCGTTCCCATCTGCCGGTGTTTGGTATAATGAGGCTCAGCCCAGATATCATTGGTTTCAATACATCGGCTGTAATAAACATGAACGTGAGCCGCAACTTCAACGGTCGTTTTTTGCGTATGCCTAAGCAGATCAAGGTAAACCTCCAGGGCCTGCTGATGGCCTATGGTTTGGGCCAGGCGGGTTTTTACATACCCCCTGTCCGGATTTTTTACAAAGACAATGAGGGCGCATTTATTTCTTGACTCCATAACGCTCCTGGATCAGGCCGGACAGTCACATGCTTATTTTTTTTACCCTATTCATCATCTGCACCGAATGGACCAGCGAGGCCCCGCTGCGAATAGCCGAGGCCACATGTACGGCTTCCATCATTTGGGTTTCATCCGATCCCTGTTCCAGGCAATCCACACTATAGGCATCTATGCAATAGGGACATTGAACGGCGTGGGATACGGCCAGTGCGATCAGTGATTTTTCCCGGGTCGAGAGGGCTCCTTCCTCAAACACGCTTCCATAGTAGTCAAAGAACTTCTTTGCCAGCTCCGGCTGGAATTCGGCAATGTCGGGGAACTTTTTAAGATCGTCGGGATCATAGTAGGATTTGTCCATGTTGGGAGGATTTTATATGATTGGTGCTGCTATACAAGTGGTTAAAATTAGCTAACTCTATAATTAACAATTATATTAGCCCGTTCCAATTACAAAGGATGTTGTTTCTGGCAATCAATCACTAAGAATATATTCAGGAGAGTCATGTTGAATTTCAAGCTGAGACAATTCGGAAGGGTACTGCCCTTTGCCTTCTTCTTTACCTTTATTGGAATTAACCAAATTTCAGCTCAGGAAGCAAGAGGCACGCTGGGATTGGGTGGCATGTTTGGTGAACCTACCGGCGCAACCTTCAAATATTGGTTTAACCCCGGTAATGCCCTGGATGCTTCAGCCGGTTTTTCACTGTATGATGATGCCGATAATGCCACTCTGCATCTGGGTTACCTTCGCCACCAATATAATGATATAGACGTGCAGCGCGGACTTTTGCCCTATTATTTCGGGATAGGCGGACATGCAAGGGTTGGTGAAAGATCCAATGCGGGCATACGGGTCCCGCTTGGCTTAACCTATCTCTTTGAGAATGACCCCCTGGAAATTTTTACCGAGATCGTACCGGTGATGGAACTTACGCCCTCCACCGTATTTCATGTCAACTACGGCATCGGGCTTCGCTATTATCCGGGCCAGCTCAGGGAATAACGTTCACGGTCCGGTTCTCAGGCGGAAATGGCCCGGGTTACTTCTTCGGCCGCCTCTTTCAACAGGACGGCAGAAACCACATTTAATCCGCTGTTGTCGATAAGCACCTTGGCTTCTTCTGCGTTGGTACCCTGAAGACGGACAATAATGGGTACCCCTTCGATCTTTTTGGTGATCTCCGGATCCTTTACGGCTTCAATGACGCCATTGGCTACCCGGTCACAGCGTACGATGCCGCCGAAGATATTAATGAGAATGGCATTCACGTTCGGATCTTTCAGAATTATCTTGAACCCGTTCGTTACGGTCTCGACATTGGCACTGCCACCCACATCCAGAAAATTGGCCGGTTCACCGCCGGCAAGTTTGATCATATCCATAGTAGCCATTGCCAGACCGGCTCCATTTACCATACATCCTACATTGCCATCCAGTTTTATATAGTTCAGGTTATATTTACCAGCTTCGAGTTCAAGAGGATTCTCTTCGCTTTCATCCCGGAGTTCTTCCAGCTCTTTATGCCGGTAGAGGGCGTTGTCATCGAAATTTATCTTGGCGTCCAGGGCAAGAACCTCACCGGAGGTGGTAACCACGAGTGGATTAATTTCAAAAATGGAAGCATCGGTGGCTTCATAGGCTTCATACAGAGCCATGATGAATTTTACAGCCTGTTTGAACTGATCACCGCTTAACCCCAGTGCGAAAGCCAACCGTCTGGCCTGATTGGGCTGCAGGGAAAGTCCGGGTTCAACCCATTCTTTTACGATACGTTCCGGCGTTTCTTCGGCCACCTTCTCAATCTCCACGCCACCTTCGGTCGAGACCATGATCACGTTCTGACCTCTGGCCCGGTCCAGGGTGACCCCCACGTAGAATTCGGTTTCAATATCCACACCGTTGGTAATGTACAGGCGATCAACTTTTTTGCCTTCATCCCCGGTCTGTATGGTGACCAGGACATCCCCCAAAAGTGATTCAGCCGCCGTTTTAACTTCGTCAACCGATTTGGTGAGGATGACTCCTTTGGCTCCGGTCTTCTTTGTCCGGCCCTTGCCGCGCCCGCCCGCATGGATCTGGGCCTTCACCACGAATAATTCAGCGCCCTTGTCCTTTAGTGACATGGCCGCCATGACCGCTTCCTCGACACTAAAAGCTGCCATACCCTCCGGAACAGCTACATTGTATTGCTTTAAAATTTCTTTGGCCTGATATTCGTGAATATTCATTTGATATGGGTTATATGTATTAGCGGTTAATCAGCGGCTTAATTTAAAAAGAATGAGATTGGGATGAAAGGAGAATGTACGGCAGGCAGCGTATTAGAATTTCATTAATCATTAATATAAATTGATTAATTGCTACACAACTTGTTTTTTAAATAGTAACATATGAAGGAATGAAAGTTAACTGCACCGGAGAGACTGCCAGGCTTTTTGAGCCTGATTTTTTTTAAGAGAGCAAAGCTGAACCTACATAAAAATACTACTTGAGCTATGGTATTCAATAGATTACTTATACCACTGGTTATAATGACATGCCTGCTGCCCGGCCTGCTAACCGGTTGTGAGACTACCCGTCATACCCGCTATAACCATTATATGGACGTTAAAAATTATGAAGCTGCAAAGGATTTTTTGCAGGAGGAAGTGGGTCAGGATCCCTATAACCCTGAGGCCCATTTACAGCTTGGCCTGGTTCATTTACAGCTTGGAGAATATAAAGAAGCTCAGGAGGCCTTCCGGGGATCACGGCAAACCTCCTCGGAATATATCGATCGCATTGGGTTTCTTCTGGAAAAGTACTACAGAATGGAATTAAAAGCGGCCATAAAGGCCATGAACAAGGACAACTATGAAGAGGCCGTGTCCTGCTTGCTGAAGGCGAAAGAACTTAAACCCGGCCGTCATGAAATTTATCCCGCCCTGGGATACAGTTATCTTCAGCTTCAGAAATACGATGAAGCCCGGTCAGGCTACCTGCAGGCCACGGCCCTGAATGACCGGGACGCCGCATCATTTCATGCGTTGGCCGAGCTGGCTTTCCGGCAGGACGACACAGCCGGGGCTTTCGAATATGCCCGGCTGGCCACGCACATTGACGGACAACTTTATGCGGCCCAGGAGATACTGGCTTATACGGGTCTGGACCAGGAGAACTACGAGCTGGCAGAACAGGCCTTTCTTTCCATCCCCGAGGAACGACGTTCCGTCAGCCTGGTGCGCAACTATGCTTTAACCCTGTTCAACAAGGGGGAATTTAATCGAGCACTCCCCCACCTCGAGAGCCTGAATAAGCGGGTGGAAAACAACGTACAGATCCTGCAGACGCTAGCCATGACCTATTATCATCTTAATCATTATACCAAAATGGTAGAAACGTATGAGGCCATCCGGAAACACAACCCCGATAGCCAGCGCCCCTCCCAGGAACCCGATATGCTGTAGATAATTATATGCTTAACAAAGCTGTCATAGCCTTAACCGCAACCATGCTTTCCTTTTTTGCCCCTTCAGGCGGACTTCTCGCCCAGACGGAGGTGGTTTCGGTCAGCCCTGCGCCGCATGCACTGAATGCCGGAGAGAACGAAACCATCCTTATCGAAATAGAAGGAAGGATGATAAGCAATGAAACGCTGCAAAAAAATATCTTTATCTACGGAAGCCAGTCCGGGCTGCACAGGCAGGACAGCCTGGTCATTGAACGGGATGAAGAAAACAAGGTTTCCCTGGTTAACCATCTTCGCTTCAAGCCCGGGGAATTAATTTCTGTTATCATAAAGGAATACAGGGATGCTGAAATTGGCTTCCATCTGCATCCCTCCTACCAGTGGCAGTTCTCTGTGCGCCCCGAAAGCGGGACCGGTGAATTTAAACGAAGGGATGAACTCAACCTGCCTTCATCCAGTGAGGCCGTGGCGGCTTTTGCAGCCGACCTGAACAACAACGGCATTCCCGACCTGGCCGTACTGGACGGCAACAGCGGTACGGTATCCATTTTCGCCAACCGGTCAACGAATATGGGACTCGGGTTTGGCAAGGACCCGGTCAGGAACATACCCGTTCAGCCGGAACAAAGCGTGGTAAGGGCGGCGGCCGGCAGGCCGCAGCAAATGGACGCTTACCCTCACATCACAGGAGGAGATTTGTACGGAAACGGCTATCCGGTCCTCATCGTTACCAGTGAGGCAAGCGGCGAGATCATCCTATACCGCAATGTCCGCGATGAAACCGATAACGACAGGCCCCAAAAAGGAGATGATTATGATTATCTCCTTCAGCCGCTGCCCACCGGGCCCCACCCGTTAATGAGCCATGCTGCCGACTTCGACAACGACGGCAAAACGGATATCGCCGTCCTGGCTGCCGGGAACGGGCGGGTCATGATCCACACCAATGAAGAGGATTTCCTTAACCCGACCTCCTATGAAGCCGGAAATGAGCCGGTGGCCATGGTGGCCGGCGATTTCAATAATGACGGCTATCTGGATGTTGTCGTATCGGCCGGCGGTCCGGATCAGCTAACCTATTTACAGAACGACCGCAGCGGGGGTTTTGAGAAGGCCGTTGCAACCTCCCTGCCTTTTGCGCCCGGCCCGCTCATCGCGGGTAACTTTACAGGATCCGTCTCAGACGGCGCCTACGGCGACGAACATATTGAACTGATCGTAAGTTCGAAAGATTCAGATAATGCCGGGCTGTATATTTTTGAAGAAGGTTCCGGCCAGTTTATACGAAGACAATCGCTCAGCCCCACATCCCCGGCCCCGGCCGTCACCCTGGCCTCCGGTGATTTTTACGGGGATACGACCCTGGATTTAATTTCAGCTTCCCGGACCTATGACCACCTTGACCTGTTTACCAATAACAGGAATGAAGAACTCGGTCCGGCGCAAAGGATTAATCCTGACCCGTCATCTTCCCCCCCGTTCGGGGCGGGGATCGCCATAGCCGACTTTGCCCTGAACGGAAGCATGGACCTGGCCGTAACCAATTCCTACGCGGATAAGGTAACCATACTTTACAATGATGCCGGGGCCCGCCCCCCGGCTGTGACCAAGGGGGAAGTGACTGCTTTTCCAAATCCCTTCACCCCCAATGCGGACGGGTACAACGATCGCACCGGATTTCACTTAAACGATACCGGGGGGCAGGCGGCTGTTCTGGAGATGTATACCCTGGAAGGCCGCCGCATCAGGACCAGCCGGAACCTGGAACAGCAGACGCTTTTCTGGGATGGGAGAAACGATGACGGACGCATGCAGTTGCCTGGAGTCTATATTTATGTCGTTAAAGAGAGCTCGGAAATTATCGGCTCGGGGGTAGTAACATTAGCCAGATGATCATGCAAATGCTGAGAATATCCCTTTATATCGCTTTTGGCTGTTCGGGTTTGCTGCTACAGGGAAGATCTGCCCATGCCCAGCAGCCCATCACCGGGCCCAGCACGCATCTGGAAGATGTCAAATCATGGTTTGCCAACCCCGCCCTCATCTCCTTTCAGCGTCCGTCTTTCGGCACCGGCATCAAGGCTTATCATCTGGGATTGACCGGAGGGGCGGGAACCTCGCTTACCCAGGGTTTTGCATCCATTTCAGCTCCCTTCGTTTTCGGTAGAACATGGGGCGGAGGATTAAATATCCAGTACTTTAACAGCCCCGTTTTCAGGCAGACAGACTTTAGTGCCGCCCTGTCGGCCCGGATATTCGGTTTTGTCTCTGTCGGAGGTCAGGTAACCGGATTAAACATTGCATACAATCACGATAATTTCGAACTGGATCAAACTGGCGACCCTGTTTTTCAGGAGGGATACGGCAAGATGGCCATCAGCAGTTCGGTCGGAATGTATGCCCAGCCGGCTGATTTTATCGGCTTTTCATTCGGCATGCGCAATCTGAACGAACCCAACCTCTCCCTTGTCGGAGACGATGTAAAGGAACCCCGGGAGCTGTTTGCTGGTTTGGCCTTAGTACAGGGAGTTTTTCGAAGCTCATTCGAAATCATCAGGGGTAGATACGACACAGAGGGGATGTTTTTTTTAGAAGCCTTTTCCGGTACGGGAAATTACGTAAGGGCGGGCAGTAATCACAGATTTGATCAGGGCAGCCTGGAAGGGCAATTGCATATCGCCGGTCCGCTTACGGTAAACTACCAGTACACGCTACCTTTATCATCCACCCTGATCGGGCCATCAAACGGTTCGCATATGTTTTCGGTGATATTTAATTTCAATCGCCTATCCCGGCTTCCGGACCCGGTCAGCCCGCCTGTCAACACAATAACCTTTGACCGTCCATTGGTTTCCGCCAACCTGGAAAGCCGCGTTTATCTGTCCACCTCCGCTGACAGTTTAACGATCTACGAAAAAAACATCTCCCGGGTTATCGATCCGCGCGTTTCCGATGAGGCCCTGGCTAATGTTTCCCTGCATGATGTGGGCGAGGATGCCGCCTACCCCACCAAACCGGCGGGTCCGGTTTCCGGCCGGATAGAATTTGAAGACCTGATCTCCGCGGAATACAACTCCTTTATACAAAGCATGGGCGGCGACAGGACTAAAGGGATTACCATTATCGCCGATACTGCCGATATCCGGCGTGCCAGAGCCCTGCACGATCACATAGCCGGAGAAATACAGGCGCCTGTTGAGGTGGAGACCACGGCTTTTGCCACCGGTGGTGACGCCCAGCTGTACGGTACGCCTCTCAGCCGGCAACAGCTTCCCGTGGATGAAAAAACGATCCTGCTCGAACCGGAAGAGCTGACAATCAACCTGTCCGCCCCTGTGGGAGAGGATTCTGCCGGCAGCTGGATGATGACGATCAGAGACCGTCAGGACCGACCCGTCCGGACCTTTGCCGGCACCGGGCAGATTCCCCCGGTGCTAAGCTGGGACTGGCGCAACGAGGCGGGCGATATTATTGAACCCGGCAGGTATACCTGCCAGCTTTTCCGGGAGAACACAGGGGGGTTGTCCGGGACCTCAAACCGGCAAACCCTGTATGTGAAAAAGATTGAACGAACCATCACCATCCATGTCACCGGAGACCGGGGTATGCTGCCGGCAGACCCCGACCGGATACAAATACTGATCAAACAATAAAGAGAGAACCGATGAAAAACTGCTTATCATTATTCCTGTTTTCAATGCTGGTCCTGCAGATTGGATACGCGCAACCCATAGATACAACCCAGGATGCAACAACGGATACAAGCATTTCCGAAATGCAGGGGCTCATATTCTCCGATGACGGGGAAGAAGTGTCGATCGGAAATTTTTGGGATTTAATCCGCCAGGCCGGTCCCATACGCTACCCTATTTTCGGGATTTTTTTAGTAGGCGTATTCCTGATCAGCATGAAAGCCTTTGAACTGTTCATGGACATGCGCCAATCCATGGCCATGGAAAAAACTTCCCTCAGGAAAATGAACCTGAATGAGGTATCGGTTCTCGTTGCCAAACAGCCGGATAACATGCTTTCCCGGATATCTTCCACCTTGCTTAACGTATTTCAGACCAGCGAAAACACCGAGTCCCTGCACGATGAGGTGGTTAATTACATACGTTTCCAGCAGGATAGCTTCGGCACTTTCCGCAGCCGGATAGATTTCCTCAGCGATACGGCCGGGGCCCTGGGGCTGCTCGGTACGGTTTGGGGGATGTTCATTGTGTTTTCATCCGGAGATCTTGAAAAGGAGATTATCCTTACTGGCATGGGTATTGCCCTGCTCACCACACTTTTGGGTTTAGTGGTCAGTATAGCCTTGAACTTTTCATCAACCCTTGCTCACGGATATTTCATGAAAAGGCTGGATCAGGTGAAGGCAAAAGCCGAGGAAATGCGGTTTCGCCTTCTGGAAATCGAGAACCGGCGCAGTAAAGCCGTACCGTCGCCTCCTTCACCGGTCAATTCAAATCATGCGGTGCCGGCCGGGCATAATTCCGGACCTTATCTTCATGAAGACGGTGTGGAAGAAGAGGAAACAGAGGAAGAAGTCATTCATCCGGCTTATCTGTTGATTGAGTCCGGCATCAGCGAAGCCGTAGCCGGCAGCAGGCTGAAGGAAATCGGGATATCGGTGACGGATCATCATGACAAAGCCGTAAAAAATGAGGTGATCACCCTCTCGGTAACCGGGGGAGACGGCCAGCTTAATAAATCCGAACTCACAACGGATGCTTCAGGCCACGCCTGGTTTAACTGGAAACTGGGGCAAAAGACCGGGCAACAATCAGTGGACGCCAAAGTAGAGGGATCAACCGATCAGGACCTGGCGCAAAGGCTGACCATTAATGCCGTTGCCGGAGAACCGCGAAAACTGATCCTGAAAACCAATCATCAAAGCGGCTTGCCCGGCAAAGCACTAAGAAACCCTTTGCTGGCTGTGGTAGCCGATGAATACGGCAATGCGGTGGAAGGATGTAATGTGCACCTGGAGATTACCACTGGCAATGGAAAGCTGGAACAGGGAAAACAATCCGTCGTGCTGACCACCAATAAAGACGGGGAGATAAGCACCGAATTAACGCTTGATGAAGAGCCCGGCTTCAACGTGGTTGATATATCGGTGAAAAAGGCCGGTATTGCCAAAAAATATCAGGCTATGGGACAGGAAGTGCTTGTATGAAATCCGGAGGATTTTTACTGCGATTTGTAGATGTGGTGCTGATACTTCTCTTCGGCTTCATTGTAATTTCGGACCTGGATGAGGATACCCAAATTATCCTGCCGGAAAGTCACGAAACGGAACCCATGGCACCAGACCTGGAGCAGGTAATATATATAAGCATCACCGCCGGGGGCGATTATCTGAATGAGGCTCAAAATTTGCAGTTTGAGACTATCTCCAACCTGGAGAGCTACATTCAGGCTCAGAAAAACAGCCTGGGAGATAACCTGAAAATCAGGATCAGGGCTAATTACGATACACCGGTTTCACATGCCATAGCCGTAGCCCGGATATGCGACCGGCTGGAGGTAAAGAAGGCCATAGATGTAAAATTATTATCAAGATAAAAATATGAAAAAGAACTCATTCTTAATCAGGTTTATCGATATCGGTCTGATCCTGCTGTTTGGATTTGTCATAATCAGTGACATTACCGTGCGCTCGCAGTTCGTCTTGCCCGGCCACGAAGATACCCTGTCTGAGACCGATGAAACCCGGAATATCCTGTTGTTTGTGGAAATAAACGAACCCAATGAATTTAAGATAACTGAAATAGGAACGGATGTGATGTACGATGAAATTGACGGACTCACCCGCCTCGAAGAGCTGCTGTTATTCATCCGGCAGGAGAAGCTGGCGGAGAATGCAGAAATTACGGCCGTTCTCCATTCCAGGGAAGAGGCCACCATGCAGCAGTTGGTTGATGTGATCGACATCTGCGACCGCATCGGCATCCCGCGAAGCATCAATATCCCTTCCTGAATGGTTAACCGATGATTGTTCCCAAAAAAAATATCTCCTATAAGAAGACCTTCCATTCCGTGGTCTTTACGCTCACTGTCGGTCTTGCAGGCTATGCCTTGCTGCAGTATATGAACGCCCCGGATTCGCGAACGAACCGTGAGATTTATCGCGAGATCAATATGACCGATGTGATGGACATCCCCAGGTTCGAACCTGTTGTTGAGGAAATCGAACATACAGCCGAGCAAACCCAGACCGGAGAGACACAGCCGGAAACCCGGGCTCCGACCCCGCCTCAACCCCGGCAAACTCCACGGCGCGTTGATCTGAGCCAGTCGCTGTC
Source organism: Balneolales bacterium (assembly GCA_040905685.1). Classification (GTDB taxonomy): domain Bacteria; phylum Bacteroidota; class Rhodothermia; order Balneolales; family Natronogracilivirgulaceae; genus JBBDMU01. The sequence continues at coordinate 98,780 of JBBDRB010000055.1, read as the reverse complement.
CAGCCAGGCCGACCCCGACTTTAGCGAAAACCGGCCGCGGACACGAAACAATGCAAATGAGAGCGAACAGCAGGAACGCTCATCGCTTCAGCTTGAAGATACCGACAGGGGGCAGGAAGGCGGACTTCGAACTTTGCGTGACCAGTCCTCTCCCCTTCGTTCGGGCAATACCCGCATCCGGGGTTCGGACGGGGATGAGGATACAGGCCTGCAAATGGAATCGGGTTCAGGAAACCCGACCGCCGGCAACCGTCCTGATTTTTTGGGCAGCGGACAGTTCCAGGGCGATACAGGAAAGGCTGGCGATTCGGATTCGGCCCCCGAAGTCGGGCTCAGGCAGCTGGAAGCCACTGGCCAAAACCAAAGCAGTCTCGATGACATTCTGGCCGGTCTGCTGGAATGGATGAGGGATAATCCCGCCCAGCTTCCCCGCCCGGTCCGTCGGCTGATGGCTGAAGGGCGCTGGGATCCGGAATTCCTGACGTCCAGGATATCCATTACAGTGGAGGGGAAAGTATACGATATCCTGTTTATGCTGAAGGAGGAGTTGTATGAAGTACATATCCTCCTTGTGGAAAATAACCAGGCTACCTATCTCATTGACCGGAATTTTCAGAAAGAAAGCAATTCGCTGAGGGTGGGCGAAGTGCAGCAGTACGAGGGTGACATTGCCACGATCAGCTCACAGATGGAAGCGGCCAGTGACCGCAAAGCAAAAGAATTTTATCAGATCTTTCTCACCTGGTGGGAAAGCGTACAACAAGAGGTTAACCAATGACAAAAAATATAGTACCGGTAGTAAGTATTGCCTTAGTTCTGGCCCTGCTGGCAGGCTGTAAATCATCCGAAACAACCACGCGGGTGAGTCCGCTCGAAGATGAGCCTTTTTCCGTACCGGCGGGAGTGGATTCAACCATTGCGGTTATAGCGGATTCCATTGCAGGCCAGTCCTTCGTATCCATAGACCGGGAAAATCAGGCCGAAGCCTATAAAACCGAAGCGCGGTCACTCGTCGATAAAAGCGACTCGTTGTGGCAATATCTGGCCATGAGTTCACAAGACGATCATCCCGTTACCGGGGAAGATTCCCTGAAGGCCATTGAATCCTATAACGAGGGGGCCGAAGCACTGATCCAGTCGCAGAAGATGGCTCAGTCCGCCACGGCCGGCAGCGAGCTGATGCGCCGTCAAAACCAGCTGCTCGATGAGGCCCAGGCTGCCTTTGAGCAGGCCCTGTATTACAATCCCTTTGATGTAGAGACCAAATACGGACTGTCGCTGGTCTATCAGCGAAAAGCGGTACGGCTTACCGAAAATTCCGATTACGAAAAAGCCATTGATATTCTGGAGAAGCTGGCCCGGGTCGAACAGGGGGAGGACGCCATTTATGCGCGTCTGGCGGAAAATTATTATGCGCTGAACCTATGGCCGGATGCAGCAAAAAATTTTGGCAAAGCCGAAGAGACCTTCCGGAAGAATAAGTTCCTGGATCCGGCGATACCGGATCCGGGTATGCTTACGCCCGACGATTCCCTTACCCTTTTCCATTACATTTTTTACCGGGGTGATGCCCAGACCAATATGTACAGGGCCGACGAGGCGTTAACCTCCTTTGCCAATGCGAAGGATATCGCCCCGGAGGAGAGTTTCCGGGACGATGCCCAGTTCATGATCGATTACATCCATTGGGATGATGGCAATATTGCCGGAAGGATGGCCCGCGATTCGATCAACACCCTTCGCAGCCAGGGTGAGCTGGAAAAGGCACAGGAACAGTACATATTGCTTCTCGACCGTCTTAAGACCCAACGGGCCAAAGATGAAATTCACTGGCGGACGGCCCTTACTCATTATGAACTGGGCAGGGAAGACGCGGCCGCAGATCGACTGATGAGCCTGGTAAACCGAACTGAAACGAGCATGAGAGACGGTATGCCCGTTGATCCGGAATATGATCAGTACTTTGAAGATTACGGCATTATCTGTTATAACATAGGCTTGCGTTATCTGCGTGAAGAAAGGGACCGGCTTACGGCATTAAAATATTTCAAACAGATAGCTTCCCTTCCCTGGTCAAACAGGGCCAAAACCAATCTTGAGATCGCTAATATTATCAGCAATAACATTCCCGAGGCCATCAGCCACGCTGAAAAAGCCCTGGATGAAGTCAGCATGCTAAATGCCGATGATGAAAAAGAGCTCTACCGTAGGCTTTCGGACCTGCACCGCCGGAAAGGGGATTCCGAAGCGGCCCGAAAATTCATCGAACTGTGGAGGGACGAATAACCGGAGGCCGCCGGCGGGAATGAAGGACAACAAACAATCATACACAACCCAGGGAGTCGATCATGATAATTCAAATAATGCTGCCGGCCATGGTTTTTTTTCAATCAATTGAAGAGGAAGGCACCGGGACCGGTATCGGACAAATAAGCCGGCCGTTTGCAGAGATCACGAATCAGGAATTGATCGGTTTTTTTCTGGATCAGTTCCTGATCGCCGAATCCGATGTTAACAAACTGGAGATCATTGATGTAACGGCTAACGGGTTCGGTCCCGACGACATCGTTGTAGCCCACCCGTCGATGAGCGCTTATATTGTTGAAGAGCCCAGTGAGGCGGCTCTTACCGTTATGCAGGACTGGAGCCTGGATGATTATCGCGTGGATTCCGACAATATTGAACCGGATTTGTTTGATCCTGAATTAACCGGAAACGTTACCGATGCCGCCCAGAATGCCATCATTGCGGACCTGTTAAGAACCCTGAACCGCAATTATGCCGGCTTGCCCATACGCCTGAGGCTTGAACGCGATGAAAATGGCTTTACTTTTGAGATGTGGGACTTTGACGAAGGATCGTTGCAGTATACGCCAAGTCCGCCTGTAATTCCCGATAGCGTATTGATCTATCTGACCGAAACCGACACTGTAATTCAGGACCGGGTCCTGGCCGGTGACCAGCCTGATGCTGCCGATCCGGAATCACCGCCCCTGCCTTCAGATGACCACCCCGATACCGGTATCGTTGAACCGGATCCGCCAGCCGAACCGGAACCGGCCCCGCAACGTGATCTGGCCCTGCAGCCGCTAAGCGTGCCGCCCGCCGATACGGTCATCACCGAACGAAACCTCTATGATGTGATCTACATCAGCAAAACGGTGTCCGATACCGTCTATCTGCCTGAAGTCAGGCCGTAAGGGCCGGGATTCCGTTTTTTATGTTGCCCAGGTTCTGCCGACTTCTTCGAAAGGAATGCAGCCTTCATATCTTCCGGGAACCTTAACATAACGCAGGGTTTGGGTGGCTCCGGCCTCGCTGGTGAAATAACCCAGCATGGTAAGCTCCTTCATGATAAAAAAGAACCTTACGCCCGGGTCGTCGTTGTGTTCGCTGCCGATGGCAAGCCTGTTTTGACGGTCGGCAAACTGAAACTGCAGGTCATGGTCCAGATCCGGATAATCCTGGCCGTGTTCCTCACCGGCCATCTTATTAAAAGCTTCCAGCCCGTTAATAAATACCTTTTTGGCATCATCGTCATAGATGGTTGAAACCATCTCTTCAATGAAGGCAGGCACCCCCACATCAGAGGCTCCGGGCGTGTCACCGGCCGGGATAATGACATCGGAAAGTACGGAGACCAGCCTGGCCTGGCTGTTGCTGAAAAACTGCGGGTTCCAGCCCGGTCCGGCCTGGGGGGTGCATCCGTTGAGCACGCCCAGAACACTGGGTGCAAAGGCGAATCCTCCCATTAAAACGGCCGTTCGTTTGATCGCTTCTCTTCTGTCCATGCTCGTGATCCCTGGTTTATTAGAAGTTGTTCTTTTTTAATTCCTCAGCCGCATGATTTGCCGCCCGGGCAGCAATCGCCATAAAGGTGAGCGAGGGGTTCTGAACCGATACGGAATTCATGCATGCCCCGTCGGTGACATAGACGTTGTTGCAGGAATGGATTTGATTCCATTTGTTGAGGATGGAGGTTTTCGGATCTTTACCCATCCGGGCCCCGCCCATCTCATGAATATCCAGGCCGGGAGCCTGCTTGTTATCCGCCGTCCAAATATTTTTTATACCCACCTTTTCCAGGATCTCAACACCCTGTTCCAGGAAATCTTTAGTCATTTCGTCGTCATTGGTGCTGTAATCAATGGAGGTGACCAGAAGGGGCATGCCCCAGTCATCGGTTTCCGTTTCGCTGAGCCGGATATGATTGTTGTAATCCGGGATCACTTCTCCGGACATGCGCATGCTCACGCTCCATCCACCCGGGGTTTGCATCTCCTCTTTCAGATCAGCCCCGATATGCTCAGAGCGGAGTCCCCTGCCCCAGCCCGAACGGTTTGACCCGGTTGAAATCAGGTATTTGCCCTGAAAATCAACGTCATCCTGTTTGTATACATTCCGGAAGGGAGGCATGATCGGCGTGGTGGGCCTTCTGCCATAAAAATATCGGTCTTTAAACCCTTCGTACGTTCCCCCGGCCCGGCCCCGGTAGTTATGAAAGCCAATATAATGGCCCAGCACACCACTGTCATTTCCCAGTCCGTCGGGAAACCGGTTTGATTTGCTGTTTAACAGGATCATGTTGGAGTTCAGGCAGGCCGCATTCAGGAAAATAACCCGTGCATAATATTCGGTCATTTCTTTGGTGTTTGCATCCATAACGCGAACCCCGGCAGCCTTTCCCCTGTCTTCATCATAGATAATGGAATCCACCACAGAATGCGTCCGGATGGTCAGATTGCCCGTTCGTTGCGCCCAGGGCAGGGTCGATGAGTTGGAACTGAAATAGGCCCCGTACGGACATCCGCGCTGGCACAGGTTTCGCGACTGGCATTTACCACGGCCCTGCTGACGGTGTATGTCGCGGACTTCGGTCAGGTGAGCCAATCGGCCCTGGACCAGATGGCGGTCGGGATAGGAAGATTCAATGGTCTCCTTCATATGCTTTTCCATGCAGTTCATTTCAAAAGGAGGAAGAAAATCCCCGTCCGGCAGATGATCCAGACCGTCTTTGTTTCCACTCCACCCGACAAAATGCTCCACCTCGGTATACCAGGGTGCCAGCTCATCGTAGGTTATAGGCCATTCGATGCTGTAGCCGTCCCGGCCGGGCCCGTCAAAATCGTACCGGCTCCAGCGCTGGCCGCCCCGTGCCCAAACCAGGGACTTCCCTCCTTCCTGGTAACTGCGGATCCAGTCGAAGGGCTTGTCCTGTACATAAGGCTGCTCCTGGTCTTTTACAAAAAAATGTTCAGTTGTTTTATCATAGGCATAACAGCGGGCGATAACCGGATTCTTCTTTAAAAATTCCTGAGGCACCCTTCCCGCATTCGGTAAATCCCAGGGATCCAGATTGGCCGTGGGGTAGTCACCATGTGCAACCGGACGGCCTCGCTCCAGCACCAGGGTCTTAACTCCTTTATCACAAAGCTCCTTTGCCGCATATCCGCCACTCATGCCGGAACCGATTACAATGGCTTCAAATGTTCTGTCTTCCTTCTTTCCCATAATATTGTCTGGTGTAATGTTTTGCTCGCTGAACGGACCCCACCTGCAGGCGATTCAGCCACCATAATAATTATAAAACCAATTTCTTCCAACCCTTAAAATCCTGTGTCGCGTTGTGACCTTACCCGGATATCATTAGCATTTTACTCACCGAGTTTATGATAACCGGTATACTTTTTTTATCTTAAATTTTTCAAACCCCAATTTGCAACTGAACAGGCACCGTTTATGACAAAGTCTACAGAATCCTCGGACCCCGGTTACCCCAACGAAGCAGCTTCCTCCTCCGACAGCCCCTCCAAAGCCCGTGGATTGTTTCGTTCTCTCGGGCCGGCCATCATCGTGGCCTCTGTGGTTTTGGGTCCGGGCAGCATCTACCTGGCATCGGCCATCGGCGTCGAGTTTGGTTATTCCCTGCTTTGGGTACCGGTTTTATCGACGGCCCTGATGATCTGCCTGGTCATGATCGCGGCACGGCTGGGGGTGATCTATGAACGTACCCTATGCGATGAACTTGCCCACCGTCTGGGCCGGCCCACCGCGGCTTTCGTGGGGGTGATCGTCTTTCTGATCATCGCCAGTTTTCAAACCTCCAATAATGCGGCCATCCTGTTCGCCATCGATCCGCTGATCGAGCAGATAACCAATCTGCCGGCCGAAGAAGTGCGGGGGCCATGGATGTCGGCCAGTATTCTGGTGCTGCTGAACGGATTTATAATCGCCGTACTGCTCGGATTGCGCAGACTGTATACACCCGTTGAAAAATTCATGATCATCCTGATGTTGATCATGCTGGTCGGCTTTTTCGTGAACCTGATGTTTGCCGGCCCTTCCATACTGGAAATCGGGCGCGGACTCATCCCTTCCATCCCCCAGGCCCAGCCATCTGGTGAGCCGCTGAACTGGACGCTGGTGATAGGCTTTTTCGCCACGACCGTCTCCATCGCGGGGGTCTTTTACCAGTCTTACCTGGTTAAGGAAAAAGGCTGGGGGATCCAGGATGTTAAGCGGGGCATGACCGATTCCCTGATGGGCATTGCCATCCTTGGCCTGGTCTCGGCTATTATAATGATCACCGCGGCGGCCGTACTGCACGGAACGGTAGGATCCGATGAAATTGGCTCTGCGGGTGATGTGGCACGGCAGCTCGAACCCTTCTTTGGTCCGGCGGCCGTTATCCTGTTCAGTGTCGGCCTGTTTGCGGGTGCCTTTTCTTCCTTCCTGGTCAATGCCATGATCGGTGGCACGCTGTTATCAGACGGACTCGGCTTTGGCGGACGGCTGGACCAGACCTCCACGCGCATGTTCACGGCTTTTACCTTGCTGCTGGCCATGGTCATTGCCCTGGCCTTCGGCGGTACGGCCCCGTCACAGATTATCACCTTTGCCCAGGCGCTGACCGTGCTCGGGCTGCCTGTGCTGGCACTGGCCATGATTTACCTGGTTACCCGCCCCGACCTTACGGGTCCGCGCGCCGTCCCCCTTTGGATGAAGGTCGTGCTTTGCATTGGTTTTATCGTGGTCCTCTTGCTGGCCGTCCGTACGGCCAGTAACTTGTTTTTCTAAGCCAGGGGTCTAGATTATTCCCGTATTGCCGCCCTTATTCAGCGCTATATCCATAGCCGGTTTGTTGGTTTCCCATGAACCGGAGGTAAAATCCGGAACATCTATGGAATTGGACCGGTTGGCCACCGACCATTCACTCAAAGGGGCGATGGAACTCCAGAGAGCGGCGTCATAAACGTTCATATCCAAAGGGATCCCGTTTCTCAGGCAATCGATCAACCGCCAGTCCATGATGGTATCCATTCCTCCGTGGCCGCCCACCTGACGGGCCATTTCCCCGATCTTTTTAGTGATCTCCGGTGTGTATTGCTCCTCCAGTTCCCTGAATTCCTCATCCGATACCCAGCCGTGATGGCTTAAGGCTATTCGTGCCGGCTCCGGGTATTTTTGGGCAATGCCTTTGGTCCCGCTCAGCAAATGGATGCGTGAATAGGGCCGTGGCGAGCTTACATCATGCTGGAGCATAAGGGTGCGTCCTTTATGGGTACGAATGGTGCTGGTATTCATATTGCCACGGTAAGGCTGACCGACAAACGGATCCCAGAAATCATCGCCGGCAGCCAGTTCCCTGGCCCGGTCTTCCATCATAAAATCATCCCCGGAGACCGAAACCAAGTAATCCATTTTATCGCCGGTATTGAGATTCATGGCCTGGGCAATGGATCCCAGCCCGTGACACGGGTACAGGTTCCCGTTCCGGCTGGCGTTCTCTTTCAAACGCCACATATCCTGGTAGTTATCACTGGAAAAATTATTTCCCATCAGATCGTGGATGTAGGCACCTTCGGCATGGATGATCTCCCCCAGAAAACCCTGTCTGGCCATGTTCAGGGTCAACATCTCGAATGAGTCGTAGCATACGTTTTCAAGCATCATGCAATGCCTCCGTGTCCGTTCGGACGTTTCCACCAGTTGCCAGCATTCCTCAATCGTACGGGCAGCCGGGATTTCCGTGGCCGCATGCTTTTCATGCTCCATGGCATAGACGGCCTGGGGAGTATGCCACTGCCAGGGCGTGCAAATGTAAATCAGGTCGATGTCCTCCCGTTCACAAAGTTTTTTGTATTCGTCTTCGCTTCCTGAATAACCGTCCGGATTATGGGCCGTGTCGGCGAGAGCATTCCTGGCCCGGTCTACCCGGTCAGGCAACAAATCACAGAGGCCCCTGATCTCCACGCCTTCGATCCGGGACAACCGCCTTACGGCACCCGATCCGCGGTTGCCCAACCCGATGATGCCGACGCGCACCGAGTCCAGCCGGGGTGCGGCGTAACCGGCCATGTTGAAGTTCTGACGATGCGTCTGAGGGAAGGGATCATGATTTTCTGTCTTGGCCGCACAGCCGAACATACCCGTCCCGGCCAGACCAAAACCCGTCATTTTTAAAAAATCTCTGCGATTACTTTTCATGGCGCTTCAGGTTTAAGATGAAATTTAAGGTGCCGTATTTTTCAGTTTTTCTTTAACTATGTTTCCTGATCCACCTTTTCCGGTTCAGCGATCAGCCTTTGCCAGGTGGATATTAACATAATGGTTGAAACAATCCCAATTACGGTGACTACGGAAGCCCAAAAATAATTGGCATATATCCAGTAACCCGTACCAATCAAGGCGCTGTAAATACTCACACAGCCAAGCACCATGCATAATATGCCCTGGGGAACCTTCCAGGCTTCATCGTCAGATTCAAACTTCTCCCCTTCGGCTTTGGCCCGGTCCATGACCTTCGCCCATCCCGGGCCGCCCGGTTGAGCTACCCTGCAAAAATTCAGCAGGGTTTTATAATCGGTGGGCTGGGTCAGATAGGTAACCAGGATCCAGGTTACTGTCGTGACCAGGGTTCCTATGGTCAGCTCCTGCCATCCCGAAAGTTCAGGCAGACCCGTAAGCGAATGCGCAAATCGGAAATAAAGGGCTATCAGAAAGGATATGGTCATGGCGGTGATTTCGCTATAGGCGTTGATGCGCCACCAGAACCAACGCAGGATAAACAGCAAGCCGGTTCCGGCGCCGATTTGCAGCAGGATCTGGAAGTTATCCAGGGCACTTTCCATCAGCAGGGCCAGGGCGCTGGCGAAGATCATCAGTACTAACGTGGATATCCGGCCGGCCAGGACAAGGTGCTTTTCCGTGCTTTCCGGTTTAATAAATCGCTTGTAGAAATCATTTACCAGATAGGAAGAACCCCAGTTCAGGTGGGTGGATATCGTAGACATGTAAGCGGCAATGAGCGAGGCCAGCACCAGGCCGAGCAAGCCGGGAGGTATAAAGGTAAGCATGGCCGGGTATCCCATATCATCTTGAGCTATGGATTCGGTGCCGGGAAAGGCCTCGGACATGGAATTCAGATCCGGAAAAACGATCATGGAACATAATGCCACGATTATCCACGGCCACGGGCGCAATGCATAATGGGCGGCGTTGAAGAAAAACACGGCGCCAATGGAGTTGTTTTCATCTTTGGCGGCAAACATACGCTGCGCTACATATCCCCCGCCTCCCGGTTCCGCTCCCGGATAGTACACGCTCCACCACTGCACCATTATCGGGATCATAAAGATGGCCAGTACCTGGGAGCTGTCTGAAAAATCAGGCATTATAGACAGGCTGCCCTGTACGTTCTCATGGCTGAGCATCCCGCTCAATCCACCCACTTCAGGGTGCTGAAGCGCTACATAAGCGGCAATAAAAGCCCCTCCGATCGAGAGAAAAAACTGGAAAAAATCGGTGATCAGCACCCCTTTTAATCCGCCTAGCGAACTGTATATTACGGTAAATGTACCGGCGATCAGCATGGTTTGCAAAGGAGTAAGGCCCATGAGAACGCCCCCCAGCTTGATGGCGGCCAGGGAGACCGTAGCCATGATCACCACATTAAAAAAGAATCCCAGGTATATCGCCCGGAACCCTCTCAGGAAAGCGGCTTTGGCACCGCTGTAGCGCAGCTCATAGAATTCAACGTCGGTCAGGACCCCGGAACGTTTCCAGAGCTGGGCATAGATGAACACGGTCATCATGCCGGTCAGCAGAAAAGCCCACCATACCCAATTTCCGGCCACCCCATCCTGCCGGACAATATTGGTGACCAGATTGGGGGTATCGGTTGAAAATGTGGTTGCCACCATGGATACGCCCAGTAACCACCAGGGCATATTTTTGCCGGCCGCGAAGAACTGGGTGGAATCTTTGCCGGCCTGCCTTGAAACTATGATCCCGATAGCCAGGGATATTACCAGATACAGGGCGATAATGGACCAGTCAATACCTTCTAATAACATATATTTTATTTTATGATTTGAATAAAGGGGGTTATAAGCCGTACCAATTTATGGCATTTTTATAATATATTTTTTCAATTATTTCGCCGGACAGGTTTAGACCGGTAAAAGTGCCCGGAAACTCAGGGGCAGCAAGTTCTCTGTCTGTTGTAAAAAAATCCCAGTGCGCCAGCCAGAGACCGTGAATATGACGTCTTATTTCATTCTCCGTCATTTCACCGTCGTCGATCACATCCGTGCCATAGATGATCCGGTCCTGGTACGATTCCATAAACGCAATAACCTTGTTTCGATCGGTCATGGCCTGGTATTGCAAATGACATATGCGCTCGGCTAAATCTACAGCCATTTTTGGAAAGGTATCCAGCCGTGAGGCCACCTCCCCGACGTCCCATTCCAGGCTGGCCAGATGCGCACCGATAAACCGGAGGTCCGGGTGCTTTTCCAGCATTCGGTCCCGGGCCTGGATCTGAACTTCATAGGTTGGACATTCAGGATGCAAATGCATATGATATTGGGGATGTTCCCTGAAATAATCTTTATCGGAATCAACGGTCATCTGATCGAGCGGAAGCCAGCAGTTTCTGGGTTCTCCCAGATGACCGATAAGCGGAATATCGTTGTTTTCAAGATAGTCGAGGATGGGGTCAAACCGCGTGTCATCGATCATCACCATTTTTCCATCCCGGCCTCTCAGGTCCATACCGATATTTTTCCATACTTTCACCCCGGCGGCCCCCTCTGACAGCGCCTTTTTCAAGCTGTTCAGGGCAACCTCTTCCCAGTTGTTGCTGTGCCAGTTTTCAATCGTAAAAGATGCCAGGTGGCGGATAAGGCCGGGCCCGGCTTTTGCCTGGCGGCGGGCTATCTGATGCTGCCGGTCAAGGGAGGGGAAAAACGGTACGTCGGTGTTGATCGTCAGAAGAGCAAAGTTATCATCCTTAGCCTGATTTAACAGCGCCGGGCGATCATGATTGTAATGGATGTGGGCATCGATCTTGGGGATGGACTGAAAAGCTGGCATAAACGTTTTATGAAATACGGTACGGACTTGTATGGTTCAACAGTTAATCACCCGATTTAGGGTTAACCGCCCTGGCAATTTTCTTCTCGTCCCCGGTTTCCGGTTCCTTTTCATCGGTTTCAAAGGACAGGAACAGGGTTGCGGCAATGGCAAGGATCATTCCGGCCATGGTAATGCCATGAGGGATAACCGAATAGATTACCAGCGATAAAATAATGGTAATGACCGGAGCGATGGCATTGGTCAGGGGGGAAACTACCATGGCCTTACCATAACGGAAAGCATATACCAGGAATAAGGCCCCCACCGCATTAAGCACCTGAATCAAAGCGGCCAGACCGGGTCCTTCAAAACCCCAGTTAACCGGCTGCCCGAAATCGGTCATGACAATGGCAACGGGAGCCAGCATGAGTCCGGCGACCATCATGTAGAAGAAAATATTCTCGGCCTTCATGGTTTCATTGGCAAATTTGATGATATAGGCCTGCACACCCCATGCCAGGAAAACGAGTCCGGCGGGAATGATCCACAACATACCCCCGACCCCCGAATTATCGGGAGGAGAGTAGGACAGAAGGGGAATGGCTATCAGGGCCAGGACTATGCCGATGATACCGTATTTATTGGCCCGTTCACTCAATAAAAGGTAGGAAAGGAATATGGTGACCACCGGGGAAAGGGAGATAAACGGGTAAACGAGATAAGCCGGACTGATGGTCAGGGTTTGAAACAGGATAAGCTGCCCGCCGGCTCCCGTTAAACCTACGGTCATCCCCATGATGACGGGTTTCACTCGAAAATCCATTTCCCAGTTTATCAGCTTAAGGGCCACAAGGGCCGGCGGGATCATCGTCAGTGACCATACCACATAACTGAGGGTTGCCGGAAATCCGGCTTGTTCGGGAATTTCTATGAGGGATCCCCAGATCCCCCAGCAAACGGTCGTAATGGCAGCGAAAACCAGCCAAAGCTTTGATTTCATAAGAACATCCTAAATCTGCTGGTTTACAAGAGCCGTGTGGTGGCGCCCCCGTTCTGAAGGGCTACGTCCATTCCAGGTTTATTGGTCTTCCATGCACCGGAGGTGAAGTCAGGGACATCCACTGAATTTGAACGGTTGGCCACCGACCATTCGCTTAACGGTGACATGGAGCTTGAAACGGCGGCCTCGTAGACATCCATCTCCACAGGCAGACCATTTCGCAGGCAGTCAATCAGCCGCCAGTCCGTCTCGTTGACCCGGGCGTAGGAATGCCCGGCGCGTTGGCGGGAAGCCTGGGAGACGAGTTCCCTGAACTTTGTATTGATCGCCGGCGTATACTTTGCGATAAGATCTTCAAACTCCTCCCCGGAGAACCATCCGTGGTGACTGCTTGCAAACCGTCGTGAAGAATAAATGCCGCTGGTCCCGCTGACCATGGGCAGGGACGGGCGGGGACGGGGCGAGCTGACGTCATGCTGCAGCATGATCGTGCGTCCCTTATGGGTGTGGATAATGCTGGTATTCATATTGCCCCGGTAGTTCCGGTCCACATAAGGATTCCAGAATTCATCTTCGCCCGCCAGCTCCCGGGCCTTATCACCCATCATGAAGTCATTGCCGGACATGGATACCATATAATCCATCTTATCGCCATAATTGATGTCCATCATCTGGATGATCGGAACGATGCCGTGCTGGGGATACAGGTTGCCATTCCGGTCTATATTCTCATTTAACCGCCACATGTCATGATACATGGTCTTGGTAAAATTATAATCTTCAAGCAGGTCATGAATATAGGCTCCTTCAGCGTGAATAAGATCTCCGAATACTCCCTGTCTTACCATATTCAGCAATACGGCCTGAATGCCGCTGTGACAGGAACTTGACATTTGCACGCAGTGCATGCGGGTACGCTCGGATGTTTCCACAAGCTGCCAGCATTCCTCTATGGTTTTGGCCGCCGGCAGTTCCGTATAGGCGTGCTTGCCATGCTCCATGGCATAAACAGCCATCGGAGTATGCAGATGCCAGGGCGTGGCAATAGCGATCAGGTCAATATCATTGCGCTCGCAAACCTTTTTCCATTCATCTTCGCCGCCTGAATAGGCATCCGGGGACTGGGTGGCCGCAATCGACTCTATAGCCGCATTGACCCGGTCCGCCTCCAGATCACATATGGCCTTAATTTCCACTCCTTCAATGCTGGCCAGCCGCTGTACACTTCCTGAACCGCGGTTACCGACTCCGAACATGCCCACCCGGACGGTTTCCAGGGCTGGAGCCGCATAGCCGTGCATATTAAAATCCTGGTGATGGGTAACCGGAAACGGTTCGTTGCCGTCGGCCTGAATGGAACAGCCGGACAGCGCGCCCGCGCCCAGACCGGCAAACCCGGATAGTTTTAAAAAGTCTCTGCGGTCGTATTTATTACTCATGATATTTCTCCTTGTTCGGTTTACGGCCCCGGTTATCCTTTAAACTGGGCAAAAATCCTGAGGGCGTTTTTGTTATAGATCTTTTCCAATACCTCATCCGGCAGAAACACCCCGTATATTTTCCATCGACCCTGCCGGTGATGGCTGGGGTCGGCCGTGATGTATTCATCGTCGGTTTCCAGAAACCGGAAATACACCTGGTAGGCTTCGGTATTGGGCCGGGTGTCCGTGCCGAACAGGATCCTGTCCTGGTACTGCAGCATGAATCGGCGGCAGGTGTAGGGCTGGCGGCCTAACTCGCTGATCCGGGCATTGATGTCGACATACATATTCGGGTATTGTTCCAGCCACATGGAAACCCGGCCCAGTTCCTCCGGCAGATTAGCCATGTGTGTGGCGATGAAGGTTGTATCCCGATACCTTTCAATGACCCTGTTCCGCTGATCGAGGATATCTTCCTTTTCCGGAAATTCATCCCCGAAAAACGCCCAGTGCGGCCGTTCGCCCAATTCATCATAGCGTTCATTGTAACGATCCACGGGTGTGAAAAAAGCTTTGGGATCGGAGATATGAATGAGCACCGGGATGCCCAGTTCCCCGCACTTTGCCCATAAGGGATCGATCCGCGGATCATCCACCGGAACCACCCTGCCCGTACTATCTTTGATCGTCAGGCCCAGGGATTTGAAAATCTTCATTCCCCGGCAACCCAGCTTTACGGCTTCCTCAAGCTTATTAGCCTCATGGCGGCCAAAGTCCCGTTCATCTATTTTGCTGAAATCAGGAGTAAAGAAAACGATCAGACGTTCTTCGGAAATACTGTGGGAAACGCTGAGGTGTTCTTTGTAAAAATCATCGGCCGAGCGTCCGTCCAGACTCACGGTTTTCCAGATACCGGATGCATCCATTGTTTTCAGGTAGTCTTCGGTCCGGTCTAAATCCCTCAAATGGTTATGGATGTCTATGACAGGAAATTTAGGTTTGGTAACAGTGGTTTCTTTCACCACCAACTGGCTTACCGGCTCCCAGTCAAGCAGCCTCAGATTGCCTTCCTGTGAAGCGGCGGTGTTATCATACCGGTCCCGGCTCAGAAGCCCCGGGCCGGTTAGCCCCAGACCTGCCAGGCCGGTCATCTTCAAAAAATTCCTGCGGTCATTTTTCATAAATAATATCCGTTGATGTAAAATGGATGCTATGGATTGGTTATTTCCAAACCTGCAGGATTACCGTTTTATAGATTCTTTCATTTGGTAATTATTGAATTATTGATTCATTGTCAAGGACCTTCGAAGTCTTTTCATTAATCGGGCATCAGGCTTATATTATTTGATATCCTTTCGTCTCATCGGACCGATATACTCTTTAGCCATGACGACATGGTCGAACCAAACAGCAGCTTGCCTGGTATTGATCAGGTAATCGGGATTGGCTTCTGCATAAGCCTGTGATTTATCAAATGCAGAGCCCGATACATAATGTTGCAGCCTGAGTACATTAATGCTGACGCTGCGGTCGTGTCGCCAGCGAAAGCCTTCAAATGGCTGCGCATCCGGCAGACCGGGATCGTTTAAGAACCGGTTTGATGCCCAGTAGCCCCGGGGAGTACCGGGTGCGTAGTGAACGACCGGTTCGCCGTCAATCCATAAGGCTACCTCCCCATCGCTTTTTTCCGTAGAGGAATTTAACTTTAGCATGACCTCAACGGCGATCCACTCCCCCCGCGGCACCACGGCGGGTACGCCCGGCTGCAATGAATTACCGTAATAAGGATTAGGCCTGCCGTCCGGTTCTCCTTCTGGGGATTGCCAGGAACGCATTTCAGGCCAGTAAGCATAGAAATGCCATATGCCCGGCGGACTATGGTTTTCGCTTGCCTTAGCATGATTAATATTCGGATCAATGGTCACACTGAAGTGGTTTTCCGGTTGCTGGCCGGCACCACCGACCGGGTAAGGCAATGGATCCTTAAAACCACGCAGCGCGACGAAATGATGATAATTTCCATGGTCTTCAGCAAACCTGGTGTAAAACCTCAGGTGTATTTTATCCCATCCCTCCTCGAATGCCTTGTATAGTTCACCTCCTGAATTTTCACCACGCGTTGCCGTCATTTGCAGCGAACGCTTTCCGGCTGAACCAGCCGGTACATCATCGCTATACGACATCACCCTGCCGCCCCTGTTGCTCGCATATCCCCATCTGGCTTCAAGGTCTGCCAGGTCTCCTGTTTCAAAGTTCTCGGCAAACACCACGTTAAGATCGTTTTCAATTCCTTCATCGCCCGGATACTGCCATGCAAGCCATTGTCGGGCCGGCCGAATCTCCGCTTCGCCCATCCTTGAAGGATCGCACCCTGCTAACAATATGATCGCGCAAGTCATAACCGGCAAACCCGATACTGATCTTATATACCGGAAGATGGATCTGTTTTTGGTATAGAACTTCATTTTATAATTCATTTCACCGCTAATAAAAAAGGGGTTATCGTTCCTGTTTTTGGACGGACCGTTCGAGTTCTTCCGGATCGTGCATGCCTTCGTGTTTATGGCTGTTCAATCGGTCTTACCGGCTATGATTACGCGAATATCCCTATCCTCAAGATAGCGCAGGATACTTGCCTGTATACCGTGATCGGTCACCACTACGTCAATTTCCTCTATGCTGCAAATACGGCTTAATCCCCTGCGCCCAAACTTAGACGAGTCGGTAACCACGATCGTTTCCTGAGCGGCTTTGACCATGGTCCGGCACAGGTGGGCCTCCAGGGTATTGGTCGTGCTAAGGCCTCTTTCCAGATCGAACCCATCAACGCCCAGAAAGAACTTCCTGCAGGAATGTTCCTGAACCATCTGTTCGGCATACGGCCCGACCACACAAGCCGAAGTGGGCCGGACCATCCCACCGAGCATGATCAGCTCAACGTCGGCCAGGCGCAACAACTCCAGGGCTACATTTATGCCATTGGTTAAAATGGTTAAATTCCTTTTTTTAATTTGACGTGCGACCTGAACCATGGTTGAACCTGCTTCCATAAACACCGAATCGCTGTCCTCGATCAAATTGGCTGCAGCTTCTCCGATATAGCGTTTTTCTTCGGCGTGCAGCTTGCCTTTTTCTTCAATGGGCTGATCATAAACCAGATATCCATTTTGCATGGCACCACCATGGGTCCTGACCAAAAGATTATGCTTTTCAAGATATTCCAGATCCTTTCGAATGGTTACTTCAGAAACTTCCAGTAACCGGCTAAGTTCAACAACGGAGATCTGGCCTTTTGCCCTTAATGCCTTCAGGGTTTGATTGCGACGTTCTGCTACATTATATTTTGCCATATTATCAGACAGTCAAAAATCGCTATTAAAAAATTAAAATAATGAAATTGCATTTCTCTGCAAATGATTAATAACGGCGCGATAAAAAAAACGGTTAGCTTACGTTTACTTTCAATAACTATTTTTATGATGTGTTTAATTGCGTTATTATTTACGATTAATTAATTTATAACAACTCCAGGGAAAATTAATGCAGACCGGTGCGGTAAAAAATGCTCGATACCAACGGACGTAATGTGACTAACCAAAGCATCTCACCGGTAATGGTGGTCGTGGGTGAACTCAATGTCGATTTGATCCTGGAAGAGATCAACCAGCTTCCGGAAATTGGCAAAGAGCGCATTGCCAAAGGGATGACGCTCACCCTGGGCAGCTCTTCGGCTATTTTAGCTTCTAATGCATCCATGCTGGGTCTGGATGTCGGTTTTATCGGCCGGATCGGCAGAGACGCTTTTGGTGAGCTTGCCCTGCGAAGCCTGCAGGACAGCAGGGTCGATACCCGCCATATTATCGAAACCGAAGGCCTGACCACCGGGGTGACCACTATTTTTACCCATCGGAATGACCGGGGTATGCTGACCTATCCGGGAGCTATGGAAAGCCTTGTATTAGATGATATCCCCTGGGACTATCTGCATCAGGCAAAGCATCTGCACCTGTCGTCTTACTACCTCCAAAGCGGGTTGAGGCCCTCGTGCAAAGAATTGTTTAGACGGGCAAAGCAGCTTGGCCTTTCCACCTCGCTGGACACCAACTGGGATCCGGAAGAAAAATGGGGGAAAGACGTTTTGGACGTACTGCCCTACATAGACATTTTTTTACCTAATGATCATGAAGCACGGCTCATTAGCGGTAAAAACGATCTGGATGCCGCCCTGGAATTTCTTTCACAGCGTGCAGGGATTGTTGTAGCCACCTGCGGGGCGGAAGGCGTCCGGGCCCAACAGGGTGACCAAAAACTCAGTCTGCCCGGACTGCCGGTAAGGCCGGTGGATGCCGTGGGTGCCGGCGATAGCTTCAATGCCGGATTTTTGAACCGTTATCTCGGGGGTGAAAAGCTTGAGGATTGCCTGCACTATGGCCTGTTAACCGGAGCCTTTTCGACTTTGGGATCAGGCGGGACATCGGCCTTCAGGGACAGGGACCATTTCAGGCGTTTCTCCCGGGAAATGAATGCACATTAAATAAAATGACGGAACAAAATAGTTGATCCTGTTATATGCAAGTTACAGACAGACAAAACCTGAGCTCAGGTAAATATCGCCGGATGAACCGCCTGTGCAATGCCGACGGGCAGTTTGCCATGCTGGCAATCGATCAGCGGCAATCACTGCAAAAAATGATCAGCAGGCAAATGGGGTGTGATCCTGAAAAAGTGGGAGGCCATGAACTGGGCCTTGTAAAACGCATTATCACCCGATCGATATCTCCCTTATCCACCGCTGTCCTTACCTGTCCCGAGTATGGGTATCCAGGGTCTCTGGAGGTCATATCCCCGTCTATCGGGGTTATTTTATCATCGGAGGTAACCGGCTACGATCTCAGGGGCAAAGATGAGCGGCTGTCAAGGCTGATGACGGGCTGGGATGTTGAACAACCTTTGAAAAGCGGCGCCGATGCGGTCAAGCTGCTCATCTGGCATCATCCGGATACAACAGAAGCCACCCATCAGCACCAGCAGGAAATCGTGCAGCGCGTCGGCGAGGCCTGCTCTTCTGCCCAGATGCCCTTTGTCCTGGAAATCGTGGTATACGGGCTGAATGGACAGGATACCACGAGTGCTGATTTTGCCCGGGTAAAACCGCGCTATGTGCTGGATGCGGCACGAACTTACTCGAATCCGAAGTTTGCCGTGGATTTGTTAAAACTGCAGTTCCCGGGTGAACTGAAGTTTACCGAAGAATACCAGAGCACCGGATACGGAACGGGCTTTGCGCTATACGACCGCAGCCAGGTCCGGCAATACTGCACGGATGTCGATGCGGCCTGCGCCGTTCCCTGGGTTATTTTAAGCGCCGGCGTGGGCATCGGGGAATTTACTGAAAATATACGCCTGGCCAATAAAGCCGGGGCCAGTGGATTTTTATGCGGGCGGGCGGTCTGGAAAAACGTGATCGATTTTTTCCCGCACAAGGATCAAATGCAACAGTATGCTGATGAAACAGGATGCCGTTATTTTGAAAGTATACGGCAAGCCAACCATGAAGCGGTGCCCTGGCAACAGCATTAACGACAACCAGCAGGAAAATAAACGGGATGAGCTCACACAGGAAAAGGTACCTTGACCGGCAGTATGCCGGTAAAAATACATTATCGGATTTGCTATTTTCTGACGGTAAAGCCCTGCATACCCCCCGGGAGATTGCTCAGCAGCCCTGGACATGGCGACAGACGGGCGCGTTGATGAGCCGGCATGCCCCGGAACTTCAGGCCTTTCTGCAAAAAGCCGGCTTATACAACAAAGGCAATCGTCCCAGCCTGATCCTGACCGGCGCCGGCACCTCAGACTATGTGGGGCTTTCCCTAGTTGACTTGTTAAGGAACCGGTTCGCCACCCATTGTCATAACTGGTCTACCACCCGGATAACGGTGAGCCCGGATGTTTACTTTACTGCAAATCATAACCATGTGCTGATTCATTTTGCCCGGTCGGGCAACAGTCCCGAGAGCACAGCCGTGCTGGATATGGCCCTCCGGCATTTCCCCAATGTGACCCATCACCTTGTCATAACCTGCAATAAAGACGGAGAACTTGCCCGCATAGCGGATGAACATCCCGATAAAGTCTATTCTATAGTGCTCGATGAGTCGACGAATGACAAAGGCCTGGCCATGACCAGTTCATTCAGCAACCTGGTCCTGGCCGGCCAGGCGCTTGTTCATTTAAGTGACATGGATCACTTTCAGGATCTGGTTGAACGAATGGCAGGGGCCGCGGAATATTTTATCAACACCTATTGTGATCAAATATATGATCTGGCATCTCCAGAACTAACCCGGGCGTTTTATCTGGGCAATAACGAACTTTTAGGCGCGGCTGTAGAGTCGGCCTTAAAAGTTCAGGAACTTACCCGTGGCCGGCTTATGGCCAAAGGGGAAGATACTATGGCCTTCAGGCATGGTCCTGTTTCCGCAGTAGATTCCCATACGCTGGTATGTTTCTTTTTATCCGCCGATGCCTTTACCCTGCAATATGAATTGGATGTGCTTTATCAATTCAGCAGGCCATTTCAGGAAATGGGAACCAAAACCGTGGTGGTAAGCGCCGGATCTCAAAAAAATGATCGGGAAAACGAGGATTATATTCATCATATCACGTTCGATCCCGAAGCCGGATTCAATATACCGAAACTCTATCAGGTAAATATCCAGATCTTGTTCGGCCAGCTCTTCGGATTATTTTCTGCTCACCGGCGAGGTATCCATATCGACGATCCCACTTCGGGGGACCATCCCCTGTACAGCCGGACGGTTAAAGGGGTCCGGCTGTACGACTATCTGCTAAATGACAAAAGCCAAATTTAACTATATGAAAGAACCCGTTATAAAAAGCCTGATCCACCAGCTGATCCACCGCAATGAGTTTAAAACATTACTGGCCGTTTGTCCCAATTCGGAATCCGTGACCCGGGCGGCTCTTCTTGCCGCAAAGGAAGCAAACGCCCCCATCCTGTTTGCAGCCACCCTGAATCAGGTTGACACCGACGGGGGGTACACCGGCTGGACCCCGCAGGAACTTACCCATTTTCTTCATGAAGAAGCCGGGCGGATCGGACTGAAGTCTCTTATCCTGCCCTGCCTGGATCATGGCGGACCCTGGCTGAAGGACAAGCACTCTACACAGAATTACGGCTACGAGGAAACGATGGCGGCCGTAAAGGAGTCCCTGGAAGCCTGCCTTGATGCCGGTTATGCTTTGCTTCATATTGATCCCACCGTCGATAAGACCCTTGGCAATGGGACGCCCATACCCATTGACCTGGTCGTAAAGCGAACCCTGGAAATGATCGAACATGCCGAAACGTACCGGAAAAGCAACAGCCTGCCGCCCATCAGCTATGAAGTGGGCACCGAAGAGGTCCATGGTGGGTTGGCCGATATGGACAGTTTTAAGTCTTTCCTTGACGGGCTGGACACCGGACTGAAAACCAGGGGGCTCGAAGACGCCTGGCCCTGTTTTGTGGTTGGCAAGGTGGGTACCGACCTGCATACAACCTTGTTTGACCCGTCCGTTGCACAAAAATTGACCGCTTTGGTAAAACCTTACGGTGCACTGATAAAAGGTCATTACTCCGATTATGTTGATAATCCCGAAGATTACCCGCTAAGCGGTATGGGGGGCGCCAACGTAGGGCCGGAATACACCGAAGAGGAGTTCATTGCCCTGATGAAACTCGTAAAGCTGGAGCAGAAGACCGGCCATGATTCCGGGCTGAAAGCCGCCCTGAAGGATGCCGTCATTAACAGCAACCGGTGGCAAAAATGGCTCACAGAAGAGGAAGCCGGGCAGGCTTTCAATTCCTTATCCGGGGAACGGCAGCTTTGGCTAATGCGTACATGCAGCCGGTATATCTGGACCGCAGGCAGGGTAGTGGAAGCCCGCAAACGGCTATATCATAACCTCCGTGGTTGCTGTAATGCAGATGCTTTTGTTCTGTGGCAAATCAAAAAATCCATCATGAAGTATTACCATAGCTTTAATCTCATCGATTTTAATGCCGTGCCTGTTCTGAAGAATTGAAAAAAATAGAATTTCTTCCCTATTAGGTCGTATATTTACCAGTTAAATATTTATGAGCGCCTTGATGCCTGAATGTTAACTTTTTAAATACCCTGTCCTTTATATGAAAGAATTATTTTCAACTACAGAACACCAGCAATTCGAAAAGATTCCCACTCATATTTTCCCCACGGCCTCGGAAGCCTCCGGCCGGGTGGCCCAGGCTATTGCAGATCTCATACGGGACCGGGCCGCTTCAGGAGAGAACGTCGTATTAGGCCTGGCTACCGGATCCACGCCCACCAAAGTGTATACCGAACTGGTTAAACTCCACCGGGAAGAAGGCCTGAGTTTTTCCAATGTGATCACTTTTAATCTGGATGAATATTTTCCCATTCAGCCGGATTCGCTGCAAAGCTATGTACGTTTCATGAACGAACACCTGTTCGATCACATAGACATACCCCCTGAGAATATACATATCCCCGATGGAACGATAAACAGAGGGGATGTGTACGATTACTGCCGCCGCTACGAACAGGAAATTATGGACGCCGGCGGCATTGACATACAACTGCTGGGCATTGGCCGTACCGGCCATATCGGTTTTAACGAACCCGGCTCAACCAAAGATTCCAAAACCCGCCTGATTACCCTGGATAAAATAACCCGCCAGGATGCGGCAAGTGATTTTTTTGGGGAGGAGAATGTTCCCCGTCATGCCATCACCATGGGTGTAGGCACCATCCTGAGCTCGACCAGGATTTACCTCATGGCCTGGGGAGATGGAAAAGCCCCGGTCATAGCCAAAACGGTGGAGGGGGAGATCACGGATATCGTTCCCGCTACCTTTCTTCAGAATCATGACAATGCCGGGATCATCCTGGATGAAGCCGCCGGAAGTGAGCTTATCCGCAGCAAAACGCCCTGGCTGGTAAGTACCTGCGACTGGACCGATCAACTTACACGATCTGCCGTGGTTTGGCTGTGCCAGATCCTGGATAAACCCGTCCTCAAGCTCACCGATGAAGACTACAACGAACACGGGCTGGGGGAACTGGTAACGGAACACGGACCGGCTTATCATATCAATATCAGGATCTTCAATTCCCTGCAGCATACCATCACCGGCTGGCCTGCCGGCAAGCCCGATGCCGATGACAGCAGCCGGCCGGAACGCGCCCGGCCCTATCCCAAACGTGTGCTGATCTTTAGTCCCCATCCCGATGATGATGTTATCTCCATGGGAGCAACCCTTATCCGACTGGTGGATCAGGGTCATGAGGTTCATGTCGCCTACCAGACTTCGGGCAATATCGCCGTTTTTGACGATGATGCCATCCGGTTCGCCGACTTTGTGGGTGATTATAACAGCACCTTCAACCTGGGTGAGAATAAGGCCGAAAAGCTTTTTCAGCAGGTTTCCACCTTCCTCAAAAACAAGGCTCCCGGACAGGTTGATTCACCCGAGATCCAGAAGATCAAAGGCCTTATACGGCGCGGTGAGGCTAAATCAGCCTGCCAGTACAGCGGAATTAAGGATGAGAACATCCATTTCATGGACATGCCCTTTTATGAGACGGGGCGGGTAACCAAAAAACCTCTGGGTGATGAGGATATACAGATCACCGAAGATCTGATCAAAAAGATCAGGCCTCATCAGATCTATGCGGCCGGCGATCTTTCCGATCCGCACGGCACCCACCGAGTATGCCTCAGCGCCGTGACGCGGGCCATCAAGCGCTGTGAAAATGAATCCTGGATGGATGATTGTTATGTCTGGCTCTACAGGGGAGCCTGGCAGGAGTGGGACCTGGACAAGATTGAGATGGCCGTGCCGTTCAGTCCGGAAGAATTGCTGAGGAAACGCCGGGCCATCTTCAAGCACCAGTCCCAGAAAGACCGTCCCTTATTTCCGGGCAGTGACAAGCGGGAATTCTGGCAGCGTGTCGATGACCGGAACAGGGGAACGGCCGGACTCTATGACAGCCTGGGCCTGGCCGAATACGAAGCCATTGAGGCGTTCGTACGATGGGATCAAAAAACTAATGAAAGTTTATGAATCGATCCCGGTACACGGAAGGGCTGTTTCCCGTTATTTCCCTGAACTGCTTGTTAAAATTTGAAATGGTATTAAAACCACATTCATAACTAATTTCACTAACATTTAAGTTATTTTCCATTAATAACTTGCAAGCATTACCAACCCTGTATTCTTTTATATAGGAAAAAAAAGTTTTTCCTGTAACCTTCTTAAAATGCCTGCAAAATGCAGCATTCGTGAGACCGACGATATTGGCGGCATCTTCTAAGCAAATATCGCTTTTGAAATTATCCATTACATATTTGCATACCTTGTTTATTCTTTGGTAAGAACTCTTGTCAAAGTTTGATGTATAGCCCGGGCTTGCAAGTATTTTAGATTTAAAGTTTTTTGAAAGAACCTGAAACATGGAAACTATTTCAAGAATGGATTCTGCTTCATCCAGTTCAAATAAGTTTTGAATACGGCTGGCTATGCCCTGTGTCTTTCCATTAAACTGTACCCCTGACCTGGCTTTATTAAATAGTTGAGAGATTGATGCCAATTCGGGATAGGTAAAAAACCGTTCATTAATGAATTCACTATTAATATGCACTGTCAGTGAACCGGCACGATCTTTCAAAGGAAAGTTTTGGTCGCAGCTAAATCGGTGGGGCAGATCAGATCCGAGAAATAATAGTTCTCCTTTATTTAAGCTTGATATATGATCTCCGACTATTTTTTCACCTCTACCCTCATGGATATAACTTAATTCATATTCATTATGATAATGCCACAGCCCATCAAATGATTGACCTATAGTGTTTTTAACGGTGAAGGAACTGTTAGAAACTACATTTATTTTAAATAAT
Source organism: Balneolales bacterium (assembly GCA_040905685.1). Taxonomy (GTDB): domain Bacteria; phylum Bacteroidota; class Rhodothermia; order Balneolales; family Natronogracilivirgulaceae; genus JBBDMU01. The sequence goes on along the minus strand of JBBDRB010000055.1, from coordinate 74,033 downwards.
GGTTTCATAATGTACCTGTGAATTGATGCTTCTAAAAAATATTGAGTATAAATCATATCAATTTAGAGTGCATTTGTAATTTATAATGTTTTGTTCAAAAACCAATTATATGTCAATTTTGAGGTATGAAATGTCATTATTTGAACAGTTATCAGTCGGCAAAATATGTATGTTTTTTTACTAAAATGGGCTGCAGGCCTGTCTCAGAAAACCATATTTGTCACATTTAATGAATTATTCTTGCAATGCATTAATATATATTGGTCTGTTGTTTCATTTGATTCCGGTTATAGTCAATGCTCATTCAGGACATAAAAACGATACTGAATCAGAATTGTCTAAAGACATTGTTGCCTGGGAGTCATTGCCTCCATTACCTGACTCCATAGGGGTAGCCGGAGCATTTACAGGTAAGCATAATCAGGCGCTTATTGTTGCAGGTGGAGCTAATTTCCCATCTGGACCACCCTGGGAATCAGGAGAAAGGGTTTACCATGATCAAATTTATGTACTTGAAAAAGAAGGGGATTCTTATAATTGGTTTCAAAATGACCAATTATCCTTACCCTTGCCTCTTGCTTATGGTGTTACAATAAGTACAGAAGATGGGATAATATGCATTGGAGGAACAGATGGCAAGAAAACCTATGATGATGTTTTTCTTTTAAGCTGGGATTCCAATAGTAAAACTATTGAAACAGATGACTTGCCTTCCCTGCCCGTTCCCCTTGCGTTCATGACGGGTACAAGAATAGGTCAGACGATATATGTTGCAGGAGGACAAGAAAAGCCTGAAAGCTCCGATGCAACAATGCATTTTTTTTCACTGGATTTGTCACCATCTGCAAGGTCCACACAACATGAATGGATTTCACTGCCTCCCTGGTCTGGTCCGCCAAGAGTACTGGCTGTTTCAGCAGTGCAGGATGATGGAATAAATGAAAATTTTTACCTGTTCAGCGGACGGAATATCAGAGCGAACGGGACTATTGAAGTATTAAACGATGGATTTTCTTATAACCCACGTACAAATAAATGGAAGACATTAGATAATGTACTTGAGAATAAAAGCGAGTTATCAGACGGCCGCTCTGTTATGGCCGGTACCGCAATCCCTTATGGCAGCGGCCATATTTTGTTTTTTGGTGGGGATGATGGCAGGGCATTAAAGAAAAGACTTAATTTAATCGAACAGATTGATACGCTTTCTGATGCTTTGCAAAATGAAATAATTATGGCAGGAAGGGTTAGTTTAAGAGAGAAGATAGATTCTCTGCAAAAAGAGCTTCATTCTGTTCTCACAAACAAGTCTGATTTTTCCAGAGACATACTTTCATATCATACAATTACCGATTCCTGGGCTGTAATAGGAAAACTGCCGACCCCAGGTCCTGTAACTACGACGGCAATCAAATGGGATGCCAACATAATTATTCCAACCGGTGAAATCAGTCCTGGAATCAGAACAAGTGATGTCTGGAAAGGAACTGTTACACCTGAAACGCCGGGTTTTGGAGTAATTAATTATAGTGTGCTTACCCTGTATATGGCATTGATGGTGTTGTTGGGATTTTATTTTTCCAAAAAAGGAAAAAATACAGACAACTTCTTTCTTGCAGATAAAAGGATTCCATGGTGGGCTGCCGGTGTAAGTATCTATGCCACGCAGCTTAGTGCTATAACATTTATTGCTGTTCCGGCTATTGCCTTCACAACCAATTGGGAGATATTCCCTGCATATTTAACCATCTTGCTCATTGTTCCGATTGTAATCACTTTCTATTTGCCTTTTTTCAGGCGGTTAAATATTACCACGGCATACCAGTATTTGGAAAAAAGATTCAACCTATCCGTACGTCTGTTCGGAAGTATGTCCTTTATTATATTCCAGCTTGGAAGAATGAGTGTGCTTGTCTTTCTACCGGCTTTAGCCATTACAGCAATCCTTGGTATGAATATTTATGTTGCGATTATCTTAATGGGCTTACTAGCAATTTTTTATACCATGCTGGGCGGAATGGAAGCTGTAATTTGGACAGATGTTGTACAAGTTGTGATCCTGGTATCAGGAATTATATACAGCATCCTGTTCATAATTATTGATACGGGAGGATTTGAAACCATTTATGCTATTGCCAGCATGGATAATAAGCTTCAAATGTTTGACTGGAGAATAAACTTTAGGGATTTAGTTACCTGGTCCATTTTTCTGGGGACATTTGCCTTGCAATTTGGTCCGTATACTACGGACCAAGCGGTAATCCAACGATACCTTACTACAAAAAACGAGGACGCAGCTGCAAAAAGCCTTTGGGTAAACGGATTTATGTCCATTCCTACGGGATTTTTATTCTTTGCCCTGGGGACAGGTTTGTACGCTTTTTACAAGTTAAACCCTGAACTTATCTTTGTAGGTATGGAAAGTGATCAAATATTCCCGCTTTTTATAGGGCAGCAATTGCCTCTCGGTTTAGCAGGCCTTGTTATTGCAGGAATCTTTGCCGCTTCTATGTCAAGCTTGGATAGCAGCATGCACAGTATATCAACTGCCTGGACAGTCGATTTTCATGATCGATTTAATCCAGGGTCCACTGAAGAGCACCGGCTCAGGCTTGCCAGGATAATAATCATTATCGTGGGCTTATTTGGGACCGCAATGGCCTGTATCTTAGCGAGTTTTCCCATACGCTCTTTGTACTTTCTTTTTCAGGAAATAATTGGATTATTAGGCAGTGCACTTGCGGGTATCTTTATCCTAGGTATTTTTACCCGAAAAGCTTCAGGTACAGGAGTTTTAATTGGGGCTCTGGCAAGTCTTGCTTCTATGGCATTAGTAAAATTCTCAAGTGAAATCCATTTCTATATATACCCACTCATTGGCATCCCCGTATGCCTGGTTGCAGGTTATATTTTTAGCTTGATCTTCTTAGCTCCTGACAAGAACCTGGAAGAACTTACCTACAGTAAGCTAACCAATAAAATTAAAAATATCAGAAATCACTGATAAGACATAGTGTCACCTTCAATACTCACTGTATGATCCAGAAGTATAAGTAAAATTTGCCTGGCTATAGCTTCATAAACCCTGAATGACCTGACATATTTTTTTAAATCACGCCAAGAGAGAATAAACATATGGTGTACCAGGATAAATTTTTAGGTGGACTGTAAAATATCAATTTAGTGGTAAATAGAATCAATTGAAGGGTAGATATAGCATTGGTGGATGAATAAACTATTTACATCAATACCTAAAGGTCTATTCCTTTAAATGAAAACATTTGTCCTGCACCTAACATAAAAACACAATGAAAACCATATTACAAACAGTACTGACATTATCGGTTGTGCTTATGCTTGTTTTTCTAACCAGCGATGCCCATGCACAGCAAATTTCTGTATCGGGTACAGTAACCATACAAGGCACGGATGAACCATTGCCTGGCGTGAACATTGTAGTTAAAGGAACGACTACCGGCACGTCAACTGGAATGAATGGAGAATATGAGATCACTGTACCAGAAGGAAGCATTCTGGTTTTTACGGCTGTTGGCTTTGAACTAAAGGAAGTAGAAGTCGACAACAGAACCAGCATAAATGTAGGTTTAGTGGAAAGCCTGTCTTTACTGGACGAGATGGTTGTGATTGGTTATGGTGAGCAAGCAAGAGCAACTCTTACGACCTCGGTTTCAAAAATGGACACCCTGGCTTTACAGAGCATACCTTTTACCAATGTAGCTTCCGCTTTACAGGGGACGCTGGCAGGGGTAAGGGTGCAATCAACATCCGGTCAGCCGGGGGCAGCTCCGCAAATTATATTAAGGGGAGGTACCTCCATTAACAATCCTAATGGTGCGAGTCCACTGTACATAGTTGATGGAGTTAAAAGAAACAACTTGAATGATATAAACTCCAGTAATATCGAAAGTATTCAAGTATTGAAGGATGCCGCGTCAACCGCCATTTATGGTGCACGGGGGTCTAATGGAGTGATTATTGTAGAAACTAAATCAGGAAGTCCTGGTACTGTCAGAATTCAATACAGATCCAGTATAAAATCTTCTCAACAACGATCACTGTACTCCCTGGGATCAGCACAAGACTACATATACTTTAATAGATTAGGGTTAGCGGCAACCGGTGAAAAACATCCCGAATATTTATCAAGACTGGGATTGCCTACAGGCTCTGGTATCGGGAATGATATGACAAATAATACGGGATTCACACCCCAGTATTTAAATTCACAGAATGAGCATAAGTTAAACGAGGGTTGGGCAAGCATGCAGGATCCAATAGACCCAACACAAACAATTTTATATCAGGACATTGATTGGCAGGATGTGTTGTTTCAAAATGCGTTAACACATGATCATTATATATCGGCTTCAGGTGGTTCAGAGACTGCTACTTATCGGGTAGGGTTAGGATATTTAAACAGTGAAGGTATCACCATCAGGACGGGTTACGAACGGCTGAATCTGGATCTGGGTGGTGATGTTCAAATTCGGGATAATTTGCGTATAAATGGTGTCGCTGCTTTTAGCAACTCGAGTAACGAACAGGTTTATAATACACACGAAATATTTCAACGCTCGTTAGGACTCCCGCCAACCGCCAAATTCCGATATGAAGACGGGACATTGGCACCCGGGCAAAACCGAAGCATGGGTAATCCATTATATCATTTGGATCGGGTGCAAAACCAGAATAATCTGAATAGATTAACACTTGGAGTTAATGGAGTATGGGAAATTATTTCAAATTTAACATTTGAACCGTCTGCTTCTCTTTATGCAGTGCAGGGTATTGATAATAACTTTCAAATGTCTTATTGGAATAGTCCAACCCAATTTATAGATTCCAGAAATGCATCGGGTTCTCACTCGTTATTCTGGCAAAGAGAAGTAGAGGGTGTTTTTACATACGTAGAATCATCACTGGAAAATCATAACTTTCAGGCTAATGCAGGTTTTTCCTACTTCGACCGAAAAAATTACAGTTTAAGCGCAAGTGGCAGGGGTGCTGCCTCGGATAATATTCCAACGCTAAATGCTACTTCCGAACCAACAAGTGTGACCAGTAATGCCTCACATTTAGTAATTGCGGGGTACTTTGCTCGCATCAACTATGATTACCAACAAAAGTATCTTTTCTCTGCGACTACTCGCTACGATGGAGCATCAAACCTGGGGGCTGAAAACAGATGGGCCCTTTTCCCAGGTGTTTCTTTTGGATGGAATCTTCAACAGGAAAATTTTTGGACAGTGATGCCGGAAATGATTTCAAGCTTCAAGCTGAGAACCAGTTATGGAGCAAACGGCAACATAAGCGGATTGACTGATTTTCATGCGCATGGTGCCTACAGTGTAGGCTCAAGATATAATGAGCAGTCAGCTATTATGAATAACAGGCTTCCCAATTCATCCTTGAGATGGGAGCAGTCAAAAACCCTGGATATTGGTTTTGATCTGGGTTTATTTGATGATCGTGCAACCCTTCTTTTTGATTTTTATCGCAGGGTTACAGAAGACTTGTTGACAGATATGCAATTACCCCATTCCACTGGCTTTCAAAGCATATTAACCAATCTGGGTTCCCTGGAAAACAGAGGGATAGAAGTTGAAGTGCAGGCTGATGTTATCAGGGGAAGAGAAGAATTTGCGTGGACATTAGGTGCCAATGCCGCTTTAAACCAAAATAAGATCATGCAGCTTCCCGAAAACGATAATGAAAATAATCGAATCGGCGGTGTATTCGTGTATGATCCTGATTTAGATGATTATGCATGGAAAGGCGGTCTTCAGGAAGGCGGACGCCTGGGCGATCTATACGCTTATAAGCAGGTTGGTATTTATGCTACTGATGAGGAAGCCGCGGCCGGACCTACGGATATGCTGGTGGCCGGCAATGATAAAACCAAGTTCGGTGGTGATGTAAACTGGCTGGACGTAGATGAGAACGGCATTATTGATACCCATGACCAGATATATGCTGGTAATATTTTTCCTGACTGGACCGGAGGTATTTCTAATAACTTCAGTTATAGAAATATCAACCTGTTAATCCGGACCGATTTTGCAGTGGGCCATACAATATATCATGAAACCCGGGCCAGGCTGGCAGGGCAATTTCAAGGAGACATTAGCATATCACAAGAGGTGGTGGATCATTCCTGGCAAGAACAGGGTGATGTGACTGATGTACCGAGGTATTACTGGGCTGATCAGTTGGCACAGAATAATCTCTGGCGGGGCAATACCCGGTATTATGAGAAAGCTGATTACCTGGCAATACGTGAAGTTACGCTATCATATCGATTGCCCTCCAATTGGCTGAGTCCAATTGGCTTCAGAAATGTTCAACTAAATGCAACCGGTAATAACTTGCATTATTTCACCAATTTTGCAGGATTAACTCCTGAGGTAGGTGGTACGGATACCGGAAGGTACCCCTTACCCAGAAGTTTTATTTTTGGTATAAATGTTGAAATCTAAATTCACGTATTCAATATCTAACAAGGATAGTATTATGAAAACATCTTATAAATTTTTTTTAACAATAATTGCTTTGATAGTGACAGTTTCCTGTTCAGAAAATCTGTCGGTAATGCCAACAAGCTCTATCACCGTTGAATCTTTTTGGCAAACAGAAGATGATGCCAAAGCCGGATTAAGTGGGTTGTATTCCCGCTTTCGGGGCCAGGCATCTCAAAACTTGTATACATGGGGCGGAGCCCGGTCAGATGAAATGTCATACGGGCTACAAGCTTCGGAAGGTCGTGAACGATATTTTGAAAATAGCATAGATGCAAATGCTTCAGGCCCGGATTGGAGGTTGCTTTATACAGCTATTCACGATGCAAACCTGATTTTGAAATATGTTCCTGAGATAGATTTCGGAAATGAAAACGAAAAAAACACTGTATTGGCACAGGCATATGTTATGAGAGCTTTTATATATTTTAAATTAACAAGGATATGGGGAGCAGTTCCTTTGGTGACTGAGCCTACAGAAGGAGTAAGCGATACGTTTAGGGCAAGAGCTGATGCAGCTTCTGTGTTTGAATTGATAAAACAAGATATTGATGACGCCCTGACCCTGTTTCAAGACGATAATTTTTCTCAATGCAGATGCGAATGGTCGGCTCCAGCTGCCAATGCTCTGAAAGGTGAAGTCTACCTGTGGACAGCCAAGCAAATGGACGGGGGTGAAACTGATATAACTACTGCTTTGAATGCCTTAGAGGATATACATAATGCCGACGTTGCTCTGCTGAACGATTATGATGATATCTTCCGCTATAATAACAAAGGCAACGAAGAGATACTTATGGTCGTTCATCTGCGTGAACTTGAATCAGGGCAAATGTACAACAACAGCATGTATATTCGTGATGATGAGATTCCTTCAAACATAACTCAGGAAGCCAGGGATATGTTGGGAATTGGAGGAGGATTGAACCGTTGGGCTCCATCCGCGGTTTTAAGAGATCAGTTTAACAACGATGATTCCCGAAAAAACGCTACTTTTGTGGAACTATACCAGGTTGAGAACGGTGATTCCACTTATTATGCTTCGGCTGTAACCAAATTCAGGGGATTTACTGATGCAGGTTCCAGAAACTTCCTCGATGATGTCGTTTTATATCGTTACGCTGATGTTTTGCTAATGATTGCGGAGGCAAAAAATGCACTGGATCAGGATCCTTCTTCTGAGATGAATAAGATACGTGAAAGAGCTTATGGAGATAATTATCCTAACTACATTTTCGAATCCGGCACCCAGGTTGAAAACGATGAAGCAATTTTAAAGGAAAGGTTGCTGGAATTGTCTTTCGAAAACAAAAGGTGGTTTGATTTGGTCCGTTTTAACAAAGCATTTGACTTGGTACCTTCATTACAAAACCGGGAAAATGAAAATCATCTTTTACTGTGGCCGATTCCACAAAGTACCCTAAGTTTGAATTCCAACCTTGAGCAGAATCCGGGCTATTAACTATTGTTGTTACACAATTTTATCACCCCGGCATTATGTTTTTACCTGACTTAAAGCATCAATGCGGGGATATTTTATAACTTCCGAAAATTAACCACGAGGAGAACTCAATATGAAACAAAAAAAGATAAATGGGTTGGTTGTTGCCCCATTTACACCTATGAAATCAGGAGGAGAAATTAATTTGGATATGATCCCCACCCTATATGAGACATATGCCAGAAACGGAGTGATAGGTGCATTTATAAATGGCTCAACTGGTGAAGGTCTGTCCCTTACCACTAACGAGCGAAAAAATATTACAAAGGTTTGGAGCGAAATAGTCTCAAGAGATTTTAAGCTTCTGGTTCATGTCGGGCACACAAGTCTTGAAGATGCAAAAGAGTTAGCAAGGCATTCATCTTCATTAAATGTTTCCGGCGTATCCGTAGTTAGTCCTTTTTACATGAAGCCGACCAGCGTAGAAGACTTAGTTGATTATTGTGCTGAAATAGCCTCATGTATACCACAAACCCCATTTTATTATTATCACATTCCTGCACTTACCGGAGTTCATTTTCTAATGTCTGATTTCCTGAAGGTGGCTAAAGAGCGTATCCCCACGCTGGCTGGTATAAAGTTTACAGATAGTGATTTAAACGATTACTGCGTGAGTTACAATTATTGTAACAACAGATATGATTTAATGTTCGGTAATGACGAACTGCTAATCTGTGGCAGACTAATGGGTGCATGTGGTTATATAGGAAGTACTTATAATTTATTCCCTCAACTATACTTAGAAATTATCAATGCTTTTGATAATGGTGATTTGGAGAAGGCGCGCAATTTACAATATAAATCAATTCTGTATGTCCGTACAATCGGCACTTACGGATATGGCAGTGCTTCAAAAGCAGTAATGAAGCTGGTAGGGCTTGACTGTGGTCCGGCACGATTGCCTTTGCAAAAGTTTGATTATTCTCAACTCACTGAGTTGGAAGAAAAACTGTCCGACATCGGCTTTTTTGATTATGCTATTCAGAAAGTTCAGGAAGCTTGACCCGACATATTAATTACCCTAATTAAATAGAAAAATGAAAAGACGTATTTTTTTAAACCTTACTTCAGCTTTAGCAGGCACAGCCTTGCTGCCAAACAGAAATTTTGCTAATGTACTTAACCCTGTCATTAAACAGCCCAGAGGCTATAATATACCTCTTATAGATCTTGCCAATGAGACGCACAGGCAAGTTATTGTAGACAAAGAGACCGGCCAGTATCTGGGCCATCCAACTTCGGTTTTATTGGAAGACGGAAAAACGATTATTACCGTATACCCCAGAGGTCATGGCAGAGGCGCTATACTTATGAAAAAAAGCACTGACGGTGGTCTGACCTGGAGTGACCGGTTGCCCACGCCTGAGAATTGGGCAACATCGCAGGAAACTCCAACTATTCACAGGGTTGTGGACCCAAAAGGGAAGCGTCGCCTTATTTTATTTTCAGGATTGTATCCGGTGCGAATGGCTGTTTCGGAGGATGACGGAGAAACCTGGTCATCATTGGAGCCTATTGGTGATTTTGGCGGCATTGTTGTAATGAGTGATTTCATAAGGCTCAAAGATGGTTCTTATATGGCTTTTTTTCATGATGACGGACGATTTATTGAAGGCCCCTATGCTCACTGGGGTGACGATGGAATCACCGGAGGAGGAGAAAGAGGTGATTTTGTGGTGTATAAAACCCGATCCTCAGACGGGGGCCTTACTTGGTCTGCGCCGGTGGTAGTCGTAACAGATCCACAGGCTCACCTTTGTGAACCAGGGGTAATCCGGTCCCCGGACGGTAAACAATTGGCTATGCTGCTTCGGGAAAACTCCCGACAATTCAATTCATTTGTCACATTTTCCAATGATGAAGGCACGACCTGGAGTAAACCTGTCGAGCTTCCCGGTTCTCTAACCGGTGATCGTCATCAGGCCATCTATAATCATGATGGAAGGCTGTTCATATCGTTCCGTGATACTACCCATGAGTCACCGACAGTCGGTGACTGGGTTGCATGGGTTGGTAGATATGAGGATATAGTAAATTCTAATAGCCAGGGGCAGTACCGGGTGCGTTTAATGGAAAACCACCGGGGCAGCGATTGTGCATACCCTGCTCTAGAATTACTAACCGATGGAACCATAGTAGCTACGACATATGGACACTGGAAAAGCGGAGAAGAGCCTTTCATCGCAAACGTGAGGCTAAAATTGGGTGAATTAGACAAAAAAATGGAGAACCTTTAACCTGGTATATCTAAACAAGATGGATATGGAATTTGTTAATGAATAACAGGGCTATTACGAAGATTCGACATGCTTTAGAATATGAGCTTTATGAAAATATAATTCCTTTTTGGGAAGTAAATTCACCCGATTGGGAAAATGGCGGTTATTTTAATTGCCTTGACAGAAGTGGAAAGGTATATGACAGCAATAAATTTGTCTGGCTTCAGGCCAGGCAAGCATGGATGTTCAGTAAATTGTTCAACGAAGTTGAGGATAATCCTAATTGGTATAAAATTGCAGAGTTAGGTGTTAATTTTTTAAAAAAGAAAGCAATAAAAAAAGATGGACGTGTTTATTTTTCTTTAAACAAGCATGGTCATCCACTTTGGCTCCAGCGAAAAATTTTTTCTGAATGCTTCTACATAATTGCATTGGCTGAATTCAGCAAAACCGGTAATCATCCTAAGTTATTAAATGAGGCGAAAATCGAATTCGAAAGGGTATGGCAATGGTCAAAAGACCTTTCAAAAGTAGGAAGACCTGCATTTAAAGGAGACACCGGGATGCAGACCCTGGCAATTCCTATGATATTGCTTAATGTTATAGAAGAATTGAGTCCTGAAAATTCGACTGAATACTCAGCTGAAGTCAATGCCTGCATTCAACAAATAATATTACATATAAACTATGATAAGAAAGTAGTCCTGGAGAATGTAGCCAAAGATGGCAGTTTTATTAACTCGATAGAGGGCCGATTACTAAATCCAGGCCATGCAATAGAAGCAGGATGGTTTTTGCATCACTGGGCACAAAGACTTAATGACATGAACTTGCAGGATCAAGCTGTTAATATAATACATTGGTCATTTAGCAAAGGATGGGATCAGGAATACGGCGGCCTTTATTATTTCCTGGATAGTGAGGGGCATAGTCCGACACAATTAGAGTGGTTTATGAAGCTCTGGTGGCCGCACACAGAGGCTATGTATTCATTTCTAATTAATTTTTCTATTACCGGCTCAGATAAAGATTGGAAAATATTTAATCAAATAAGAGAATATACCTTTAATCATTTTGCAGATGACGGTTATAAGGAGTGGTTTGGTTATTTAAATCGTGAAGGGAAACCCACACATACTTTTAAGGGTGGCCCATATAAAGGCTGTTTCCATGTGCCCCGAAGCCTTTGGCTCTGCTGCAAATTACTGCAAAAGTTAGAGGATAAAAGCTAAGGTAGATAATGGAGGCCGGAGGCCTCGGGTATTTCAGACAGGTATCGGCGAGACGCCGAAGAATAGTCGGTTCGAGCGGGACGCACGTACGGCGAATATCAGGGCGTCACGCCCTTCTTTACGTCCCCCTTCTCCCATCTCACCCTCACGCCAGGGATGCCTGCAGTTTTTTCCAGTCATTCAGGAAGCCGGCCAGGCCGGAATCCGTCAGCGGATGCCTGATCAGTTTCTCGATGACGGCCAGCGGCATGGTTGCTACATCAGATCCCAGGCGGGCCGCTTCCACGACATGCATCGGATGGCGAATGCTGGCCGTAAGGACCTGGGTATCAAAATCATAATTGCTGTATATCTGAATGATATCGGCGATAAGCTGCATGCCATCGGTTGAAAGATCATCCAGGCGGCCAATAAACGGCGATATATAGGTGGCCCCTGCCTTGGCCGCAACGAGGGCCTGGGTGGCCGAAAAACAGAGCGTGCAATTGGTCTTTATGCCTTCTTCACTAAAGGTCTTAATGGCTTTGATCCCGTCTTTGATCAGGGGCACTTTCACAACTACGTTGGGAGCGATTTTAGCCAGGCGGCGGCCTTCTGTTAGGATATCGTCATATTCGGTGGAGACAACCTCGGCCGAAACATCTCCTTTGATTTGCTCGCAGATTTCCGCAATATGGGCTTCAAAATCCGTGACCCCGATTTTTGCGCATAAAGAGGGATTGGTGGTTACCCCATCCAGCACCCCCATCTCGTTCGCTTCTTTAATTTCGTTTAAATCAGCTGTATCGATAAAAAATTTCATGGTCAGTAATTAGCATTAAAGATAATAGGTGAAAACGCATTCATAAGATACCTATTTTCCTGAAGAAAGACCCGTCCTGCCTGAAGAAGGCTGCATTATATGTAAAAGGTTATTAAACAAAACGTTTCAAGGAAACCTTTGACCATTCGTCCCGTCAAAATACCAATTTCTCCCGTACATTTACTTTATGTCAATTAAAACCACTCAAGTTTCCCCGAACGTGCTAAAAAATATCTTGTTACTACTTTTCGCAGCTGTCATCGTATCCTGCAGTGGATCGGAAGACGACCAGTCACCGCCTTTTGGTTCGGGGGGCGGAAACACTGACCGGGGGACTTCCGTGGAGGTGTCGGATGTTGAACGTTCGGAGATCTCCCGGCAAATCCGTTCGTTCGGGACCGTCAGGGCTCAGGACATGGTCAGCATCAACCCCCAGCTCAGTGAACGGGTCATGACCATCGAAGCTGATCTGGGCGATACGGTGTCGGCCGGACAGATCATTGCGCGTTTGTACGATGTATCGTATCGTGACCAGCTTCGAAGGGACCGGGCCGAACACCGGCAGCGTGAAATTACCATGGAGAGGGACAGTATAGCCTTTGGACGGCAAAGCGAGCTATATAACCGGCAGCTGCTGAGCGCTTCCGAATACGATGACAGCCGGGCCGCCTACCGCAGCAGCGTGGCGGCCTATGAGGCTTCCCTTGCCTCGCTTACCCAAAGTGCGGAAAACCTGAAGCGGACCGAAATCCGCTCGCCGGTGAACGGCGTGATAACAGACCGGATGGTCGCGGAGGGGGATATCGCCAGCAGCGGACAGCCCATGTTTGAGATTGCCAATCTGGCCGGCTATGAGATCAGGTTATATCTTCCCATGCGCGACTGGAGGGAAACCCGCATAAACCAGACCGTGGATATCCGGAATTCCGGCGATTCGGAATTTACCTCAAATGGGGTCATTACCCGGAAAAGCCCTGACGTGGACGAGGTTTCCGGCCTGGGGCAGGTGGTGGTCAGTGTTTCCCAAACCGGGGGTGAATTATTCCCGGGGGCCCTGACCGAGGCGAGAATATACATTGAGACCAGGGCCAATGCCGTCATCATCCCTCGTATTGCCCTGATCGAAAGTGTGCAAACGGTGATCGATCCCGAATCCAACAGCATACAGCTTGAGCGGACCTATTCGGCTTTCATCGTCGAGGGCGATACCCTGGCCTCACGAAGGGATCTCGAGCTGGGCATTCAGCAGGGCGACCGGATCGAAGTACTCGGTGGACTGGAAGAGGGCGAACAGCTTATTATTACGGGTCAGGCCGGTCTTGAGGATCGCGCAAGGGTAAGGCCCGCCACTCTGGAGCGAAATCAGATTGGTTTCCCCGGGGCGGACGAGTCTCCGGACGAGGAGACCGGCTCCGACACGACAAGCCGGAACAGGAGCGATTCAGGCATCAACAGAAGGCAATAACGATGAGAAATTTACCGGCACTGGCCGTCAAGCGGCCCGTAACTTTTATCATGATATCCCTCATCCTGATCGGATTCGGCATCTATGGGCTCAATCAGCTGCGTTTGAACCTGTATCCTGACGTATCCTTTCCGACCATCACTGTCTATACCACCTATGACGGTGTAGCGCCTGAAGATATGGAAACCCTCATTACGCGTCCGCTGGAAGAAAGTGTAGGCACCGTGAGCGGTTTATCCAGGGTACGTTCCCTGTCCAACCAGGGCGCTTCGGTCGTAAAATTGTATTTCAAATGGGGCACCGATCTGTTCATTGCCGAATCGGATGTACGCAAACAGGTTGATTCGGCACGGCGGGCCCTACCCAGGGATGCCGAATCCCCGATTATCTTCTCTTACGATCCCAATCAGGAGCCTGTCATCGTACTGACGCTTTCCTCGAACACCCGGAGTCCGCGTGACCTGCGCACCATTGCCGTTGAACAGCTCGAGCAGCGTATTGAGCGCATCGAAGGCATTGCCTCGGCCACCACATCCGGCGGACTGGAGCGTCAGATCAATGTAACGCTCAGGAATGAAGCCCTTCTGGCGCATAACCTGGATCTCGGCTCGATTGCCGGTACCCTCAGCAGTGAGAATGTACAGGTTCCGGCCGGGGAACTTACCGAAGGCCAGACGGTCTATTCGCTGAGGACCATTGGCGAGTTCAAAAATGCGCAGGAAATAGGCAACGCCGTGATTGGGCTCGAAGACGGACGTTTCGTGAAACTCAGCGATGTTGCCGATATAGAAGACGGTATTGCCCAACCCATCGGCAACGTGCATGTCGACGGCGAAAGGGGTCTGATACTGAATATTTACCGCCAAAGCGATGCCAATGTAGTGACCGTTGCCGCTAATCTGATGGAAAACCTTGATGACCTGCGGGCGACCCTGCCTTCCGATGTGCAGCTGGAAGTGCTCACCAACCGGGCCGATTTCATCAAGGTGTCGCTAAGGAATCTGTATATGACCGGCCTGCAGGCCGTGATCCTGGTGATCATCATTCTCCTTCTGTTCCTGCGCAGCGGCCGGTCTGCTTTGGTCATTGCCATATCCATTCCTGTTTCCATTATAACGACATTCAGCATCATGCATTTCGCCGATGTGAGCCTCAATGTCATTTCCCTTTCCGGGCTGACCCTGGCCGTCGGATTGGTAGTGGATAATGCTGTGGTGGTTCTGGAGAACATATTCCGGCTGCGGGAGAACGGTCATGACAGCCAGTCTGCAGCCGTTCTCGGCGCTCAGGAGGTTATCATGCCCGTCGTCGTTTCCACGCTAACGACACTGGTGGTCTTTTTGCCGGTCCTGTTTGTTCCGGGAATTGCCGGCTTCCTGTTCCGTGACCTTGCCCTTACCATCTCGTTTGCCCTGATCATGTCGTCTCTTGCAGCCGTGACCCTTATTCCATTGCTGAGCTCACGGCTGGTGACCTCCGCCATCAAAGGCCGGCCCGGCAGGTTGACCGGGGCGTCCGCCCGTTTGGCCCAATTCAGAAGCCGGTCTGCCGTTACCCGTCTGCTGGGCGCCGTTCCGCAGTTTTCCCTGTTTCTGCTTCAGGCTGTATGGATCCCGCTGCAGAAGACCGGCTGGATGGCAAAAAACTTTTTCAGCCGGATGGGAGACCGGTTTCAGCGTGGTTTTGAAAAGCTTGACGCCGTATATTCCAGCCTGCTTGACAGCCTGCTCGACAAGTCATTTTGGGTCATATTAACCGCCATAATCTTATTTGCGGTCACTTTGCCTGTATTTCAACAGCTGGGAGGGGAATTCTTTCCACCGGTGGATGAGAGCGCCTTTGCCCTCAGTGTGGAAAGGGAGCCTGGCGTAAACCTGTTCGAACTGGAAAATACCATTTATCAGGTGGAGGCCATCATTCGGGATCAGGTGCCCGAAGCGCGGCTCATGGTCTCGGATTACGGCGATAAAAAAGGCGTCGAAGGGGCCGAGAATCCGGGAGGGAACCGCGGTATGGTCCGCATTGAGCTGGTTCCCCGCAACGAACGCAGCCGGTCCCAGTTTGAGATCACCTCGGCCATTCTCGAGTCGTTACGGGAGGTACCGGGAGCCCAGATCACCGAAGTACGGGAAAACCCGCTGAATCCGGAAGGAAACGACGGACTCATAGTCCAGGTTTTCGGATTTGATCAGGAGACAAGAACCGATATGGCTTCCGTCATCAGCCGGGGGCTGGATCATCTTGCGGGATTTGTCAATGTTGCCAGCAGCGGCGACCGGGGAAGGCCCGAGCTCAGGGTGGTCATGGACCGGGAACGTATCTCCCGCAATGGACTGACCTCCACTCAGGTGGCAAATATTATCAGCAATAACGTTCAGGGCAACAGAGCGACTTCTCTGGTAAACCAGGGCGTGGAATTCCAGGTCCTGGTCCAGCTGGATGTCCGTCAGCGCAGCACGTCCGACGCCCTGGAAAATATCCAAATACGGAACTCCGCCGGACAGTGGATGCCCTTAAGCAACCTGGCCCGAATCGAACGCTATAGCGGTCCGTCCAATATCCTGAGGATCAATCAGGAGCGGGTAACGGAAATTCAGGCCGACCTGTCCGGCATTGACCTGAAACAGGGAACGGAAGAGGCCAGAAATTTCCTTAATCAGATAAACTGGCCGGAGGGGTACCGCTATGAGATCGGAGGCACGGCAGAGGAGCAGCAGGAATCGTTTTATTACCTGATGATTGCCTTCCTTATTGCGGGGATATTAGCCTACATGGTTATGGCCTCGCAATTTGAAAGCCTGCTTGAACCTTTTGTCATCATTATGACCATACCGCTGGCCCTGACGGGGGTGCTGATTATGCTTTGGATCACCGCCACGCCGGTAAGCGTGACGGCCATGGTTGGCCTTATCCTGCTTTCAGGCATTGTAGTGAACAACGGTATTGTCATGATCGATTACATCAAATTGCTGCAGGCACGGGGTATGGAACGGAAAGAAGCCGTTGCCAGGGGAGCGTCGAGAAGGCTGCGGCCTATTCTTATGACCGCGGCTACGACCATCCTGGCCATGGTGCCCCTGGCGCTTGAACTCGGTTCCGGGGCCGAGACCTGGAGCCCCATGGCCCGAACGGTGATCGGAGGCTTAACCATGTCAACCCTGCTTATGCTGCTGGTGGTACCCTGCATGTACTACCTGATCAACCGCAGCATCGCCAACGAGACATCCTCATGAAGACCTTCCCTGTAAAACCCGGCCTGGTTGATTCCCTGCTGAAGCGTCCGGTCACCATCGTCATGGTAACCCTGCTGATCATTGCCTTCGGCCTGTTTTCACTAAGCCGGCTTAAAGTGACCCTGCTGCCTTCTATCCAAATCCCGGTGGTTGCCGTTTCCATCGGCTATTCCGATGTTCCCCCGGATGATATGAACAATTTGATCGTCAGGCCCGTTGAGGGGGTTTTGGCCTCCATAGACGGGGTGGTGAGTATGGATTCTAACGTCAACAACGGGAGTGTTTTTATCATTCTCAGGCTGAAAGAGGGGATAAACGTGCGCAGGGTAGAACTTGATGTGCGTGAAGGTATTGACCGGATCCGCAATACGTTGCCCCGCGATGCTTCCGAACCGTCGGTTTTCCAGTTTGATCCTGAAAATTTTCCCATCATGCGCCTTAGCCTGGAGGGCAACACCCGGGGGTTGGATGAACTTAGGAACCTGGCCCTCGAGGTTATTGAGCCGCAATTTGAGCGGCTCGAAGGCGTAGCCTCGGCCGACACCCGCGGCGGACTGCAGCGTACGGTTTATGTCGATCTGGATCGCCTCGATATGTCCCGTCACCAGGTTAACCCCACCGAGGTCCAAAATGCCATACGAAACAATAATACCCAGGTCCCCATCGGGAACCTGATAGCCGGCCGGCGCAGCTACAGCGTCCGCGCCCAATCCATTTATGAGGATATTGACCAGATACGGAACACCATCATCCGCATTGATGAAGAGGGCCGTCCGGTCCGTGTTGAGCATGTGGCCAGGGTTGAAGATAGTTTTGCCGATATCTCAAGTTTCGTTGAGGTGAACGGGAACAACAGCGTCACCCTTGAGATCCAAAAGCAATCGGATGCCAATACACTGGATGTTACCGAGGCCGTATTAGCGGAGATACATTTAATGGCCGGGCGGCTGCCGCACGGCGTCTCCCTTCAGGTTCTGAGCAATGAAGGCAAGACGATTGAATCTTCCATCACCAATCTGTCCAACTCGGCCGTACAGGCCCTGTTCCTGGTGATTGTAATGCTGCTTATCTTTTTAGGCGGCTGGCGAAGCTCTCTGGTGGTAGCCCTGAGCATTCCGGTCACGATCGCCGGCACCTTTGCCGCTATGTCGTTCACGGGCATCACCCTCAATATCATGTCCATTACCGGACTGGCGCTGGCGATCGGGCTCCTTGTCGATAATTCCATTGTGGTGCTGGACAGCGTTGTCGCCAAACTCGAAGAGGGTAAATCCACTTTTAAAGCCGCCCTGGAAGGCACCAATGAAGTGAAAGGAGCCCTGTTGGGTTCTACGCTGACTACCCTGGCCGTTTTCATTCCGATACTGGCCATCGAAGGATTTACCGGCCAGATAGCCCGTGACCTGGCTTTAACCATCTGCCTGGCTATATCCATATCGTTCATTACATCCATTATTCTAATCCCTGTATTTTCATCCCGGCTGTTAAGGGCCAAAAGCTTCGAAAGAAAGAACCTTACCCTGCGTTTGCTCTCGAAGCTGGAATCCGTTTACGTCACTTCCCTGAAATGGCTGTTGCATCACAAGTACATCGGCCTTGTGGCCCTTATCGCCATATTCACCTCCATCTATTACCTGAATCAGGCTATTGAAACGGAGTATTTTCCCCGGGCCGATTCCGACCAGATCAACATCAACATCGAGTTGCCGGCGGGATCCAAACTGGAGACCACCGCGGCGGTGATGCGGGATGTTTCCAGGCGCCTGATGGAGGTGGAGGAAGTGGTAACCGTGGTCACGAATATCGGCCAGAGCGGCCGCACCAGTGATACCAACCGGGGCCGGATCAGCGTAAACCTGGTTGATGAGGACCAGCGGGAAGGCACCTCCAATGATGTGGCGCTAAGGCTGAGAAACGATTTGGTCTATCCGGGCGTTACGCTGCAGATCATGCCCATGCAGGGGGGCCTGAGAATGGGGAGGGGGAACTGGGGGGAAGGCGATATACGGGTTTCCCTTATCGGACCCGATGCCGGGGTTTTGCACGAATATTCCGAACGGATCGAACATGCCATGCTCAGGGATACGACGGTCATCGCCGTTAACATCTCCAGAAACAGCGACCGGCCCGAGCTTCGGCTTATGATTGACCGGTTGGCCGTCAACCGGATGGGGACCTCGTTCAGCGAAGTGGCCAATAACTTCGGCATGCAGTCGCGGGGCAGCCTGGTGGGGGAGTTTATCAGTGAGGGAAGAGAAATACCCATTCAGCTTCGCCTGGATGAATCATACCGGATGAATCAGCAGGATTTGCTGGACCTGGATGTCTTTCAATACGAGGATCAGCGTATTTCAACCTCAAGTGTAGGGGCTTTTTTCGAGGGGCAGAGTCTGTCACGCATCTTCCGGCGTGACCGCGAAACCCTGATGGATATTGATATCAGCGTCAGCGGATCTCCGTCGGAACACCGGCAGTACATCATGGACCTGTTCGGGGAAGTCGTCGTTTTGCCCGACGGATACCGCTACGAATTCACCGGGGCCACGGCTGAGGAAGACAGCGGAATGCTCAGCCTCATCATAGCCCTTTGTATGGCCTTGCTGCTCACCTATATGGTCATGGCCGCTTTATTTGAGAATTTTCTCGATCCTTTTGTCATTATGTTCACCATACCACTGGCATTTTTTGGTTCCTATGCCATATTATTCCTCACCGGATTTCCCTTCAGTGTGGCCGCAGGGATAGGAATGGTTATTCTGGTCGGCATTGTGGTTAATAATGGCATTGTGCTGGTGGATTATATCCATCAGCAAACGAAATTCGATGACCTTGATGAGGTGTATGCAGAGAATTTTTTAAAGGCTACCAAGCGCCGGTTCCGGCCAATCATGCTGACAGCCCTGACCACCATAGGATCCATGATCCCCCTGGCTTTGCAAACCGGAACGGGATCGGAAACCTGGGGCCCGCTGGCTTTAACCGTTATCGGCGGACTGATCTCAGCTACCCTGATCACCTTATACATCATACCCGTGATTTTGGTAGGGATATCGAAAAAAAGAAGAAGGTCCTTCTCTAAAAGAAAATTAATTGGCTGACGGGGATTAATCTTATCTTTTATTAAAAATTTATGTTAATTTTTAAATGGAAAGCGTTTAAGTTTGAGGAAAGTTTAAGTTTCACACCAATTCAGAATAAATCTTATGGGCAAATCAACAAAAGGATTTTCATTCGGCCTGATAGCCGGAGCATTTTTAGGATCTCTCGCCGGCATGCTGTTTGCACCGGATAAAGGCATTAATACCAGAGACAGGCTGAGCTACCAGCTGAACAGCTACCTGGATGATATCAGTGATTTAATTGAAAAACTCCGGCATGAAAGCCAGATTTCGGATGCCAAAAAGCAAGGGGACCTTGTCGTTGAGGAAGCCCAGAAGAAAGCGGAAGATCTTATTGCCGAAGCCGAAAAACTCCTGAAAGACATCAGCGGACAAAAAAAATAACGCCTCCCGTGCCGTTAAGTGTCTACGGTGGACCCGATCAGGACAACTCGTTAATTGCCCTGGCCGTAAGTTGCTTGTATTCGCTCAAATAGGCTAAGACTCCGGTATAGACGTTCCCGCCGGTATAGCCCAGTTTTTCATCAAGGACTCCGGCAGGGGCCGAATAGCCGAAATGCTCCATACCTACCGATTTGCCAAACGGACCGACCAGCGACTGCAGCGTAACAGGCAACCCGGAGGTAAGCCCGAATACCGGTTTGCCGTAGGGTAAAACCTGCTGTTGATAACTATCCGGTTGAGACCGGAATAACCGCTCGGAGATGGCCGACACCACGCGGACCTTCAACTGTTTCTCTGCTTCGAGCCGGACCGCCCCGTCGATCAGCGTGGCCACTTCTGAGCCGTTAGCCAGGAGGATAACATCCGGCGATCCCTTGCTTTCCTTCACAATATAAGCGCCTTTTGCAGCTTCTTCAGCATCAATTGCCCGACCCGACCCCGTTTTGGCCGGCAGGGAATGGATGTTCTGCCGGGATAATATCAAAGCTGACGGACCCTCTGTATTGTCGAGCGCCAGCTTCCAGGCTATGGTGGTTTCCTCGGCATCGGCCGGCCTCAGCGCCAGAAAACTGCTTTTTCCCGAATGATTCTGCAATTGCTCCAGCAACCGCAGCTGGGCTTCCTGTTCTACCGGCTGGTGCGTAGGTCCGTCTTCCCCGACGCGGAAGGAGTCATGGGTCCAGACATAGATGACCGGCAGTTCCATCAAAGCGGCCAGCCTGACGGCCGGTTTCATAAAATCAGAAAACACAAAAAAAGTGGCGCATACCGGGATCACCCCTCCGTGCAGGGCCATACCGTTGGCAATGGCGGCCATGGTAAGCTCAGAGACTCCGGCCTGAAGAAAGGCCCCCGAAAAATTTCCCTTTTTAAAGCTGGTGGTCTTCTTCAGAAAAGCATCGGTCTTATCACTGTTGGACAGATCGGCTGAAGCGACGATCATGTTATCGGCCGTGTCTGCCAGGTGGGACAGTACTTTGGCAGAGGCTGCCCGGGTGGCTGTTCCCGGATCCTGGATGATCCTGGAATAATCGATGTCCGGTTTTTTTCCCGACAGGAACCGCTCCAGTTTCAGGGCCAGTTCAGGGTTTTCTTCCTCCCAGTCCTGCTGCGTTCTCTTCCGGGCGGCCACAAGGTCCGTGTTCCGTTGATTGACATCCCCATAGAGTTCCCTGACTTCAGGGAAAATCTGAAAAGGATCGCCGGGATCCCCTCCCAGATTTTTTACTGTTTCCTCAAATGATCCGCCGGCTTTGCTCAGCGGCTGTCCGTGAGTCTGATACTGACGTTCAATGCTTTGGCCGTCTTCCGACACGGCGCCCCATCCCATGATCGTTTTGCCGATAATAAGGGTGGGTTTATCTTTTTCACTATGGGCCTGCTTCAGGGCCATACGGATCTCATTAATATCGTGGCCGTCAATGGTGATCGTTTTCCATCCCCAGGCTTCATATTTTTTAGCCGTATCCTCATTGGTAACGTCTTCGGTAGCCGAGGACAGCTGCAGGTCGTTTGAATCATAGAACATGATGAGATTACTCAGGCCAAGATAGCCGGCAATACGGCCTGCCCCCTGGGAGATCTCCTCCTGTATGCCCCCGTCGGATAGGTAAGCATAGGTCTTATGCGCTGTCCATTCCCCGAAACGGTCTGCTAAAAATCGTTCAGTAATGGCCGCCCCTACGGCATTGGTATGGCCCTGGCCCAGGGGACCCGATGTATTTTCGACCCTTCTGCTGATGTCCCGCTCGGGGTGTCCGGGCGTGGTGCTGCCCCATTGCCTGAAATTTTTCAGATCGTCCATGCTGTAATCGCCCGTCAGGCTCAGTGTGGAATACAGCATGGGTGACATATGGCCGGGATCCAGAAAGAACCGGTCCCGGAGCGGCCAGGCGGGATTTTCGGGATCATACACCAAAAACTCTGAGAAAAGGATATGCATGAAATCGGCACCTCCCATGGCTCCGCCGGGGTGACCAGATTTGGCTTTTTCCACCATGGCGGCCGAAAGGATCCGGATGCAATTTGCTGCTTTTAAGGTAACCTTCGCGTCAGGTTTAGTTGAAATAAATGTCATGGTTATAAAAAAGATTAACGATTCTGCTTAACCCGCAGGGAGCCAATAATTAAAAAAAGGGGCCACATACCGCTGATCTTCTGCCTGATTATACGTAAATTGTTTAGCTGTTTTTCAGGGGTATGGCTGATTATATTATACTGTCAAGTCAGGTAATATAATTTATTATCATCAAAATTTCCAACTACTTCCGCTAACCGGCAAATCATGACCGTAAACTTTGGTGTACTTTTTGACATGGATGGAGTTATCGTGCACAGCAACCCTACGCACAAAGAAGCCCTCAGGATATTCTTTGAAAAATACGACAAAGATATTTCCGAATCCTTTCTGCAAAACCATGTCTACGGACGGACGAACAAAGACTGGTTGCCCGCCGTGTTCGGGGAAATTCCGCCGGAGGTATCCAACAGGCTTGCCCGGGAAAAGGAGGAAATATTTCGACAAATATTCGACCCCGCAGCCCATGCCGTCCCGGGGGTGACCGGCTATCTGAGGCGTCTGAAACAAAAGGAAATAAAAATCGTGGTGGCTACATCGGCCCCCGTAGAAAACGCAAATTTTATTTTATCCGGCCTGTCCATAGAAGATTGCTTCGATGCGGTACTGGATTCATCCTGGGTAGACAAAGGAAAGCCCGAACCGGAGATCTATTATAAAGCTTCCAGGGCTATTGGATATCCGCCGGAGCAATGCGTCGTTTTCGAGGATTCCATTTCAGGCGTTCAGGCCGGACTCCGTGCCGGTTCAAAAGTTATCGGCCTTACGACAACCCATTCGGCTGAAGAGCTTAAAAACTGCCATATGGTCATTGATGACTTCCGGGAGTTGACGCCGGAAGCCCTGTCATCCCTATTCCACTAAAAACTTGTATCCGGTAACGGACCGGTAGGTGTCGCCGGGCTGCAGGATGGTCGTGGGGAAAGAGGGTTCATTGGGTGAGTTGGGAAAATGCTGGGTTTCCAGGCATAATCCGGCATGCCGGTTCAGCGTGTTGCCCGAACCATCGGTAAGCGAACCGTCAAGAAAATTACCCGAGTAAAACTGCATGCCGGGCTCGGTTGTTGACACTTCCATTTTGCGTCCGCTTGCGGGATCATATAGCGTAGAGACCCGGCGCCTTTCTCCATCCTGCCCGTTCAAAACGTAATTGTGATCGTAGCCGCCCTCCACCTGTCCGATCCGTGAGCCCACCTTAACGGGTTCCCGGAAATCAAAGGCCGTACCGGCCACCTCTCTTAGCTCACCGGTGGGTATCAAGCCGTCATCCACCGGGGTATACTTCCCGGCGTTGATCTGCAAAACATGTCCCAGAACGCCCTTTGACCCGTCTCCGGTTAAATTAAAATAACTATGATTGGTGAGGTTCACCGGGGTGGCTTTATTGGTCGTTGCCTCGTATTCGATCAGCAATTCGTTATCCCCGCTCAGCGAATACACGACTTTTACGTCTAAATCGCCGGGATATCCTTCCTCTTCATCGGCACTACGGTAGGTCAGTTCCAGCGAAGAGCCGGAGGTGACCCGGGCATCCCAGAGCACTTTATCAAAACCCCGCAGGCCGCCATGAAGATGGTTGGGTCCGTTATTGGTGGCCAGGGTATATTCATGCCCGTCCAACGTGAACTTCCCTCCGGCTATGCGGTTCCCGTACCGGCCGACGATGGCCCCGAAAAAGGGGTGGCCGTTCAGGTAGGAATCCAGATTGTCAAAACCCAACACGACATTGGCAAGCTCACCCTGGCGGTCCGGTGCTTTTACCGAGGTGACGATCCCCCCGAAATTGGTAATTTTCACCTCCACCTGGTTGGCATTCCTCAACGTAAATAAACGTGCTTCCTGACCTGAACTCAACATTCCAAACCCTTCCTGTTCTACTGTAATTGTGGATTTTTCTATACCCGATCCCGAACATCCGGCGGCCATGGTTGCGATCAGATAAAGTCCGGGAATATAAAGCTTTCTGCCTGAAATGATGTCCATGGTTACCTGACTATTTGAAAATTTCCGTTTGTTCCGGCCGGAAAGTGAACGGTGCTTTCCCGCCGGCCGGACTCCACCTGCAGCCGGTTACCACCGTCGTCGGTGACCCGGCGGACCCGGTGAGGGAAGGTCAGGGTAAAAGCCTTGTCCCCGGAAACGGTAAGGGCTTCATCTTTGACCTCCACAAATGCCCCCGTACCTCCGTCTGCGGATTCCATCCGGTATCCGTTCCAGGCGAGCGCCTCTCCGCGGCCCAGGTACATATACTCAAGGGCATCTTCCTCCGTAAGCGAGATGACCCCATAGTGACCCTGAATGGCAGCGTTATTCGCCTGCTGCCTGATTTCCGGCCGGTCGGACTGCAGGATGAGCTGCCGGGTTCCATTTTTATTTTCCACTTCCATGGCAGCTAGCGTTGAACCGGTGGCCATCGCCCTGGCAGATAGGACCGAATTGCCCGTTTCACCTCTATAGGGTTCAAAAATAACGCCAAAAGGCTGGTTCCAGGCCGCTTCCGGACGATGAATGATCACCTTCGGGGTTGGCAGATCGGCCACGTCACCGCGGGCCGTACCCGTTCGGGGGCCCAGGGCGGTGAAAACTTTATCAGCGGATTGAAGCGGCATGAGCATCTGCATGAAGGCATCGTCGCGGTCATCTTCCGCAACCCGGAAAGCGGCAATGGCTCCCGGGTGGTTGCCGGCCGGGCTCCGGATATGTTCGAACCAGTTCATGCCCGACTGCCGGCCCTTTTGATAGGGGATGGAATCCGCCTGCATAACCAGGGGGTTCCGGCCGGCGTCCATAAGCGTCACTTCATGGCCGATGTTATGATAGAGATAGTCATTGCTTAGTTCATTGCCGGAACGAAAAACATCCACATAGTAGCCCGATGCCTCCGAGGTCCGGATAATACCCAGAAGGCGCTGCTGCCGGGTATCCGTCGACGGTTCCAGATAATCGGTTTCCGTAAAGGAATTATACGGCGACACCCCCCTGTCCCCGGTTTTCGGCTCCATGGCTGATAAGGAAATATCCCCCATATGTTTTGAACCCCCGCTTCCGGTGAAGGAACGCGAAGGTTCCGAGGCGCCGCCGGCTATTACGGTGTTATGGGCGGCGAACACGGCCAGGTAGTGCACGAACACCGAGTCTTCATAGGTGGCGGAGACGCCCGGGTCGGCGCCCATAACCGATCCGTTACCATATAATTCCATAGCCATCCCATTGGCATGGTTGTGGTTATAGGTGGCTCCCTGAACGTAATGCATCAATCCGGTTTCCCGGTCAGCTCCGTTGCGATGGCCGTACAGCCTGGCAAAATCCAGTTCAAACGCCCGGTCCCATTCAAAGACATCAACCTGGGTTTCCGGCATATCCGGAAGGTAGGTCAGCAGTCCGTACCAGCCGGCGGCAGACCGGTCATAGAGTCCGGCGTCGATCAGTTGGTTCAAGCTGGCTATCAGGCCGGGGAGCTCCGGATGGTCGATTTCGGCAGCAAATCGTGTGGCAATTTCGAGATTGCGCAGCGACTGATGCCGCCAGCCCTTGATATCGCCATAGCCCATGATCTGCAGATTGGGGAAAGAATAACGCAGCATGGCATAGGAGGCCTGGAACAGGGCCGGGTGATTTTCGAATACGCGGTATCCGTTTTTTTCAACCGGCACGGCCGCCTTGAGCAGGTCGCCCACCGGCATGTCATGATAGCCGGCATTTTCCTTCCAGTGCCCATCGGGGGTAAAGTGCCGGTCCATGGTGGTGGGAAGACCCAGCTGACCGACGTTCCCGATAACGGTATCCCGTTCCGTGTAAAACGAAATATAGTAGTCGCGCTTGTCCGGATCGTCCAGGGCCAGGGCCGAATAGGTAAGTACGGTCGTTTGCGCCGCATACCAGTTATTAGAGATAAATCCCCTCAACATGGTCGTTTTGGCCATTTTTTCAAAAACCGGCTGAAAATATTCTGTCTCATACCGGCCGGCCTCCATATATCCTCTGACAAAATCGAAGGCTAAGGCCAGGTTCTCATAGGAACGGTCACCCAGAGACTGTATGCAGAACAAGCCATTGCGCCCGGCTCCCTCTACGGCCTCCTGATAAAAAGCCCCCCGCGCCCATTGATAGAGTATATCCGAGGAGAACCGGGCATACTTGTCCTCACCCGACAGCCAATACAGGATAGCCGCCTCGGTCGCCAGTGCATTAATGCGGCTGTTGATACCCCGCACAATCTGCCTGGGCTCGGCCCGGCTCCATTCCCCTCCGGGGCCCGAAGACTGAAGATGCCACAGCGAGTCCGTATCGTAAGGCTTTACCTCCTCCAGGGAGGGTGTCCGGTACCGGTATCCGTCCGGCGCGACGGGGCTGCGCTTGTGAGTGGACACGCGTACGGTGGGGTGGGGGGCATCGCCTTTCCAGCCAATCATTTGCGTTCCCGCAGGATCCGATATATGCCGGGTATAGCGTTTGCCCGGCTCCCGGTTCATCTGATAGCGGGAAAGTATCCATTCCGGGTCGTCCTGGTGACGGCGGACATAAGGCTCCAGCCTGGCAACCATTTCCTTATGGATCGTCGCCGCCCATGGCTGCTCCTCAATCTTCCGGAGCACCTCTTCTTTGTCGCCGTCGGAAACCAAAATACGGGGGTGGCCCGTCTGCCCTGATGTCTGGGAATATCCTCCAAAAAGGCTTGCTAACAATACGAGTATGGAAACGGTTTTCATCGTTTGAGACTTAAGTTCATATTTGTAAGGGTCTGCTAAAGAGCGGCCCGTGAAACGGCTCCAACCACTTCGAGGTTGTAGTCCGTATAGGTGCGGTATGCTCCCCGCAGCCATAATACCGCCCAGTCATTTCCGTCGGATACAATATAGGGACGAATGTTATCGCTTTCGGAGTGCCCGGTCACCGCCCTCCAGGTCCACGTGGCTCCCCGGTCGCTGGTCAGTCCCTGCCAGATCTCGTAATGCCGTTCCCCATCAGCGCTGCTGATGAGCGGTTCACCCGTTTCGGGATGGGCATCGGTGGATATGTATACCATGTCCGGATTGTCAGGGTGCAAAGCGATCAGGCCGGTATAGGCATCCTCCCTGGGGTAAAGCCGCCTTCCCGCATAGGCGATTTCAAAATCATTCCACCGGTTCCCATCCCACCGGGCGTAGCGGTAACGGTGGTCCATACCTCCCTCACCCGCACCAATCCGGTCTTTGGTTACCGAGTAGCCAATATACGGATATCCCTCCTCGTCGAGCTGGATGTCGCTGGTCCAGGCTACGTTATCGTCATCGCCTTCAAAGATCCTGGTAAAGTCACTGGTTGTGCGGCCGGTATCCGGTCCGTCAATCCGGCCCAGGCCGGTTCCCGTGGAGGTAAAAATCCTGTCGTTTTCAATATAGCCGTGATAAATGCTGTTGGCAAATACCCGGGGATGTCCGTCGGTGGTAATGAAATGGATCCGGTCGCTGCCGTCCGAGGCATAGCGCATGTACGGGCGATGGCCCTCTTCGGCAAACAAGCGCCCCCCGTATTGCCAGCTGTCCCCTTGATCATCGGATACCATCACGTTCGGATGCCATCCGATACCCCGGTGAAAATTATAGGTCCGGTCATTGCCCGTCAGGTGATAGAGGTTTGAATACGTGGCCCGGTCACCGACGTCCACTTCTTCGGCCGGAAGCCAGCGGGTTGGATCGCCCGGTTCGCTGGAGATCCTCGAATAGGCATGAGGTCCGTTATGGGCCGAATAGGCCATCAGGTATCGTCCGTCGGGCCGCTTCATCAAAGCCGGCTGGGCATGATCGTTTTGCTGTAAACGGGGATGGATGTTCAGCGTATCGCGCTGACCGGTTCCCAGCTCGTAGTGCGTGACAATGATATCGCCCGCCGATGAAACCGACCCGAACACAAGCCGGCCGTTATCGATCAGTCCGCGCTCATCCTGAAACCAGCACCACCCTCCATCGGGATTGAATACGATGGGTTCATTCTGATGGATCCAGGTTCTCGTTTCATCGGCTGTATGGGAACAGCCCGCAATCAACAGGATAGCTAAGGCAATGCCTGCGTAGGGTTTCACTTTATTTGTCATAGGACGGTTACCGAAAAAATGAGCCCGCAAAAGGAGCTGCCGCTTTATTTTAGAATTTTATTTTTGTTTCTTCATTATGGTATTAAGTACAGACGTAAATAACAACGAGGAAATAATTTAATGAAAATCGAGCATTTCGCTGTTAATGTAGAAGAACCGCTGGCCATGGCCGAGTGGCACGAACGGCATTTGGGGCTGGTGGCCGTCAAAAAATCACAACAAACACCCTATATGACATTTTTGGCCGATGACAGCGGACGTGTCATGATCGAAATTTATAACAATCCGGCGGCTCCGGTTCCCGATTACCGGAAGATGAACCCGCTGATGATGCATCTGGCTTTCATATCGGATGATCCGGCGAACGATAAAGACCGGCTGCTTGAGGCCGGCGCCACCCTGATAAGCGATGATCAGCTGGAAGACGGATCCCGGCTTGTCATGCTGCGTGACCCCTGGGGATTGGCCCTGCAGCTGTGCAAGCGAAGCACCCCCATGCTGGCTGCAAGGGAAAAGCAGACCGTTGCATGAAACCCTCTGTTCATCTAATCCAGGGGCCATGCATACCCGGTGCGGTGGCGGAACTGGGCCTCGAACAGATCGGCCGGTACCGGAGTTTGGTCCGGGTCTGCGATAATGTGTCCTTTATCTCCGTCTGGCATGGCGTGGGAGGTCCGGTCTGAAACAGCGGCTCCCTGCACGCCGACCAAAGCGCCCAGGGAAATGACTTCCGGCTGATAGATCCAATCCGGTTTACCGTTGGTGATCCGGATATTCCAGTGTACGACCCGCCGGCCAAGAAACGGTCCGGCCTGACTGCCGCCCCCGGGGAGGCCATCGTTATGTACCGTGATATCTGTGCGGACCAGATCCCAGGACATGGCACGATGGGAATCGAAGGTACCGTGATGCATGACACCGCGACGCCAGACATTGCCCGTAGAAAGTTTTTCCGTATTGATCCCGTGACGGACCTCCGTTTCGATGACAAAATCTGAGATAAGATTATCATGCGATCCAACCCTGAGGGCTGTAGCATGATGCATGCGGGAGCCTGATATATGCAGGTTATGGACCGTAGTCTGTTTGGCAGCGGCATGTATGAGGCCGTTTTCGGCCTCATGGATGGTAACATCGCGGACGAAACAATCGATTACCCGGTTTAGGTAAATACCGTTATTTCCGGTATCCTCCAGATGCTGATCAACGGGCTGGGGCGTATTAAAGGCAATGGTAAGCTTCTCCACACCCACCCCGCGTACATAGGGTCCCGGTGATTGCAGGCGCACATTCCAGGAGTCCTTTGCATCGATGCGCAGCGGCTGGGCCAGGGTAACCTGATTTCCCTCCACACGCTCAATTTCAACAGGCCACTGCCACCCGGCCATATTCGTGAGGCCGCTTCCCGATCCGCTCCAGTCATAACGGCTCATAAGCGGATGGCCGGCCATTTCCAGCAGCAGGGAAAGGTCGGCAGGGTTATCCCAGGTCAACAGGATAAAGTCTCCGTCATTCAGCGCCGATGCATCATCCACGGTGACCACAGCCTCGCCCCGGCTGGCGGGCTGCGTCAGATGGGCGAGGGTAGTGGTATGGCGCCAGGATTCACCGCCCGCCGGCTGTCCGTCACCGTCAAAGGCATCATCCGGACTGATCCAGATCATACCCCCCATCCAGGACCAGACCGTAGCATGACCGGAGCCGGAGCGCCGGTGGCCGATGGCATCGGTAAGAGAAGCGTCGAACAATAGTGTGGACGCTTCCTGACCTGCACCGCGAAGAACAATGCCGTCCCGGTTTAAATGCAGGATATCGGTAAGGCGATAGGTACCGGGCGGAATATTGATTACTCCGCCGTTTACACCGGCTGCGGCAATGGCCTCCTTAAAAGCATCGGTGTCGTCGGACGTTCCATTTCCACGGGCTCCGTAATCGCGAACATCAAATGATACTCCCTCAGATGGCAGGGCCACCTCGCTTCGGCGGTAACCGGCATAGGAGACATTCGGAATATGCGTATGATCGTCCGGATCCTGAATATATGCTTCCCATAATTCCCCGGCGGATATCCGGGTGTCGTCTTCCCCTGTTTCGCTGACCGGCAGGCAGGCCGTAACGTATAGCAGGAGCAGCCCTGTTTTAAGGTAATTCATTCTTGTCCCTCCATTTGTTCCAGCAGCTGTTCCACCACATCCGGGTAGCCGGCGGGATCGCGGCGTTCACCCTGCCCGCTTTGCCGAAAATCAAACAGCTCCATGGCTTCGATTTCCTTCTCCGGGCGATGTACGATCAGCCGCCAGTCATCGGTGCGCACGGTGGACTGCCCCCTATTGTAATGGGCGAAAGCCGCCTTGTCCGATCCGGCCCGGGGCGATTCCAGCTGCTTTCTCAGGCTTCGTCCGTGCAGTCCCTCCGGGGTGGGCAGCCCGGTCAGATCGGTCAGCGTCGGGAACAGGTCCACGGTCTCCACAACGGCGTTGCTGGCCTGTCCGCGCTGGTCCATACCCGGATAACGGATCATAAGCGGGGATTTGAGCGCAACTTCATACAGGGAGTGCTTCCCCCAGATGCCCTGTTCCCCGAGAGCGAATCCATGGTCGCCCCAAATGACCACAATGGTGTTCTCCTCCAGACCCAACTGCTCAAACGAGTCCAGCAAGCGCCCAACCTGAACATCCACATAAGAAGTGGCGGCGGCATAGCCATGGCGCAGCCGGCGTGCATATTCCCTGCCGGTGCGCGGGTCGTTTCCGTCGTGCCCGTAATTACCCATCATCTCCCCGCTTGCGTGCCAGCTAGACGGACGGGGATGCCGGCCGGTGTTTTCCGGCTCAGGAATGCGGTCGGGATCGTATAGATCAAAATAGTGACGGGGGGCCGCAAAAGGAAGGTGGGGCTTGAAAAAGCCCACGGCAAAGAACCAGGGCTCATCGTCCTGAGACAACTTTTGCAGCATATCGACGGCTTCCCCGGCCACCCAGGCATCGGGATAACTGGAATCCGGTCCGTCAAAAGCCTGCCATGGAGGCGAATTTCCCCGGTCACGGGGCCGGCCGTGGGCGTAGCCGTGCATCATATCTTCGGGCGTCTCCCAGGGGCTGGCGGGCACCCAGGCACGGTCCCAGGCCCCCGGCAGCTCTTCGGGTCCCTCCGCCCAGCCGTCTCCGGTAAGTCCGCCCGGGTAATGGGTGATCTTGCCCAGGGACAAGGTCTGGTACCCATGCCGGCGGAACCAGGACGGAAGGCTCTGATGGCCCCACAGCTGCTGGGTATTGGCTATGGCCGTATTGGGCAAAAATTCAGGCTGCGTAGACCGCTTGCCCCTCAGCAGCGCCGCCCGGGAGGAGCCGCAGGTAGGAACCTGCACGAAATGATGGCTAAACAGCCGGCTTTCCCTTGCAAAAGCGTCAAGGCTGGGGGTTTGCATATATTCAGCTCCCAATGCCCCCAGATCGTTGCGCAGATCGTCAATGGCAATAAACAGCACGTTAGGGGAACGCTCATGCGCTTCATCCGGAGCCGGAAAGGCCGGCGCGGTAATTAGCAGGAGCATAAATAGCCATAAAATTCGCATGATACGGTTTGTTGAGGTGATTAATGTTCAAAAAGAGGGAATGTTTCGGAATGCACATGAGCCCGGTCCATGATCCGGCGCATCCGGGCGGTCCGTTCCGGATGACGGCCGGCTATATTATGCTGTTCCGCCTCATCTTCTTCCAGGTTATACAGTTCGACCGGGGCCTCTTCGCGGCTACGGACATCCAGCCGCACCGCTTTCCACTTGTCTTCCCTCACGGCCTGTTTGCCTCCCTGGGCATGGAATTCCCAGTATAAATGATCATGTTTTTTTTGGGCGCCTGTGCCCAATAAAGCCGGTACCATCGAAATCCCGTCCAGCCCGGGCGGCGGGCGGATTCCCGCCAGTTCGCTGAACGTAGGCAGCATATCCTGAAAGCCCGAGAGATGATCGTTCGTGGTTCCGGCTTTGATCTTACCCGGCCACCAGGCTATGGCCGGGACCCGGATGCCGCCTTCATACAAATCGCGTTTACCGCCCCTCAGGGATCCGTTTGAATGATGCATGGAATAATGATAGCCGCCTTCAGAATGGGAGCCATTGTCACTGGTGAATATGACCAGCGTATTGCCAGCAATGCCCTGCTCCTCCAGTTTGTTGAATATTTCGCCTACCTGTTTGTCCAGATGCGTAACCATGGCAGCATAAGCGGCCCTGGCCATAGCCTGTTCGGCATAGTGACCCGCCGGCCGGGGATCTTCTGTAAAAATGCTCTCCCCGTTTTCATCCAGATACAGGGCCAGCGTTTCCCCGGGAACCGAAAGGGAAGCGTGGGGGATCTGGGTTGGATAAAACAGGAAAAAAGGTTCACGGCTGTGCTCTTCGATAAACTGCAAAGCCCGGTCGTGGATCACGTCCGGACTGTAATGGCGTTTTACCAGAGCCGGACCCGACCCCGGATGCTGAAAAGATTCACGGGCCGTATCGTCGACGACATTACCCTCCAGCTGCACCCTTTTCAATTCTTCCCCCTTAACATCATGAAAGAGGAACTCCGGATAGTAAAAGTGGGACCTTCGCTGTCCCAGCAATCCGAAAAATTCATCAAACCCCTGGAGGGACGGCTGCCCTGAGGAACCGGGATATCCCAACCCCCACTTGCCGTAAGCACCGGTTGCATAGCCGGCTTCGCCCAGCAACCGGCCTAAGGTTACCGTTCCGTACTGCAGGGGATATTGCCCGATGGGCATGAACTCGCGGTTATCGCGAATCTGGGTATGACCGCTGTGCAAACCCGTCATCAAAACGGACCTGGACGGGGCGCAGACCGTGCTTCCGGAGTAATGACGGGTAAAGCGCATGCCTTCTTCGGCCATCCGGTCCAGGTTCGGCGTTTGGATGGCCGCCTGTCCGTAGCTTCCCAAATCACCATAACCCAAATCATCGGCAATGATGTAAATGATGTTGGGTTTTGGACCGCTCACAGGGTCTTGCTGCTCCATACTGCATCCCAAAAGCAGCATGGCAGAAGCCAGGGTCATCAGGCGGGCTAAAGGCACATATTGGATATTCTTCATATCAAGGCTCCAGCCGCTCACCGGCCTGGTACGGGGAAGGCCGCTGAAAGCGGACATTCGTGGCTCCGTTCTTCTCGAACGTATCGAACATCTCCTGACGCATGGCCTGAACCCGATCCTGATGTTCAGGCACCCTGACCAGATTGTACATTTCCCGGGGATCGTTCTGCAGATCATACAATTCATTTTTATCCCATATCCCGTGGTAATAAATATATTTGTACCGGTCGCCCCGGATGGCATAGGTTGTTGGGGTATGGGGAAAAGCATGTTCCCAGAAATACTGGTAAACAAAAGTGGATCGCCAGTCCGTTACCGGCTCTCCGGCCAGGAGCGGCAGAAATGAACGGCCGTCAACGACATGATCCTCCGGCATTGAGCCCGAGGCTATGTCCAGAAAGGTGGGAGCCATATCTATATTCAGTACATTTTCCGTCAGGGTGGCGCCCGCCTGTACCGAACCCGGCGCCCAGGCCAGCATCGGCACCCGCATGGATTCTTCATAGGCCTGACGCTTATCGATCAGGCCATGCTCCCCCAGCATGAATCCATTGTCGCCCATATAAATAACCAGCGTCTCTTCCGCCAGGCCGTTTTCTTCCAG
Source organism: Balneolales bacterium (assembly GCA_040905685.1). Taxonomy (GTDB): domain Bacteria; phylum Bacteroidota; class Rhodothermia; order Balneolales; family Natronogracilivirgulaceae; genus JBBDMU01. The sequence goes on along the minus strand of JBBDRB010000055.1, from coordinate 39,634 downwards.
GTAATTCAGCACCCGGTCGATGCTGTCGTCTACGGCCATCAGCGATTCGCTGTATCGGACGATGATCTCGTCGAGGCTTTGTGGGTGATCATCGCGTCCGTGATACATATGGTCGACTCCATGCCAGCTGTTGCGCTGATCGCGGACCCAATGGGGTTTGCCTTCGTAGTTCTGTTCTATGTTCTTCATTGACTGAGGGCTGGGGATCCGCTCGCCGGCATACCTGTTCTCATGCCGCTCCGCCGGTTCGAATTCCGCATGGACGGCTTTATGAGACAGGTACACGAAGAACGGGCTCTCCTTGTCCCAACCCTGATCCAGCCAGTCGAGCGCATAGCCGGTCAGCAGATCGGTAATGTATCCGTCCACCTGGCCGCGCTCCCCATCGATGTTCAGCACCGGATCATAGTAGACCCCCTGTCCCCGGAAACTGACCCAGCGGTCAAAGCCGGGCTTGGGATCATCGTGGGCATGGCCGATATGCCATTTGCCGAAATAGCCGGTTTGATACCCTTCCTGCTGCAGCTGTTCGGCAAAGAAACGGGTACCCTCCTGCATGGGATTGCTGTTATCCACAGCCTCATGGCGGAACGCGTACTGCCCGGTCAGGATGGAGGCCCGGCTGGGCGAGCACAGGGAAGTGGTGACAAAGGCGTTGGCGATATGCATGCCTTCCCGGGCCATTCGGTCCATGCCCGGCGTCTGCAGGAACTCCGGACTTTCGGGATGAAAACCCATGTAGTCATAGCGGTGATCGTCACTGAGGATAAAAACTACATTTTTGGGTTGGGCGTTAGCCAGGGCACCGGACAGTAGAACGATGCATAACAACCCGTACCTTTTTTTTGTCTTCATAAGCACGCCATCTCCTTTTATAGGTTTGTTTTACTTTTTTTCATCATAGTGCATCCTTGCTCCGGCCTATTTCAACCAGTCTCCATACAGATCGGGAAAAGTCAGCGTTTCGCCGCTGTCGATGATCATTAGCTTTCCTTCTTCATCCCTTAGCCGGTAGGCCGATCGGATCACGTCCATATCTTCTTCAACCCCGTCTGAATTGCCCGTCATGCCGTCGCCGTCTGTAACGTTCGCCATCAAAAGGCTTTTCGGCGCCAGGGTTGCGGCAAGGTCCGGCAAATCATACGTTCCCAGGGCTCCGGCCACAGCGCTCAGGTGAAATCCCGGGTCATATATCTTATTCATTACGATGGAACGGTAAGAGGCATAGGGTTCAATGAGGGCAATGCGGGAAAATGAAGCATCAAAGGCGGCCGCATGCAGCAACACCGGAGCCATTCCCTGACGGGCGAGGCCGTACACATCCCGGATGGCCGGGTCTTTTTTCAGCATCCTGGCCAGGCCCACCACGTCGCCGGCCCGGATACCCGTGATGCTCCGGCCTATGAGAACCGATGCGGTCCAGACGTCATAAGAGGTGGGGGCAAAATCCATCATTTGCAGGGAATAATTAGCTATCCCGTCCGACCCCGTTTCACCGGTCCCGATCAGGTCCGGTGCCATTACCGTAAAGCCGTTACGGACAAACCATTCCATTTCACCTTCTTCGGAAGCCTCTTCGGCTTTCCCCGAAGGATGCAGATAGATCAGGGCTTTGTTACCCGGGTTATCCGGGACCATAAGCAGGTAGGGCAAAACATAATCGCCCTCCCCTTTTATAAAATACTTCTCCACCACATAACCGTTCCGCCGGATCCGGCCGGTGAAAACCGGGTCCGCCGTCTCTGCCGGATCCTGATATCCTGACAGATCCCTGGCCGCCTCCAGCATTTCCGGAACATAACCGTCAGGATCGTTACGCAGACGGTGCAAGGTTTCCATGCGTCGTTCAGCTTCCCGGCGGTTTAAACTAAAAACGGTTTCCCCGCCCAGAGAGGTGGCAACCTGGCCTGTCGGCGTAACCTGTATCTCCGCTTCGGAGAGCAGTTCAACATCCTCATCACGGGGATCTCCCGGGTTATCCAGATGCTTCTGGAAGAAGGCATACATGGCCTCCCTGTTTTGGGGGGTCGACTGGTGGCTGCCCCCGTCTTCAACCATTTTAAATTGACCGGCCTGCCCGTAGGCGCCGTACAAGGCCGATAATTCCCGGGCAGATTCGCGGGCCCCCTGAATGCTGAAAAAGTCTTCGGTCGTGGTAATCATCAGCGCCGGTTTAGGGGCCCGGACGGCCAGCAGGTCGGCATGATCGATTCCGCGGGCGATCCCGTGATACAGGTTCTGCTCCAAATCCTGTGGACCTATTGACTGAAGGATCCGCGTAAAGGTGGTGATATAGGCCTCCGGGGCGGCCGCATATATCCGCTCATCCATGGCGGCGATGTAGGATGACTGGGTTCCGCCTCCCGAACGGCCCGTCAGCCCCAAACGGTCCGGATCGACCTCTTCTCGGCTGAGCAGATAATCCACGGCCCGGATGCCGTCCCAGGTCATATAGCGGGCCAGGGAGCTTTTTGTGATGAAGGCCTGGACCCCGGCATAGGAGTGTTCCCTGGTTGAACTGGAGATCAGGGATCTGCCCGTTTCCGGTTCAATATACCCCATTCGCTCACCCTGCCCCACCGGATCGATGGCAAAGACGATGAAGCCCTTCCTGACCAGATTCAGCATCTTATGCTGGTAGGTCTCCGAGCGGTACCCATTTTGGGTATGCCCGCTCAGATACAGCACAGCCGGAGCCCTTTCCCTGAGTCCGTCCGGAATAAAAAGTGTAGCGGTTACGTAAAATTTCGGCTGGGACTCAAACACGATATGCTCTACCCTGTAACCGTCTTTCTCAATTGTTCTCAGGATCCTGGCATTCAGGGGCGTCTTTTCAGGGAAGGGGCCCATAATATCCCTCAGCGTTTCCCTGACCTCCTGCTGCCTTCCCTGCCAGTCAGACAGGCTCCGGAGGCCGGATATTTCGGCCATCCGGTTATCCAGCAGATCGTAGGCCTGGCCGGCGAGGTGATCATATAAAAAGTTGGAAGCATTGTCGAAATGGTGCCAGCTGTTATTCGAGGAGCTTCCCTGGATTACATTCAGTTCGTTTTGCGCCCATAAGCTCCCGGGGACCACCATTAAAATAAAGGCTGCATAAAAAAGGCCCTGAATGAATGAAGATGATCCGCTGCCGGGTTCTTTCCGTATCATTTGTATAAGGTTGATGTTAAAGATGGCCGGCCTGAATAATTTCGCTCACGCCGGTGGATGGAAGCTCATTGTCTTTTAACGTATTATTTTTCCGGGTCCCATAGACAATTCCAGCCGTATCGATGCCATATCCGCCATTATTCCGGGAAAGGTTTTCAAGGATCTCTATGTTGTCAGAGCCCTCCATCAGCGCATCGAATACGATGCCGCCCCAGCCGTTTCCCTCCGTCAGGTTTCCCGCTATCCGGGTATTGTTACTCTCGGTAACACGGATGCCGGACAAGCGGTTGCGAGCGGCCTCACTGTTCGTTACCGTCACATTGCGGCTATGGCTGATATCGATCCCGCTCCCCCAGGGAGAGGTATCCAGGCGGCTGTCCCGTACTTCACATCCCGTTACCCGGGTAATGATCAGGTTATGCTGGAGTCCCGGGCCGGGCACCACACTGGAACCGTTGTCGCTGAAGTCGCTTGCAATAACCGAAACATTGGCCGCTCCGTACAGGGCTACGCCGTTGTGTGTATGATTTCGAACGGTAACGTGCTCGAAGCGGATATTCCTCATCTGCCCATGCTTTTGAGCAGCAAAAATAACCCCTGCCCGGCTCGGGTTTAGCTGATGGGCCCGCTGTCGCCGCCCCTGGTTCGGATCATCAGGCAACCCGGCAGAGGTCGCCCCTTCGATGACAAAATCGCGGAGCGTTACATCATGCATGTCATCTTCGGCATTGACAATAGCCGCGCTGTGCCGCCTTACCTGTTCCGGATCAAGGAACAGGATGGTTTCCAGACCCTGGCCGGCCAGGGTCACGCCACTGTGCAGGGCCAGCGCCTCCGGTAAGCGGTGGATGCCTTTCTCCAGGATCACCCAGCCTCCGCCGGTCCGGTTACGTTCGTCCAGCGCATCCTGTATTGACCCACCGGGCCCCACCACGATGGCCCCCTCAGGCACATCGGTTGTGGGTCCGGTTCGTGCCCCGGCCTCCGGGGCTTGTGTGGACGGCTTCGGCGGACCCATAAGGGCAGGCGAGGAGGCAAGCGGACCCTTATGGCGGGTGAGTACTCCCCAGATACTGGCTGAACGGGTACTGTCCATGGCCTGGCGGGTATAGGGCATTTCAAGGCCCTTTATATAATGATAATGCTGGTAAGCCGCCTCAAAGTTGTCCCGGAAACGATATCGCCCCTGGGGCGATATGGGTCCGCCATAGGTAAACACTTCGTTCCCCAACATATATTTTGCCGTATACTCAAACCCGAGCGCCAGCCTGTTATCTGCCGTTTCATACAGATCCAGTCCCTGATTCCACGCAACATGGGCGGTGCGGCTCAAATAATCCAGGCCCATCTGCGTATGGGGCTGATCGCGTGTGCTCTCCTGGGATTGTCCGTGAGGATAAACATAGCGGGTGAGTCCGCCATTACCCGCGCCCCGCAGATAGCGGTCGACCGCCCGGTCATAGATTCCGTGATCGTCCAGATACACGCCCATGCTGATCATGGTATGCATCATGGCCCCGTCCCAGTTGCCGTTGGCTTCCGGGAAAAAATCTTTGATCAGCGGATAAAAAACCGTCCGGAGCATGCGTTCGAACTCCGTTCTGTCCTTTTCCTCCCAGCCCGATGCCGTATAGCGCAGAATCTCGGCCGCATTGATATAATCGCTGCCCGACCAGCCCACCAGAATTTTTGCGTCGTTTAGCTGAAAATCCCACACCGTCTCCGACCACGCACCCAGTATTTCGATGGCCTTATCGGCGTAGTCCTGTTCCCCGGTAACGAACCATTGCAGGGCATGGCTATAGGCAGCATAACCGCTGGCTGAAAATTCCGATCCGCCAATATCCGGCCGGCCATACGAACCGCGCACAACATGTGCCCACGGCTCCGGCTTAAAATCCAGGGATGACCAGGGCTGATCGAGCAGGTTGTTCCAGGCCGTGATCCAGGGTTCCTCCCCGGCTTCGATCTTCCGTTTCATGAACTCCAGGTCCCCGAGGGTCTGCATCAGGCCCGGATGTTCAAAGGCCTGTCTCCTTGCCTGTTCCGGTGAGTCCGGCGATTCAAATGGCGTACACGAACAGGTGATCAGCAGAACAGTCAGGATCGACGGCAATCCTGTTTTATAGTCATACCATGCCATATCATATTAAATTTAGGATTTTAGATTCCGGCATAGATAATGAGGGACAAACCGGCCACGAACAAAACAAACATGCCGGTAATGTATTGGTTTGTCCCTTTCGGGGCGTTTTTAAATTCTTTCCAGATAAATACCCCCCAAAGGGCCGCAACCAGGGTGGCCCCCTGTCCCAGGCCATATGAGATCGCAAATCCGGCCATATCCGCCGCAATAATGCTGAAGGCCATGCCCACGCACCAGATCATCCCGCCAAGAATACCCGTAATATGGGCTTTGGCCGTTCCCTGAAAATAGTCTTTATAAGAGACCGGTTCGCCTTCGATCGGCTTTTTCATGATGAAGGTATTGAAGATGAAGTTGCTGGCGAGCAACCCCAGCGTAAAGATGAATACGGCGGCATAGGGCGTCATCATACCCGGCTCCGGTGAACGGAAATCCAGGGACATGGAACGGGCCACAAAGAAGTAGAACAGCGACATGAAAACCCCTCCGGCCACCGATAAAATAATCCCTTTGGCCGGCACTTTCTCTTTACCGTCCAGATCGGACGGGGGAGCGTCCACGGGTATTTTTACCTTTTCTTCCGCATTTTTCCGGTGTGCCAGGGCCGACAGTACGATGGCTCCTGTTACCATGGCCACTCCCAAAAACAGCCAGATCGGATCACCGTAGGGCGTTGCGATGTAGTTGATCAATACCCCCAGCACCAGGGCCAGACCGATCCCTACCGGAAAGGCCACGGCCATTCCGGCTATGGAAATGGCGGCAACGATCATGATGTTGGCAAAATTAAAGATCGCTCCGCCGGCAAAGGCGCTGGCCAGGCTTGAGAATTCAGCCTGGGCAAGATCTTCAAAAAACGATCGGCCTTCGGTGCCGGCGTTACCCAGGGTCAGCCCGAAGATCAGGGCCAGAAGCACCGTTCCGATGGCATAATCCCAGTAATACAGTTCAAAACGCCAGGTCTTCTCGGCCAGTTTTTGCGTATTGGCCCAGGAGCCCCAGCACAGCATGGTGATAACACAAAAGAGGACAGCAACGGTATAGGTTTCGATTATAAACATAGCCAACAGAGGTTAATTAAGGTTAAATCATTCAGCCATGGATTATTTTAATCGCCGGCCACTACCGGGTTTTCCATTGTTTTAAAAAAGTCATCCATGATGCCGTAAATATCAAAATGCTCCCATACCGTGATGGTGCGCTGATTGTCCGGACGTTCCACCCACTGGTCATCGACCAATACCGGAGCCGGGATCTCCCGTCTTTCAGCCCAGGATGGATTTTTTACGATGGCTACGGCCGCCATATCGAACAAAGGCCGGGCCGGGGGATTACCGTTCATATTATAATTTTCAAACAGGTCGACGCCATAATCACCGAAATTGTTGAACGTCCCGCCATGCCGGCCGGTAACCGGTTCGGATGCCACCGGACCAATTCCCGGCATTCTGCGCTGGACCTGGGCCCGGGTGGCCAGCACCGCAGAGGTTCCCGAAGGCTTGCCATAGCGCACCGTTACCATATCAAACGGCACATCGGTATCCAGGACATAATTCATCGACTCCGGGTCCCAGTTCTGGTTGTGCTCTCCCGGTTCAGGGTAATTGGAACCCAGCCATACAATGTGCACCCGCGAAGCAATGGCGGGCTCTTTTTCCAGGGCCAGGGCAATGTTGGTCAGCTTGCCCACCGGCAGGAGGACAAGTTTCTCATCCTCATTGGCCATGGCCCGTTCAATGATAAAATCCACGGCATCGGATCCGTCAAAATCCGCGTTATCAACCTGCCCTTTAATCTCCTCAAACGAACCGTCGGCCCCCATGTGCAAAGGGATGGTTTCGTATACATTAAGCAGTTGCATAACCCGTTTGGCCTCAGCATATTCCAGATCAATGCCCCCGCCGCTGGTAGCGTTGACGGTTATCCCCTCAACATCAAAAATATTCCCGTTGAAAAGCAGGTAGGCCATGGCGAACTGGTCATCAATTTCGTTATTGGCATCGGTGTCAAAGATCACCCTGGTTTTGGTTTCCGTAAAAGTGGCAATATCGCCAGATGGATTGCAGGCGGATAAAAGGATGATCGAAAGGATGGCTGTGATCCCTGTTGTTTTATATTTCATGATTTTTTAATTATGAGCAAATGAGCAAGCGTTATAGATGGATTTGATAATAAGTATATGCAAAGTTAAACTAACAAACTTTCGGTTTCCTTCCGGTAGGGCATGGAGGCCTGGGCGCCGATACGCGTTACCGAAATGGAAGCGGCCTGAATGGCGTAGCGCACAGCCTCGTCCAGGCCAATGCCCCGTGCGAGTCCGGCCGCCAGGGCGCCGTTAAAACAATCGCCGGCGGCCGTGGTATCGACGGCCTCCACCACGGGCGCGGCCACCATCCCCTTCTGTTCATCCGAGCATACATAGACCCCTTTCGCCCCCATGGTGATGATCACAATTTCAACCCCCCTGGCCTTGAGAATGCCGGCCGCTTCGGCCGCCGATTTCTCGTTTGTCACCGCAACCCCGGTCAGCCGTTCGGCCTCCGTTTCGTTGGGCGTGATCATGTACAGGCAGGCAAAAAGCTCATCGGGCAAAACGGCGGCCGGGGCCGGATTTAAAATGACCTTCTTGCCGCGCTTATATCCGCTTTTGGCTGCATAAACAACGGTTTTGAGTGGAACTTCGAGTTGCATCAGCAAAATTGCGGCCTCCTTGATCTGCCGGTTCGCATTATCGATATCGGCTTCGCTCAGGATCATGTTCGCCCCGGGGGCCACGACAATGCTATTCTCCCCGTTTTTGACTACCGTGATCTGGGCAATGCCGGATGCCGTATACATATCGGTGGCAACCGGGGAGACATCTATGCCCTCATGTTCGATGTTCCGGATGGCTTCCTTTCCGAAAAGATCTTTGCCTACTTTGCCGACAAAGGTCACCCTGCCACCCGACCGGGCGGCAGCCACCGCCTGATTGGCCCCCTTCCCTCCGGCATTCATCAGGAATTCGCCCCCCAGGATCGTTTCTCCCGGGGAGGGGAAATGGCTGGTCAGTATAACCATGTCCGTGTTGGAACTGCCGATCACTACAATGCTGTCATCCTCGTTCATCCTATTCCTCCCTTCCTGACAGCCGGACCCGGACCGAACCCTGCCGCTGGTCCAATACCCAGTCCGGCACGCGGATCTCGATCCGTTTTAAATCCTCTATATGCTTATCCAATGCCATCGGCGGGGGAGTAAGGGAGATGACCGATACCTCAACATTGGCCGGGGACAGGATCTCCAGGTTCAGCCTCTTTCCATCTTTTTCCAGGATGGCCCCTCCTTTCACCGGAATCACATCGGCTGTGGTCACCAGCTGCCAGGTAACCAATTTTGTCGATTCGGCCAGTGATAGGTTATCCTCTATCAACAGGGAATGCGATCCTTCTTTCACAAATCTCCGGGTGGCTTCCGTAAAAGCGCCCCCGAATACATCGGTCATCGCAAAGGTAGCCTCCGGATTTCCCGCCGTATTTTCAGGCTGGAAATCCATCAGGGAGGCAAATCCGTCGGCGGCATGCAGGCCCTCGTCAACGGTGAGCGTGCTGTGGCCAAAATTGTTATAAGCCTGAAGGGTCCACCGGTCCGAATCCTGATTCCGGCCCCATAAATTAAACCCCGTCTCCTCGAGTGCCGAATACGACTGCATGCCCTGATCCATGCTCCAGCGCACGCCGTCCAGTTCGAATACAAAGCTTCCCGCATCCAAATGACCGTGCGGTACCGTGCCCTTCCCGCCTTTGCCGCCAAAATAAAATTGCCTACGGTCATCCAGGCCTCCCCGGAAGATCACGATAGGATTGGGGCCGTCGCCTTTCCAGGCGGTCGGAAGTTCGTCCTTATTGGTTTCCTCAAACCGGGACAGCCAAACCAGTCCGGCTCCGGCGGTACGGGATAATTTGCGCATGTCTGAGGGGGCTCTCAGAAACCGGTCGGTCTCGAAGAACAGCCCGTTGCCGGTCTTCAGGCCAAACCATGCCAGGGTCATATCACCGTTGCCGCTTCTTCCGTTATTAGAATCGGCATAGTTGAAATACCCGCCCGACGGGGCGGTGGTCAGCAGCTTAAAGTAGGCGCTCTCCACGAAGCCGGGGGATTGGGACAGACCGAAATCTGTTCCAAAAGCACTTTCCAGTATAGAGGCTGTGAGCACGGAAAAGCTGGTGCCGTATCCCCAGTACATCGAGCCTTCCGGATAGGCGCCATCGGGTCCGTATACCCTGAGCGCATTGGGAATTCCGTCCAGGGCACGGCTGATCGTTTTAGCCGCCAGTTCGGGATCTTCCTCGGCAATAACAATGGAAGCGGCAATCATGCCCGCATGGCACACCTGGTTCCAGTTGTTGGTGCCGTTGACCCAACCCGTATTCCCGCTTTCATCATAACTGGGTATGATGGCTTTGTCAATGAGCGCTTTTTTAGCCAGGGCGACGGTGGATTCAGGCAAATCGCGGCCGGCCCAGTCGATGGCCAGAGCCACGCCCATAGCCATTTCAGCCACATCCAGATAATGAGACGGATTCCAGTCCGTAAAATTGATAACGGCAAGCAGTTCCTCATCAATCCGGTCCAGTACCTGCTCATCCTTTTCAATGTGATACACCATGCCGAGCATATTCATGCGGTAAAGCAATTCCCGGGAAACCGAAAGCAGGCGCCGGCCGGTAACGATGCGTTCCAGCAGGGGTTCTGACCGGATCTCTTCGGCATTCAGCTTAACGGCTTCGTATACGTTTTGGATCACCGGATCGGTATCGAGCTTATTTCTCAGTTCCCGGTCAATAGCCGAATTCAGCACCAGGCGGGGAGACTGCTTTTGGAGGTGGGCTTCAAGATACTCCACCGTCATGGGATTCTCCAGCTGGTAATCATCGCTGTCCCCGCCCGGTCCGTTAGCGGCATAAGACGAACCGGTGGTTAGAAATAATGCGGCGATCAGGACCAGGTATGGTCGGATAAATTTTGATTTCATAACATATCGTATTTAAAGTTGAAATTTTGCCGAAACGCTTTGTCCGGCATACTCGCCATCCGGCAGCTTGAAATGGACCGAACTGCGGCCTGTTTCCGGATCCCAGGTGACGTCTGAATGCTCGTCCAGGGCCTGTACCCGGGTAGTTACGTTCAGGCGGAGGGTATCCAGCTGCCTTGACGGATCAGAAACGGTTGCCTCGACGCTCCGGCCCGAAACGTTGACCATGACCAGGCCCGGTGTTTCAGCCGATACGATGACTCCATCGGGCAACTCTATTTGTCCCGGCTCGTAGAAGGCTATCTGGGTTATATTCAATCCGTTATGCCGGACCGCCTGGACCTGCGGGGTGTTCGACAGGATCTCAATAGCGGATTTGCTGCGGTAGCGCTCAACCTGAGTATGCCTCAGGTTCGGTACCACAATATATTCATATCCGGCCTGGCGGGGATTTTGCCCGTGGTCCAGCCACAGGGTGAATACGTCCATTTTATCTTCGGCGCGTTCCCGGGACCATGCACGATCGTTGATCTCATGCCAGTAGCCTCTGTTCTCGCTGTTTTTAAGACGCACCGGTGTTGGGCTGGGGAATATATACGCTGTTTCATCATGATGGACCCAGGAGACCCCCGACAGGCTGTGGTCGCCTTCCCCGGCAACACGGCGGTTATAGCTGCTGCCAACGGTGACCTCGCCGCTCAGCAGGCTCTGGTTCAGGGTGGTCGTTACCGGGTGTGCTGATCCGGAACGGATGCCCGACCCCATGGCCACAAATTCATCATCGAAGAAAAACCAGGACTTCCAGGCGGAGAGCGGATCATGGGCACTTTCGAAATCAAATGCGGCCGCTCCGTATACTCCATCCGTTACCCCTCCGACAAAACCGGTCTTCCCTTTTTGCTGGATCTGGTCCGGGTCCGGCAGGGAGGGTTTTTGCACCACCGTTGTGCCCGGGATTTTTTGCCAGTCCCACACCGGGAAGATCTCCTGGTATTCTTCCCCCGTTCTGGTTATCAGATTGGCACCGTCGCCCAGGTGATGGTTTTTCAGTCCCTCACTGTTGTAGGGTACCTCCATGGTGTGATTGCGGGAGGAATGCATGCGAACGGAGGTGAAATAATCCGGGCGTTGGTGAGAGTGGTATTCCGTATGCCAGAAGAACGTATTGCTGGTGAAGTCCGGCTTGCGTTCACCCCTGCGAATGCCGGCTATTTCTTCGAGTTCATCCTTCCGGTACGATGTGGCCTTCAAAAGCTGTTCGGGCAGTTCCGGACCGTGCGCCCTGAGCGCCCTCCTTCTTGTCATGCCCCGGTTCAACAGGGTTGGATCCGGATATTTTGCGTAAACCATGCTTTTGGAAATGCCGTCCAGGTAGTAATCGACAAGAAGCTCAATGGCCTCATCGGGGAAGCTTAAGCTCGTTCCGGCCAGTTTCTCAGCCCAGTCGGCAAAGGATCGGGTATAGCCCATTCCATAGGTGATGGTGGACGATACACGGTCTCCGCGGTGGTGAAAGCTGAAATCCGTATGAAGGCCTCTCACATCGGAGGGGTCACCGCGGTCCACGGCAAAGCCGATTTCACTGGCCATAGCCTGAACCGATTCCTCCACTACCTCCAGATCTCTGGTAAATAATCCATATTTTCCGTAGATGGCCGCTATTTGGATCAGGTCCCCGCCCGGCCGGGCTCCCCAGGCGTCCAGATCACCGCGACCCACGATGGGAGCGGCCCTGGTCTTCTGTTCCTCGGAGAGACCGTCGTCCATGACCAGCAGTACATTACCCAGACGCGACGGGGTCCCGATCTGATTGTGCCACCAGTTATCGCTTATGAAATCATGTTCCAGCCAGAAATCCAGGGCGGCGTCAAAGACTTCCTTTGTTTCGGGATTTTGATAGTATCGGGTACCGGATTTTTTATAGGCCCGGGCAAGAGTCAGCATATTTCCCAAATGCCTGGAATGCTGGAAGCCCGTATTGGAAACATCTTCATAGTCGATGCCCGGCCAGGTGCTGTCTTCGCTGAGGGTATTCATTAGATGCTCTACCTGCGCCTCGTCCACCTGTGGTTCCATCAGTTCGGCGATAACCAGCTCTCTGAGATATTCCAGATCGGGATTGCGGCCGTAGAAAGAGGAATGGGTAGCGGCCACAGAACCCGACGCTATTAAAAAGACTATGGCTAATATGAAAAAATGTCGAAAATAATTGCTCATGAATATGAATGTTTAAAGTTGAAATTTAGCCTGGACGCTTTGTCCGGCGTACCCGCCATCCGGCAGCCTGAAATGGACCGGGCTGCTGCCCGTTTCCGCATTCCAGGTTACTTCCAAATGGTGGTGTTTCATTGGTATCATTTTACAGGTTTTGATGAGACGCTCTGTCCGGCATAATCGCCGGACGGCAGTTCAAATTCGATATCTTCCGCATGACCGCCCGTGGTCACCTTCACCCGGAAGGTATCCAGCTCCCGGGAGGGATCCGACACGGTAATCTCTTCGATGTCCTGACCCGATGTTTTTATCATAACCAGTCCCGGCGACCCGGCCGATACGCTTAGGCCGGGGGATAGGTCAAGTTCGCCCGGTTCGTAAAAAGCAATCTGGGTCAGTTCCAGCCCCCGGTGGCCCACGGCCTGGATTTTCGGGGTATTGGACAGGATCTCTACGGCAGACGATGCCCGGTAGGCTTCCACCCCCGGGGCTTCGATGCCAGGCACCACGATGTAGGCATAGCCGGCCTGCAGGGGGCGCCGGCCATGGTCCAGCCACAGGGTGAACACGTCTCTGTGCTGCTCATCGGCGCTGGCCCTGAGCACGCCAATTGACTGTTTGTTAATGTCGAGCCAATACCCCCTGCGCTGTTCATTTTCAAGGCGGACAGCAGACGGATCAGGGAACAGATAAGCGGTTTGGTCGTGATGTATCCAGGCAATACCATCGAGGTCATGGCGGCCTCTGTCCATCACCCCGCTCCGGGACCGCCCTCCGATGGCGACATCCCCGGTTAATAAACTCTGGTTCACAGTAGTGGCAACAGGATGACCGGATCCTGAACGCAGGCCTGCGCCCAGGGCGACAAATTCATCCTCAAAGAAAAACCAGGATTTACGCACGGCAAGCGGATCATGGGGACTTTCAAAGTCAAATGCGGCGGCTCCATAGGTCCCGTCACTTACCCCGCCGGCAAACCCGGTAAGGCCCTTTTTCTGGATCTCATCCGGCCCGGGAAGCGACGGTTTCTGAACGACGGTTGTCCCTGGGATTTTCTGCCAGTTGTAAACAGGGAATATATCCGTGTATTCCATCCCGGTCCTGGTAATGAAGTTGGCTCCATCGCTCAGGTGATGGTTCTTTAATCCTTCGCTGTTATGGGGCCGGTCCTGATTGTGATTGCGTGAGGAATACATGCGAACGGAAGTAAAATAGCCGGGACGCTGATGGCTGAAATATTCCGAATGCCAGAAAAAGCGATTGCTCCGGTATTGCGGAACCGGTCCGCCTTCACGCAGGCTGACCACATCCCCGAGTTCTTTCTTCCGGTAGGATGTAGCCTGAAGCAGCTTTTGGGGTAATTCGGGGGAATACGCATTAACGGACCCGATTCTTGAAATTTCCCGGTTCCGGGCCCCCGGATCAGGGTATTTGGCATAGGCTGTGGTCTGGCCGATGCCATCGAGGAAATAATCCACGAGCAGCTCAATCGACTCATCTGTGAAACGAAACCGTGTACCGGACACTTTTGAGGCCCAGTCTGCAAAAGCCGAAGCATACCCCAATCCATACGATATGGTATACAGGGCGCGGTCTTTGCGGTGGTGAAAGCTCAAATCTTTCTGCAGTCCCCTTACGTCAGACGGATCACCCCGGTCCACAGCAAAGGCAATATCCCCGACCATAGCCTGAACGGCTTCCCCAAAGATCTGTTCATCCCGTAAAAAAAGTCCCCTGTGACCAACTATGCTTGCAATCCGGATCAAATCGCCTCCGGGTCTCGCCCCCCACACGCCGAGGTGCCCGTTTTCAGCGATGCTTAGCACCTTAGCCGTTAATTCCTCAGCCAAATCGTTATCCATGATCAACAAAATCCGCGCCATGTCACCCGGGGTGCGTATTTGATTCTGGAACCAGTTTTCGGCTTCAAAATCATGAGCAACCCAGAATTCCAGGGCAGAATGAACGACCCGGGTTACTTCAGGGTCACGATAGTATACAGAACCGGGTTTCCGGTAGGCAATACCCAGCTCCTTAACATATTCAAGGTGCCATCTATGCTCCCAGGCCGATCGAGATACATCTTCATAGTTGATATCCGGCCAGGTTCCATCGTCCCGGAAGGAGCTGATCAGCTGTTCAACGCTTTCCTCATCCACCTCCGGTTCCATCAGCTCGGTGATAACCCGTTGCCTGACCGTTTCCAAATCGGGATCCGGCGACTCGCCGGCATAAGCCATACCAGCATAAAGAAGGCAACTCCATACCAGAAAGGCTGATCTGTAGGGTTTTGGCTTCATGGCATATCAGTTAACGGTAACTTTTTCCGTGACGCTCTGTCCGGCATAATCGCCGGACGGCAGTTCAAATTCGATATCTTCCGCATGACCGCCCGTGGTCACCTTCACCCGGAAGGTATCCAGCTCCCGGGAGGGATCCGACACGGTAATCTCTTCGATGTCCTGACCCGATGTTTTTATCATAACCAGTCCCGGCGACCCGGCCGATACGCTTAGGCCGGGGGATAGGTCAAGTTCGCCCGGTTCGTAAAAAGCAATCTGGGTCAGTTCCAGCCCCCGGTGGCCCACGGCCTGGATTTTCGGGGTATTGGACAGGATCTCTACGGCAGACGATGCCCGGTAGGCTTCCACCCCCGGGGCTTCGATGCCAGGCACCACGATGTAGGCATAGCCGGCCTGCAGGGGGCGCCGGCCATGGTCCAGCCACAGGGTGAACACGTCTTTAAATTCCTCGTCAAGATCCCATGCCCAGACGCTGTCGTTAATCCTTTCCCAGCTACCGCTGCGCTGCCTGTTTTCAAGCTGTACGGCAGCCGGATCCGGGAACAGATAGGCCGTCCGGTCATGGTGAACCCAGGATATCCCCGTCAGGCTGTGTTCGCCATTGGCGGCTATGTGGCTGCCGTCACGGCGGCCTACCCTGACCTCGCCGTTCAGCAGGCTCTGGTTCAGGGTGGTAGCAACCGGAAATACGGAACCGGAACGGATGCCCGCCCCCAGGGCGACAAACTCTTCGTCGAAGAAAAACCAGGATTTGCGGGCCCTGAGAGGGTCAATCGGGCTTTCAAAATCAAAGACGGCGGCCCCGTGCAGGCCATTGGTGACCCCGCCGACAAAACCGGTAATTCCCCTTACGGAGATCTGGTCCCGGCCCGGCAGCGATGGCTTCTGGATTACCGTGGTACCGGGTATTTTCTGCCAGTCCCATACCGGGAAGATTTGTGTATACTCATCACCGGTCCTGATCAGGAAGTTGGATCCGTCGGCCAGGTGGTGGTTCAGCAATCCCTCGCTGTTATGGGGCCCATCCAGATTGTTATTACGGGTGGAATACATGCGAACGGAAGTAAAATAGCCAGGCCTCTGGTGGCTGAAATATTCCGAATGCCAGAAAAACATGTTGCCTGTTAGATCCGGTTGCCGGTCGCCCCTGCGTATGCCGGCAATATTCTCCAGTTCCTCTTTCCGGTGGGAGGTCACTTCCAAAAGCTGTTCAGGCATGTCAGGACTGTAGGGATTGAGAATCGTACGCCTGCCAACTTCACGGCTCAGGGCTCCCGGATCCGGATATTTTCCCCAGGCCGCTGACTTGACGATGCCGTCGAGAAAGAAATCGACGAGTAGCGTAACGGCTTCGTCCGGAAAACTGAACCTTGTTCCGGAGACCTTTGATGCCCATTCCGTAAAGGAACGGGCATATCCCATGCCGTAGGTTAGATTAAAAGGTACACGATGGTGGCGGTGATGAAAACTGAAATCCTTCTGCAGGCCTCTCACATCCGATGGATCCCCTCTGTCCACCGCAAAACCGACCTCCCCGGCCATAGCCTGTATGGCTTCCTCTACTTTCTCCTCATCTCTTGCAAACAGGCCGTACTTGCCATAGATGCCGGCAATCTGTATCAGGTCCCCTCCGGGCCGGGCGCCCGAAGCTTCAAAATTGGCCCGCCCGACAATAGGCCCGGCCAATTCCTTTTGGGTTTCCGTCAGCGCATCATCCATCATCAGCAGCACATCAACCATACGGCCGGGCGTCCCCATCTGGTTCCACCACCAGTTCTCACAGATAAAATCATGCTCCAGCCAGTAGTCCAGGGCCGAGGCCATCTTCCGTTTCAGTTCGGGGTCTTCGTAATGCCTGGAATCCGGCTTCCTGTACGCCCGGCTCAGCACCAGCATATTGTTCAGATGCCGGCTGTGCTCAAACGCATTGCGGGAAACATCGATGTAGTCAATATCCGGCCAGGTGCCGTCTTCCTGCAGGGATTGCATCAGACCGGTTACCTCTTCCTCATCTATACCACCCTCAACCAGGTCGGCGATCACCAGCTCTCTGATGAGCTCTAAATCGGTTTCACCATTAGCTAATGAACCAATCGGAAACAGTAAAATCAGGCATATAGCTTTAAAGCAGAAAATATTTCGTGAGATCATTTAAAATCCTCTAATTACCGGTTAGCCGCACGTTGATCCTTCCCTCCCGGCCGTCAAACCGCCAGGCCGGCACCCGGATCTCAATCCGCTTGAAATTATCTATTTGCTTATCCAGTTCCATGGGGGGCGGATTAAGCGAGACTACCGAAACCTGAACATCAGCGGGGGACAGGATCTCAAGGCTAAGCTCTTTTCCATCCTGCCTCAGCAGGGCTCCTCCCCGGACCGGAAGCACCTCGGCGGTCGTGACCATCTGCCAGGTGACCACCTCTGTAGACTCCGACGGTACGATGATATCTTCGATGAAAATGGACCGGTCATCTTCTTTTATAAATCGCCGGGTTGCACTTTGCAGATGACCCTCGAAAATATCGGACAGATCAAAGGAGGCTTCCGGATTTTCTCCGTTGCTTCCATCGTTGAAGCCGGTTAACGGCACAAATCCGCTGGCTTTATGCAGGGCATTATTGACCGTCAGCGTACTGTGCCCGTAATTATTATAGGCCTGGAGTGTCCAGCGGTCATCGTCCTGGCCGCGGCCCCATAAATTGAAACCCGTCTGTTCGATGGCGGCGTAACTTTGCGCGCCCGGATCAATGCTCCAGCGCACCCCGTCAAGGTCAAACACGAAGCTTCCCCCATCCAAATGGCCGTGGCTGATGGTGCCCTGGCCCCCTTTCGCACCCAGATAAAACTGTTCCGGATTATTCTCAGGGTCGTTTTCGCCGCCCCGGAAGATAGCCAGCGGGTTTTTGCTTTGTCCGCTCCAGATTAACGGGAGGGGCTTATGATCTTTGGGCTCGTATTCGGAAAGCCACACCATGGCCGGGCCGTCGAAACGTGAGTTTCTTCTGTTTTCACCCTGTTCGGTAAAATACGAGGAATCATAATACAGGGAGTTTCCCGTATGGGCGGCAAACCAGGTCAGATTAACCACGCCGTTGCCCCTGTTAAACCAGGCCACGGTATGGTCGCCACGTCCCCGGTTGTCGCTGGTCAGGTTGCTTCCGGCATCAAAGAAGTTGAAAAATTCACCGGACGGACCCACAACCATCATCCTGAAGTTGGCGCTTTCCAGAAAACCGGGAAACCCGGCCAGACCAAAATCCGTGCCGAAAGCGCTGGTCAGCATGGATGAGGTAATCACCGAGTACATGGTCCCGTAATCCCAGTAGGTAGGCCCTTCCGGATAAATGCCATCGGGCCCGTATTCTTTCAGGGCATAGGGCATGCCGTCGAGGGACCTGCTTATGGTTCTGGCCGCCAGTTCCGGATCCCTTTCGGCGATGGTGATGGCCGCGGCAATCATGCCCCCGTTGCAAACCTGATTCCAGTTGTTGGTATTCGTTATCCATCCATGACGGCCTTCAAAACTGGGCAAGATTCCTTTTTCTATCAGAGCCGTTTCAGCCAGGTCAACCGTGGAAGCCGGCAGGTCCTGTCCGGCCCAGTCCAGGGCCAGGGAAAAAGCCAGCGACATCTCGCCTACATCCAGGAAGTGAGACGGATTCCAGTCGACAAAATTACTGACGGCTATTAGTTCTTCATTTATGCGGGCCAGCACATCAGGGTCATTGCCTATATGATAGACCATTCCCAGAATACCCATGCGCTTAACCATCTCACGTGAAATTCTGAGCAGTCTTTTGCCATCGTATATGTTATGTTCAAGAAGCGGTTCCTGCATGATGCGTGCGGCATCGGCCTTCAGGCTTTCATAATAAGCCTGAACCACAGGATCGCTTTCCAGTTTGTTCCTGAGCCTCCGTTCCCGTTCGGGGTTTAACACCAGCCGGGGTGTCTGCTTTTCCAAATGCGTCTCCAGATATTCAACGCTCATGGGGTTATCGAGCCGATAGTCCTCATTGGATGATGATTGATCAGTAAGGCCGTTACCGGGATTGGACGTGCTGCAGCTCATCGTCAGTATCATTAGCAGCATCATAACACTGGCTGTGGTAATTATGGATTTCATAGCTTCGTATTTAGGTGTGATTTTTTGATTTGGACTTACCCGTTGCCGGAAAGGCGCACGCTGATCGTCCCCTCCCGGCCCTCAAGCTGAGCGGCCGGCACCCGGATCTCTATCCGTTTTAGTCCTTCAATGTGTTTGTCCAGTTCCATGGGGGGCGGATCCAATGGAATGACCGAAACGGAAACGCCGGCGGGAGAAAGAATGTCGAGATTCAGCACTTTGCCATCCTGCTTTAATACGGCTCCGCCTTCGGCGGGCTCAACCGAGGCCGTGGTCATCATTTGCCAGGTTAGCGTCTCTGTGGATCCGGACGGTTGTATCTTATCTTCGATGAGCAGTGATCGGGAACCCTCTTTGACGAATCGCCGCGAGGCGCTTTGGAGCTGACTTTCAAATATTCCGGTCAGCCCGAACGTGGCCTCCGGGTGTTCTCCCGATGCCCCGTCGTTGAAATCCGTTAACGCCGAATACCCTCCGGCCCGGTGAAGAGCATCGTTCACGGTCAGGGTACTGTGGCCGTGATTGCCTTTGGTCAACAGCAACCACCGCTCGGAGTCCTGGGCGCTGCTCCATAAGTTAAAACCGGCCTGTTCCAGGGGTGCATACGATTGGTTGCCCGGATCAACGGACCAGCGCACCCCATCGAGTTCAAAAACGAAGCTCCCGGCATCCATATTCCCATGGTTAATGGAGGCTCTTCCTCCCTTGGCTCCCAGATAAAATTGTTCCGAATTTTTCTCCGGATCATTATCCCCTCCCCTGAAGATAACCAGGGGATTCACCCCGTCCCCTTTCCATACCAACGGAAGAGGTCTGTACTGTCCGGGTTCGTACTGGGTGAGCCATACCATGGCCGGACCGTCAAAACGCGATCGTCTTCTGTTTTCACGGGAGTCCTCGAAGTAGGAAGGGTCAAAATACAGGGAGTTTCCCGTGTGCGCGGCAAACCAGGCTAAATTTACGGTCCCGACCCCCCGGTTAAACCAGGCGACCGTGTGATCGCCCACGCCCCGATTATCTCCACGGACATTGCTGCCGGTATCGAAAAAATTGAAAAATTCACTGGTTGGAGCAACGGCCAGCAGCCGGAAATCGGCGCTTTCCAAAAAGCCGGGAAATTCAGCCAGTCCGAAATCCGTACCAAAGGCGCTGCTAAGCATGGACGAGGTAATCACCGAATACATGGTGCCGTAATCCCAGTAGGTAGCCCCTTCGGGATAAACGCCGTCGGGTCCGTATTCGGCAAGGGCCAGGCCCATTTTATCCAGAGCCCGGCTGAGGGTATTGGCGGCCAGTTCCGGTTCCCTTTCCGCGACGGTGATGGCCGCGGCGACCAAACCGCCATGGACTACCTGGTTCCAGTTATGAATGGCATCGATCCACCAGGTATAGCTTTCTCCGCTGAAGCTGGGGCGCAATCCTTTTTCGATCAAAGCCGTCTGGGCAAGCTCTACTGTTGAGGCCGGCAAATCCTCACCGGCCCAGTCCAGGCCCAGAGACACAGCCAGCGACATCTCCCCGGTATCCAGATAATGGGAAGGGTTCCAGTCCTCATAATTGCTGACCGTTATCAGTTCCTGATCTATGCGTTCGAGCAGCCTCGGGTCTTTCTCAAGGTGATAAACCATTCCCAGCGTTCCCAGCCGGCTTACCATTTGTTGTGAAATAGCCAGCATTCTCGTCCCGTCATAGATCTCACGTTCAAGAAAAGGCTCCTGCAGGATACGCTCGGCGTCCGATTTTAACGTTGCGTAGTAGGCCTGCACAAGGGGATCCGTTTCAAGCTTGCTCCGGAGAACATTTTCCCTTTCGGAATTCAGCACAAGGCGGGGACCCTGTTTTTCCAGATGGGTTTCCAGATACTCCACATTCATGGGGTTGTCCAGGCTGTAAGCGGCATGCGTTGATTCGGGTTCAGGAGCAGGGCTGCTGCAAGCGGCCGCCAGCATGACCGGCGCGGTTAGGATGAGATGAAATGAGGTTCGTATAGATGATATCATAACTTGATGTTTGCGTTAACATTAAAAGGTGAACCGCCCGGTCCCTGTGTTTTTTATTCCAGCCCCGGCATAACCATAAGAATCCAATCCCTTTCCAGTTTTTCCGCGAAAGACTCTTCCCATAACCTTTGATATTCCGGGTCATTGAAATACCGGCCGGCCCGGTAAATCAGGATCCCAAGTCCGTTTTCTGCCGACTCCCAATTGGAGATCTGCTCATAGGGAAAGGTGTCTGGTTTGCCAATGTACTGAATCATAAAGTCAAGTGCATTCTTCAGAGAGCCGCCTTCCGGATTCGCATAGCCAAAAATATCGACCCCGACTTTCAGGCCCATTTCACCGGAATTATAAAAGTTCCGGAGATTGCTCACCGAATAGCTCAGGCCCCGGGTACGCCTCAGTTCATGAGGCTGGCTGCCATCGGCTTCAATCATATGGTTCATCCGGTTTTCAGGGACCGCACTAATCTTTTGCCGGACAAACTCGTCATCTCCCAGGTACCGGGCAATGCTGCTGACCTGGGCGTCATAGGCCGTGGAATGGTTGTTGACGTAGACATCCATGTCTTTTCCATGCTGGCTGTCAACCAGCCAGTTCCGGTAATCGGTAAACCACTGCCTGATCTCCGCTTTGTCGGCCTGGTCAAATGCGGAGGACCTTTCCAGAAGGGTGATGCTGTCCACCAGGTCATATATGGACCGGGCGTCAATAATTCCAATGCCTCGTCCGTCGGTGCGACCGGGAATAGCCTGGGCGTATTCCAGATGGGGATTCATCCGGGTGTCTTCATCGATAAACCAAACGTGCAGCAATTCGACAGCCCTATCGGCATATTTACGGTCATCAGAAAAAAACCAGGCCAGCGAGAGGGTCCTGACTCCATTGAACAAACCGCCAAGCTGGGTCCGGTCCATCCGGTTCTCAGGTTTGGCGACGCCGTCTTTTCTGATATAAGGCAGACCATCAGCCTTCGTTGAGTCCGGCCACCAATAGGGTCCCATACTCATGTAATCATGTTTGGTCCCACCGGGAGGGATGATATCCTTAAAGGTTACCGACCAGGGCCCCTTATTCAATTCTGATTCGGCGTTTTCGATAAGCTGTTCATAAGCCGGTCTGTAAAAATCATCCTCTTCGTTCAGACTATGTTTGACCATCTGCATATGGGAAAGGTCCCACATAGACAGCCGGGATGATATTTCTTCGTCCGTTATTTGCTGACAGGAAATAGTCAGGAGCAGCAGCAGAGAGAAAGAAAGGGCTTTTTTGTAAGATTCAGCAAACATCTGTTTCATATAAATTAATTTCTCTTGAAATTTGAAACGCAATGTAATAAAAAAGGGAATACATAGCTAGACTTGTATCCCCTCTGTCCGTCCGGTAAATAAACAGAAGGCAACCGGACCCCGTGGCTGCGAGAAGCCAGCGGATCCGGTTACCTTCTTTCCTGTTGGTAAACGGCGCTTATTCCCAGCCCGGATTTTGTCCGATAGCCGGATTCTGGGAGATCTCATTTATCGGTATGGGCCACAGGTAATGCTTGCTTTCGTCAAATACCGGATCAGCCCAGTCGGTCCCCGCGTAAACATCCACATAAGGCCTTCCGTTAACCATCGTGGTCTGGATTTCATGACCGTCATAACGAGCCTCGGCGGCCGCATCAAAGTGAATGCCCAGATCCGGTTCTTCCAGTTTTTTGCCCTGTTTCCAGCGCAGCAGGTCATAATAGCGGTAGCCTTCCCCAAATAATTCAACCCTGCGCTCCCGCCGGATTTCAACCAGAACGGCGGAAATGCCGTCATCTGCATACCTTGGATCCATGGGCGGACTCAACGTCAGGTGCGGCATATTTACACGGTCCCGCAGGAGATTAATGCTGATGTCCAGATCGTTCTGGGTAAGCTCGCCGAGTTCTTCCCTGGCTTCGGCATAATTCAGCAATGCTTCGGCAAACCGCAGTATAATAGCCGGATATTCACCCTGATTATACGCCTTGCCGATAAGGTCTTCGGCCATATAATGCTTGATGACGTGGTATCCCGTTGACGATGTTCGCCCGCTTTGACCGAGAAGCTTGGGGTATTCATGGGAATCGCCGGCATGGTACTGGTATACGGCCTTGTCATCCGGATGCAGGATGGTTTGCCGCAGTCTGGGATCCCGGTTTACAAAGACATCCTCTATCGTATCATCACCCTCATAAAGATTGGAAAGGGTAATGGGCATTCCGTCCGTATCCAGATAATCTTCCACCATACTTTTGGTGGCACCGCCGGTATACGAATAGTAACTCTGCACGTGATTGGTGAACACACCCAATTCATATTTTCTCCAGGCCATGACCTCGGGATTGCCGCTCAGGTCCAGCATGCGATGGTAGGCATTGTAATCGGTATCCGGATTGCCGGTGTTGTACAATGAATAGGGTCCGTCTACCATAAGTTCTTCTGCCGCATCGGCAGCGGCCCGAAGAAACTTCTCAGAGTCCGGTAACCCGTGGTACTTTCTAAAGGTGCCCTCAAATAAGGCCACCCTGGATTTAATCAGCAGGGCGGCCCACCGGTTCAGCCGGCCCGGTGCATTGCCGTCATTCCAGTCATCCGGCATCCATTCGGCGGCAAAGTCCAGATCGGCCAGCACATTATCCATAGCTTCAATCCTTGGGGTTCTTGCAGCAAATAATTCTTCCGAATCAATGTTCAATTCCCGGTCAACCCAGGGGACATCACCAAATTTGGCTACTTTTTCACCATAAAACCAGCCCCTGAAAAGCCTGGCCTCCCCGGCATATTTATTGATATCCGCCTGGGGTATATCGGCATTGTCATAATTTGCGAGGCCCACATTGATACTGCGGACAAAATCCCAACCCCTATAGCCCTGCCATTGCGAACCGCCCGAGACGTTATGCTTGCCGGCCCGGACCTGGGCATACCGGCTATTCCTTTCGTGGTGGGGAGCCAGATTGTCGGTAAATCCATCCTGGATTAACATTCCAACCTCGTGACTACCGAACCCCTCATGGTGACCCAACAAAATAGGAATATTATGATCATTCCTGGCCCGGTTATAGAAGTTGTTATTATACACCATCAAATCATTCTCGGTATTCCAGAATGTTTCGCTGCTGACCTGGTCCAGCGGCGACCTGTTCAAAAAATCATCATTGCAGCCGCTGAACACCAGTAGTGCAACAAAGAGTAAACTATAGTTTAAATTAAATTTTTTCATAATTCTCATATTTAAAATTTTATAAGGATATACTGGTTCCTATTGTGAATATGCGTTGCATAGGATATGCAATAGCTCCATTATTAGACCCGGCATTGAAGATAGACTCTGGGTCAAGAGGCTTACGAATGGGTGAATATTCCCATAAGTTCATCCCCGTCAGGAAAAATTGAGCCTGGCTCAATCCAATTCGTTCGGTCAGGCTGATGGGCACATCATAACTTAAGGTGAGGTTTTTCAACCTGATGAAACCCGCATTCTGTATGAAGCGGGACTGCACGTGCCGGTTCTTTCCATCATTGGTCGAAACATGGGCGGCCGGGAAATAGGCGTCCCGGTTATCTTCCGTCCAGGTATCGGTTATAAAATAGTTCTCAACATGTCCGGCGTTGAACGGAAAAAACCAGGTCCAGTTGCCCGAGGTCGGCCAGTGGTCCCGCTGAATAATACCCTGGAAAAAGGTGGAGAGTCCGAAACCTTTGTAGTTGACGCCGGTATTGATGCCGAAGCTCCCCCGGGGGTTGCTGTTGCCAATTACTTTTCGGTCGCCCGGATCATCTACGGTATTGCTTCCGGAGGTAATTTCGCCATCACCGTCCAGGTCGGCATACTTGATATCGCCCGGCCTCCAGTTTGCTCCTAAACTTGACTGATCGACATGATTGGCGACTTCATCTTCGGTCTGGAAAATGCCCACGGTTTCATAACCCCAGATTTCCCCGAGTTTTTCGCCCTCACGGTAATTACTGAGCGAACCGTTGGGATTGTCGAACTTGGTGATCTCAGCGGTCCAGTCCGATAAGGCAAGGCCGACGTTATACTGGAAGTCATTGTTAACCACCTGACGCCAGTTTAATTCCAGCTCCCATCCGGTAGTTTTTAAATCAGCCGCATTTTGTTCTGGAGCGCCGGTACCCAGGATGCTGGGGAAGTTTACGCTCATCAGCATATCTTTGGTCTCCCGGCTATATACATCAAATACCAAATCCAGCTTCCCGTCAAACATGGTAATATCCAAACCTACATTCTGGGAGGTTACACTTTCCCAGGTTAAGGTCGGGCTTACCAGTCCGGCCGGGTTCACATACGGGATCTGACCACTTGTCATGATATAGGGGGACTGACCAATGCCCATGGTAGGGATGTATGGATAATAAATTGGATCACCACCAGAAGTTTCAACATCCTGGTTGCCCAGCGTTCCGTAGGAAGCCCGGAATTTCAGCACATCCAGAATATCACCGGTACCGGACATAAAACCCTCATTGGACACGATCCAACCTGCCGAGAAAGATGGAAAGAATCCGAAACGGTCTTCTTCGGGGAAACGGGAGGTTCCATCGTAGCGGCCATTTAATTCTACCAGATACCGGCTGTCAAATATGTAATTCAATCGGTAAAATGCCCCGCGCATGGCTATATCCGAAGAGCTTCCGTAGGTATGCTGAGATCCCACCGTTGCGTTCAGATCGGTAATCTGAGGCGTGATCAGTGCCCGGGCCTGGGCTCTCTGATAGGAGTTTAAGCCCCATTCCTGGTTAAAGCCAACCATGGCCGTCAGATCATGGCTCTCAAACTGATCGAACTCGTATTCGGCGTAGGCATTAAACACATAGTATTGATTGGAATTGTTCCGGTTATCAATCCAGTCATCCCCGCTAAAGCCATTGCTGACCTGCATATTGGTCAGGTCGGTATTGACCACATCAATCTTGCTGGCTACATCCTGGTAATTGCGGCTGTATTGATTGAAGGTAAAATCAGAGCGGACTTGCAGGTTATTGAGCGGCCGCAAGGTTACCCCTTGCTTAAGAAAGAGGTCGTTGTTGGTAAATTGCTGACGACCGCCATCTTCCAGATAAGGGAAGAAGTTCGTGCCTCCAAAATACATTCCAATGTACTGCTCGTAATCCTCCCGGTCTCCGGGTACCAGATAATGGTCCAGGTCCGGGAACTGCACCGGCATGATCGGGTTCACCCGGGCCAGGGTATTGATGTTCACATCCCAGTTGTAAAAGTGAGGCTTATTGCTGCGTTCCGTGTCATACTGGACCCTCTCTTCCAGGGTCAGCCAGTCGGTAATATCAAAGGCGGCGTCAACCAAAACATTGTTCCTGTTGAATTTTTCGTTATTCTGCCTTAGATAACCGTCTTTATTAAAATGACCCAGAGAAACATAATAGGTCGAATTTTCACCCCCGCCGGAGATGCTCAGATCATGCTGCTGGGTAGGCTGCCAGTCGGTTACCAGACTGTTGTGATAGTCATTGAACCCATAATGGCGAAGATTTCCCTCATAGACGCCCCAGGCATTTTCCTGGGTAGGATTTTCAGACCAGGCCTGTGTTCCGTCAATATAATCCTGATCGTAGCTGTCCGTTCCCGATGTTCGTTGATTGGCCCGGTTTCTGGCCAGGACAAACTGATGAGGGTCGGTAATTGGATCCATGTTCAAAATCGGGGTGGCCTGGGAGAACTGGCTGTTCAACGAGACGTTGATCCGCTCCCCGCGCTGCCCTTTTTTTGTCTCCACCAGTATTACACCAAAAGCACCCCTGGCCCCGTAAATGGCCGCGGCTGCAGCATCTTTCAGAACACTGACGCTTTCAATGTCATTGGGATTAATTCTATTCAGGTTCATGGGAATACCGTCCACCAGGATCAGCGGCGAACCCCCTGATATAGACTCATATCCCCGAATATTAAAACTGGGTCCCTGCGTAGGGTCTCCACTGGGAACGGTGATGTTCAGGTTCGGGATTACGCCCTGCAGCCCTTCCCCAACGTTGGCAATGGAACGGCCCTCAAGCCGCTCGCTTCTGGCCAGACCAACGGAACCGGTAAGGTTAACCCGCTCCCGGGTGCCATAGCCCACTACGACGATGTCTTCGCCCAATACCTGCCGGGTCTCCATCGCCACATTGATATTGGTCCGGCCCTCAATTTCAATTAGCTGCCGCTCATATCCGACATAAGAGAACACCAGCACGTTCTGATCATTTGGGACCGTCAGGGAATAATTTCCATCGAGGTCTGTGGTCGTACCGATTGAGGTTCCCTGTATCAGGATGTTTACCCCGGGCAAAGCCTCTTCGTTGTCCGCATCGGTAACCGTTCCCTGTATATTCTGGTTTTGTGCGCTTAACGTTGCAGGGAGCAATCCCAGAACCGTAAAGAGCATTAAAAACAAAAGCTTACGTATTAATACACTTAAATTCATACCATTCTCCTTGTTTTCGATTTTGACTGTAATTTTTTTTTCATGATGAGCTGTATTTTTTCATTCATAGGTTATCATTTGATGTGCAGGGTGGATTTGGAGTGCTGTATGGTTAAAGCAATCGAAAAGACCATCACCCTGATCTTTTCTTAATATTTATTAAAAAAATACTTTTTATGTAAAAAAAATAACCGGATAAACCCTAGACAAACACCACTGCGATGATGAAGGGACCGAGGTAGGCCAGCCGTTGCCGAAGCAGTTTGAGGGCCCGGGCCATCCGGGATTCCACCGTTTTCAGGGGCAAGTTCATAACAACGGCAATCTCCGGATACGTCAGGCCGTCATATTTATTAAGCTTATAGGTTATTTTACTGCGGTAAGGCAAATTTTCAACGGCATTGAATACTATCCGGCTAACCATCCTGGCCTCCTGATCCCGTTCATGCTCATCAAAGGCGTTAGAAGCGCTTCCCCACTGCTCCATCCACTGACCATCGTACTTATTCCTGATCTTCTGCCGTTTCAGGCAGTTGAGGCATTTTTCCTTAATGATCCTGTACAGGTAAGGCCGCAATTCACCGACACACGGCCAGGTCTCCCTGTTTTCCCATATGTCGGCAAACAAATCCTGCACCAATTCCTCGGCTATGGCTCTTGATCCGAGGAATTGCCAGGCAAAATTGGTCAGATAAGCATTATATGCTTTAAAAAATTTTTCAAAGGCCTCTTCATCGCCTTTCCTGACCCGGTTGAGCCTTACCTGATCGGCCACTTTTTCTTGAACGTCGATCGTCATATTTATCATAACA
The DNA here is from genome assembly GCA_040905685.1 of Balneolales bacterium. Lineage (GTDB taxonomy): Bacteria > Bacteroidota > Rhodothermia > Balneolales > Natronogracilivirgulaceae > JBBDMU01. Next base: position 11,415 of record JBBDRB010000055.1, on the reverse strand, counting down.
GGCTAATAATAAAACAAGCAAAGGATAACAGATGCTCTGGCATCGGTGGTTGACTCTGTTTTTTTATGTAGGTAACGTTAACATTTATTTTTACAAAGTACTCAATATCTTTTACAAAGGCAATATACTGAGTAACTACATAACTAGGTTACACTATAGTACTATACTATTAATGCACCCCGAAAGATATGTAAGCCCCTCCGCCCGGAGAGGGCTTATGGATGGAGTGTATCCAGAACCAGGGCGGCCGCTCCCAACAGGGCCATATGGTCGTCACCGGATAGTTCGATAACCATCTTTTTCAGGGAGTTTTGATAGGCAAAATTGTTCAGCGTCTCCCGCATGCTCTGCTGGAAAAAGGGGTAGCCGTGCCGGCCCGAACCCCCGAGAACGATGATCTCAGGGTCATAGGCATATAGAGCGACAAGAATGCCATTGCCGACATGGGTGCCAAATTCCTTATACATGTCCAGGGCCCTGGAGTCACCCTGTCTGGCCTTCTGAAAGACCTTTTTCCCGTCGGTATGATACCGGCGCTCAAAAAACTGTCCGGCGCTGTAATGCTCCAGTATGGAATCCCGGTAGGGTATCATCCCGATCTCCCCGGCCCCGCAGTTCGGCCCGGCGTGCAGACGGCCCCCCAGTACCAGTCCGGCCGCCATCCCCGTGCCTATGATCAGCCCGACCACATTCCGGAACCCCCGCGCTTTCCCGAAATAGGTTTCCCCGAGAACAAAACAATTGGCATCGTTGTTCACACAGACCGGAACCGAACAGGCCTCCTCCAGCATCTGCTTTAACGGCACTTCCTTCCAGGAGGGGATGTTTTGCACGTCACGGACGATCCCCTTTTCCACATCCACTACACTGGGGACGCCGATCCCGATCCCTTCCTCGGAACCGGATTTCACCTCGTTTATCAGCCCGGTAATCTGGTCGAAGATAACCCCTGCCGAACCTTCTTTTTTTAGTTTTTGTCGGGCAACTTTTTCCAGCTTTCCGTCAAGGACCCGGGCTGCACGTACATTGGTCGCACCCAGGTCAACGCCGATCAGATCCATAAAACAGGATTAATTCCCGGGCAGCATGGGGAAAATTTGACGGATCAGCTCTTCGGTTGGCCGGCGTCCGTATTCGCAGATCTCAAAGGATTCGGCGTGACTGAACCGGGCGGCACGGTCTTCGCCATACCATTTCACCAGCCCCTGGCGCTGCTCATCCGAAACATTCCCCTGACGGCCTGTCATCCATTCCAGGCGATCTTCCCCGGAGGCGGGAACCTGATCCAGATAGCCCCCTATCCAGGGAAGCCATTCATACATCTGGGAGACATGGGCATCCAGGCCTCTTACCTTGGTCTCGAGATGGCTGTCAATACCCACGACTACATCATGCTGAAAAGGGTTGGGTTTCTGGAAGCCGTCCGACATATAAAAGAAAACCGGATTGTGTTCCAGGGCCGGGGTATCGGACACCAGATTGGGTACGCCTACCATATAAGCGGCATCCTGGACCAGCACACCTGCATAGCGGTGATCCGGATGGTAATCCCATGGCCGCAGGCCAAATACCACATCGGCATCCCAATTGCGGATCTCCCGGATTACATCCATGCGGATGTGCACTTCCGGCAGCAGTTCCCCGTCATTATTATCCATGACGACGTATTGATCGATGCCCAACCGGCGGGCGGCTTCTTCGGCCTCTCCCCTGCGAATGGATCCGAGTATCCCGCCACCCAGTTCCTGGTGTCCGGCATTTCCGTTGGTAATGGCAACAAATTTCACATTATGCCCAGCCTGAGCCATCATCGAGGCTGTGGCTCCCATCCTCGATTCCGCATCGTCGGGATGAGCGAATATCACGACAATATTCATGCCCTCCCGTGAGTTTTGCTGAGCCTGGATTTCACCGGCCTGCACGATCATGATGATGAGCAGGAAGCTTTTTAATAGAAATGCATGTATGATCCTCATTGTATCTCCGGGGTGATTTATCGGTTGTAGTTGTTGGTTGACGGGGTTAACCTAATTTTGCGAAACTCGACCGGGCCGTGGTCACCCTGAAGCATGACCGGACCGGGCTCCCCTTCGTTGCTGTCCAGGGCTCCTCCGGTGATGCCGGGGATGGGACGGTTGCTGATAATTTCCACCCCGTTGAGAACAATGGTGACCATACGACCCACCAGGGTGATGTCCATGGTTTGCCATTCACCGGCTTCCTTTGAGGCGTCTTCACCGGGGGCAATAAAGCCGTATACTCCGCCGAATTGGACGGAGTTCAGCGGTTGCCCGCCCGGGTCCATGATCTGGACTTCATAGCGCCCCCTCAAATAGATCCCGCTGTTGCTGCCTTCAGGATACCGGAACTCCAGCTGAATCTTCATATCGTCAAACTTCTGGGCGGTAATCAGGTTTCCGCCGGCCTCGCGGTTAACCAAAATGCCATTTTCCATCCGGAACCGGTTGTTATCGGGGATAATCCATTTGGACAGGCTGTCATCCAGCAGGTTTATCGGATTGCCCCAATTCGGGGCCTGCTCCCGCTTCAGGGAGGGGGCCCGCGTTCCCGTCCAGCTTATGGTTTCATCATCCATGCGCGTGGTTCCCGAGAGCCTGCCATCATCCATGGTAAAATCAAAGCGCAAGTCCTCATCCCTGGGCTGCCACTGGGGCGGGATGGAGAATGAATACGAGTGATCGGCTTCGGAATATACGATTTTCGAGATCGGCCTGGCGCTTCCCTCATAGCCCACATACCGGCCGACGAGGGTGTTCAGGCCCGATCTTTTGATTTCCAGCCATGCGGGAAAATCGCCGGAAGAAGTCTGAACGGTCAGGTCCCATTTTCCGGTGACTTCCGCGCTTCTCTCCGCCGGTTGCGCCTCCAGGAGCGCGGGCAGTAATAAGGCACCTATAACAACAAGAGGTAAATAATGGTTTAAATAGTTCATGGGTATAAAAAAGCTAAGGTACAGGTTAATGGTATGTTGAGCTTCACCGGCCCAGGGTAAAGGCCGGCAAATGCAGGATCTCCCCGCCTTTTTGGGCTGATTCATGCGCCAGCAGCCCCACACAGGTCCAGTTGGCCGATTGTACGGCGTTGGGATAGGGGTCGCGGTCTTCGAGCAGGGCGGAAATAAATTCATGGACCAGATGGGGATGGGACCCTCCATGGCCGCCGCCCTGGGTAAACGAAAGGTGCTCATGTTCCCCGGCGTCATAGACCCCCGCCTGGGTAAAGGCCTGGATCTCTTTGGGCAGCAGGTGGGCATAATCGGGGACCTTCACCCGGGCCGGGATTTCAGGCTCCGGTTTTTTGGCCGTATGGATCACCGGGTCTTCGCCTTCAATCAGGTTCCATTCAAATGACTTTTTAGTGCCGTACACATCGAAACTTTCCCGGTACTGCCGGGCCGTGTCAAACAGGCAGCGATAGATGTGGGCGGCAATATCGGAATCCTTAAGTTTAATGTGGCAGGACTCTACGGCAAAGGAAGAACCGGATTTCCTGCTGAGCCGCCCGTTGATGCTGCCCGAGCCCAGGCAGGATACATATTCGGCCTGGCCGCCGACCAGGGCCAGGACCGGGCTGACCACGTGGGTGGCATAATGCATGGGTTTCATCGATTCCCAGTATTCCGGCCAGCCTTCCATGTCCTGAGGGTGGCTGGCCTGCATATACTGGACCTTGCCCAGTTCGCCATTTTTATAGAGTTCCCTGACGAACAGAAATTCACGGCTGTACACCACCGTTTCGGCCATCATGTATTTGAGGCCCGTCTCACGGACGGTCCTGACAATTTCCTCACAATCTTCCACGGTCGTAGCCATGGGGACGGTGCAGCTGACATGCTTGCCCGCCCTCAGGGCTTTCAGGGTATGTTCGGCATGAGCCTGAATGGGGGTGTTGATATGGACGGCATCGACGCCCGGGTCGGCGAGCATCTCCTCGTAGGAGGTAAATCTGTTTTCTACTCCAAAAGCCTCCCCCACCTGATTGAGTTTTTCCTCATTGCGCTGGCAGATGCCATACATATGGGCGCCCGGGTGATTCTGGTAAATGGGAATGAATTCGGCCCCAAATCCCAAGCCTGTAATCGCAATGTTAATTTTTTTATCAGCCATATTCGATACGTCGTAATTTATCGGCGATGCCGGAAAGGGTTTGATAAAACCAGGTGTTTAAATTAGTTAAAACTATATTCGATTCATAATTCAACTATACATAATGAGAGGCAATTATACTATCTTTTCCTTAAGCCTGCTATCTTGTTCCTAACCATCACGGGCATGAATAAAATATACCTTATTCTGGGGTTCATCGTATGCGTTCCTTGTTTGCTGCCAGGCCAGGACCAGTCTGCATATACCCGGGAGGACACCCTTCGCGGATCCATCACCGCAGAACGTGCCTGGTGGGATGTCACTTTTTACGACCTTCACGTTTCCATTGATCCGGAAGACTCCCTCATAAGGGGATATAACAACATAACCTACCGGGTCACCGGCAAGCCCGTTCGCATGCAGATCGATTTGCAGAAACCCCTGGAGATAGACCGCATCGTGCAGGATGACCGTGAGCTTTCCTATGAAAGGAAAGGGCCGGTCCACTTTATTGAACCCCCTGCCGGGCTTCAAACCGGCTCCCTGTATACCCTCACCGTCCACTACAGCGGGCAACCGCGGGTCGCTGCCAATCCGCCGTGGGACGGAGGTTTTGTCTGGGAGTCGGATCCAAATGGAAATCCCTGGATTGCGACGGCAAACCAGGGGATCGGGGCAAGCGTCTGGTGGCCGAACAAGGATCACCAGTCGGAGCAGCCAGACAGCATGGCCATGCACATAACCGTGGCCGATTCCCTGATTAACGTCTCCAACGGCAGGCTCAGGGATAAAACCGTTAACGGGGACGGCACGGCCACCTGGTCCTGGTTCGTAAGCCAGCCCATCAACAACTACAATGTGGCGATCAATGCAGGCAACTATGTGCATTTCGGTGATACCTATGAGGGGAAAAATGGATTGCTGGACCTGGATTACTGGGTACTGGAGCACAACCTCGCCAGGGCGAAAGCCCAGTTCACCCAGGTGAAACCCATGCTGGATTGTTTTGAACACTGGTTTGGCCCCTACCCTTTTTATGAAGACAGCTACAAGATAGTGGAGACGCCCTATCTGGGAATGGAACATCAGAGCGCGATCGGCTATGGCAATAACTTTACGAACGGATACCGGGGCAATGACCTGTCCGGAACGGGATGGGGGCTCAAATTTGATTTTATCATCATTCATGAAACCGGCCACGAATGGTGGGGCAACAGCATCACCTCGAAAGACATTGCCGATATGTGGGTGCATGAGGGCTTCACCAATTATTCCGAAAGCCTTTATGTGGAATGCATGTTTGGTAAGGAGGCCGGGGCCGAATATGTCATCGGGACCCGGACGGATATAAACAACGATATGCCGGTTATCGGACGATACGGAGTCAACCAGCCCGGTTCGGGGGATATGTATGCAAAAGGGGGCAATCTGTTGCATACCATACGCCATATCATTGACGATGACCACACCTGGCTCCGGATCCTGCGGGGTCTGACGGAAACCTATCATCAGCGCATCGTCACCTCTGATCAGATTGAGGGTTTTATCAACCGGCACAGCCACTATGACCTGGCCGGGGTTTTTGACCAATACCTGCGCCACACCGAAATACCGGTATTTCAGTATTATATTGACGACGGCAAGCTCAACTACCGCTGGCAGAGCGATACCGCCGGCTTTGACATGCCCGTCAGGGCCAGGCTATCCGATTCGGGCTTTTCCTTTATCCAGCCCCTTGACGGGCAGTGGCAATCCACGCCCGTCAGCCTGGATGACCCCTCATCCTTTGAAGTTGACGAGAATTTTTATGTGGCTGTGGAGTACTACAGCCCCTAGCCGGCGGCCTTACTCCCTGGAGATCAGCCGTCCCTGCATAGAGGTGAAATGGCCGGGATAGGAACACATATACGGATAGGAACCCGGACCGGGTACAGCAAAGGTCACATAAACCGTATCGCCCGGCAGGGCCAGATTTGTATACCCGATAATCCTGTCCATTTCCGCTTCGGGAATATAGTCACTGGCATAGGCCTGAAGGGCGGCAATGCCTACGGGATTGATATCCGATTCACCCTTGACGAGCACAACGTTATGGGGCATGTCGCTCGGGTTTTGATAGCGGATCGTTATGGTATCGCCGGCATGGGCCCGTATCTCCGTCACATCATAGCTCAGGTCGCTTCCCTGTGACTGGATAACCACCGTATCGCCGTGGGCCACCGTCACCGAAGTCGCTCCCGGCAGGGCATCATCCGATAATGCAGGACGGGCATCGGCGGCTCCGGTCAGGTAGCCGGCCGCGGCCATGGCAAAGAGGCCTAAGATCCCGCTCCACCGGCCGTTTCTGGTTACTTGCTTCATTTATTGTATTTTTTTGTAGTTAATGATAGCCCCATTTTTCATGGAGCTCATTCAGGGTTTCATCATAAAATTCAGGCAGGTTCGTGCGCAAACGCTGCAGCGCCTCCCTTTCCTGGCCGTTAAAATCAGGAACGCCGGCCTCCGGCCAGCCGGAGTTGAGTCCGCTTACAAAGGCCACCCCTATGATTGCATCGGCATGCTCCAGTAGCGCCAGATAATCGGCCATGGAGGCGCCTGATGGTTGGTTCCCGGCATAATGGCCGGCGACTCTTCGAACAGCGACGGCAATATTGGCATTATGCGTACTGTCGGCATCCAGCTGCAGACCCCTCTGCAGTACATGCTTCAGGAAACTATCCTGATGGCGGGAACCGGCCGCCGCAGAAGCATCGCGGATCCACAGGTCACTGGCATTGTCGCCGGACAGAAGCAGCCCGGCGATGGCGGCGCCGGCCCGCCCGGATACCGGCATTTCGGCGAGGGCCAGCAGAGCGGCGAGGCGGACATGGGGATCGGCTGTGCTCACAAAATCAGCATCCAGTACCGCGTCCAATACCTGCCGGTTGCGCGGCAATACCATCAACGCGGCCCGCCGTACAGACGAGGCCGGGTGATGCAACGCCCGGAGACCGGCCTCAAGGGCTTCGGCAGCCGGCGCGTCAAATCCCCCCAGTCCGTGAAGGGTCCACAGGGCATGCAGGGCTCCAGGATTTAAACCCAGCTCATCGGTGCTTTTATCCTCCACCATCGCATACAGCCGGGGAAAAACATCATCCTGTCCCCTTTCCACAAGCAACCGCTGAGCGGTTTGCCTCCAGAAAAGATTGTCATGGCCCAGGGCATTCAGAAGCTCGGTTACCGTGGCCCCCTCTAAGTTGAAGCCGGTGCGGTGATGGCCCTCCTCATGAACGACCCGGTATATGCGGGCATGCTGCGTGTCGCGGTGACCGGAGACATAGGCATTGCCGGCTCCGCTTTCAAATCCCTCCGGGGTCGGGTTATGCTGGATGATGGGATTGTACCAGTCCAGCACCCACAGGGCTCCGTCCGGACCCACTTTGGACTGAATGGGGGAGAACCAGGTATCCAGGCTGGATAACATATTCCAAGCGTTACGGGCTTTGTAATCGCTCCCGTTCCGTTCCACGATGAATTTTCCGAGCAGATGACCGGTGGGTTCGGAAACGAACGCCACCCGGTTCCAATAATCTTTGGGAAATTCCCGGGCTGTATATATATGCAACCCGGATCCGGCCGTATAGCGGCCATGCTGGTCCACCTGCAAAACACTGTCCGGAAGCGGATAGATCAAATTGGTGTCGGATATCATGTTGAGCCGCGGCGGCCGGCTGCTTCCATAAAACCGGTTGGGGACCACGCTGCTGACGATGGGATGATTATTGGCCGTAGAGGCAAAAACCGAACCGTCTTCATTGAAACCGAGTCCCCAGGTGTTGTTGTTCGTATTGGATATGTATTCGAGTTTGGACCCATCCGGCTTAAACCGGTATATCCCGCTGCTGAAACGATGCTCTTCGCCGCCGACTGTGCCCTCAAAGGCGGAATATCCGACCGTACCCCAGATCTGGTTATCAAACCCATACTGCAGGTTACTGGGTCCGGCATGGGTATCAAATGTCCCCCATCCGGTAAAGAGGACCTCCTTGTAGTCGGCTTTATCATCGCCGGTGGTATCTTTTAAAAACAGGAAGTCCGGCGCCTGGGAAACGATAACCCCTCCGTTAACCAGCACCAGGCTGGTCGGGATGTTGAGTCCGCCGGCAAACACGGTCACCTTGTCAGACCGGCCGTCTCCGTTGGTATCCTCCAGTATTTTGATCCGGTCATTTCCCCTGCGGTCATCGGTAAAGGAGTTGGGGTAATCCACCGTTTCGGTCACCCACAATCGCCCTCTCTCATCCCAGGCCATGTCTATGGGGTTAATGACATCATCCTCTGAGGCAAACAGCTCAACGCGGAAACCCGGTTCCACGACGACATGCTCACGGGACTGTTCGGGGCTCAGCGGCTTCTGCACCCGGGTTACCGGCTCGCCCAGAACCCCCCAGCGCTCTCCGGGCGGGTAATAAGGCAGCATGCCATCTTCATAGGCCAGTTCGGGGCGTAGAAATTCAGCATCCAAAGCCCAGTCACCGGCGCTCCAGCGAATGCCCCGCTCCAGCAGCTGCCTGAAGCCCTCGTTGCTCCAGGTGCGGCTGTCGTGGCCCCAGGCCGTATAGAAAACGCGTCCCTGGCCATGATCCCTCACCCAGGTCCATGGCTCTTCATGATCGCCGTCCACCCTTACCGACAGCACGGTTTTGTCAGCGTTAAGCCTGGAATGCACATAGGTTTCATCCCAGCTCTCGATTTCGGCTACCCCATCGAGCACAGGGTGGCCGGATGTACGCCGGACGGTCCGGAAGGTGCCCGATCCATGGCTTTTAAAAGCGCCGCCAACGAGGTTTACAAAAGCATCGGAATTTAAAAAGGAAGCCGAAGCAGAATGCAGGGCGGCAAAACCGCCTCCTTCATGCACATAGTCCAGCAGGGCTTTTTCCTGTCCGAAGGTCAGACCGGACCGGTTGCCGTAGAGCATGAACACGTCATACCGGGCCAGTTTTTCCGGGTTCAGATCATGCTGATCGTCTGTGTAATCGAAATAAATGCCGCGTTTTGCAAAATATGGTTTTACCTCCATAAGCCTTTCGGCCGGCCTGTGATGGCCATCATCACCTAAAAAAAGTATATGCAGGGAATTGGCCGGGTCATCCGGACTGCCCGGTCCAGGATGATCATTCCGGGTATGGCCCGTACCGGCGGTCGCACACGAAGACAGCATCCATATCACAGCCAGCATGAGGGAAGGGAAAAAGCCGGGCAGGGTAATCGTTGGTTTTCTCATGGCATGATCGGTTGGATAAAAAAATAGGCAATGGGTTTACGCAAATCCTGAAGGCTAAAATAATAAGTAAATATGCCCTATATAGCAATGCGGTAATAGGTGAAGCTGGTATAGCATCTGCCGGACCCGAAGTTTTTTTATTGATTATTTCCTTATACTTTGCTGTGCATTTGCACCCATTCATTCAAATAAAAACATTAACACCCCGGATAGATAATGGCTGATCAAAACGATAAAAATGGAGAGAGCAGGGACCTTCGCAGCAAGGATTGGTTTGGGAGAACCGGCAAAGACGGGTTCATCTACCGGTCGTGGATGAAAAAGCAGGGCATCCCCGCCCATCATTTGAAGGACAAGCCCGTGATCGGCATCTGCAATACCTGGTCGGAACTTACGCCCTGCAATTCCCATTTTCGTAACCTGGCCCAATCTGTTCGCGAGGGCATCATTGAAGCCGGGGGGACGCCGGTAGAGTTTCCGGTTACCTCCCTGGGCGAAACGCTGATGAAGCCCACGGCCATGCTCTACCGCAACCTGGCCAGTATGGACACCGAAGAATCGATAAGGGCCAACCCGCTTGATGGCGTTGTGCTGCTGTGTGGCTGTGACAAAACCACCCCCAGCCTGGTCATGGGCGCCTGCAGCGTGGATATTCCGACCATAGTGGTCTCGGGCGGACCCATGCTTACCGGTAAATTCCGGGGTAATGATGTCAGCATCAGCGATGTATGGCGATTCAGCGATAAGATAAAAACCGGACAAATGTCGCCTGAGGTTATGGAAGAGGCCGAAGGCTGCACCTGCCGCAGCGATGGTCATTGTGCCGTGATGGGAACAGCCAGCACCATGGCCTGCATGGTGGAATCGCTCGGACTTTCCCTTCCCGGCAACGCGGCCATACCGGCCCCCGACGCCCGCAGGAAAGTACTGGCCCATATGTCGGGCATGCGTGCCGTGGAAATGGTGCATGAACAGCTTAAGCTATCGGATGTGCTGACCCGGGGAGCCTTTGAAAATGCCATTAAGGTCAATACGGCCATAGGCGGGTCCACGAATTTCGTGATCCACCTGCTGGCTATCGCCGGACGCATAGGGATTGACCTGAACATTGATGATTTTGATGAGCTTTCCCAGGATGTGCCGTTGATCGTGAACCTCCAGCCATCGGGCGATTATTTCATGGAGGATTTCTATTATGCCGGAGGGCTGCCTGTGGTGATCCGTGAATTGATGTCGAAGCTCGATCCCGGCTGCATCACCGTAACGGGCAATACCGTAGGAGACCTGTATGAGAAAGCCGACTGTTTCAACGAAAAGATCATCTCTACCCAGAGCCGGCCATTTAAAAGCGAAGTCGGTCTGGTTATCGTCAAAGGCAACCTGAGCGAAAACGGTGCTGTCATGAAGCCATCGGCCGCCAGTCCGGAACTGCTGGTCCACAAGGGGCGGGCCGTGGTGTTCGAAGATATTGAGGATTATAAAGCACGCATAAATTCAGCGGACCTCGACGTGAATAAAGATGATATTCTGGTTCTGAAGAACGTGGGACCCAAAGGATATCCGGGCATGCCCGAGGTTGGCAACATGGGTATTCCTGCCAAGCTGCTCGAGCAGGGCGTAACGGATATGGTGCGCATATCAGACGGACGCATGAGCGGGACCGCCTACGGCACGGCCGTGCTGCATGTCTCGCCCGAGGCGGCCGATGGCGGCACCCTGGGCGTGGTCCAAAACGGAGATTTGATCGAGCTGGATGTTCCCAACCGCAAGATCATGCTGCATGTTTCCGATGAAGAGCTGGCCGAAAGAAAGAAACAGTGGAAACCCCTGCCCCTGCATATGGACCGTGGCTACTGGTATCTGTATCAAACCCACGTACAGCAAGCTCACCTGGGCACCGACTTCGATTTCCTCCGCGGAAAATCCGGCAGCATCGTGAAGAGGGATTCCCATTAATCCCCGCCACGCTCACGCTCGGCAGGGGGCGCCCGTGCCGGCACCCCAAAAAAAAAGCCGTCAGAAAATAAATTCTGACGGCTTTTT
>JBBDRB010000054.1:0-6488 GCA_040905685.1 Balneolales bacterium | reverse complement strand
TGGATGGTATGGTAAAAGTGTTCTTTTCACCGACACTCATACCTACAACAGCTTGTTCAAACCCGGGGATTAATTTACCCTCACCAATTTTAAACTCCATTGGATCCTTGTTTGCTGAACTGTCAAATTCAGAACCGTCGGCCAGTTTGCCTGTGTAATGAACTTTTACTGTATCGCCATCTTTAATCTTTGACAAGATAAATTCTCCTTTAGTTTAATCTTATAATAGTTATCATTTGACGGACTTTTCCGCTAACCGGAAGGGCCGTGTTGGCTTTTTGTAACGGTGTTGGAACCTCATTCTTATAAAAAATCTTAAGTTGCTGTTTATATTAATCTATAAATGCTATTTTAAGATCTATTCATAATTTAATGCCTGCTGATCTAATGAAAAAACGTCATTTTCCGTTAATTTTTTCTGTATTTCTGCTGTTCCACGCCCTGCCGGGACAGGTAGATCCTACGAATGAAACGGACCTGGAAGGCAAAATTGCGCAAATGCTGATCGTCGGTTTCAGGGGTTTGGAACTTCATGAAGATATGGCCATTGTACATGATATCCGGGAGAGAGGGATCGGGGGCGTGATTTTGTTCGACTATGATGTACCGTCGGGGAAGAGTAAAAGGAACATAAGGTCAGCAGGGCAGGTCCGGGCATTGAATAAAGACCTGCAGGCGCTAAGCGAGGACCGCCTGTTCATATCCATCGACCAGGAAGGCGGCAGGGTGAGCCGGCTTAAAGAGCAGTATGGATTCCCGTCAACCGTATCCCATCAGGCACTGGGCACCTATAATGACGCTGATTCAAGCAGGGCATTTGCAGCCGCAACAGCGGCCTTACTGGCCCGTCTCGGATTCAACCTGAACTTCTCCCCCGTCGTGGATGTTAATTCCAACCCGGCGAACCCTGTAATCGGCAAGCTGGAACGCAGCTTTTCACAGGATCCGGACCGGGTATCCCGGCATGCGGAAGCCTTTGTTTCGGCTCATCATGAAAAGGGGGTTATGGCTGCCGTTAAACATTTTCCGGGCCATGGCAGTGCATGGAATGACTCCCATCTTGGCATGGCTGATGTAACGGAAACCTGGAATAGGTCGGAGCTGGCTCCATACCGGTATCTGATTGGCAAGGGGCTGATCGATGTGATCATGACAGCCCATATATTTAATGAAAACCTGGATCCGGATCATCCGGCTACCCTTTCACGGGATGTGATAGAGGGTTTATTAAGGGAAAAACTTGGCTATAGGGGTGTTGTCGTATCCGATGATATGCAGATGAAGGCCATTACCGAATATTATGGCCTGAAACAAGCCCTGAAACTTTCCATTAATGCGGGCGTGGATATGCTTATTTTCGCCAATAACTCTGTTTATGAAGAAGACATCGCCGAACGCGCCATCGCCCTGATCCGAACCATGGTAGAGGATGGAGAAATTCCCCGCGAACGCATTGAGGAATCCTACCGGAGAATCAAAAAACTAAAGTCGGTCACCGCATGATCGTCCAGCATCGCAGCCCTTCCCGGGTTTTGGCAATAAGTTCAGTATGGCCGTCCCCGTACAAATCCGCAAAAACAGGATATTGCATTGCCGATGTGGGTAACCCCTGATTTCGTTCACCGGTAAAGGAATCCCAGCTATAGAGTCTCCCGAATCCTGCCAGGGCGGTTATCCCGGGCGATCCTGTGTTGTTGATGTCATGCAGGGTCACCCTGTGGTTTTCATCACTTGGCTGGCCCATGCTTTGGGTCATGCGCAGCTGCCCCTGCATATTGAATACAAAGACAGACCCGCTGGCACTTTGGGTGATGATCATTTCTTCCCGGATATTTCCGGTTTCTTCATTGCGGATCCTCAGGGTTTGGATCACCGGGGTATTAACCAGAGGAGAATTGGCAACATACAGGATTTGTATGTTCTGCTGCCGGTCGTCTTCATTTTCCTCATATTGGACCGTTTCAATCACCGCTTCGCGGCTGAGGCTGTCGGCAAACAGCCTGGCGGGGCCGATAGAATACAGGTAACCGTCGGCGGCAGCCGCAACTACATTATCATCGTAGAACAGCGGTTCGCCCCTGAACGGTGATTCAATGAATACAGGGAAACCGGTGCGAAGCCGTCCGTCGGTATTCCAGGCAAACAGGCCGTTTTCTGCAAAAGACCACAATGACCACCGGCCGTCAATCTGCCTGAAGACCGGCCGGGTTTCAATCCTGGAATTGGTTGACTGCGGCCACCCGCTTATATTCTCGCCCCGCACTCCCAGGACGTTTATCTTTCTGTCGGCGGTAGCTACAATGAGTTCGGCACGCCCGTCACGGGAAACATCCCCCACCTGAAGGGGGGCCGTTATTTGTTCGCTGACCTCTATGGGGAAGTTGGGTAGCAGCCTGCCCTGGTTGTTCCAGGCATATACTTTATTTCCTGCGGCTATGAGAATGGCCATCTGGTTGTTGCCATACCAGTCGTAAACAATAGGTTGGCCCAGGGGGACGTCGTTTCCCGTGTCCGTTTGGAAGATGGTTGTGCCGTCGGTCGCCAGGGCATAGATCTGGCTGTCTTCGGTAGCAAATAGCAATTCATTACGGCCACCGTCTCCCAGACTGGCCAGTACGGGGGGGGCGGTGAGCTCGGTATTATCGAGAGGGAAAACCCACCGGTCCCTGTAGGGCTGGCTGCTTTCTTCGCTGCGGAAGGTCATCAGATTAACATCCAGATTCCGGCCGGAATTATCCAGATCCAAACTTAATGCCACCAGATCAAAGCGGGAGGAGATCACGGAGGTATAATTATTCGGGCTTAGCACAGGCTCAAGGTATTTCAGGTAATCGTTGCTTTTGGCATAAAAGAACCCACTTACCTCATCCGGATAGTGTTGCCTGATCCGGGTGTATTCATCATCATAATACATCACCCGTCTCCGGCTGCGATCGGTCCGGATACGGCTGGTAAGGCCGGGACGCTGAGAAAAAACAGCCCCGTTATGAGTAACCGACAGGCTGAAATAGCTGTAATCGCTCAGGGAGCTGCTTAATAAGTCAGCCAGGATCCGGCTGTCGACGGTATACATGTCCTGGTCCCGTTCGGTGAACCCATCGGCGGCAAGCCGCTGCAGGATATGGCTGAGGGCGTTCTGATCAGACAATTGCCTGATATAAAGGCTTTCTCCAACCGAGAGAAAGCCCGTGGGGCGAAAGGCAACATAAGCGTACGATGGATGCAGGGTCCGGGCTATATCCCGGTACAGCCCGCCATCGGCCAAAAGCAATGAATCCAAAGATGATTGAGCAGGAACATCCTTAGGCGGAGAGGCTTCCGGGGCATGATTGAACACGCCGAAAGCCGCGGCGTCCACCGGTATATAACGGTCGAGAATAACCTCGTTATTTTCGTAGGAAACCGATTGTATGAGGCTGGTCCGGTTTTCAACAAGAGGGATGGATCCGGTCATAACCAGGTTTTCCGAATCCGTATCCCCGGCCATATTTACCTGCAAAAGCCCTGGGCCGGTCCCTTTGAATGCGTCGCGGATCGCCGGACGATGCCGCGGTGAGCCTGACTGGCCCAGCCACCGGTCAAAATGGGGCATATTCATAACAAGGCTGTTGGCCCTGAGTTGCGAAGCCTCCATATCCAGGTGGGGCATTCCGTCCAAATACGTTCGCAGGGCCTCTTCAATGGCATAGCTGCTTTCTGAGACCAGAACCCACTGGTTTAGCTGAACGGCATACAAAACCTGGCCGCCAGTATGCAGGATGTGCACTTTGGCACCGCTGAAACTGTATATATTCTCCGCAAATTCTTTTTTAAAATGCGGCGCTATGGCTGTCAGCAGATTTCGGTCGGCTTCGGCAATCCAAAGGGGCTTCCAGTCGTCTGACTGGGTGGGAAAGACGGCCATTCCTTTTAGCAATATGGAAATTCCCGGTACGTTTTCGATCCGGGATATCGTTGCCAAAGCGGATGAACTTATATCTTCAAGGAAGGGAATATATTCAGATCGCATTACAGCCGATATATTTGCATTTTGCCCGGGTATGATAATAGCCGGAACATATTCCGGTACCGCTTCGACCCAATTTTTTTCAGGGATGGGGTTTTGGTTGCAACTGATGGCAAACCATAAGATCAGGCCGGTGGCGGCTATTCGCGAAATGCAGAACTTCGGTGTGACGGTATTCATGTTGTCAGGTAAGGAAGATGTTATTAATAACTCTTAATTTAGGGCTTTTTTTACTTGTTTTCATCCATAAAGGCGAATACAGGCAAAGGCTATAACGTATTTCGATTAGAATGTCTTATAAAAAATCGATCATCACAGATTTTAACAGTCAAATAGGATTCATTGAATTTTCTTAACCCACTTTTCCTTATGGGCCTGCTGGCGATTGCCATTCCGGTAATCCTGCATTTCCTGAACTTAAAAAAGCCCAGGCAGGTTGCCTTTTCGACCATAGCTTTTTTTACCGAGCTGCAGAAAAGTACACTGAAGCGCCTGAATTTAAAAAGACTGATACTGCTGGCGGTACGTTCTTTAACGCTGCTATTTCTGGTATTTGCCCTGGCCAGACCCTTTCTTCCTGCCGGACTCCCGGGATTGAGTTCCGGGGGGGGACCCATTTTGTATGGGCTGCTGATCGATAATAGTCCGGGAATGGACCAGATCGATGAAAATGGTCCCTATATGGATCAGGCCAAAACCTTTGCCGGCAACATGCTGTCTCAGGCAAAAAGTAACGATCAGTTCTTAATTGTTCCCACCCACGGGGAGTCCGGCCATGCCAGGCCGGTGAACAGGCAGGAAGCCGAACGGCTGCTGGATGCCGTTGAGGTACAAAACAAAGGATCGTATATAAACAGGAATATCAGGCATATGGCCGACTGGTTTGCCGGCGGAAACACAGCGGGGGGCCTGATGTTCTGGATTTCTCATGGACAAAAAACCCATATAAATTCCCTGGAGGACTACGGGGATGAGAATGTGCCCGTGCAGTTTGTCAAGATTGGCAGACGCGCCGATGTAAATACAGCCGTGACGGCGATTCGCACCCCTAACCAGATCATCAGCAAAGACATGCCTTTTCTGGTGGAGGTTGAGGTGCAGAATTTTGGGGATGACCCTGTATACAACCAGTTCCTCAGCCTCGAAATGGATGGAACCCCGTCGGGAGAATACCAGGTAGAGCTTAGCGCCGGGCAGTCGGAAAGCTTTGTTTTCGAGGTCCTGCCCAAAAAAACGGGTGACCTGAAGGGGCTGGCCAGATTGGAAGGCGATGCCTTTGCCTTTGATAATAAACGGCACTTCTCGGTGTTCATCCCCGGAAGCCGGAATGTTCTGTTGGTCAATGACAACAGGCCGGGCTCCGGGTTCACTTCATACCTGAAGCCTGTTCTGGAAGCGGGCAGCCAGACCGGTTCCCAAATCCGGTTCACCGAAGTATCAACCGGCGATCTAAGGACAGAAGATCTGGAAGAGTTCGATGCCATTGTTCTGGACGGCCTGGTTATCATTCCCGATTTTATTCGCAATGGTCTTCAGCGCTTCGTGCAGGAGGGCCGCGGTCTGATCATGTTCCCCTCACAGGAGTCAAGCATGAGTTCCTATAACCAGTTTATGGACATGTTGAATGCGGGACAGTTCACCGGACTGCGGGGTGATTATGGCCGCTTTGAGCCGGTGGCGGGTTTTCAGCAATTGATGCAGGGCCATCCGGTGCTGGATGAAATATTTGACAAGGAAGAGGAAGATGAAATCAGGATTTCCCTCCCCGAAATCTACTATTACTGGGTATATAGCCCCGGGAACAGGTCCTCAGGCCATACCATTTTCAGCTCAAATCTTAACGAGCCCTTGCTGACCGAGCACCAATACGGGAACGGGATCTTTCTGATCTCCTCTATGGGAGCCGGTCCCGGATGGTCCGGTTTTCCTGCGAACCCGCTTTTCGCTCCCCTTTATTACCGCATGGCCCTGTATGCCGTTTCATTTGAAAGCAGCGGTATGGCTGAACATATACTGGGGCGGCCGTTTTCCTGGAAACACGATTTTTCCAGTCCGGATATCGCGATTGAACTGAACGACCTTAGCGTCAGACCCGAGGCGGCCATGACATCCGATGGGGTTCTGGTCCGTTATGACGGCCTGGAATGGGAGCCGGGCTGGGCTGATATCAGTGACGGCCATGTACAGCGAAGCATTGCAATAAATCAGGACATATCGGAATCCGACTTTGACGCGTTTACCCTACAGGAACTGAAAGAAACATTAAGCGGGCATGTCAACCTGCTTGATGTAGTCGATACCTACGGGATGACCGGTGATGAGATGTCCCTCAGGATCGAATCGGCGGGATTTGGAAGTGAAATCTGGAATTGGTTTATTTGGTTAGCCATTGTTTTATTACTCACAGAGTGTTTAATTACAAAAAAGTATAAAGCGGAAAGATTATCATAAACATGGATTTTAGTTTTATACATATCGGAAC
>JBBDRB010000053.1:0-6498 GCA_040905685.1 Balneolales bacterium | reverse complement strand
AGGATGATAACCCCGATGCTTTCGAGAAGATTGTAGACCGGCTGCTGGACTCACCGCGATACGGTGAACACTGGACATCGATGTGGATGGATCTGGCGCGGTATGCCGACACGAAAGGATACGAATCGGACGGATACCGCAATATTTGGCAGTACAGGGATTGGCTGATCAAAGCCTTTAATGAGGATAAGCCCTTTGACGAGTTTACGATCGAGCAGCTGGCGGGGGATCTGCTCCCTGAGCCCACCGACGATCAGCTAATTGCCACGGCTTTTCACCGCAATACGATGAATAATGATGAAGGGGGCACCGACAATGAAGAATACCGGGTTGCCGCTGCTATCGACCGGGTCAATACCACCTGGAATATATGGCAGGCTACCACCATGGAATGCGCACAGTGTCACAGCCATACGTATGATCCCATCCGGATGGAGGATTTCTATAAATCCTATGCCTACTTTAACAATACAGCCGATGAGGATGTACCCAGTGAGGCTCCCACCCTGAAAGCTTTTAACAGCGAGGCAGACCAGCAGCGTCTGGAAGAGATTAAAAGCTGGGTCTATGATCAGACCCAAACCCGGCAGGACCCTGCAGGGAAAGCAAAAGAGTATGTTGAGCTGGTCCGGCTCACCGAGCCGAAAATTCATCCCCACTCGTTTGACCAAATTGAAAAAGGCACCTCCAGCCGCTACCTTTCCGTTGAGCCCGGAGGCCATGCCCGGCTTGCGGATATTAATCTGCAGGGAGAAGACCGTATGTTTATCCGGTACCGCTCGAACCGGGGGACGGGAAAAGTCGAGATCAGAAAAGATACTCCGCAGGGAGCAATTATAGGGCTTTGGGAATTAAATCAAAAGGACGATACGGAAGTTGTTTCCATTCCGATCATCCCGCAGCAGGGAAAGACCGACCTGTATTTTATGTTTAACGATCCGGGCCAGGAAGGTCACGTATGCAGCATCGAGTGGGTGCTGTTTCACGGGGACCTCCCCGGCAGGGAGCATCCGGGTTATGATGCCATAGAGAAGGAATTTTACAGGCTGCTCAATACAGGAGATGTCACCGAAATTCCGGTGATGGTAGAGCTGGAAGAGAACTACAGGCGATCCACCCATATATTTGAAGGGGGAAACTGGCTGGTGCACGCAGATGAGGTTACGCCCGGGGTGCCCGACGCCTGGAATGCAATGCCGGAAAGTGCACCGGAAAACAGGTTGGGATTTGCCCGCTGGCTGGTGAGTAAAGAAAATCCGCTTACAGCGCGGGTGACCGTCAACCGGCTCTGGGCTCAGTTGTTCGGCACCGGCATTGTGGAAACGATTTCTGATTTTGGATCTCAGGGCTTTGCCCCGTCTCATCCTGAGCTATTAGACTGGCTGGCCCTGCAGTTTATGAACAATCATGAATGGAGCGTTAAGAAACAGCTCAAACAGATGGTGATGTCGGCTACCTACCGGCAAGCCTCGCACGTAACCCCTGAACTCCGGGAGGTTGACCCCAACAACCGGTTACTGGCCCGAGGTCCGCGGTTCCGTCTGCCGGCCGAGCAGGTTCGCGATCAGGCGCTGGCGGTTAGCGGTTTGTTGAGCGGAAAAATGCACGGACCCAGCGTGTTTCCCCCACAGCCGGAAGGGCTATGGCAAACCGTATACAGCGGACTCAAATGGGAGACCAGCGAGGGAGAGGACCGTTTTCGCAGAGCGCTGTATACTTTCTGGAGGCGGACCAACCCTTACCCGTCGCTAACCGCTTTTGATGCGCCGACCGGTGAGGTATGCGTGAGCCGCCGCATTACTACCAATACGCCGATACAGGCCCTGGTAACCCTGAACGATCCGGTATATATGGAAATGGCCAGGCATCTGGCCGGGCGGATGAGGGGGGCTGACCCTCAGGACGTGGAGAAACAGCTCATAGCCGGTTACCGGTTTGCCATGATCAGGGATATTGATCCGGCGAAACTGGAAGATTTGAAAGAGCTGTATCGCCATGCAAAACTGCACTTTGAGGAAAATTCCGATGCGGCCGAAGAGCTGACCGGAAAGAAAGACGTGCACCTGGCCAGCCTTACCGTGGTAGCCAATGCCATCATGAATCTGGATGAATTTCTAACAAAATCATAGGCTCGTGGTATGAACATTTTGGACGAACTGCGTTACCGGAAAATGGAAAGTCAAACCCGGCGTCACTTTTTAAAACAGTGTTCGTTAGGGCTGGGAGGTCTCGCTTTTGCGGCCATGACGTGTGATCCCCCGGCAAACGTAACCGGGAAATCCGTGACCGGGGCGGATCCGTTTTTGGCTAAACTTCCTCATTTTGCTCCCAAAGCCAAGCGTATTATTTATTTGCATATGGCCGGTGCGCCCTCCCAGCTGGAGCTTTTCGATTATAAACCCGAACTGCATAAACTTCATGGCAAAGATACTCCCCCATCCCTGCTCGATGGTAAAAACTTTGCGTTCATTCAGGGTGTTCCCAAAATGATGGGTCCACAGGCTGACTTTAAAATGCGAGGACAGTCCGGTGCTATGGTCTCCGAGCTGCTCCCTCATTTTTCCACGATTGTGGATGATGTAGCCATTATCAAATCCATGCACACCGATGAATTCAATCATGCCCCTGCCCAGCTTTTAATGCAAACAGGACATGCTCGTTTGGGGCACCCCAGCATGGGTTCATGGGTTACCTACGGGTTGGGCAGCGAGAATGACAACCTGCCGGGCTTTATGGTTCTCGTTTCCGGTGGTCACACGCCCGATGCCGGCAAAAGCGTATGGGGGAGCGGGTATATTCCTTCGATATATCAGGGCGTGCAATGCCGGACCGATGGCGGCGATCCTGTACTTTATGTATCCAATCCCGATGGCATAGACAGCAGTCTGAAGAAAAAAGCTATAGAAGCCATCAACAACATCAACAAAAAAGAGCATGAACAGGTTGGGGACGCGGAAATTTTGACGCGCATATCCCAATATGAGATGGCTTACCGGATGCAAACCTCCGTTCCTGAGGTAATGGATATACATAATGAACCGGAATCTATTCACAGGATGTACGGTACCGAGCCGGGAAAAACGTCGTTTGCCAACAACTGCTTGCTTGCCAGGAGGTTAATAGAGAAAGATGTCAGGTTTGTGCAGCTTTTTGATTGGGGATGGGACTCCCACGGCACCAATGAGCAAACAGGAATCAATAATGGCTTCCGGGATAAATGCCGGGAAGTGGACCAGCCGATGACGGCTCTGATCAGGGACTTAAAGCAAAGGGGGCTGCTGGAGGAAACCCTGGTGGTGTGGGGGGGCGAGTTTGGCCGAACGCCCATGCAGGAAAACAGGGGCGGTCAGGTTATGCCCTTCATGGGCCGTGATCACCATACCGAGGCGTTCAGCATTTGGATGGCCGGCGGAGGCATAAAAGGAGGGATAACTTACGGCGAGACCGACGAGATCGGATATGCCGGCATCAAAGACCGCGTGCATATCCACGACCTTCAGGCCACCATCCTGCATCAGATGGGTCTTAATCACGAGGAACTGACCTATTTTCACCAGGGCCGGGATTTCCGGCTAACCGATGTGCATGGGCATGTGGTGAACGCGATACTGGCGTGATCCTTTTTTAACACCCTGCCGTTTAGTTCACCGGTAAACTCCGCGTTTTTTATTCCAAACTTTCCGCCAACCAATACATGAACCATTCCTTCGGAATAATGGTGGGGATCGGTATAGGTTGCCACATCCTTTATCTGATCCAAATCAAAAATGGCTAAATCGGCAACGGCACCCTGACGAATGGCCCCCCGCTCGTTCAGGCGCAATACGGAAGCCGGCAGGGAGGTCATACTGCGAATGGCGTTCTCCAGGGTTATGACCTTATCTTCGATAACATACTTTTTTATCTTCCTGGGGAAGGGGCCGTAATTGCGGGGGTGGGGAACACCATCGCCAATGGAGGTCAGGTCTCCGTCTGACGAGGTCATGGTCCACGATTGCTGCATCAGAAAATTTACGTCATCATCGTGCATGTTCACGGATATGATATCTGGACTACCAATCTTAATAAGCTCTACGGTAAGATCGACCGGGTTCGTACCCAGGCTGTCGGCCACGTTCTGCAGTGTTTTTCCTTCAATGCTTTCATCCTGCTGAAATCTCCGGAAGAGAATCCGGTCTGCTCCGCCACGCCGGTCGAGATTGTCTGTAATTCCCTGCCGTATCCAAATCAACGCATTCTCATCATTCAGCCGTGAACGCAGTGCACCCAACCCTCCCTCATGAGCGTTGGATGGAATAAGGGCTCCCGACAGGCTTGTGGCAGACGCTGCATAGGGATACTGATCTGCATAAACTTCAATTCCGTTTTGACGGGCTGAGTTGATGCGATGAACAAGAGCACTTGAATATCCCCATACCCTCGGGCCCAGCGTCTTGATGTGGGAAACCACGCCCGGCAAAACGGCTTCTTCGGAAATCCGGATGATTTCATCCACAGCGGCCACAACGCCAATATTGTAATCGGCTTCATCGCGAATATGGCTTACGTGAATACCATCGAACTCAGCGACTACTTTGGCAAGTTCTATTATCTCGCTGGTTTCAGAAAAACTTCCCGGAGCGTAGAAAAGTCCGGTAGACAAGCCAAAGGCACCAAATTCCATTCCCTGCCTGACCAACGATTTCATTTCATTAAGTTCAGATGAGGTAGGCTTGCGATTATCCCTGTTCATTATTTCGCTGCGAACCGAGCCGTGAGGTACAAATGGAATTACATTAACTCCCAAACCATAAGCCATTAACCTTGATTCCTGTTCGGCTAAATTGACAGGTCCGCCACCATCGTGATTAACGACGACCGACGTTACTCCCTGAGCCAGTATGGATTTGGCTGAACTAAGCTCTTTACTTTGCAGCCCGTTGGTTGCATGAGTATGGACATCAATAAATCCGGGAGCGATGGTTAAACCCATCGCATTAATGACTTCCCTTCCGGCAGCGTGCTTCAGATCACCGACAAACTGGATTCTGTCGTCGGTGATTCCAATGTCTGCATAATACCAGGGATTGCCCATGCCATCGAGAACCCGGCCGTTTAAAATGAGAATATCAAATTCGGATTTTTCTGACTGCAATAATGGTAATGACAGAAGGAAACAAAAAAGGATTGTTCGTAGCATATAGGCCGTCAATAGACTTTTGTTTTCATTGGTTGATCTCAATCATCATTTGGTAAAATATAAGTTTAATATATTAGAGATAAACCCAAAAATAGAAGAGCTTGCCCATGAAGAAAACATTTGATCTTATTGTCATTGGTGGAGGAGCTGCCGGTTTGACGGCCTCCGGAGTAGCCGCGGGAATGGGGGCCAGGACCCTGATGGTTGAAAAAGCCAGGCTGGGAGGAGATTGTACCTGGTATGGATGTGTGCCCAGCAAGATTCTTTTGAACCAGGCAAAAAAAGCGGCTGCTTCCGGTCAACCGGTCGACTATGCCGTTATAAAGGGTAAACTCGACTTTATACGGCAAAAGATCTATGAAGAGGCCGATCACCCTGATAAATTCAGAAAAATGGGAATCGAGGTCGAAAAGGGCGAGGCGAAATTTCTTGATCAGCATACTGTTTGCATTACACAAGCTAACGGTAACAGCCGGGAAGTCACCAGCCGGTATTTTATCATTGCATCAGGGAGCAGCGCAGTTGTTCCTCAGGTACCCGGCCTCGATAAGGTTCCCTATTTAACTAATGAGAACCTTTTTGAACTCGATAAACTTCCGGAGAGCATGACCATAATTGGCGCCGGACCGGTCGGTACGGAAATGGCTCAGGCTTTTCAAAGGCTTGGGACAAAGGTAACCGTTGTGGATATGCTGGAGAATATCCTGACAAACGATGAGCCGGAAATGACGGCTCTGCTCAAGAAAAAGCTCGAACGCGATGGAGTAACCTACAAGCTTGGCTCATATGTTCAGTCGGTGGAGGGTGATGAAAACAGCATTACCATAAACATCAAAAGGGAGGGGAAAGCCGAACAAATACACAGCGAAAAACTGCTGATGGCTACAGGCCGGAAAGCGAACTATCAAAAACTGAATCTCGAAGCCGCCGGTGTTGATTTTGCTAAACAGGGCATCACTGTAAATGACAGGTGCCGAACCAGCCGGCGAAACATCTATGCTATTGGTGATGTGACCGGACGATATCAGTTTACCCATATGTCCGAACATATGGCGAAAGTGGCCGTAACGAATGTTTTACTGAAGATCCCTATGAAAATTGATGCCAAACATGTCCCCTGGTGCACCTATACGGATCCGGAGATGGCTCATGTAGGAGCCACGCAGGCACAACTCGATCAAAACGGTACGTCTTATGAAATATATAAATTCCCTTATAGTATGATCGACCGCGCCATTACCGAGGAAGAGACTACGGGCTGGATACGGGTTTATGCCAAAAAATGGACCGGTAGGATTCTTGGAGCTGATGTGCTGGGC
>JBBDRB010000052.1:0-1138 GCA_040905685.1 Balneolales bacterium | reverse complement strand
ATAGAAGAAACCCACCTCTCCTACATCAGCAACAGGGGAGTGCCCATTGCATTGTTTTTCCTTAAGGTAAATCTCAAAAATCCGAACGCGACAATAGAAGCTTTAACACCTTATAATGATGCAGAATTTGCGCTGCAGAAGGTCAGGAGCATGATTAACTACAAAAATGAATCCGAAGCGGACCGGCAGGTTGTAGCGGCCAGCAACGGAGACTATTTTCATTGGACCGGAGAGCCGGATGGAGCAGTGCATAAAAATGGACAGATCATAAAAGAATTACCTGAAAAGAAATTCTTTTTTGGTATCCGTGATGATGGCACGGCAATGATAGGGGACAAGAGGATCTATGATAATGTCAAAACCACCCTGGAAGAAGCAATAAGCGGCCGTTTTTTCCTGATGCATTATGGGGAGATCATGACAGATCACCTGAAGGATACGAGCATTGAGCCAAGAACGACGGTAGGGGTTTTAAGTCCGGAGCATGTAGTATTCATGTGGGTTGATGGAAGGCGCACCGGCCACTCTGCGGGATTATCCCTTCGCGATATGGCATCTATTTATGACGCTATTGGAGCAACGGATGCAATAAACCTCGATGGTGGCGGATCAACTACTTTCGTTATGCGCGAAAAAGATGGCAGTTATGTCCCTCATAATAAGCCATCGGATGCTGCCGGAGAAAGATCGGTTGGTAACGGCCTTGCCGTGATGATGAAAAGCAAAATTTTAGAAACTGGGTCCGCGAAAAAAGGTGATGCGCATAACAGTGCAGAGGAAGTTTTTCTTTATCCGAGTCCTGTTGAGGACCATGTTAATATTTTTATAGAAAAGGAAAAGAATAATCCAGAATTGACTATGACGCTTACAAATGCGAATGGTTTCCATTTAATGCGTGGTGAAGGCTCGCTGGAGCAGATTAATGAACAGGTAAATAAACAAATATCAAACTTGGAACCAGGGATATACATTATCAAAGTGAAGGGTAAAAATGGCACATATTCATCGCGCCTGATGAAAAAATAATATGTTCCCTCCCGGCCTTTGTGCCGGGACCCCAAAGTTCCAGGCGTGCATTTAGCTACACAGGGTTTAGCTCTTCATGGGCTTCAAGCAAGTGAAAAGGGTGAGTGCCGGT
>JBBDRB010000051.1:0-1146 GCA_040905685.1 Balneolales bacterium | reverse complement strand
TCAAAACCCTGTACTCTACCCTGGGCAAGCTGATCCGCAAACGGTTTCCATTTACAGTAAAGATCGCAGAATCTTCGGGCGAGCCCTATACAACCGGTCTTACCGATATTGCCGGGTGCATGGCGGTGATGAACTCACAGGCGGGCGTGGATCAGATCGTGGAGCAAATACTGGCCGGGGAGCTTGGCCAGGTCTGGGAACATGAAGACAAGTATGAGAATCCGGCAGACGGATACCGGGCGCACCACTTTATCCTGGTGGTGGACGAAAAAACGCCGGTAGAGATTCAAGTGAAGACCAAACGCATGTCGATGATCTCTGCGGCATCCCACTACCCTTATAAAAACGGGAACCTGAACGGGGAGCTGTTACTGGAGCTAACCGATCTGGCATGGAAAGCAGACAAAGGTGATGACAAAGCGGCTGAAGCATTGGAACCGTATCTGGCTGATCTTGACCGATTGCAGGAGGATCTTACCATTCGTGAAAATCCATCCGGTGAGGTTGCCGAACTTCAGGATTCTTTCAGACAAACCATTAAGAAACTGGCACTGGTCTTTTCTCTTGGCAAGTTTCCAGAGGAGCACAGAACTGAAGCACTTGAACTGTTTCGGGAGCATGGCCGAGTGATCGGAGTTGATTTTGACGGACTATTCAAATCAGCTAAAAAACCTGAAAAAACAGCCAGCCAATCACACCAACCCAAAAGAGATCGTTCGTTAAAATCGAAATTTGAAAGCGAATTTTCTGACGCTGACTTGAAAAAGTTTGATCCGATCAAAATGACGGCTTCCCAGCGCAGAACCGCCAATGAGCAGGCAATTCAGGTACTTCAAAAAGAAGACCGGGCAATTTCATCCGCAGATATTGACGCGCTGCGAAAATATACCGGTGCCGGTGGGCTTGGTTATACGGACGGCCAGGAAAGTGGAAAACGGGGACTACTCAATGAGCACTATACCTCCTACCCGGTCGTGAAGTTCATCTGGAATAAGCTTGCCCAAATGGGAGTAAAACATGGGAATATTTTAGAGCCGGGTGCCGGAGTTGGAAACTTTGCCGGTTTTATTCCCGACAGAGACGCCTTCCGGATGGTGATGGTGGAACGCTCTGCTATCAGCTCCCGCATTGCCCGGCTTCTGTATC
>JBBDRB010000050.1:0-6895 GCA_040905685.1 Balneolales bacterium | reverse complement strand
GTTTACTGTTTCCAGAACGTAGCCGAAAACAAGACGATCACAGTGAAAACTTCCAGACGCCCGATCAGCATTAAAAGTGATAAAACCCACTTGCCGGTCCATGGCATGTGGGCGTAATTGTTCACCGGACCAAATTCGCCGATAGCCGGACCAATATTTCCCAGGCAGGCAATGCTGGCACCGATGGCGGAAATAAAATCGATATTCAGCGCGGATAAAATCAGAACTCCGGTGA
Source organism: Balneolales bacterium (assembly GCA_040905685.1). GTDB lineage: Bacteria > Bacteroidota > Rhodothermia > Balneolales > Natronogracilivirgulaceae > JBBDMU01. Next base: position 6,660 of record JBBDRB010000050.1, on the reverse strand, counting down.
TAAATATCATCAGGTAAAGAACAAAAAAGCTGAATACGGTGCGTGAGACTGCAGGATCAATTACTTTTGAACCCATGCGAATAGGATAGACACCCTTGGGGTGAATCGCCTGCTTGATTTCCCGGAAAGAGCTTCTGATTAAAATGATCCAGCGGGTCATTTTGATCCCGCCGCTCGTGGATCCGGTGCAACCGCCGGTAAAAAATAAAAGAAAGATCAAAAATAGGGCAAATGCCGGCCAAAGCGTGTAATCATCGGTTCCGTAACCGGTTGTTGTCAGTATGGAAAGAGCCTGGAAGGCGCCATAGCGCAAAGCTTCACCGAAAGTATCGTAATGATTCATCCAAAGTGAAAAAGTGATCAGGGCAATGGCGATCAGGGTTACAAGGGTGTAAAAACGTAATTCCCTGTTCTCGGTTACGTTGAGGATCTCACCCCGCAACATCCGGAAGTGCAGAACAAAGTTTATGCCTGCCAGAAACATAAACAGTATGATAACCGAGTCTATATACACGGAATCAAAGGCAGCTATGCTGGCGTCTTTGGTGGAAAACCCGCCTGTGGCCAAAGTGGAAAAAGCATGGTTTATGGCCTCGAACCAGTCCATTTTTGGGTGAACCCAGAGCAAAAGGAAATGCAGTACGGTAAACCCAAGATAAACATACCAGAGAAACTTTGCTGTCTGCTGAACCCGGGGGGTAAGTTTGTCGGAACTTAGCAGGGAAGATTCAGCCTGGAACAGCTGCATGCCGCCGGTACCCAGCAGAGGCAAAATGGCAATGGAAAGTACGATAAAACCCATGCCTCCGAGCCAGTGCAGAACAGACCGCCAAAAGATCAGGCTCTTGGGCAGAGATTCGATATCGGGATTTATATTTCCAGAGGACGTCGTTCCTCCAAAAATAGTTGCCCCGGTAGTAGTAAAACCACTCATAGTTTCAAAAAAAGCATCCGTGTAGTTCTCCAGAACCCCGCTTAGCATAAAGGGCAAAGCTCCGACAGCCGACAGCAGCACCCAGGTGAGACCTACGACGATAAAAGCTTCCCGCAGACGAAGTTCCCGGCTTGGTTTGTATAGGTAGTACAAAATGGCCCCTATGCCGGAAGAACCTGTTGCAGGGATCAGAAAAGCCTGCCAGGCTGCTTCGCTGTAGATCAATGCCGGAATGATGGGTATCAACAGGGCTAACCCCAGAAAGCAGAGGAAAGCACCCAGTATGCCCAAAACGGACATTATATTGATGACGGAACCCGGGAAATAATCAGACATTAAGTTCTGTTAAAATATTGGGTAACCGTTTCAATAGACTGAGGAAGACAAAAAATGATGATATGGTCATTTCCCCTGATCACCGTGTTGCCGGTTGCAATCTCCACAGAGCCTTGTCGAAGTATGCCGCCGATAATGCACCCCTTTGGCAATTTGATGCTTTTTATCGATTTGTTCACGGCTTTTGACCTGGAGCTTACCCCAAGCTCCAGCAGTTCGGCTTTGATGCCGTACAGGGATGATACGGCCAGGACTTTACCGCCCCTTATTTGCCGGTGTATTTCATTTGAGGCCGATAATTTTTTATTAACGGCTGAATCCAGGCCAATGGTTTGACTCAGGGGTATGTATTCCGCTTTGGAGACCATGGCCACGGTTTTACGAACACCCAAGTGCTTGGCCATCAGGCAACTGATGATGTTGGACTCTTCATCATCGGTAACGGAAATGAAAGCTTCCGTATCCATGACCCCTTCGGTTGCTAGAAGATCCGGATCGGTAGCTTCCCCATGAAGCACAAGCACATTTCTTAATTCGGTCGCAAGCTGAAGTGTACGATTTTCATCAGGTTCAATGAGCTTGACATTCCACTTCCCGTTTTCCTTATTCAACAGCCGTGCCAAGTGAGCTCCAACCATGGTTCCGCCGGCAATCATGATACGATGGATAGGCCGTTCAATTCGCCCGGTACTTTTAACGACCCCGGGGATATCCTCAGTGGCTGTTAACAGGAAAATATGGTCATTGCTCAACAAACGGTCAGAACCATCGGGTATGATAGTGCGTCCGCCACGATAAATGGCTACCACCCTGAAAATCAGCTTTGAGGATTCCTTTGCATACTGAATCAATGTTTTCCCAACCAGGGGAGAATCCTTGTCGAGCCTGAGTCCGACAAGCTGTATTTTGCCACCGGCAAGCGTGAGCACATCGGATGCCGAAGCCCGTTTTATGAGCTGAAGGATTTCCTGGGCCAGGCTCTGCTCAGGGTTGATCATGATATCAATGCCCAGATCTTCAGGTTTAAGCGGTGAACCGGGCTCGGTGAATTCGTCGCTTCTGATACGTGCTATAATTTTTTTTGCCCCAAGCCTCTTGCTCATCATGGAGGCGATCATGTTAACTTCATCCAGACTGGTTGCTGCGATGACCAAATCGGCCTGGTTCACGCCGGCTGCCAGCAGATCGTGAGCCGAGGCCGCATTGCCCTCTATGGTTAATACATCACATGTTGAGGCCACATTTTCCAAAGCTTCCCTATTGCGGTCCAAAACAGTGACGTCCTGTTTTTCTTCTGACAGAAGTGAACTTAAATGATAGCCAATTTCACCGGCACCAATAATTACAATTTTCAATCGCTATCTTGTTTGGTAAATTTCAATGCGGAACGAATATTTAACGGATGTTCATATTATGGATAAAATCAGCCTGTATCAATGTATGGTTTGACCCTAAAAGAACATCTGGCAACTCTCCAAGTTGTCAGGAAAAGCAGAAACCACAGGCAAAACCAGAAAAGAAATGTTTAAAGGACATTCTTCCTTTTCTAAAACTGAAATTCGAAACCGCCAACCGGCAAGGTATTGAACTGAGGTTCCTCCCCAATTCGATTTTCGCTGATGTTCCAGTAATACCGGCGCACATTCTCCCGGTTATAGGCATTCCACAGTTCGAAGAAGGTCACCAGCGTCAGGCTATTGAAGAAAAAGCGCCTGTCGAACCGTAGAAATAGAGAATGGTGGGCAGGCATTCTTTCCTGGTTAAACTGACCCATGTTCAACAGCGTGCGCTAATTGGCCTGGGATGCCGGTTCATCGATGGGGGTAAACGGGCGCGCCCCGATATAGCTCCATCGCGTGCTAAACTCCCAGTGCCGGTTCGGACGATAACCACCGACTATATTAACCAGATGGCGAACATCATAATCCCGGTTTTGCCATTCACTCTCCCCGTCCCGGTAACGCGACCGGTACAGGGAAGCAGAAACGTGACCATAGAAATTTTCCGCCAGCTTTTTCTGTAGCATCACATCAACGCCTCTGGCATATCCACGGCCATTTGCAACCAGCTCATCATAGATGGAAGTTCCGTCGAGTACGTATTGCGGGTTACGGTTTTCGCTGCCCACCGGCTGCACAGGCAGGTTGCTGTAGGCTTTGTCATAAAACTCCAGCGTTAGTTTAATATCATCGTCCAGCATATAATCCAGCCCCATAATCAAATGCCGGGACTGCAGGTTAGGCAGGGATTGAAAATCAGCATTCTGGGAAAGATAAAAGTAGGGTATCTGCTGATGATACAACCCGGCCGAAGCGTTGATACGCAGTCTTGAGGTTGCATCGACCGAAACGGAGAGCCGGGGATCGATATCAATGTCGTTATTCATAGACGTATAGGTGCCCTTTAATCCAACCGTAGTGGTTACGCCGCTCAGCGGATTGCTGATCCAGGTACCGAAAAGACCGGTGCGATATCCGCGGATTTTCAGGTCACGGTTAATTTCTTTTCTCATAAACCCTGCCGGCATCAGATCTTCGGCAAGAAAATACTTATAATCACCCCGTTTGAAACGTCCGTCGAGTCCGAATTCAAACCTGTTACCCGGGCTTTGCTGCCAGTAATTCACGTTGCGAAAGTCGGTGTACTGACGATTCAGGTTCAAATCAAAATCCTCTGCATCACTTTCAACGAAACGGGTTGTCGTGTTATCTTCCTTCACCGACCAGGACACCGAAGTATTTGAATAAAAACGGTGCGAATGCATCCGTCTCCAGTTCAATCCGGTGGTATTCTGGCGGGTACGCATTTGCAGCCAGGTATACCAGCCGTCCTCAACGGCTTCCTCCGGTGTTGTATTGATTTCACTGTCGCCGTAAATGTTCAGCAAAGTAATGCGATTGTCGCGGCCTGCATCGAATACGGTTTTCATCTGCAGGTCCCCGTAACGCGGAGCGCCCCTGGTGTTTACGGCTTCGGCGATAAGATCCAGATAACTTCGGCGCCCGGAGATCAGTATGCTCCCGTTACCTCCCGGAAGCGGACCTTCAAATTTGCCCCCAAAACCGTTCAGGCTCAACGTACCCGTACCATGCACCCGGTCCCGGTTGCCCTCACGGTAACGTATATTGGTGACCGATGAGAGATGATTGCCAAATCCGGCAGAAAAACCGCCGGCAACAAACTCAATATCTTCAATCAATTCCGTATCCACAATCCCGATGGGACCGTTGGAGGCGCCGTTTTGCATCTCAAAATGCTGCACACCGGGAACCGGGATATTGTCAATATAATATCCGTTTTCCATAGGGCTGCCACCGCGTACCATGATATCCTGGCTCATTTCCCCGCCTGAAGCCACCCCAGGCAAGGTGTGGATCACCCGGCTCAGTTCCTGACCGGAGCCGGGTACGCGTCGGATCTCCTCGGAGTTCATCCGGTTCCGGCTCACCGGATTGCTCTCGTCACGGGTATAATATCCTCCTGTGAAAACCAGCTCTGTTTCTTCAGAAGAAGTGCTGAGGTCAACATCCAGACGGGTAGAACGGCTTGACCTTATGACTACATCGGTTTCCACCCGGGTGCTATAGCCTATGTAGCTGAAGCGGACAGAATAGATTCCGGGCTCAAGACCGGCCAGGTAAAACCAACCCTCTGCATCCGCAGAGGTGCCCTTTTGTTCGCTGGCAATCCATACGTTCACACCCTGCAGGGCAGTCTGGTTGGCGGCATCCCGAACAACTCCGGTCAGCACACCTCCGCTGGTTTGTGCCTGTATTAAGCTGGGCGTGCCTAGTATTCCCATAATCATCATCCAAAATTTCATGACCTTGATTGTTTAGTGAATAAAAACTTCAGATCAATACTAATCAATCCGTTTTTGCCTCAATACTTAATTGGCGCCAGTGGTTTGTTTTTTGACTGAATGGCAGAAAGGCAGTAACTAAGGGTTTGGGGCCGCTTATTCTGCCGTACAACCCTTCGTGCCTGATTTCAGCCACCGATACCCAGGGCATATGTATTCGATCCGTTATGTTTATATTTCTTTTGGGGCACCATCAACAAACATCACACCATGAATCAAATAACATCACACGGACCGACAAGAAAACACAAACCTGCTTCATGGCGGTTTGACTTGATCTTTATCATTGCCATGACTTTGTTCACCGGCTTAATGGTTGATTTCCTGATCAATCAGTTTACTGAGGGTGAAAGGGTGACTACTTTATGGCATACATTAGGAATAGCCGCTATTTTCACGACTGTGCTAACTTTCTCTTTTCAGTTATCCAATCGCCTCTTACGCAGGTTTTTTGTCCCCCGCTCCACCAAAAGCGTATGGATACCCATCGGTTTTTCCACACTGGTCATGGTGGGAGCTTTCCTGATCACAGCCTGGCTGATCGACCAGGCTTTTCAGGATATAACCATTCTGGAGTGGGGATCACCGGTATTTTATTCGGTGGTCACCATTACATTAGTCGCCTGCATAATAGGAAACACCATTTATTTTGGGCATAATTTTTATCTGCAGTTCGTTGAGCTCGAGCGACTAAGACATGAAAGCCAGATGTCCGCCCTGAAATCACAGATCAATCCCCATTTTATGTTCAATTCACTTAATTCAATTGCCAGCCTTGTCCGTATTGATCCCCTGAAAGCGGAAACCGTCATCGAAGATCTGTCTGATCTGTTTCGCTACAGTCTGCAAAGCAGCAAGAAAGAAAGCATGACGTTAAGGGAAGAAGTTGCCGCAACCAAAAGTTATTTTGCCATCGAAAAAGCCCGTTTCGGCGAAAGAATCGACTTTACAACAGATTTAGAGGATGAGGTAATGGGTCTGCCTGTTTTGGGTATGATTTTACAGCCACTTGTTGAGAATTGTGTAAAACATGGTGCGGCTAAGACAACGGAACCTTTCCACATACATTTGAGCGCTAAGCGAAAAGGAAACTATCTGCATATTGATGTAACGGACAACGGCCCCGGTTTCGGTGATGCTGATCTGGAGGAAATCACAAAGCGGGGGACAGGCTTGAGCAATATCAGGGATCGTTTACAGATGCAATACGGTAACCGTGCCCGGCTGATCCCCATCCATCGAACAGTAAAACTTGTAATTCCCATTAACACGGACTAGCTATGTTGAATGTGATTCTTGTAGATGATGAGGAGCTGGCACGCAAGAGGATGCGTATGCTTTTGGATGAACTTGACCAGGGTATCCATGTTATCGGCGAAGCATCCCACGGCAGGGAAGCCATTAAACTTAGTCGTAAACTCCAGCCTGATCTCATACTTCTGGATATACAGATGCCGGTACTGGATGGCTTTGATGTTGTGGAACTTATGGGTAGTGAATGTCCGCCGGTGATCTTTGTTACGGCGTA
>JBBDRB010000049.1:0-6900 GCA_040905685.1 Balneolales bacterium | reverse complement strand
AGGTCCCTTCCAGCGTGTCGGCGGGAGAGGAATCCTGGGTATAGGCTTTGAGCGGGAGGGAAAAAAACAGGGCGAATATGAAAATCATCGTAGAATTGCGCATAGAAGGTGTTTTGGCTAAGGTATTAACGGATAAATGGGGATAATGTCTGGTTCCGGCAATTTACAAATTTCTTTCTTTTAATAATTATTTGTTAATTGACTACGTCAGGCCGTTGGGCATTAACAAACTCTTTCTTAAACAAGGTTTTTATATGAACAAATCAAATAGTAATAAATATTCGCGTAAATCCTTTATCAAAAAAGCAGGCGCCTCGGCAACCGGCTTGTTGGGTGTCCCCTCCTTATTTGCCGGCGCCGGCAGCGGCGGTTCTGTGATAGAACTGCAGGCGGAGGCAGCCAAAAAATATGCCATCAACGATCATATCCAGATCGCGACGATTGGTTGCGGAAAGATGGGCCAGGGAGATACCCGCACGGCACTTCAGGTTGACGGAGTGAAGCTGGTTGCGGCCTGCGACCTTTACGACAGCCGCCTTGAACGATGCAAGGAGGTATTTGGCAATGATATTTATGCTACAAGGGATTACCGGGAGGTGCTAAGCCGCCCCGATGTGGATGCGGTGATCATCGCTACGTCTGACCACTGGCACGATACGATAACCATCGAGGCCCTGAACAGCAATAAAGCCGTTTATGTGGAAAAGCCGATGGTGCACCGGATCGAACAGGGATATGCCGTTATTGAAGCCGAGCGCAATTCAACGCAGCCGCTGACGGTCGGAGCCCAGGGAACCAGTTCGCTGATCAATGAAAAGGCACGCCAGTTACTCAGCGAGGGGGTCATTGGAAAGCTGAATTTCATAGAAGCCTATACCGACCGGTTTTCCTACGGGGGAGCCTGGCAGTATCCGATCCCTCCCAGTGCATCGCCGGAGAACATTGACTGGGATACCTACCTGAAAGATTACCCCCGGATCCCTTTTGATCCCAAGCGTTTTTTCTGGTACCGGAACTATCAGGATTACGGTACCGGCGTTTCCGGTGACCTGTTTGTGCACCTGTTCGCCGGCATACACCAGATTACCGGTTCGAAAGGGCCCACCGGTATCATGGCCACCGGCGGACTCCGCCTGTGGGATGACGGGCGGGATGTTGCCGACGTGCTGTGCGGGTTATATGATTATCCGGAAACGGAAGCCCACCCCGGATTTACCTTATCGCTTCGGGTCAATTTCGCGGACGGGTCCGGTGGGGGATCCCATATGCGCTTTGTCGGCACGGAAGGGGAGATGGTGAGCCGGGGAGGCAGTCTGATCATCCGGACTTCCGAACTCGGTGATGCCCCCGGCAGTACCAATTTCGGGGAATTTGCGGAAAAAGAACGCGAAGAGCTGGGAGCCGACTATGCCCGGCGGCACGCCGGCATAGCTCCCAGGGTAATTGAGCCGAACGAGTTTACCTATCGCACCCCTCAGGGATTTAATTCCCGGAAAGAGCACTTTGTAAACCTTTTCAAGGCCATGCGTGACGGATCGAAAGTGTTTCATGATGCGGCCTACGGACTCCGGTCGGCGGCTCCGGCGCTGGCGACCAACCTGAGCCACCGGGAACAGAAGATCATAAAATGGGATCCGGAGAAAATGGAGCTTGTGTGAGGAGGGTCATTACCTTTTTTCATCCTCAACCACGGCTTTGATTTCCCCGTAGGTAAAACCATCTCCCAAAGCGTCTTTGAGCGGTCGCAAAACCGACCAGCCATGCGCTGCTATGGCTTCCCTGATGGGGGCTATTTTTTCGGCCGGAACGAGGTCTTCTACCCGAAGCTCCCCTTCGCCGACAAACCAGCCCAGGTGACTTTCGATAGTGCTCAGGCCCAATCCACGCTGTCCGGCAATCTCGGAAGCTGAATTTCCCTCCCGGAACAGTTTCAGGCTTTCCAGCCGGGTAGGGCTCCGGCCTCCGGACGAACGTTCGGCTTTTTTTCTGAACCGCAATTTTTTAAACCGTGACGGCAGCCCGTTCTCCCGGCAGAAGTCTGTAATTTCATTCAGAAAAGCCTGGCCGTAACGATTGATCTTTGTCTCGCCAAATCCCTTGATATGATTTAGTTCATCCATCTGCTGCGGCAGCCAGGTAGCCAGATCGACGAGGGTGGCGTCTGAAAAGATCACGAACGAAGCCGTATTTTCCTTTTCGGCAATCGCGGCCCTCACCGTTTTCAAACGGTTGAACAGGTCCTTCTCATAAGCCTCTTCAGAGCCGGTCTGCCGGCGGTTTACTGCCTTCAGGAAACGGATCTTTTCCCGGCCCTTTAAAATGTTCCAGCTTCTGCCGGTAAGCGTCAGGGTGGGGTAACTCCCCCCGTTCAGGGCCAGGTAACCCCTGTTCACAAGATCCCTTAAATACCCCTCCCACTCTTCTTTGGTGTGTCCGGTCCCCACCCCATAGGTCTTTATTTCTTTTTGCCAGTCCGGTATTTTTTTTGATTTGGACCCTCTCAGGAAGTTGACGACGTAGCTGGCGCCGTAGCTTTCTTTCAGCCGGGCGACGGCGGAGAGGGCCTTCTGGGCAATCACTGTGCCGTCGATCTCCTCATAATCACTCAGGCACACATCGCAGGAAGCGCACTGGCCATCATGATCCTCGTCAAAGTAGTTCAGGATGAATTTTCGCCTGCAGGCTACGGCCTCACACAGATCGCCCATTTTATCCAGCTTTTCAAGCATGATATTCGACTGTTCCGCATTATCGTCTACGCGTGCGAAGTCTTTGAGCATCATCAAATCGCCCTTGCTGTAAAAGAGCAGGGCGTCGCTTTTCAAGCCGTCGCGTCCGGCCCGTCCGGTCTCCTGGTAATAACTTTCGATGTTTTTGGGCAGGTTCATGTGAACCACGTAACGCACATTCGATTTGTCAATGCCCATTCCGAATGCGATGGTAGCGACGATGATATTGACCTTATCCTTGATGAACAGCTCCTGGTGCCGGGCCCTGGTTTCCCGTTCGAGTCCGGCGTGGTAAGGTTTTGCTGAAAAGCCGTCGTGTTCAAGCTTGCCGGCCAGCTCCTCTGTCGATTTCCGGGAAAGCGAATAGATGATGCCCGAATCATCCCGGCGATTATCCAGGAACTCCAGAAGGCGGGCATAGCTTTTCTGTTTCGGTTCAATATAATAATGGATGTTTTCCCTGTTGAAGCTGGAAACAAAGGTTTCGGGATTTTTGAGGTTTAGCTTCTCCAGGATATCCTTGCGGGTGAGTTTATCGGCGGTAGCCGTCAGGGCAATGACCGGCGTATCGGGAAAGGAATCCTTAAGGGCGCCCAGTTTCAGGTATTCAGGGCGGAAATCATGTCCCCATTGGGAAATGCAATGAGCCTCATCAATGGCGATCAGGGATATGCCCGATGATTTCAGGATATTCATAAACTCGCCGTCGCGGGAGAATAATCGCTCCGGGGCGATATACAGCAGCTTAATGTCCTGGTTCCTCACCTGGGATAAGATCTCGCTCTGCTGCAGGGGGGAGAGGGTGGAATTGAGGTATCCCGCCGCCACACCATTCACCCTCAATGCATCGACCTGGTCTTTCATCAGGGCAATGAGAGGAGAAATAACTACGGTAAGTCCCTCGAAGAGCAGGGCTGGAATCTGGTAGCACAGCGACTTGCCGCCGCCGGTCGGCATCAGAACGAACGTATCCTTTTTGGCCATGACCGTATCGATGATCCTGTTCTGTTCGAATCTGAATTCATCATAGCCAAACTTCTTTTTAAGAACCTCCAGGGGATCGGACATGGTAAGCGACATGTATGTTTTTTTCCTTTTTTATTAGATACGCGGGTAAACTTACGGTGAAAATAAATGATAATCACAAGCCCACCGAAATTGCATGTTGCACGCTGACGGTTAATCTCTTCCCGCAATGGCCGTTTGAATATTCGCCCGGAGGCCGTATTTTAAAACAGTCCATTCTTATCTCAACTCCAACCTGTGCTGATCCATGACGAACGCTATCACCAAAGAACCCGAAGTAAACCTGGAACTGGCTAAAGAACATGGATTAACGGCCGATGAATTTCAGGCCATAAAAACCAAACTGGGCCGCACGCCCACCTTTACGGAGCTGGGCGTGTATTCGGTGATGTGGAGTGAGCATTGTTCGTATAAAAATTCCATTGCCCTCATCAAGACCCTGCCCCGTTCGGGTCCACAGCTTCTCGTCGATGCCGGGGAGGAAAACGCCGGACTCGTGGACCTGGGCGATGATTTGGCTTGTGCCTTTAAGATCGAAAGCCACAACCACCCCTCGGCTGTGGAGCCGTATCAGGGAGCGGCCACCGGGGTGGGAGGCATACACCGGGACATATTTACCATGGGCGCGCGGCCCATAGCTTCGCTGAACTCCCTTCGTTTTGGGGATCCAGGCAATCCGAAGGTCCGTTTTTTGCTGGATGGGGTGGTCAGGGGAATAGCCGATTACGGCAATTCCTTTGGAGTGCCGATGGTTGGCGGAGAGATATATTTCGATAAAAGCTATGAGGGAAATCCGCTGGTGAATGCCATGAGCATAGGCATTGTGAAAAAGGGCGAGACGGCCTCGGCCATAGCCGAGGGGGAGGGCAATCCCGTGCTGATCGTCGGGGCCTCGACCGGCCGAGACGGAATACACGGGGCCACATTTGCCTCGGTGGAGATCAGCGAGGAGAGCGAATCAAAACGGCCGAGCGTGCAGGTTGGCGATCCATTTACCGAAAAGCTGCTGCTGGAAGCCTCCCTTGAAGCCCTGAAGACCGGCGCCGTGGTCGGCATGCAGGATATGGGCGCGGCCGGAATCAGCTGCTCAAGTGCCGAAATGAGCGCTAAAAGCAAAACAGGGATGGACATCGACCTGGATAAAGTACCCATGCGCGAGTCCGGAATGACGGCCTATGAGCTGTTGCTGTCTGAAAGCCAGGAGCGCATGCTGATCGTCGCGAAAAAAGGCCGCGAACAGGAAATACTGGATGTTTATGCCAAATGGGACCTGAACGGCGAGGTAATAGGAATGGTAACGAATACCGGAAAGGTAACCTACCGGAAGGACGGCGAGATCCGGGCCAATATCCCGGCCGAAAGCCTGGTCCTTGGCGGAGGGGCCCCCGTGTACAGGCGGGAAACCAGGAAACCGGCTTATCTGGCCGAGACATCCTCGTTTGATTGGGCCAGCCTGCCTGAGCCGGACAACTATGGGGATGTCCTGAAACAATTGCTGGCCTCCCCGAATATAGCTTCCAAGCGCTGGGTGTATGAACAGTATGACACTATGGTAAGAACCAATACCATTGCCGGTCCGGGTCCGACCGATGCCGGGGTGGTCCGCCTGAAGAACAGTAAAAAAGCCCTGGCCGTCAAAACCGATTGCAACGGTCGCTATGTTTACCTGAATCCCAGGAAAGGCGGACAGATCGCCGTTGCCGAATCGGCACGGAATGTCGTCTGCACGGGCGCCAAACCCCTGGCCATTACCAATTGCCTGAACTTCGGCAATCCCTACAAGCCCGAAGTCTACTGGGTATTCACCGAGGCGATTGGCGGGATTGGCGATGCCTGCCGCATCCTGAACACACCGGTGACGGGAGGGAATGTGAGTCTGTACAATGAAAATCCGGAAACGGCCGTATTCCCCACCCCCGTCATAGGCATGCTGGGGCTGATCGACGATTATGAGAAGCATCTTACTACCGCCGGTTTTAAAAACGAAGGGGATACCATCCTTTATGTGGGAGCCGGCCGAAACGGGCTGGGAGGCACAGAGTACCTCAGCCGGATCTACGGCAAGACAGCCGGAGATGCACCGGATATCAACCTGGAATTTGAGGCCAGGCTGCAGAAGCAGGTGTTAAAAGCCATACAAGCCGGCCTGGTCAATGCCGCTCATGATGTATCCGATGGGGGACTGGCAACCTGTTTGGCCGAAATGTGCATGTTTTCGGGGCTGGGGGCTGATATGGACGGGATGGTTCCCGGAGGGAAATTGTCCGGGATCCTTTTTAGTGAGGCCCAGTCAGGCATTGTGCTGAGCTGCACGGCGGATAAAGCCGGCGAGTTGATCAAAACCTTCAACGATGCCGGCGTACCGTTGTACCCGATCGGGAAGGTAGGCGGTAAAACACTTAAATTCCGGGATGCATTCGAGCTGTCGGTCAGTGAAATGTCTGATATATATGACCGTGTGCTGGAAAACATGGAAAGCAAAGAACCCCGGGTCATCAGCTAGGAATCCAATGAAAAATAAAATAGGTTCAATAACCCTGGTTGCCTGTATCGCGCTTCTGGTTTCAGCCATTTCCGTGCATGCCGAAGCCGGGAAAGGGGCTCCTGAAATAATCGAGGTGAAAAGGATATGGGATAACGCGCCCCATAATGCCTTCACCGATCTTATCCGGTTCCGCGGCCAGTGGTTCTGTGCATTTCGCGAAGGCCTCGACCATGTCTCGGATGATGGCAAACTCCGGGTGATCCGTTCCGCAGACGGTATACAGTGGAGTTCCGCAGCCCTCCTCGATTGGGATGGCGGGGATGTGCGCGACGCGAAGCTGTCCGTCACGGCCGATGGCCGGCTGATGCTCAACAGTGCGGTCCGTTTCCTGCAGCCCGCAGGCGGTAACGAACACCAGTCCGTCAGCTGGTTTTCCGCTGACGGCAGGAACTGGAGCGAGGCCTTTGCCGACGATAGCGGCCTGGGCACCTGGCGGTGGAGCGTCACCTGGCACAAAGGGACGGCCTACAGTTTCGGATACAGCGGCAAAGATGTGCAGGGCAGCTTGTACCGTTCGGGGGACGGCAAAGTCTGGGAAGTGGCCGGAGACAGCCTGTATCCCGGCGGAGAGTTTGAAGGAAACGAGACCTCTCTGCTTTT
>JBBDRB010000048.1:0-38682 GCA_040905685.1 Balneolales bacterium | reverse complement strand
CCCGTGTCAAGACTTATCTTGCTTTCTTACCTCTTTTTTTCAGGGGGTTTGCCTTGCGGCTGCCTTTCGCTGACAGGTCTAAAATATACGCCTGATAACGGTCCATTGTCAAGCACTTATTATCAATTTATTAATGAAAAAATGTAACGCCTGCTAAAAAACTATTATTGCCTGCAACTTACTATTAATAATAGCTTTATAATCTAAGTTAAGGGTTTGAACCGACTTCAGCAAATGCCTCCGTTGTATCCACGCAGAGGCCTACCGGATACCCAATTTTTTCAGTTTGCTTTGCAGGGTAGTCGGCTTCAGGCCAAGCAACCTGGCGGCTCCGTCTTTTCCATAGATTTTATCCCGGGTTTTCTCAAGTACTTTCCTCAGGTATCGCCTGTTCATTTCATCATAACTAACGTATTCCTCCTCCGGGGCGGCATCTGAGAACACCGCTGACTTCTCAGGCTTTGCCTTTTCAGAAAAGCGAAATTTTCCGTTACCTGAAAAGACCAGGGATTGCCTGAGCATGGCAAAGAATTCGTCAAAGTTTCCTTCCCATTTGCTTTCTGCCATCGCTGCTTCCGCCCCGGCTGACCATTCCAGGGCCGGCATGTGCACCAAAGCCGGTATAGTTTGTGTCCAGTAGCGGAAAAGCTCAACGACATCTTCCTTTCTGTGCCGGAGCGGTGGCAAAAGTACCGGGTGAAAGGATAGCGTATAATACAGATTGGCTTCAAACCTGTTTTCTTCCAAGAGACTCTCCAGGGCGGTGGAACTTGTTGAGATCACGCGGGTCTTAAGATTCGAAGCCTTTCTTTTGTCCAGCATCTGCTTCAGCCGGGCCTGCTCCCGGCCGGGAAGCAGGTCGATATTCCGGATGAGGAATATCAGGGGAGTGTCATCCGCCGGCACCTCTTCTTCCAGGGGCAGAGCGTCTGTGCCGGCATTAACCTCAATCACCTCTGATCCGGCCAGCTTTGCCGGCTTGACCAGGATCCGGGCAAGGGTCTTCTTCCCGGTGCTTTTTTCCCCGCGGATCAGCACATGGGAGTCGGCGGTTATCAGGGCATCTATGTTTTCCATTACCGCTTTCATGGCCGGCGATTCGGCTACAAACCGCGGTGTGCTCACGGTTTCCCCGGCCGTTAAGATGTCCGTACCGGCTTCCCTTAAATTTACGGCCAGAAAGCTGGCAGGACTGCTTTTCACTTTAAACAATTCGAAGTCAAAGGTAAAACCTTTTTCGTCGCCTCGTTTTGTAAGCAGCGTGATTTCCTGTTTGTCCTTTTTGGCTTTGGCGTGTGAGTGCCGGGCAACGATCTCAACGAGGCTATCAAGTTTACGCTGAACCAGGGGATGGGTCTCCGAAGCCAATACGAATTCACGGGGACTAAAACCCAGGGTGGCTTCTATTTTTCTATTTGCAAACATAAGCTGGACCTGTTCATCTTTATCTATGCGGAATATCAGGACCAGGTTTGGCAGGAAGTCTAACACCTCCCGCCAGAAAGAATTGGTAGCTGTCAAAATGGATACTGTTTTATCACCGAAATTTCGTTTGGGTAACGATATTAAATTGTTTTGTGCCATCCAAAAATTTTTAACAGCCCGGACTCCGGTTCAGGCGAACATCTTCCAAACAAAGGCAGGACTCTGCCGTTATACCCTATAAAAACCAAACGTCTATGGCACAGGAAAAAAACGATAAGAAAAACCGGATCATAAACGCTGCAATCGATCTATATGTAAACGACCCTTCCGCATTTACCTTAAAGAATATTGCAAAAAAAGCACGGGTAAAGGAAGCCGACATATTCAAGGATTTTCCCAACAAAATCGCCATCCTGAAGGGGTACTACGCCGGTATTGTTCCACAATACAAAGAGATGATCCGTGAAATTGACGGATTTGAATTATTTGACCTCCATGAAAAGCTCTCTAATTTTGTCTATAGTTCTTTGGATATGATGCAGGAACAGCGGGATTTTGTGGAAAAAACATTTAATGGATTTATCTATAACGCCCGTCCCAAATCAGCGTTTCAGTCTCATATCGAGGAATTGGTCGAAGACTTCGTGCAGAAGGATACCCGCATTGCCGGTATGAATCAGTATCTGCTGAACGCTTATACCTACAATGTACTGAGCAACTTCTACCTTCAACTGGTCATTTTCTGGATCCGGGACGAAAGTCCGGGTTCAGAAAAAACGATAGCCCTTACCGATAAACTTTCATCCTTCCTCAGCGAAGTCCTCTACTCGGCCATCATAGACAAAGGTCTGGATCTTGGCAAATTCCTGGTTGCCAACCGTAATACGCAGCCCAACTCCCCTTTTTGGCAAGCCTGCGTCGAGCAATTCAAAGAAAAAGGAATGTATAAATGAGTGATTTCCCTTCCTCCCGCTTTGAGCGTGGGAAAATTATAGCCGGAGCCGGGTTCAAAGTGGGGACTAATTATGCTAAGTATCACTTTAAAAAGAGGTTTGGTGCCCGTCACGATGAGGCCTCCCTGAGCAGACTTCATGACACCAATGCCCGCCATATATATGGTGAATTTTCAAAGCTGCGTGGTTCCGCCCTGAAGCTGGCCCAGGCGCTCAGCCTTGACAACAGCGTGGTGCCTGAAGAATTTGTTGAAGTCATGTCTCAGGCCCAGTACCATGTGCCGCCTTTAAATAAAGCGCTTGTGCGCAGTCTCATAAAAAAGGAATTGGGAAAATATCCCGAACAACTATTTGATGATTTTCAACCGGAAGCCCTGGCTGCCGCCTCTCTGGGGCAGGTTCACCGGGCCAGGCTGAAAGATGGCCGGCCGGTGGCCATAAAAATCCAGTATCCGGACGTACGGCAAACCATTGCCTCGGATCTTGACCTTGCAAAAATGCTGCTGCGTCAAATCCGCAAGTCCGACAACCTGGATGACTATTTTAAAGAAGTAAAAGACAGGCTGCTTGAGGAAACCGACTACCGGCTCGAAGGCGAATCCATAAACGATTTTCACAGCCGGTACAGCCATGGTGATTTTGTCACCCCGGAATGGATCCGGGAGTTTTCGTCCTCAAAGGTGCTTACGATGACCTTTATCGAAGGCCGGCATATGAAGGATTTTCTCAGCGGTAATCCCCCTCAGGAAGAACGCGATCATTTCGGACAACTGCTGTGGAATTTCTTTCATGCTCAGATAAATCCGGCCCGTACGGTCCATGCAGATACTCATCCCGGTAATTTCTTTTATACGCCGGATAGCAAACTGGGGATCATTGACTTTGGATGCGTAAAGAAATGTCCACCCGAATTCTTCGATGCGTTCATTGAACTTGTGCCGGCTCACCTGGCCAATGATAAAAAACGCATTGGTGAGCTGTATACGGATCTGGAAATGATCAGAACGGATCCGCGCGACCCTGTTTACGAAGAGCGTTTTTTTTCGTTCTGCCGCTCTTTCGGAGACCTTATTGTCAGTCCTTACCGAAAAAAAAGTTTTGATTTCGGCGATCCGCGCTTTGGTGATGAACTTAGAAAGCTAGCCCGGATAGCTTCCGGACAGCCGGAACCCCGCGGCTCCAAACATTTCATTTATATAGCCAGAGTAAACCTTGGAATGTTCCATATGTTGATGAAACTTAAGTCAACTATCCGAACGGAAAATGCAAAGGATCGTATTTATACCTATACAGAATCGAGTAAATAGCTATTAATCAAAAAGTCTCTGCATGAAACGGAATGTCACCCGCAAGCTGATCGAATCTCATGTGATAAACGGCGACCTGATACCGGGCGAAGAGATCTCCCTGAAGATTGACCAGTCGCTTACCCAGGATGCCACCGGCACGATGGTAATGCTGGAACTCGAAGCTATGGGCATTGACAGGGTCAAAACCGAAATATCGGCCCAATATGTGGATCACAATCTGCTTCAAACGGATTTCAAGAACATGGACGATCACCTGTTCCTGAAATCGGCAAGTGAACGTTTTGGCGTGTGGTACAGCAAGCCCGGAAATGGGGTAAGTCATCCCGTTCATATGCAGCATTTTGCGATCCCGGGCAAAACCCTGATAGGGTCTGACAGCCATACCCCCGCTTCCGGGTCAATGGGCATGCTGACCTTTGGGGCCGGAGGCCTTGATGTGGCCATGGCTATGGCCGGAGAACCCATGAATATAAAAATGCCCAAAGTGCTCGGGGTGGAATTGACCGGCAGGCTGCAGGATTGGGTAAGCGCCAAAGATGCCGTTCTGGAAATGCTCCGCCGGTATGACGTTCACGGCTGCCGGGGCATGATTATCGAATATTACGGTCCCGGCCTGGAATATCTATCGGCCATGGACCGTCATGTAATGGCCAATATGGGAACCGAACTGGGCGCCACCAGCACCGTCTTTCCTGCCGACAGGGAGATATTGCGGTTCATGGAACAAAATAACAGGGGTGATGAATATGTGGAATTGCTGGCCGACCCGGACGCCGAATATGACCTGCATGAGCATATCAACCTGGGCGACATCGAACCGATGATTGCCTGCCCAAGCAGTCCGGGTAATGTGGTGGCGGTACGGGAAGTAGCCGGGAAGAAAATCCACCAGGTAGTCATCGGTTCTTCGGCCAACCCCGGATTACGGGATTTCTGGATTGTGGGGGAAATCGTCAGAGGCAAACAAGTCAGCCCGGATGTATCCCTGGATATTAATCCCGCATCCCGCCAAATTATTGAAAACCTGGCCACCATGGATTCGATCATCTCTTTTGTCCAGGCCGGTGCACGTTTCCATCAAACCGGATGCCTGGGATGCATCGGCATGGGCCAGGCCCCCGGTTCCAACCAGATCAGCCTTCGGACGATGCCGCGAAACTTTAAAGGCAGATCCGGTACGGCCGATGACCAGGTTTATCTGTGCAGTCCGGAAACCGGTGCCGCTTCCGCTCTGACGGGTATGATTACCGATCCCCGGCAATTAGAGAAATTATACGATATGACCTATCCTCAGTACAAGGAACCGGGAAAATGGGTGGTCAGCACGGAAATGTTGATCCCGCCGCGGAAGAACGGGTCCGGTACCCCGCTTCAAAAAGGGCCAAACATTCATACTTTCCCTCAATTTGGACCCCTTCCCGGCACAAGCCGTACAGAGGTATTGCTCAAGGTAGGTGACAACATATCCACCGATGAGATCATGCCGGCAGGTTCCAGAGTTCTGCCCTACCGCAGCAACATTCTTAAACTCAGCGAATTTGTGTATTATCAGATGGACGAAACGTTTCACCGCCGGGCCCTGGAGGCCACAGAATCCTACGACGGACATGTAATCGTTGCCGGTAATAATTATGCCCAGGGGTCCAGCCGCGAACATGCGGCTATATGTCCGCGTTACCTTGGCCAGATAGCCGTCCTGGCTAAATCGTACGCCCGCATAGGCTGGCAAAACCTTATCAATTTTGGGGTCCTGCCCCTGGAATTTGTCCATCCCGACGATTATGAAACAATCACTCAGGGTGATGTAATTGAACTGGCCAATCTGCAGGAACAACTCGGCCATGACGAACCTATACTGGTTGAAAACCTCACCAACAACAGACAGTATGAAATGACTCATTCCATGAGCGGGCGTCAGGTCGGCATTATGAAAAAAGGCGGTTTGATCAACGAGTTTAAAGAAAGCCGGGTCCGGTCCTGACCCTTTCCCCGCTTTTTTTATCGTTCTAAATATTATTGCTTTTCATTGAAATTCAAATTATCATTGGGAGACAAAAATCTGATTTATATTTCGAATCCATGAAATTCTCTATTTGTTTTATCATCTGTTGTTGTATGCCTGGGCGTAGGTGAAGGGTGATTTTACGTATTTAAAATTGTAAAAACCCTTCCCGTTCTCGTGAAGGGTTTTTTTATGGATTGTATCTCGTTCTTTAAAAATTTTAAGCTCTTATCGAGAAAGGTGGAGGGACAGGCCCTGTGAAACCTTAGCAACCGGTCGTGTTAACCGCACGATGTCAGGTGCTAAATCCTGCCAAATCGTACAAGATTTGGAAAGATGAGGAATACCCGGTTTTAAAAACCTCTTCCGAATCTTTTCGAAAGAGGTTTTTTTTTGATCCCTGCAAAGGCTGAGCAGATAGTTTAAAATAACGACACCGTAATGAAAACATCCATCTAATCCATCAATCATGAGTGAAAACGGAACCCCCAAACAATACAAATATGAGACCCTGCAACTTCATGCAGGCCAGGAACCGGATACGGCCACCAATTCCCGTGCCGTACCCATTTACCAAACCACGTCCTACCAGTTCAACGATACCGAACATGCGGGAGCTTTATTCGGTCTGAAAGAATTCGGAAACATCTATTCAAGGATCATGAATCCGACCAATGATGTCTTTGAAAAACGGATAGCTGCCCTGGAAGGCGGGGCGATGGCTGTAGCGACGGCCTCCGGTCAGGCTGCACAGTTTCTGGCCATTACAACCATAGCACAGGCCGGAGACAACATTGTCTCCACGAGTAACCTGTATGGTGGAACCTATAATCAGTTCAAGGTCTCATTTCCCCGTCTGGGCATTAAAGTACATTTTGTGGAAGAAGACGATACGGCGGCCTACGAGGCAAAAATTGACGAAAATACCAAAGCTCTTTATGTAGAAAGCATTGGCAACCCGCGCAATAACATTCCCGATTTTGAAAAGCTTGCAACCCTGGCAAAAAAATACGATATACCGTTAATAGTGGATAATACCTTCGGCGCCGCCGGAGCCCTGGTCCAGCCCATAAAACATGGTGCCAATATTGTGGTACAATCGGCTACCAAATGGATTGGCGGTCACGGAACCTCTATTGGCGGTGTCCTGGTCGATGCCGGAAATTTCAACTGGGGTAATGGAAAGTTTCCCCTGTTCACGGAACCCTCACCAGGTTATCACGGATTGAATTTTTGGGAAGTCTTTGGCGACAAAGGTCCTTTCGGCAATATTGCCTTTGCAATAAGAGCCCGGGTTGAAGGGCTTCGTGATTTCGGTCCGTCTCAGTCACCATTCAACAGCTTCCTCTTTCTGCAGGGTCTGGAAACCCTCTCCCTCCGGGTAGAAAGGCATAACGAAAATGCCCGTAAACTTGCAAACTGGCTGCTGAATCATGATGCCGTCGAGTGGGTCAATTATGCCGGACTCCCTGATCATCCCTATCATGAAAGAGCCAAAAAATACCTGAAAAATGGTCATTTTGGTTCCGTGCTGAACTTTGGCATTAGGGGTGGCTATGAGCCTGCACGCAAATTTATCGATGGACTCGAACTGACGAGCCATGT
The DNA here is from genome assembly GCA_040905685.1 of Balneolales bacterium. Taxonomy (GTDB): domain Bacteria; phylum Bacteroidota; class Rhodothermia; order Balneolales; family Natronogracilivirgulaceae; genus JBBDMU01. The sequence goes on along the minus strand of JBBDRB010000048.1, from coordinate 31,387 downwards.
GGCCAATGTGGGTGATGCAAAAACGCTGGCCATTCATCCCTCATCGACCACGCATCAGCAGCTGAGTGATGCCGAGCAGGCCTCCTCAGGCGTAAAACCTGAACTCATCCGGATTTCTGTAGGAATCGAACATATCGATGACATTATTGGAGATTTTGAGCAGGCCTTCAGCAAGTCATTGGTGAAAGCCTAACCGGTAAGCATACGACAGGGCCCCCGGCCGGATCCGGCGGGGGGCCTTTTCAGACAATCATGACGCAATACCATAATCCTGAGCGCTTTTAATGAATTTTGGAATAACCACCATTAAATATGATCACCCTTTCACCACGGAATCAGGGTTTACCTTCCCTGCCCTGGAGCTGGCTTACAAGACCTGGGGTGAACTGAATGAAGACAAATCCAATGTTGCCCTGGTTTGCCATGCATTTTCAGGTCACGCGGCTGCGGATGAATGGTTATCGGATTGTTTTGGTAAGGGGAAAATGCTGGATTCTTCCCGGAACTTTATCCTCTGCATCAACATCATCGGCAGCTGTTATGGAAGCACGGGACCGCGCAGCATTAATCCTGAAACCGATAAACGATACGGATCTGATTTTCCGAAGCTGTCCATACGCGATATGGTCAGAGCTCAGCAAATAATCCTTGACAGACTGGGTATCCGCGAAGTCGAATTTGCCTTCGGCGCCTCCATGGGCGGCATGCAGGCGCTGGAGTTTGCTATCATGGATGATCGTATTAAGCAGCTTGTGCTGGTGGCCATGGGGAAATCACACTCTCCCTGGGCCATAGGTATCAGTGAAGCCCAGCGTCAGGCTATTTATGCCGACCCGAACTGGAAAAATGGTGATTATTCCGATGACGCCCCCCCCCTGCAGGGGCTGTCGGCGGCCAGGATGATGGCCATGCTTACCTATAGGAGTGCGCATTCGTTTGAACATAAATTCGGCAGAAAACGCCAGGAGGGTGCCGGCATATACCAGGTGGAATCCTATCTGCGGTATCAGGGCCGGAAGATGGCCGACCGCGGATTCGATGCCCTGACCTATGTTCGCCTCAGCGAAGCCATGGATTCCCATGATGTTGGCCGGGGAAGGTCAGGCAGCCGGGAGGTTCTGGCCAACCTAAACATACCGGTATTGATCATTGGCATAGATTCCGACCTTTTATATCCCGTTGCCGAACAAAAAGAGCTGGTAAGCTTGTTGAAGAACGGCCAATTCACCGAACTTCATTCTCCTCATGGTCACGATTCCTTTCTCATAGAATTTGAGAAAATGCAGCAAATCATCCATGACTTCCGCAAAACAGCAAAGAATTTCAGGGAAGTCTCCTTAAACAGCAATAACTGATCCTTATACCGAAACAGCAATGCACATTTTAAAGTTTGGCGGTTCATCCCTACACGACGCCGATAAGATTAAGCGAGCCGTCTTCATCGTCAGTGAAAGGCTAAAACAGGTTAAAGTCACGGTAGTGGTCTCAGCCCTGGGCGGCGTAACAGACGAACTGGTCAGCCTTACGGCAAGCGCGGGAGTACGGGATATCAGCTGGAGAAATAAACTTGCCAAACTACGAAAACGTCATATTCAGGTACTCCACGATATCTTCTGTCAGAATAACCCCCATTCCGACCGGGAGAAGATAGACCGGCTTTTTGATGACCTTGCCGGTTACCTGCAGCAGATTCATGAAGCAAAGGCGGTAAGCCCCGGCAAGCGGGATCTGATCCTGTCATATGGTGAGCGGGCATCCTGTGTTATTTTCGCCGCTGCCCTTCGCCAAGGCGGTCTTCAGGCCCGTTCCGTCGAATCACAGGATCTCATACGAACCGATGACAACTTTGGGGATGCGGATGTAAACGCTGCCGTAACCGTTAAGCTTATCAACGACGCCTTCTTACATATGAACGGTGAGACGGCGGTGGTAACCGGCTATATAGGATCGACAGCCAAGCGGGAGATAACCACCCTTGGCCGGTCCGGATCCGATTATACTGCCGGACTGCTGGGAGAGGCTCTGAAAGCTGAACGTGTAGAGATATGGACCGACGTTAACGGGGTTCTGACGGCTGATCCTGACATTGCACCGACCGCCATAACCATACCCCATCTGCATTACTCTGAAATAGCCGAAATGGCTCATTTTGGGACCAAGGTCCTGCATCCCAGAACCGTCCTGCCGCTGGAGCTGCTGAAGATCCCCATCCACATAAAAAACAGTCTTGATCCCGAAGCGGCCGGAACGCTGATCAGTAACCATTTCCCGGCCACCAACGGCCGGCTGCGGTCCGTCTCGGTTAAAAAGGATATTGTGTTGATCGGTATTAAAAGCAAGGGTCTGGATCGCATTAAACAGCTCTCGCCCAGGGTGCTTCATGCGCTGTCAGAGGCCGGTATATCCATTTTGTTTGTTGCATCAGCATCCTCTGATTATGGCATAAGCGTAGTCATCAATGCTTCTCAACGTGATAAGGCTTATCAGGTGCTGTTATTTGCCTTTCAGAACGAATACGATCTGGGTCTGCTGGATGTACCCGATTTTATCGAAGATGTAGATATGGTTACTGTAATCGGGGAGAGCCTGAAAAAAGATCTGGGCCTGAGCGGTGCCGTCCTTTCCGTATTGGGTGAAAACCATATCGCCCCCCTTTCCACAGCGAGAAGCGTGGCCAACCGCCACTTAAGCCTGCTGGTGCACCGGGAACAGACCCATATGGCTACCCGGTTGCTGAATGATCATTTTTGCATCCATGCACGGCGGCTCCGCTTGTTTGTGGCGGGCGTGGGCACCATCGGCGGGGAGTTTATCAGACAAGTAGGGGAGTTGAAAGACCAGCATGTCGACTTATCCATTATTGGCGCCTGCAATAGTGAGCATACGCTCTGGAATTCGGCCGGCTTAAACCCTGATGATCTGGATAGCCTGCTGAACAGCGGTGAAGGTACCAACTGGGAGAACATCGTCGATCATCTTATCAGGGAATATCCCTACCGTACCCTGTTTGTCGATGCCACCGGTAGCGAAGAGGTTGCCCGGTTGTATGACCGGTTGCTGAGCGTGGGAATTCATATAGCCACACCCAGTAAGCGGGCTATCACCTTTGAGCAATCCTATTTTGAAAAACTTTATCAATATACCAACAGCAACAAAACACATTTCTTTTTCGAGCCCGCTGTGGGCGCCGGTCTCCCTGTACTGCAAACACTTCGTGATTTGCAAGCCAGCGGTGATACGATCACCAGAATTTCGGGTGTCGTATCGGGCACAATGACCTACCTGTTCGGCCAGCTTGAAAAAGGGGAATCATTCGGGAAGGCGGTCCGCGAGGCCAAGAAATCAGGCTATTCTGAGCCCGATCCCAGAGACGATTTATCCGGGGAGGATGTCGTCAGGAAATTTATGATCCTGGCACGGGCATCCGGGTTCAGGGTAGAACGGAATGAAGTTGAGGTCGAAGACCTGACCCCGGCTGAGCTTACTGGTCTAAGTACGGAAACGTTCCTTGAACGCATCCCTGAATTTGATGAAGAATGGAGGCGAAAAGTCGAAGACGCATCTAAAAATGGTATGGTCCTGCGTTATCTTGGCGAAATGAATGAAGGGAAGATAAAAATTGGGACCCAGGCAGTGCCGATAGAATCTCCTCTGGGTTCATTAAGCGGGACCGATAATCAGATAATTATTCATACCAAGCGCTATCAGCAGTCTCCGATAATCGTTCAGGGTCCTGGGGCAGGAAAAGAAGTTACGGCAGCAGGGCTGTTGTCGGATGTGCAGAAGATAGGCCGTTTGGTTTTTTAGATGGATCGCCGGTGAATAAGGAAGTTTGTCCTTTAGTTCATAATTGGCCGGGAATTTATTATTATGTTTCTTTACAGGCATGACCCCTTAAGCAAATTGTATTAACCCCAATATAAAGCCGGCTGTATAAATGGATCCAATTAAAGTTATCATAGCCGATGATCATTATCTGGTGCGATACGGCATACGAAGCGCAATCGAAAAGGCGGAGGATATAACGGTGGTCGGTGAAGCCGGAAGCGGTAAAGAAGCCATTGAACTTTTCGAGGAACTGAACCCTGATGTAAGCGTGATTGATATCACCATGCCCAATCTCAACGGCATTGAAACTACCCGGTCCATAATTAAAATGGATCCCGGTGCCAAGATCATGATCCTGTCCATGCATATTAATGAGGAATATCTGAACCAGGTTCTAAATGCCGGAGCCATAGGGTACCTGTTCAAAAATTGCGACAAACAGGAATTGATCGAGGGGGTCCGTTCGGTAGCGACAGGGGAAAAAGTATTCAGCAAAAAAATATCGGAACTGATGACGGCCCGCTATGTGAATCAGCATAACGATGCAACCGGAACGATTTTGACGCCCCGGGAAAAAGAAATTCTGGAGTTAATATCCCAGGGAAATACCAGTCAGCAAATAGCCGGCTTACTGATTATCAGTCCACGCACGGTCGAGACCCACCGAACCAATCTGATGCGTAAACTGGAAATACGAAATACCGCCGGATTGGTCCGTTATGCCATTGAAAATGGCTTTACAATGGATTAAGTGTGCGGTACGTATTTGTACGTAGAAAAATTTACAGGGTTTTACCGATTGCAAACCTTGTCAAAGCCTGTTAGGTTATAGATAGCAAATGGGGTAATAGCCGTCTATAGATGATTAGAGCACTTGCTTTTGACCGGGCAGGTGCTTTTTTTTTGTCTGAATTTTATGCTATCACATACATAAGTAATTCTACGTAAACAAAAATACAGGTTTCATCTTATTGTTACTGTCTACAATCAGGCTTAATATATAATCAGCAAATGGGGTAATAGCCGTCTATAGATGATAATAAACATCTGCTTTTGAAAGAGCAGATGTTATTTTTTTGCAGAAGGGTAACTCAAATCGAATACAAAATACTCGATATATTTTATATTGTCAAATCTTTAATAAGATATTTTTAATCTGTATTTATCCGAGGTAATCAGTACGGTGCCAGTCTGAGCGGAATTGATGATTCCCTACCTGTTTTTTTCTTCCTTTGTTCCTCTGCCGGCCGGGTTGTCACGATAATTATTGCCGGTTTCGAATTTCCCCTCCTGTTTTTCATCCGGGGATGACAGTTGCCTGGTAAATCCCAGGAGCTCCATAATTTTTGCTGCCAGCAGCAGTCCGGCTCCAAACCCTAATGCAGAGGCCCCGATAAGAAAAATATTGGCCTGGTTCAGGGTGGGAAAAATCAGGCTGAGTGGAATTAGGACCAGCCCCGTTATGATCAAACATCCTGCTATGATTTTCATGCGACTGTTCACAGCATATCTCCTCCTGGTTTGCCTTGTTCCCGGAACTATTAGTATAACCGGGAACCGGTCTGCCATGTTCCCTGGTTGATAAACCTATTCGCGGGGCAGCAATTTTATCTCAAAGAGTTTTCGCCATAATTTACCGGTCACAAACAACCGGCCTGTTTCAGCGTCATAGGCAATGCCGTTAAGAACATTTACCGGGGGATTACGATCGGCCGGTGACAACAACCCTTCCAAATCTATTCGCCCTGTGACGAAGCCGTTTTCCGGATTAATGATCACGATTTGGTCCGTAAACAATACATTGGCAAAAATGGCATCCTCAACTAATTCCAGCTCGTTTAATCGAGATACCGGCTGCCCGTTCTCGGTTACTGTTAAGCGACCTGTTTCCCTCAGAGTTCCCGGGTCGAGAAAGCGCAAATCTGCCGATCCGTCACTCATGATCAGACGGCCTCCATCGTTGGTGAGACCCCAGCCGTCGCCGGAATAACTAAAAGTTCTATTGACTGCGAACGTTTCCAAATCATAAATAAACCCGGTTCCCGAGCTTAGGGTAATCTGATACAGTTGATCGCCCATTACCGTTAATCCCTCAGCAAAATAATCGGTTCCCACATCCTGCTGCCGAACGACTTCACCTGTTTCAAGCCGGACCTTCCTCAGACTTGACTGACCGTGGCGGCCGGTGCTTTCATACAAATATCCGTCATGGAAAAGCAGGCCCTGTGTGAAGGCCTCAGGATCATGAGGATATATGTTCACTACCTCATAATCGTACACGACGGGTGATGGCTGTTTTAAGGCTGAGTGCGCTTCATCGTGGAACGGCCGGCAATAAACCAACGACAGAATAATCATTACCAATACATTCATAGACGATACCGTAAATGGCCGGGGTGCCTGAACAACTAGTACGCAGACATTCATAGACTTGCGTAGCGTGGGGCGGACTTGAACCGCCGACCTCCGGGTTATGAATCCGACGCTCTAACCAGCTGAGCTACCACGCCATTTTTTACTGCCTGATCAAAAATTGATAAGCTTTAAAGGTACTGATTGTAAGGGAAATAAAAAAGTCAATTACAAGTGCTACCGATAGATTCTTTTAGACATAGTGCCTACCTTATAAGGCTTACCAGTCATCCATATTTAGAACACAACAATGGCAAAAAATATTATTTCGAAAGACGAGGATTATGCTCAATGGTATCTCGATGTTATTAAAGAGGCTAAACTGGCTGAGCATTCGCCCGTTCGCGGCTGCATGGTCATCCGGCCGAATGGTTATGCCTTATGGGAAAATATTCAGTCTGTGCTGGACGGGATGTTCAAGGAAACCGGTCATCAGAATGCCTATTTCCCTGTCTTTATTCCAAAGTCGTTCTTATCCAGGGAAGCCCAGCATGTTAAAGGGTTTGCCAAGGAATGCGCCATTGTCACCCATAGCCGTCTGATCGACAGTGAAGACGGGGTCACCGTAGACCCCTCTTCCAGGCTTGAGGAGGAGTTGATCGTACGGCCGACCTCAGAAACGATCATCTGGGATACCTATAAAAACTGGATACAATCATACCGGGACCTGCCCATTCTGATCAACCAATGGGCCAATGTGGTGCGCTGGGAAATGCGCACGCGGCTGTTTCTGAGAACCATGGAGTTTCTATGGCAGGAAGGACATACAGCCCATGCCACGGCTGAAGAAGCCATCGAAGAAACCGAGAAGATGATCGGCGTCTACCGCACTTTTGCCGAAGATTACATGGCCATGCCGGTTACCATTGGTAAAAAAAGTGAAGAAGAACGCTTTCCGGGCGCCGTGGACACCTACTGCATCGAAGCGCTGATGCAGGATGGAAAATCGCTTCAGGCCGGCACCTCCCATTTCCTGGGTGAAAATTTTGCCAAAGCCTTCGATGTAACGTTCCAGGACCGCGATGGCCAGGTCAAGCATGTCTGGGCCTCCAGCTGGGGCGTTTCCACCCGGCTGATCGGCGGGATGATCATGACCCATTCCGACGATGCGGGGTTGATATTACCCCCCCGGCTCGCCCCTACACAGGTGGTTATAGTGCCGATCTGGAAAACGGACGAACAGCAGGCAGCCGTACTCGATTATGCCCGGACTATTGAGAATGAGTTAAAGGACAAAGGAATCCGGGTTAAACTTGACGATCGCGACTTTTACAAACCGGGATGGAAATTTGCCCAGTACGAAGTTGAGGGCGTACCCCTGCGTATCACCGTGGGTCCGAGGGATGTTGAAAATAATAAGCTGGAGATCGCCCGGCGCGACCTTAAATCAAAATCGCTGCAGGACCATGAACATACGGGGGAACGCATTAAGGTCACTTTGGATGAAATTCAGGCCACCATGTTTGAAAAAGCCCAAAAACGTACCCTGGACCATACCCGTACTGTTGATTCATATGATGAGTTCAAAACTATCCTCGACGAAAAATCCGGATTTATATATGCCCATTGGGACGGCACCACGGAAACCGAGTTAAGAATAAAGGAAGAAACCAAAGCCACCATACGTTGTATCCCTCTTGATGAGAAACCCAAATCGGGAAAATGTATGGTTACCGGTAACCCATCGGAAAGACGGGTGCTTTTTGCCAGGGCCTATTAGCGATGCACCTGCTTCATTAACTTAACCTGCATGAATATACCTTCTGCATTTCAGCTTGCAACAGCCGGTCAATCCAAAGACATCGATGCCCAAACCATCACAAGACTGGACATTCCGGGCCGGATCTTAATGGAAGTGGCCGGTGCGAAAGCCTCGGCCATCATCCAGGAACATGTTCAAGCCGGGACAAAGGCTTTGATTTTCTGCGGCAGGGGGAACAATGCCGGAGACGCCCTCGTGGTCGCCCGCTTTTTAAGCCAGAATAGTATAGCCGTAACCGTGGTGTTTGCCGAAGGCACCGGTAAACTCTCGCCCGACGCGCGGGTTAATTTTAACCTTCTCCAAACGCTTCAGGGTGAAAGCGGCATTTCAAACATCACCGTATACGAAGACCTCCCGGATGCGGATATGACCGATTATGACTTTATTGTAGACGGCCTGCTGGGAATTGGCATAACCAGTGAGATTCGAGAGCCCTATGGCCGTGTCATAGATTTTATCAATGCCAGTGGAAAGACCATTTTTGCCCTGGATCTTCCAACCGGTCTTCATGCGGATAACGGGACGGTACTGGGCAACTGTGTCCGTGCGGATTACACCCTTGCATTCGGTACCCAAAAGCTTGGCTGTTACCTGGAAGATGGTCCCGGCCATTGCGGCCGGATCTTTTATTGTGATCTGGGATTTCCCCGTTTCCTGAAGTCCGGCATTCGAAGATATGTCATGGATCCGGATTGGATCGATAACATAGCTTTTCGCAAACAAACGCCCCGCCATAAATATGAGGCCGGGATAGTCTATGTAATCGCCGGCTCCCCCGGACTGACGGGCGCGGCCGTCATGGCGGCAGAAAGCGCCTGGGCTGAAGGATTGGGTTCGGTGTCTGTGTTTGCACCGCGAGGGCAGCTGGGGATTTATGAATCCCATCTGGTGCATCAGACCAAATTCCCCGTCGGTACCAAAGACGATGTTTATTTTAAGTCCACCCATCTTAATGAAATATTGAAGCATCTTAATCGTAGAGATGGCACTGTTATTATTGGACCCGGGCTTGGCCGGGAGATTGAAACGACGAAACTTGTCCGAAAGTTACTGCTAGACTTCAAGGGAAGGGTTGTGGTGGATGCAGATGCATTATGGGCGTTATCAGGAGATTTATCCGTGATCTCCGATAGTGAAGCCACCATAGTCCTGACACCTCATCCCGGTGAGCTCAAGGCACTTGCTGACTCTGACATAAACAATAGCTTTAACCGAATGATTACCGTTGAAAATTTTTGCCGCCGATTTCAGGTTCATATGCTGTCTAAAGGTATGCCTAATATGGTCGGAACACCGGATGGCCGATGTTTTGTTACCCAATATGATACACGTATTTTTGCCAGAACCGGCTTTGGTGATATCCTGACCGGCAAAATTGCGGCCTTATGGGAACGTACCGGTAATCCCGGATACAGCAGCATAAAGGCCCTTCTGGATGGGAAATATCGATATGAATTGCATCAAAAACAGTATACAACCACACCCGAGCCTTTAGATCTTATATGATTTCCTTCCTGGATCGACATCCGAGTTTCTACAAGATCATTCCCATAATATTTATTATGTGGACGCTGATCACGATCTACTTTACGCTCGTTCCCGCCCAGTACATGTCTGAAGCCCGACTATACCAGTTTGACAAGCTGGGACACTTTGCCATGTTTGGCGGCTGGACCGGCCTGATCGGTTTATACTGGATGATCTACCGGCGAAATTATGATGTAAATTTACTTCCACTCGTTATCGCAGGGCTTTTGTTCGGCGGTCTTCTGGAATTTCTGCAATTCATTCTGCCCGTCAACCGCTCTCCCAGCCTGCTGGACATGATCGCCAACGGTCTCGGTTGCCTGACGGCAGGTGGAGTATTAAAAATTATTCAAAATCGGGCTAAAAATATACTTACCAGGGTACGCTAGGCCCCGCCCTGCCTCCTAAAAACATATAGCCATACTATATGTTTTCAGGAGTCGTTGCATGCGAAGATACAGGGTTGCAAAAGAAGTTGAAAATAGTTTAGTTTAGGCCATAATTTTTCACAAAAAAAACACAAAACTATGTCAGCGTTTGAACGAAAAAAACCGGAAGCTGATCTTCGCAGGACCTATATAATAAGAGTTGAAATGGGGTTAATTATGGCCCTGACTCTTCTTATCATCTTGTTCCGTGTAAATCTTAATTTGGGTGGTGATCTGAATTTCACCGAACAGGAGCAGGAAATCGTGGAGATGGAAGACATCATCCAAACCGAGCAAATTGAAACGCCACCGCCGCCGCCCCGTCCCCCGGTCCCCGTTGAGGTTCCCAATGATGAAATTATCGAAGACGATGCCTATGACCTGGACTCTGATCTGGACCTGGACGCACCCATGGATCTTCCTCCACCCCCTCCTCCGTCACAGGAAGAAGAGGAAGAACAGGAAATATTCCAGGTTGTAGAAAATATGCCTGAACCCGTAGGCGGAATTGAGGCTATATACAATAACCTTGAGTATCCCGATGTAGCCCGCCGGGCCGGTATCGAAGGCCGCGTTTCGGTTCAGTTTACCGTTGATGAAAACGGACAGGTGAGTGACGCCCAGGTACTGCGGGGTATAGGCGGCGGCGCTGATGAAGAAGCCGTTAATGCCATTATAAACACCGAATGGACACCCGGCCGGCAAAGAGGCCGACCCGTTCCCGTGCGTTTCGTATACACCGTTCAGTTCAGGCTGAGCAACTAACCATAGCTGTTTGCCGGAAAAAGGCATGACATCCCTGTCATGCCTTTTTTTTTGCCTTTACGTTTTGCAGCCCTTCATCGTTATGCGTTTACATAGCCCTGCTATGTGATTTTTTCCTGAACCGCTAAATTTTTTACCGCAAATATGCTTTTAAGTGTTGGCAAATGATGTAAAATGGATTAAATTGAAAAATCCAATAATCACAAAATTTTACATTATGTCAGCACTTCAACGAAAGAAACCGGAAGCTGATCTCCGCAAAACCTATATGCTCCGTATGGAACTGGGTTTGATCATGGCCCTTGTCCTGCTCATTGCTTTATTTCGCATTAATCTTGATTTTCGGGGTGAAATGGATTTTACTGAAAGGCAACAGGATGTCGTGGAAATGGAAGATATTGTTCAAACCGAACAAATCGAAACTCCACCCCCTCCTCCCCGTCCACCGGTACCTGTAGAGGTGCCCAACGACGAGATAATCGAGGATGACATGTTTGACCTGGACTCAGACCTGGATCTTGATGCACCCCTGGACTTGCCACCACCACCACCACCGCCTGCCGAAGAAGAAGAAGAGCCCGATGTATTTATGGTTGTGGAAGATATGCCTGAACCTATCGGAGGCATTCAGGCTATTTACGATAACCTGAAATATCCCGACGTTGCCCGCCGGGCCGGCATAGAAGGACGCGTTTCCGTACAATTTACGGTAGGCGTGAACGGCACGGTGACCGATGCCGTTGTGCTGCGTGGTATTGGCGGAGGAGCCGACGAGGAAGCGGTCAACGCCATCATGGAAACCGAGTGGACTCCCGGCCGGCAGAGAGGCCGTCCCGTTCCGGTGCGTTTTGTCTACACCGTACAGTTCCGCTTAAGCAACTAATGCAGCATGCAAAAAGCCTGGTGTTAACCCACCAGGCTATTTTTTGGGCTTGTCATCAGTTCATCCCTGAATTGTCTAAGGACGGTTCTAAGATTTTCATATCCCACCTTTCTGATGGCCTCGTTCAGGGTAATCCACCGGACCTCAATAATATCCTCTTCCAGCTGGGGGCTAAACGCCCGGCCGCGTATGATCATCACAAACCAATGGGTCGTTTTTTCTATTTTCTGACCCTCTTCTGAATAATAATGGACCGTCGGGGTCAGTTCTTTCACGATCAACGGCTGCTCACAGCCGGTTTCCTCCGCGACCTCCCGTACGGCGCACCGGGGGATGGATTCATCATCATCCAGCTTGCCCTTGGGCAGATCCCAGAGCCCTTTGCGGTGAATCAGCAAAACCTGTGTTTGGCCATTTTCAATTTTGAAAACCAGGCCTCCGGCAGCCGTAACGGAAACGGGGCCCTCAGGATTCCTGGGCATAACTAATGCGCAGATTACTTAGCGTTTTGGCCAGGTATTCTTTTAGATCCTTATCAATATTGTTTGCCGTATATTTCTCAAGCATGCGCAGGGTGTCTATGGCAAATTTGGCCGTCTTTAGATCTTTCTCAATTTTATCACTCGCCGGATTTTTTTCCTTGCCCAAACCCATTAAGGCAATTTGCTCATTTTGCTGGACCAACATCATAAATAACAGCTGATCCTGCTGTTCTTCACTAAATGATTTTTCTTCCATTATCTCTTTCTTTTGAATTTTATTTGTTATTTTATAATAACAAATCTTATCGGGTTAGATTACCCTGTTTTTATTTATTTATCAACCCAACCTGAACTCAACGAATCTCTTGCAATGATCACCATACACCCATTCAAAGCCTGGCGTCCCACTTCCGAACATGTTAATGCTGTAGCCTGCGTACCCTATGATGTAATTGATACGGAAGAGGCAAAAAAGCTGGCTGAAGGAAATGACAAAAGTTTTTTGCATGTCATCCGGCCGGAAATTGATCTGAACGGGGATGCGGGGCTGTACGACGATCAGGTCTATCAAAAGGGCAAAGAAAATCTGCATGCGTTCATCCGTGAAAATATTCTTGTTCAGGAAAGCGAACCCGGCCTGTATCTGTACCGTCAGCAGCAGGATAACCATGTCCAAACCGGCCTTTTCAGTTGTGTATCGGTCAGAGACTATGATGAAGATCGCATCCTAAAACATGAATTGACCCGTCCGGATAAGGAAGAGGACCGCAGCCGCCATATCCTTACGCAGAAAGCCCATGCCGAACCCGTGATGTTAACCTATAAGCCGGATTCAACCATAAAGGATCTGACGAACAGCATTACCAGCCATAATCAGCCTCTTTATCAGTTCACCGCGGTGGATGGTGTCAGCCATACCGTGTGGAAAGTGCCCTCCCCCGATGTTTTTGTCAGAGCCTTCAGGTCCGTTGAGGCATTGTATGTGGCCGACGGGCACCATCGCTGCAAGAGTGCCTCCAATGTGGCGGCTGAACTGAGGAAGGAGACCTCCACGGGACAGGAAGAGTTCGAATTTTTCCCGGCCGTGATCTACCCGATGGATGAACTGCGGATTTTGCCCTATAACCGGATTGTACAAAAAACCGATCCGGAGGCCCTATTGGCTATACTGGAAGAAAAATATAAGCTGCAAAATGCTGCCGACCCCATACCAAGCACAAAAGGGGATATCAGAATCTATGCCAGGGGAAGCTGGTATGGATTTGCCCTTCCGGAACCGGACGGCTCCGACAGTGTAAAAAACCTTGATGCTTCCCGCCTGCAGGATTTCATATTCAACAGCCTGCTCAATATCAAAGAACCGCGTACCGATAAGAACCTGTCCTTCGTGGGCGGCCATGACAGTATTTCCAAAATGGAAAAATTAGTAGACAGCGGAAAAGCTTCCGTGGCCTTCAGCATGTACCCCACCGCCATTGAGGAATTGGTCGAGGTCTCCGATGCCGGCAAGCTCATGCCGCCCAAATCAACCTGGTTCGAACCAAAATTACGTTCAGGGTTGCTTGTCCATACGTTTTAACCATTCAAACCGAAATTCAATTCGAACCCCCATGAAAGATCTACACGCCATATGGATCGTCGGCCTCGTACTGCTGCTTGCTTCCTGCGGGCACAGCGAGGAAATTGAACGTTTGCAGCGCATTAACAGTGAATTAAACGAAAAAATCAGGATACAGGAACAGAAAATGAATGAACTGGAAAACAGCCATACCAAATTAAATTTTTTGGCTTCTAAGACAGAAGGCGTCAAAGCGCGCATGATCACCAGTCTTGGTGAAGTCGAAATTGAGTTTTATCCGGACAAGGCCCCTATTCATGCCTTCAACTTCATTACCAGAGCCGAAAGCGGCTTTTACGATCAAACCCGGTTTCATCGGGTAATCCCCGGTTTCATGATACAGGGCGGTGATCCAAATTCAAAAGACGAGAACCCGTACAATAATGGGCAGGGTGGCCCTATCATCGCCATCCCTCATGAATTCAATGATATAAATCATAGCCGGGGCGTACTTTCCATGGCCCGTACGGGTGACAAGTCGGCCGGCGCCGGTTCACAATTTTTTGTCATGCATGCCAACAGCCCTCATTTGAATAATGAGTATACCGCTTTCGGCAAAGTAACCAGCGGGATGGAGGTGATAGACACTATCGCCGACTCACCGACTAACCAGGATGATGCCCGGCTCAGGGACCAGCCAATTGAGCCCGTGATCATAGAACGCATAGAAGTATACCGTTAATCGTTTATTTATGCGGTTTCTTATATATTTGTTAATGGCTGTAATCTCAGCATGTAATCCGAATTCTATGCATTTCGATTTGCAGGGACACCGTGGGGCTGCCGGACTCCTGCCCGAAAACACCATCCCCTCCTTTATCAGGGCTATTGACCTGGGTGTGCAAACCATAGAGTTTGATGTCCTGATATCCGGGGACGGTCAGGTCGTCATCACCCATGACCCCTGGTTCCGGAGAGGTATCTGTTCCACACCCGAAGGAGACCTCATCACCAGGGAAACGGAAGCGGACTACCGCATTTATAATCTCCCTTACGACAGCATAGCCCGGTTTGATTGCGGGTCGCATGGCAATCCGAATCATCCTGATCAGGAAAAGATGCAGGTAGCCAAGCCTCTGATGCGGGAAGCCATTCTGGAAATGGAAAAATATGTGAAGGAGAATAAGCTGAAACCGGTCTACTATTCCATTGAAACGAAATCCCGCCCTGATTGGGACAGAAAATTTCATCCGGAGCCGGACGAGTTCATGCAACTGGTGTACGGCGAACTCAGCAGCCTGAATGTACTGGACAGGGTAATCATTCAGTCTTTCGATGTGCGGACGTTACAGCGGCTAAGAAGCCTGGATCCGTCCGTGACCCAGGCTCTGCTTGTTTCACAGAATAATGATCTTCAGGAAAACATCCATACGCTTGGATACATACCCGGCATCTACAGTCCGAATTATGCGACGGTTGATCCCGAAATGATTGCCCTGGCCCACAGCCTCGGCATGAAAATAATCCCCTGGACCGTAAATGATCCAGAGGACATTGAAAAGCTTATTGACATGGGGGTTGATGGTTTGATCACCGATTATCCCGACCGGTTCAGCCGCTACAGATAATAGCGGAATCCAATGGCTCCCCTGAACCTCAGTTCCGAAGCCGTTGTAATTCGGGCTGTGGGCGCTGCTTCTATGAACACGCCCAATTCACGGTTTTCAAGCATATATTCGATGCCAACAGGAACTCTTAAGCCCGAACCGTTATCAAAGAGCTCGTTAAATTCGACAAAGAAGCCGAACCCGTAGAACAGGTCGAGATCTCCGTCACCGACTTCAACAAAATCGCTACGGTGAATAAGAAAATCCCAGTGCGCGTACAGCTGCGAATTATTTTCACTGATTATCGCGGTTACAGCTCCGTTTATAGCGTATTGAGGAGTAAATCGAAATTTATAGCTGAATCCGGTGTAATCACCGATAGCGACGCCAATTCCTACATTTTTATCCTGGCTTACAGCTTGATTTTCCTGGGCTTCAGCCTTTTGGGGGAAGCTCCAGCATAGGGTAATAAACAACGCTACAGGTAAAACTGAATATATTTTTCTCATCGTTAAGAAGGGTTAAGCATTTGGGGTTAGGGGTTAGTTTCTTCAGGATAGTCTAAGGTGTTGCACTATCCCTTTCCTTTCTGGCGTCAATGAAGGATTTGACGCACAGGATCAGAAAGATCACAGATGCTATGGCCGTGAGCGACCGGCTGATCACGGAGATATCGGCTCCGGGGCCGAAAAGGCCGGGAATGGCACCGATGGTCGGAAAGATCAGCACCAGGGCCAAAACGGCCGCTGCATGCATCATGTGTTTTCTCAGATTTTCCCTGGCAGCCAGCCTGCCCAGAATGACAAAAATCACCCCAAAAAAAGCGGGGATCAAGGCCGTTGCACTTACCATTCCGCTTATAAAATATCCAGCCACACCCAGGATAATTAAGATCACACCAAAAATAATAGTTGTTCTATCCATTTGTTTCCTAAACAGCTTAATGAGGTTATACAGGGTTATTACGTTTAGTGAACAATCTATAAAAAAGACAGTACAAATAAAACTGGCGGTGTCATTAACTAATCCCTCACCACTTCCCCGTATGAGGTAATGCGCTCACCGGGGGCCGGCACTTGTGTCGGAAATGCATCCAGGGGCGCATCGGGGTCCCGATCCAGGGGTACATAGTGATTATGGCTTCCATGGGGGACGACCCGGTAATCTTTATCGCTGAATACTCCCAGAGAATCTGCAAAGATGAAACCGATAAAAATGACGATCAAGGCCAGTAAAGCAAGTTTAATTTTTCTTCGTTTCATGATGATGTATAATATTTTGAATATAAACGAAGCTTAACACGGAGTATTGGAGCGGACGGCAAACTATCCGTGCAGCAGTGAACGAAAGGTCTCCTCCAGATCAGGGTATTCAAATTGAAAACCGGAATCATGCAGGTTCTTCGGCTCCAGTCTGAGGCTGGCCAGCATAACCTCCACCCCGTCACCGAAAACCAGCTTCAAAGCCCATTCCGGGACCCTGAAAAGGGCCGGCCGGTTAAGGACTTTCCCCAGGGTAGCGGTAAATTGCTCCATGGTAACCGTACCGGGGGAAACCGCATTATAGGCTCCCGTCATTTTTTTGTCTTCAAGGGCGAATAATATGGAGTTACACAGATCCCGCATATGGATCCAGGGCAGGTATTGTTTGCCGCTTCCCAGCGGCCCGCCCATGCCAAGCCTGAACGGGGGAAGCATCTTACCCAGCGCCCCGCCGTCGGTTTCCAGTACGATGCCCAGCCGTGGGTTAACAACCCGTACGCCGAACTGCTCCGCTTTGCGGGATTCCTCTTCCCACCTCCTGGTGATTTCCGCAGCGTATCCTTCTCCCGCAGGTTCGCTTTCCGTTAGAATATCCTCCGCTCTTGAACCATAATAACTTGAACCCGACACCGAAACCAGAACCTCAGGTTTGATGCCGGCCTTACCTATGGCATCCACCAGACCGGCTGTAATGCGTGTACGGCTGTCCATCAGACGTTTCTTCACGTGCGGGGTCCAGCGTCTCATGATCAGGCTTTCACCGGCCATATTGACGACAGCGCCACATTCAGCCACCGAACGCTCTGTCTCATTATCAACCGAACGGTAACTACGCTTAGGGTTTATTCGGTCCCTGTATTTATGCGGACTCCTTGTGAGGATAATCAGATCATGGCCCATCTGTTCCAGTCTGTTGCAAAGATGGGTCCCAATAAAACCGGTTCCCCCGGTTACCACTATCTTCATATTGGTTTTCTTTAAAGAAATGTTACAGGTTAAAATAGGACTCTATCATCAAAGGTTGCAAGCCTATAATTTTTGCTTATCGAAAAGCTTACTAAATTGTTCTTATTGCAAACGATTACTACGGCAAAACCCGTTGAGAGATAAAAGGAAATCCATACCTTCAAAAAATTAATGCCTGACAAACGTCTTTTACCATATCTCATAGCCTTGCTGGCAGGGCTTTTGGCGTTGTCTGTTCCACTTCTGCGGGATTTTCATATCGAATCGGCTGTCCCCGCAGCCCTGGTGGGCGCCTTTTATGGAGCGGTTTTTGCCGCTACCCGTAATAGTCCGGGTGACTGGCGTGGACTGGGCTACGTGATGTCGGTGATCTACACGGCCGCCCTGCCTATTCTGGTTTCCAATATGGCCAATGGCTGTTTTACCATCAGTGGACTGGGATTTTGGGTTTTTTACCCTTCGGTAAGCGTGTATTTCGGATATGCCATGGGAAGATATTTCCGTAATACAGGGTTTAACAAGCCGGTTCTGTACAGCATATTAACGTTGGTGGCCATAGCCGTCGGCATCTGGCTGATCGAGATCTATCACTTGCCTCAGGTCTATTTCCATAATCATGTTTGGGGCGGCTGGCCGGGAACCATCTACGATGTAGAGATTGAATTTACCGCCTCGGAGCTGTTTTTCCGGGCCATCACATTTACCTGGGCCAGCTTGCTATGGCTGGCGCCGACGTTCTGGGAAAACAGCTATTCCAGATACGGTGTTGCTTTATTCACCGTCAGTCTCATGTTAAGCTATAGCCAACTCTCCCAGGCAGGCATCGCTTCTCCGAGAGAATACCTGCAGGCTGAACTTGGCGGATTTTATGAAACCGAACATTTCCACATCTATTACTCGAAGCATCATTTCACCGATTATGATTTGCGCAAAAATGCAGCTTTGCATGAGTTCCACCTGAAAGAAATAGCGGAAACCCTGGAAGTTGATCTTCCCTCACCGGACAATAAAATTGAAAGCTACCTATACGGCCACCCCTGGCAAATGAAAAAACTGGTAGGAGCCAAAAATGTAAGCTACGTTCCGGTTTGGAGTTCCGTAGATCAGCTTCATGTAGGAAAAAATGCTATTGAACGGACCCTGCGCCACGAGCTGGTTCACGTGATGGCCAAGCAATTTGGCAATGCCGTAATCAAGGCAAGCTGGAGCATCGGGCTGGTCGAAGGGCTTGCCGTGGCGCTGGCTCCGGCAAGCCGTCAGATAACAACGGCCGACCAGACCGTGGCCGCTAACCGGGACCTGTTAACGGCCGGGGAAGTGCGCAGCCTTTTATCACCCACTGGATTTTACACCGGCCGCGGTGCGGTCAACTATACAACGGCCGGTTCACTAGTAGGCTATTTGCTCCGGGAACATCCCGTAGAGTATTTCAAGAAAGCCTATCAAAGTGCCGGTATTGAACAGGCCTATCCACAGCCTCTCGATTCCATTGTTAAAGGCTGGCACCAATATATCGCCACGGTTGAGTTTGATATGAGGGAACAGGAAGCCGGAGAACAATTGTTTGCGACTCCTTCCATTTTCGAAGCGGATTGCCCCAGATCGGTCAGCCCTGAACATCGTTTAACCGACCGGTATTTATATTATATGGCCGAGGCCGATACAGCGGCAGCCCTTCATGAACTTGAAGGCCTTTTGCAGCTTAATCCTGATAATTATAATGCCTGGAGGTTCTGGGCCACAATGAATTTCAGCAATAATAAAACCATGTGGGACGTGGTCCCTGATCATCATCCCCATAATCCCTTTTATCTGATCAAGCAGGCCGATTTTGCCATGCTAAATGGAATCCCCAGCGAAGCAAAGAGTTATCTGGATCAATTTGAAACAACCATAAACGGGCGAACCAGCTCCGAATTCCGGGCCATGCTGCAAAGGCGCAGCGACAGCCGCAACTGGCATCAGCTTGTAGACGGACTGTACCGGACTTCAGAAATTACCCGAGAGGACTTCGAGGCCATGGGCAATAACAATCGCTTCTATACCATGCAGAAAATGCTAAGGCAGAACAACAGAGATGACATACTTGAGTTCATCCGCCTCCTTGCAGAGAAGCCCTATGATGCATCTTTTTTCGATATTTTTCTCCAGTCCATTGAATATGCCCTGCTGAATGATGATCCTGAAACCGGTAAGCACCTGAATTCATTCCTGGAAAACCAGAGCCTCCGGCCTCTGGAAAAAGAAAAACTTAAGGAGCTTTCCCGGTTCAGTACGTTTCTGGAAAAATACGATCAGGGCAGCTTTACGATCCCCAATGCCAAAGACATTGCCGCCGGCAACCTCCGCCCCGGTAAAAATGGCCGTCCCGAGGTCATCCGGTAACGTTAGACCCATTGGCCTAACCGGTTTTTGCCTTATAGAATTTTACGAGCTCCTTCATATCATCCGGCATTTTTGCTTTGTACAAAACCGGACTGCCTTTTGCAGGATGCACAAAACCCAGTTCAGCGGCATGCAAAGCCTGACGGTCTATCAGAGGTTCATCCATTTCTTTCCTGGCGTAGTGACGGTCGCCGACCATGGGATTTCCGACTTCGGCAAACTGTACGCGTATCTGGTTTTTCAACCCGCTGTCCAGCCTGATCCTGACCAGACAGGTATCGGCATACTGCTCCATAACTTTATACTCCATGCGGGCCGGTGATCCGGTGGGATCTTTTTCCGGGACAATGATATTACGGAACCCCTGATCAATTCGCTTCATCGAATGTTCCAGTACCCCCGTTTCCGGCTGCATCTTGCCCCGAACCAGGGCAAGGTAAATACGCTCCGGTGTCCGTGCCTTGAACTGTTTAACCAGATCGTAATGCGTGGCTTTATTTTTAGCAAAAACCACCAGTCCGGAAGTATACCGGTCAATGCGATGTACGGTTTGGATCTCAATATTCCCGCCCCCCGAACAGTCCCGGTTAAGCATGTCCAGCAAATTAATACTTTTAATCCGGGGGATCGGCACCGTCAGCAAGCCCGCAGGCTTGTCGACCACGATCAGATCGCGGTCCTGGTGCACGATTTTATACCAGAATTTTCGTTGAGGCCTGTGGTATTGTTTTTTCTTACTCATGATAGGCTGTCATTATGCAAATTCTATTCGTAACGGACGGCTTCGGCCGACTCAATTTTGGATGCCCGGGATGCGGGATAAATACTGGCTATAACACATAATATCAAACTGCCGGACAGGATCAGCAGAACATCCGTCCATATGATGCTGACCGGGTAGGCCGTGATGATGAACGATTCGGCACCGGCCAGCTCAACCAATCCATAGGTTTTTTGCAGCCAGCTTAACAACAATCCCAAAGAGCCCCCCAGAACGCACCCCGTAAGTCCGATAATAGATCCTTGTTTAAGGAAGATATTCCGGATATCCGTTTTCTTAAAGCCGTAGGAGCGCAAAATTCCGATATCCCGGGTTTTCTGAATCACGATCATGGTGAGGGAGCCGATGATGTTCAGTATGGCCACCAAAATGATAATCATCAGGATCAGGTAGGCACCCCACTTTTCAAGGTTCATGACATCGTATAAAGGCCTCTGCAAGTCATACCAGGTCCTGATATTAAAACCATCACCAAGGATGGCTGTCAGCTGTTCCTTAATCCGGTCGGCCTGCTGATGATCTTCCAGGTTGATATCGATCCCCGTGATGGTGCCCCGGTTATTAAACAGCCGCTGTCCGGCTGCCAGGTCCAGAAAAATAACCGAACTTTCGGTTATTTGCTTCATATGATATATGCCGCGAATATCAAATACGAAAGCACGAGGACCCGAAAACTGGGTCAGGGCCTTTTGCATGCCGGCTGCACTCATTAACACAACCTCCTGACCGACTTCGAGACCGAGGTCAAAGGCTAACTCCCGCCCTATAAGAATACCTGGTTTTTGGTTCTCTACATCGAAGTCAATAAAGCCGTCTGTTATCGTTTCATCCAGATTCGCCAGCTGCCGGAAAGGGCGGCTTTCCACACCTTTCACATTGACCACGCTATGGCGTTCACCACGGTAACTGATAAGGGTTTTCCCTTCCACGTACCGGGATAAATCAATTATTTCCGGTATCTCCCGTAAACCATCAAAATCCTCTTCAGAGATATGAAAAGCACGTCCACTGGTTGATTCAATCCGGATATCGGGATCATGTGCCAGAAGCAGTGATTTTACCACATCAAAAAAACCGTTAAATACGGAGAGAACAATGATCAGCAAGGCCGTTCCGAGCGTAACTCCGCTAACGCTGATGATCGTCAGCGTGGATATCAGCGAAATATGTTTTTTTGATGTAAGGTAGCGCCGGGCTATTAAACTTGTAGCTTTCACAAAACAGGATTTGAACACACTGAACTATAAAAGTTCACGAAGGGCTAATCTTTCCTTTAAGATAGGGAAAACGCAGATGCAGGTAAAAAATTAGTCTTATTGATTTAACAGGACAAATCATTTTGATAACCAGCGAATAAATAGTAGCTTAAGCATATTCTAATGTATTGTATCACCACTCCTTCCATCACTTCTATGTTCATTTTAATCCATCGCTACTGTCTTTTAGCCATCCTTGTCGTTTTGTTTCCCTGCATGGCCGCAACCCAGCCCATGCAACCGGAATCAAGGGCTGATTTGGTTCGGGAAATTGCCGGTATACTGGAAAACGAAGCCTTTGAAAATGCTTTTTTGGGTATCCACGTTAAAGATCTGAAGAACGGAACCACGCTTTTCCAGCAAAATTCCGGAAAAAGCTTTATGCCGGCATCTAACACCAAGTTATATACCACGGCCACAGCTCTTGAACTGCTGGGTCCTGATTTCAGATATCAGACCGATCTGTTTTATGAAGGGGTCATTGAAGACAGCGTGCTCTATGGGGCTTTGGTTGTACGCGGGTCAGGTGACCCCACTATTGGCGGGCGCTATCACGATGATGACCCGGCATGGATGTTCAGGCAGTGGGCCGCTGCGATCAAAGATGCGGGCATCTCGCGCATTGAAGGAGACATTATAGGAGACGATGATATATTCGACGACACGCCCCTGGGTCTGGGATGGTCCTGGGAGAACCTGAGTTATTGGTATGCTGCCCAGTTAAGTGGTCTTTCCTTTAATGAAAATAGCGTTGAGGTCAAAATTATCGGAACCAGACCGGGCCAACCCGCCGAGATCCTGTTCCCGTTTGAAACGGATTACGTGAACATCATAAACAATACGATCACCATCCATCCCGATTCCACCGATAAAGAGGAGTATCAGCGGTTTGAAGGGACCAACGATATTCATATCACCAGCCTGGTTTTGCCGGGCGATACGGTGGAAACGTCACTTTCCGTTCATAATCCCACCTTATTTTTCGTCCATGAATTAAAAAAAACGCTGATCCGGGAAGGTATCTCCGTTACGGGGGGCATCCGTGACATCGCCCGGGTCCCGGTCAAACCCGATTATGAAAACCGGACCACACACATAACCAGTTATTATTCGGAACCGCTGAAGGAAATCATCTTCACCACCAATAAAGACAGCCAAAACCTCTTTGCCGAGCAGCTTCTTAAAACCATTGGATTGCTAGGCTCCAAAGACGATCGTCCTGTCCAGGGTTCTTACCAGGGCGGACTGGAAGTCCAGAAGAATTTTCTTTCGCATGCCGGTCTTGATACGTCCCGGGTGCAACTGGTTGATGGATCCGGCCTGTCCAGAAAGAATATAGTCACCCCTGAAGTGACCACCGCCCTGCTCTCCTATATGTGGAATCACCCACGGGAAGATATACGTGACGCCTTTATCAATTCGTTTCCCATTGCCGGGGTAGACGGTACCCTTGAGCACCGATTTCTTGTTGGGTATTCATATAATAATACCCGGGCCAAATCCGGATATGTATCCAACGTCCGCAGTTTAAGCGGTTACGTAAACAGCTTTAACGGTACCCCCCTTGCATTTTCCATAATGAGCAATCATTATACGGTCTCCACCAGCCGGATTGACCGGCTCCATGAGCAAATCGTGAACCTGTTGGCCGGCTACCGGAATTAATACCTTATCGGAAGAGTTGACAAAGAGAGATCATAAGCCAATAAATATTTTCCGCGTATTGAAACCATCATGAAATTTATTACCGTCTTGTGGTTTGCCTGTGCCTTTCTTTGCACGTCTGCCGATGCGCAAAACCGCCCGGAATATTTACCGGGGAAACTGGTCATCAAGTTTGAGAAGGAACAGGCTCTTACGCAAAAAGCCCGGACCCTGGGAACTCATCCCAGGGATCAGGTCCGCGACTATATGCGAGCCCATGGAGTTGACCGTTTCCAGCCCGTTTTCAGAGAATCGGCGCAGGATGTAGTCGGTAAGGTTCTGTCCCGCAGAAACAGACAAAAGCCGGCTGGCCGGGTAGCCGCTGATCTCGCAAGGACCTTTTACGTAAACTATGCATCGAATATGGATCCAAAGTTATTAGCCGCAAAATTGTCCATGATGCCCGGAGTTGTCTACGCAGAACCGCATTACACCTTTACGCTGCAGGAGGAACCGAACGATCCCCTTTTTGGAACGGAGGGACAGGATTATTTTGAGTATCAAAAGTTCGTAGACGCCTGGGAAGTTTCGCAAAGTTCCACCAGTGTAGTAATAGCCATTGTTGACAGCGGCGTGTTTTATAACCATCCGGACCTGGTGAATAAATTGCACCGCATAGAAGAACAGCCGAGTCCGGCAAGCCAGGTTTTTGATGAAATAGCAGACGATACCATCGGATGGGACTTCTGGGAAAGCGGAGATGTCTTTGCCGGTGAGGTCCCTGTCCAGGACAATGATCCCATTGCCCGCTGGTCAATCCATGGCACCCATGTTGCCGGCATTGCAGCCGCTGAAACCAATAATGGGATCGGCATTGCGGGAACAGGCTATAAGGCAACCTACATGCCGGTTAAAGTGGGTGGTACGGAGAATTATCCGGGGGATGTGCCCTTTGGTCTGGAGGGGATTTTATATGCAGCGCTAAACGGAGCCGATATTATAAACTGCAGTTTTGGTACTCCGAATTTTTCAGAATTTGGGCAGGACGTGGTCAATATCGCCACCGAAATGGGCGCTCTTGTTGTGGCCTCTGCCGGCAATGACGGTGCCGACCTGCCTCTTTATCCTGCATCCTATCAAAATGCCCTGTCTGTCGGATCCGTACGGTCCATGCTTAATGATGAAGGCGATCAGAGATCAATTTTTTCAACCTATGGGTATTCTGTGGATGTATTTGCCACCGGAGAAAATATTCGCAGTACCACTTTTGAATATGACAATATAGAGGAAACTTGGACCGTAGAACCGGATTCCATAGGATATATGACAGCTACTGGAACTTCTATGAGCGCACCCGTGGTGAGCGGACTTGCCGCGCTTATCAAGGATCAAAATCCGGACTGGAGTTCAAGGCGCCTGGCTTTCCAAATTCGCAATACCGCCCGGTCCATCGACGCTAGCCATGGCGCTGAATACAACTATAAACTGGGCCGTGGAGTGATAAACTCCTTTTCCGCCGTAACGGATCATACTCCGGCCCTCGAAATTGTCGATATTCGTTTTATAAATGAGCAAGGCAACAGCCTGAACGTGGGCGATGATGGATTTGCCGAAATTACGGTTGTCAATCACGGTGAACCCACCAGCCCGTTCGTTACCATTTCCAGCCTGATCGATAACGTAACCATTCATTCCGGTTCCGTAAACATCGGCTTTATCGATACCGGTGATTCCCTCACCCTGGAACTAGGCATTACCCTGGATGAGGATTATGACCTTACCAAAACCCCTTTGTTTAACATTCAGTTTGAAGAGCAAAATGCCGGGTACGATGACTTCAGCATACAAGAATATGAAGACCTGTTGTTTGAAAATATCCAGACACCTGGACTGACCATGTCTTTTTCAAACGACGGGACCATTGGCTTTCGTGATCCTTTAAACGGGGACGAGGGAGTTGGCTTCATTCCCGCTGGCGGTGACAACCAGCTTTTTGATGCCGGCCTAATGATCCATGCACAAATAGGCGACACCACGCACGTACCCAATCAGGTCCGGGCCCAAAGTTCTGTGAACAGGGATTTCACTCCGGTCCGGAACATTGGCATTCGCGATCCTGAGCTTGCCGATCTGGAGTACTCCGCCGCATTCAACTCAACCAGACATCCGGTCATAGATGGCCTGAATGTAGAAATGGAAGTGTATGCTATCCTGGATGAGGGGGTCGACCAAACGATGTTCGTTCGCTATACGGTCACCAACACCAGCGATACCACATACAGCGACGTGCACATCGGGCTGTTCAATGACTGGGATGTGGGTGATGTCGTAACGAACAGTGTGGGTTTTAGTGAACCGGACAGCCTGATTTATGTTTATGATGAAATGGATGCCGATCAGCCCTTAATATCGGTAGCCCATATGGGAAGCATATCCAGTGCCTTCGCCATCGATAACACCTCGGAAATATCATTGGCCCAAGCCGAAACCCGGGAGGATAGCCTGGGGTTTGGCATCTATTATGACCCCTCCAGTCCGGCCGTTGACGGCTTTACGACCGCAGAAAAAAAGCTGGCTCTAACCTCGGGATTTGAAAAGACCACGGCCGGCAATACCGATATATCAGTGGTCACCGGAACAGGGCCCTTTGTACTGGAAACCGGCGGGGCGGTATCGGTCGGATTTATTTATGCATATGGATCCGATCTGGATGATCTGCGCGAACAGGTGCATAATGCACGATCCCGGGATTTGTTCGAGGTGAGCCCGATCGGCACGTACCGGGACGTGAACGGGGTTGAACAGATACCGGAAATCACGCAACTGTTTCAAAATTATCCAAATCCCTTCCGCGGTTCCACCAATATCCAGTATGATCTGGCCGAAGCCGGCCACATTGAGTTAAGCGTATATAATGTATTGGGACAGCGTGTAACCACGCTGGTTAACGGGATCCAGTCGGAAGGCCGTCAGACCGAGACCTTTAACACCCGTAATTTATCCAGCGGCCTTTATCTGGTGGTCCTGCGGACGGAGAATGACGACAGGTATACTATAAAAATGACGCTGGTTAAATAATACCCGGCTTGATGGGCTCTTCGGTAACCCCGGTAATTTTCACCGCCTTGTTGAACAGCTCTTCCAGCAACTCACTTTTTCTCATAGCGCCCCATATTTCAACCTGAGGATCGGTTTGGGTGATTATGCGGATGTTCAGTTTTTTATTCATTTCGACCCGGACATCCGTCACATTCTGGAAATGACTCCGGTCGAGTCCGTCGGCTACCCTCAGGAATCCGGATAACTTCCTGATCTTCTTCCGCGTACCAGGGTTAAGATCTTTGTAATATTTATGCCGCTGTTTTGGAGTGGAGCGCCGGTGATAGCGCGCTACATGGGCCATGACCTGTATTTCATCTTCATTGAAACCCTTCAATTCGGCATGCTTGATGAGGTATAGTGCATGTTTGTGATGCTTGTTGTGGGAAATATAATACCCTATGTCATGCATCAGGGAGGCGTACTCCAAAAGCTCCCGGTCGTTATCGTCCATTTTATGATACGGCCGCAATTCATCGAATAACCTGAGCGCCAACCGGGTTACATGCTGGGAATGCTCTTCATGCCAGTTGCATTTCTTCAGCAGTTCATAAACCGAGCGCTTGCGGGTATCGGGATAATCTGCCAGCATTTTCAGGTCATTCGTTTCCCGTTTGATCTGCCTCAGGATTATGCCCTCCCGCAGAGCCTGGGTTGAGGTCTTGATCTGTTGGATGTCCAGCAGATCCAATACGGTATTTACCAGCACAAGGCCGGGTATGATAAAATCAACCCGCTTTTTATCCAGTCCCCTTACGTTCAGCCTGTCCTGCCGGTCCAGGCCTGTAAAATGCTGATATAATTCCAGGAAATCATCCCGGCTGTACTCAAATTCATTAAGGGTCAGCTCGGTATGTATACCCTTTCGGTTGGCGATCATCATGGCAATGTTTTGCATGGTACCCGATGATCCAATCAGCGTTTCAGCCGGATACATTTTGCTGACGGCCGGTAATTCAGCGAGGACTTTGCGGTAATGATCCTCCATCCGTTTAATTTCCTGACAGGATACGGGATCGGTCGATACAAAATCGGCTGCCATCCGGGATACCCCGATCTTATGGCTGTCTAAAAAAAACAGGTCCTGTTGATTGGCCATAATAAATTCGGTACTGCCTCCTCCAATGTCCATGATCAGAACAGGCTTGGAGTTCAGGGCCATGCCATGCTGCACGGCCTGGCCTATCAGCTTGGCTTCCATTTTACCCGGAATAGCCAGAATTTTGATCCCGGTTTCATCGATCGCCATTTGCAGAAACTCCCCTCCATTGGGCGCTTCACGTATAGCACTGGTGGCAAAGGACAAAATACGTTCCACCTCCTGGTGGTCACAGAGTATTTTAAATTTTCTAAGGGCCTCAATGCCGCTGTTGATGGCATCCCGTGACAAGGGTTTGCCAACGCCATTACGCCCGAGCTCTACCATTTCTTTAAGGGTGTCAATCGTCCGGAATGTTCCGTCCGGATAGATGTCCACAATAACGGCATGAAAAGAATTTGTACCTAAATCAAGGGCGGCTATACGCTTTTTAGGAACATCGTTTTGATCGGTAACAGCACTCATGGATAGAGTAAATGGTTCAGATTTCAACTAATTTAAGAATAATTGTTTTTAGTTTAACAAATTTATTGAGGGTATAACTATCTGATGATCACAATTTTTACCGGGTCCCAATACCCGTGGTCCCGGTCGATGGCTAGACTCAAATATAGCAAACGGAGAGAGATCAGGCGTTCGGCTTAAGATCGACGAGGTAAAATCCTGATTTTTATTAGGTAACTTCGTAAATTGTTAGCCTTTGGCCCGATAGTTCAACAGGACAGAACGAGAGCCTCCTAAGCTTTAGATCCACGTTCGAGTCGTGGTCGGGTCACTTTATTGTTATTCTCTGATTTTGTTTGAAGCCAAAAATCATTAGATTACAGTCATTTAAGGGCGATTTTGAATTCTTTGATTTTGTTTGATTTCAAAAAAAGCGACAAAAACCTTTACCTATACCTTTACCCTTTTTGACTGTAAAATCTAATTTTATTCGATGGCCTCATTTACAATTGTTCTCTTCAAGCATAAAAAGAACCGAAAAGGTGAACACCCCGTTTACCTGCGTATAGCCGACCGCTCATCTACAAAATACCTCTCCCTTAAGCTCTCTGCCAAACCCCGTCAATGGAATGAAAATGCTGGACGCCTACGGCAAAGCTGTGAAAATACAGACCTTCTTAACACGATTCTAAGTATCCACAGCCGGGTAAACCTACCCAGAACGCTTATATCGAGCGTTTTAAAGGCAGCATGAGAAGAGAGCTGTTAAACGCTTATGTATTCAAAACTTTAGACGAAGTACGCGACAAAGTCGAGCAATGGACCGAAGACTATAACTATAAACGACCTCACAAATCTCTAGGGTACAAAACACCCATGGAAATGTTACCTTAAACCGAAAACCTCTAGTTTTGACTGGTACGAAATAAGGGGAAGCTTACACCCCCTCAACAGTACGTATTTAATACTCTGATTTACTCCTAAAGCAATGAACATGTTGATTGGAGTTCCTGATAGGTTATGCAAAGTTACGCTATGCGCAAGTGCTAAGTTTACGTTATATTAATTTTGTCTTTATGCATTATTTATCAACAACTTATTAACAGCGCGTGCTAAACATCACTTTTTAAGCATGCTAAAGTAGATTATGAATCATGCTAAATTTAAAACCATGCTTAATCAAGAATTTAAATACCTAACGTTAAAACTTCCTGAACCAGACTTCGGTAGCCCATTAACGACACTAGTTCTTGAGCTGGAGCACTTAAGAAAGCTTCAACTTCAGGGTTCAACACACCCACCACTCTTTTTCCAACTCAAGCATATATTTCATACTCTTGAAAGTATCGGTTCAGCCCGTATAGAAGGCAACAATACTACTATAGCGCAATTCATTGAAACACAGTTGGAAGAAAGGACATATAAAAACGAACAGGTTGAAGAAATTAGAAATATTGAGAAAACTATGCACTGGGTGGATAACATAACTTCAGACCATAGTATAAATCGTAGTTTTGTGAGTGAGCTTCACAAGATGATTGTACAAAATTTAACCCCGCCCCCAAATGGTGAGGGTGATCATGACCCAGGAGAATACAGAAAAGAGCAAGTTGAAATAACTGGTTCACAACACCTGCCGCCTCCACCATACAGGATCGTAGAACTAATGGACGAATTGTTTGAATTTTTAGAGAAAGAAATTACGGCCCAGTTTGATCTATTGCGAATCGCAATTGCACATCATCGGTTCATGTGGATTCACCCTTTTCGCAATGGAAATGGTCGTGTAGGAAGACTTTTTACATATGCCATGTTAGTGAAAACTGGATTTAAAGTAGATGTAGGTCAAATATTAAATCCTACTGCTGTATTTTGTATTGACAGAGAGAAATATTACAAGAATCTGGCTTTAGCTGATAAGGGTACAAAAGAAGGTCTTGAGAATTGGTGTATGTATGTCCTAGGTGGATTACACAGAGAAATTCAGAAAGTAGATCGGTTGGTTCATCACAAATTTGTATTAGAGCACTTGTTGAACCCAGCACTCACTTATTCACACAAAATGAAATATATTGATAATGAAGAGCTTGGGGTGCTTAAAATTGCTGCACAAAAGAAAATAATTCAAGCGTCAGATATACGGAAGCTTTTTAAAGGAATGCATTCTACAACGGTTTCCAGGAAGATTAAAGGCTTACGTGAAAAAAAGATGTTAGAGAAAGTAAATTCAAATTCTAATAAATATCAATTGAGTTTTATTAACAACTTTTTAATTCGTGGAATGATAAATGCATTAGGTGAAGAAGGATATATACCATTAAATGAATAAAATACAGTTGCCTAATTGTGCTTTGCAGCTTTGGCCACCGAAAAGAGCATCTGGCTAAATACAAGAATTAAATGTTTAAGGTGCTTTTATGATTAAACTAATACAACTTGCAACATTAGAGATAGCCCGTTACCTGGATGCAAAATTGCCTAATCTTTCTCAAGATTGGTGGAAGGAGCATGTGATTGCTCGGCTTACTTTTCATCAACAGCGAATGGTTCAAGAGCGTGGATACAGTTCATTAAAACAGCTTGACCTTGCTGCATTGCTACGGTTATTTGATCAGAACTGGTTTGACCTATCAAACGAATACAACCTACCCCGAGAGGCACGATCTTGGATAAAGGAACTATAGACTGTACATAACAAATGGGCTCATCTGTCTGCTGAAACTTAACATTATTCTTGCGAAGAAAATAAAAGTATTCACTTTACAAAAACACATATTTCTGATTTAAAAGCAGTATTACAAATAACCATCGGTAACCGCCGTGCCCAGCTCGTAGGCGAAAGTGGGCATGCCCACCTCGGCATTGAAGAGCTCATACGTATTATGGTTTACCTCTCCCTTGGGTGTTGCAGTCAGTCCTAACAACAGGGAGTCAAAATAATCGAAAATGGCCCGATCGTGCCAAGGCCTATTTAACCCCCATCAGAGACCGACGGCAAACAGTTATCGCATGGAAAACAGAAAAACCATATTTGAAAACAACACCAAAAAAACGTAACCTGACTTAGGCTTAATATCATGCATTCTTATTTTCCGATTTTGCTACATCACTAATTTCCGAAAATACAGCATTGTTGCTTTCCGATAACAGTAAACACGATTAGGAGAATCTCGCGATGAAATACACTTTCTTATTTGTC
>JBBDRB010000047.1:0-1200 GCA_040905685.1 Balneolales bacterium | reverse complement strand
ATGAACCAGGCTTCTTCTCCGGCCGGAATATGGCAGGTGACCGATTCATTCCCCACATCCAGCGCGTGAGAAGCGTACAGGTGAAAATCGTATTCCAGGGCAGCATGTCCGGAACCTTTCTTTTCCAGAACCGGAGATCGCCGGGCATAATCCGGGCCGGGATGCAGTTCCATCGAGTAAGGCACAGGTGAAGAGGAGAGTTTTCGGCAAATGCCGTAAAAAGGAGCATCCAGCGGCATCCAGTCTTCCAGTTGAAGTTCGCCTTTCTCAGCTGTAAAGCAGGTCCGAAGAAGGCCGCTGTCTTCCAGATATGTGCGCCTGTCAAATTCCAGCCCTTCCACCTCCATGTTCCAGCTTCCACCTTTTTCGGAATCGATCAAACGCGCGAACAGGGATGGATTGTCGAATCTCCGGGGACAATACCAGACGATGTTCCCTTGCTTGTTCAATAACGCACAAGTCCGCCGGTCTCCGATCATGGCCAGATCGCTTGATTCACACATTGCTGGTACTCATTGGAGAATCTGGTTTGGGATATCTGTTGCTTTCAGCATACGGAAAGTTCATGAGAGCGGCCAGGACTGGTAAAGCAGTCCGAGTATGATTCCGTAAACAGCATGACCCATCAGGCTGCCCAGCGGTGTCATCCTACCGAAATTGGTGGCACCCGGCCCGGGATCCGCCTGCTCTCCCCGACGAATGGCGGGATGAATCACACCAATCGTGGACATCATCATCAACGCAAGCAGCCACAGGACCATGCCCCATAACAATCCGGTAAACCAGTTTGCCGGCCAGCCCGCCATATCCACTGTGTACGCCCAGGCGATGGCCAGAAGTGCTCCGTTCATATGATGAATGACCGCTCCGATGGATCGAGAAGCCGTTGAATCCGGCCGCACCATCATGCTTCCCAGCAAATCAAGTAGATCCATGCGAGTCATTCCCATGGATTTGCCCATCATGCTGAAGAGCGTAAAGGCGAAGGTGGCTACCACTCCCCAGACAATAGCACCCAGCCAGTAGATGGCTCCCCATCCCAAAGCAATGATTCCGGCGATAGCCAGTAGAGCCGGAATGCTTATGCTTACCGCAAAACCCGTTTTCGCTGTTCCTGAAGAGTGTTCGGTTCGAGTGTCTGAAGTTCCTGTTACTACTTTCATATCCGTTACCTCCAAAATTGATTATTGGGATTATTTG
>JBBDRB010000046.1:0-1203 GCA_040905685.1 Balneolales bacterium | reverse complement strand
TACTGTATGGCATATTATTAATCGTGATGAGGCTAATAAAAAATGGTGAAATCGCCATTTTCATTTGTAACAACGGCCGGCCGGCTCCATACGGGCACATCATCAGAACGTCCGCTTTTTGAAGTGGGCTGCAGGTTAACGTCGAAAACCTGCCAGTGCAGGGTGCCGCCACGTTCCCATCCCATCTTTTCCGTCCACACCAGGATTGTTTCTTCACGGTTATTATGGGCAACAGCCGGATGTTTACGGCTCCTGCTGTCTCCCGGAGCCCTGGTCAGTGAATCAACCTGTTGTGTGGCATCTTTTGTTGAAGCAAAGGAAACCTGTCCGTTTGTTTCCCAGGCGACTGAAAATTTATCATGCTCCGAAAAGGCAGATGAAGTGGACATCGGGCAAGCATTAATTTTCCACGGTTCAAGCATCTGTTCGCTGAACGACATTCCGGATCCGGAAGACCTTAAAAGATACATGTCCCGGCCCGTCAGTTTGGTGGCAGCCCGATAGATTACCGCATGTTCTCCCGCATGATCTACAGTTGCTTTTATGCCGCAGCATCCACAAACACCTGTTTCAGGGTTGGAGATGGCAACTTCCTGATCAAAAGTATCTCCTCCGTCAGCGGATTTTGCCATCCAAACCTGACGGTCCTCTTCTCCGGTCTTTTCAGGATTAGCGTGCCATACCACATATACCATGTCATCGTTACCGGCGGCTACTGTCCCGCCTCCGTCCAGGCCGATGGCAGCCTGCATAATATTTCGCTGTTCTTCAAATGCATTACCCGTTTCATTAAGACGGGTATAAAGCATCGGTGCAGCATCACCGGGCCCCTTCGGTTCAGCCTCCCTGGAGCCCATCCATGCCACATGAACGCGGCCATCTCCTGTAACAGACATATGTGCTCCCCGTACCGTCCCAATGGCAATCACACTTTCAGACTGGCTATTCACACGGACTGGTTCAGAAAAATTATCCTGTCCGGATTCTTTTTTCCGGTAGAACACATTGCCCGCTGCCGGTTCGCCGTTGAAGTAAATCATGTGCAGCGTTCCGTGGTCATCTCTTTCAACCACAGGCTGAATACCATTGTCAGGTACCCGGAGCACCTGGATCTCCGTTTCCTCTATCGTCTTCATACATCCTGCAGCCAATACAATGAGGAGGATCAATATGAAACCTGCCGGCCATGCTGCCGTTGCTTTT
>JBBDRB010000045.1:0-1206 GCA_040905685.1 Balneolales bacterium | reverse complement strand
TCCATTATGTGCTGAGGCCCGACGAGGACCGCCTGTTCGCCAAAGGGCTGAACCGCTCGGATGTGATCGATGCCCTGCAAATGGAAATGAACCCCACCAATACTCCTTACGGCCGGGTTGAATTCCAGGATCAGAATATGTACCTGCTGGCGCGCAACCAGAACAGAGGCAGTTATCGTGAAGATTTACTAAGCAGAAAACGCCTTCAGCAGGGCGTGCTCTTTGACGTGTCCGAAGTGGCTGCCCTGGGCAGGGAGACGGTCATGAGCGAGATTCGCCGGGAAAACCAGTCCTATACCCGGGTGGTAAGCTTTGACTTTTTGGGCCCTTATCGTTTCGGACAGGATTTTACCCGGGATGTTATAGACGCTTTTCCCACGCCGTTAGGCACCTCGATTACCTTTGGACGAAGCTGGTTTGGCTTCGGCAGCGGCGACAGCTACAACCTGCTGCTGGTGTTCGCCCTGGCTTTGCTGAGCGTGTGGATGATCGTGTCGGCCCTGCTGGAGAAATGGATGGACCCGTTGGTGGTGCTGCTGGCGGTGCCGCTGAGCGCCATAGGTATCATGTACGGGACCATGTTCCACGACCTGAGTTTTGACAGGAATGCCATGGCGGGCAGCCTGCTGGCTATCGGGGTGGTCGTCAACAATGCCATATTGCTGATGCACGGCAAAGAGCGTATGCGACAGGCCCGCATTCACGGATTGCGGAGCTGGCTCTACGTGTACAAAAGCAAAATGAGGACGGTGCTCATCACATCCTTTACCACCCTGGGCGGGCTGATGCCATTGGTCTTGTTTGACACCAGCGATTTCTGGCAGACCCTGGCCACGGTCGTATGCTGGGGCCTGGCTTCGAGTACGTTCTTTCTTCTGCTTTTGATGGGGATCTGGGAGGGGACTGGGAAAAAGCGGGAAGCTCTAAAACGTTTATCATGAAATTTTCCTCAATGGTAAATTCTAAAGAATAATAAAATGAAAAGGTCGAAAAAAATAAAAGACTTTGCCTTCATTATTTGTGCTGGTTGGTCTTTGACAATATCCTGCAGCTCAGAAGACCCAGCGATAACAAGTGAGCTTGATCAGCTAAACATTACTGAAGATCTGAGAATACTCGCGGATCATGAAAATGTATTGATCGGTAACTTATCCGGGCTGACGGTAGATAAAAAAGGAATAATATATGTGGCAGACAGCCAGCTAC
>JBBDRB010000044.1:0-1212 GCA_040905685.1 Balneolales bacterium | reverse complement strand
GATCCGTAACCAGCAGATTTTGAAGTCTTCGTTCCGCGATAGCCGCATCGTCTTTAGCCGCTTCATAATTTGCTATGGCCTGTTCGTAGGCGGTACGGGCACTGAGTCTTTCGAGTCGGTCGATCTCACCCAGTTCGTATCTCAGGTTGGCTGCTTGCTCAAAATCCTCGAAGTTTTCAGTCAGCTCCCTGTAGAGTGCTACGGCTTCCATACGATATCGCCACTCCTGCCAGGCTTTGCTTACTTCTTGCTTTAGTTCTGAACGGGTAAGTTTGAGACGGTTTCCCGCAAGCTCCGTTCGGGCTCGTCCGGCCTGACGTTCACGCAGATAGGTAAGCGGAAAGTCGAGCGATTGCCGAATACCGAAACTTTGAACGCCCGAACTGCTTCCCCCGGCTTCTTCTTCCGAATAGGAGATTTGCGCGGGAGGCAGATCAAAGGCGGTTTTGGCCAAAACAGACTGTCTTTCGGCTTCCAGTTCGGCGGTGTCCAGCTCAGGAGATCGCTCAAGTGCCATTTCGATAGCATCCTGTTGGGTAAGTTTCAGCGTTGAATCTGCATTTTGGGCGAATGCCGGTGCACTTAACCCGATGCAAATGAACATTGCAACCGCACCAGATGACCTGAAGCTGAAACGGTGTTCTTCGATTAGGCTGTATAGTATCGGAAGCACCACCAGCGTGAGCAAGGTAGCGGTGATGAGTCCGCCAATGACTACCGTGGCCAGCGGACGCTGAACTTCGGCTCCGGCTGCAGTGGAAACAGCCATTGGCATAAACCCAAACATATCGGTAGCCGCCGTAAGCAGTACCGGCCGCAGTCGCTGACGGGTTCCCATCAATATCTGACGATTCACGTTACTGACTCCAGCATGTTTAAGTTCGTTAAAAAAGCTGATCAGGATAATTCCGTTCAGTACGGCAATTCCAAAGAGTACAATAAATCCGACCCCTGCCGAAATACTGAAGGGAAGGCCCCTCAGCCAAAGCGCAAATACTCCGCCAATGGTTGCGAGGGGAATGGCTGAAAATACCAAAAGAGCCTGTTTAACCGATTTTAGGGAGAAATAGAGCAATATGAAAATCAGGCCGAGAGCAAGCGGAACGGCAAACAGCAGCCGGTCCTGAGCCCGTTCCAGATTTTCGAACTGACCACCATAGGTGATGTTGTAACCGGGGGGTAAATCAAGTCCTGTTTCCAGTGTTTGCCGGA
>JBBDRB010000043.1:0-39907 GCA_040905685.1 Balneolales bacterium | reverse complement strand
AGATCGCCGCCTATTACAAGCAGCGATGGCAGATCGAATTGTTCTTCAAATGGATTAAACAGAACCTGCGCATCAAGGCCTTTTATGGCCAGAGCGTCAACGCCGTTAAGACTCAGATCTGGACGGCTGTTTGTACCTATATGATCCTGATAATTGTTCAAAAAACCTTTGAATTAAATGTTAATTTACACACGATGATGCAGGTGCTTAGTGTTGCATTATTGGAGAATATGACGTTTAAAGAGCTGTTTTCGAACCCCGAACTCATGGAGAACATGAACTCAAATGCTAACCAATTGGGACTCTTTGACTTTTAACCGGACACTAGTGGAGCTGTATATATATTATCAACTAATCATCTACTATTTATAGACGTTATTTTACCCTTAATTTTATTATATATATTTAGCATAAAGTAATTACCCATAGAGTTTCGAAATTTTTTATGATTACTTATAATATATTTGTCCTCTTTTTTTATAGTTTCTAAATTTAATTTTTTTTTAGAAAGTTGTACATCATATTTTTTTGTACTTCCACAATGTAACCCTGTACCATCATGTCCTATATTGAGAGACATAGACTTTATAGGATATACAGTGTACATATCATTTAATATCTGGTGATACATAACTTTAACATCCAAAGCATCAATATCTCCAATAGCCTCTCTCCAAATCATGTCCAAAACATCTTTACCATATAAAGAGAATTTTTTTCT
The DNA here is from genome assembly GCA_040905685.1 of Balneolales bacterium. Taxonomy (GTDB): domain Bacteria; phylum Bacteroidota; class Rhodothermia; order Balneolales; family Natronogracilivirgulaceae; genus JBBDMU01. The sequence continues at coordinate 39,186 of JBBDRB010000043.1, read as the reverse complement.
TAAATGTTCAATATTGTTTCTATAAGTTTCAAGATCAATTGTAAATGAGAAAGGATCAAACTTGTGCTTCCATGTTCCAAAGCCCCAGGCATTGAATCTTTTTAAAATAAAGGTATCCTTACTATAAGATGATCTTATTTTAATGGGTGGACAATATCCAGCAATACTAATGATCCTTTCATCATGCTCGTATATATTAAGTGCATCATTCATATACATCAAAAAATATCTTGAAGTTACTATATCTTCTTCTAACCATATCATTTTACCATATTTATTTAAGAGATACTGCATTCCTTCCCTATTATTATAAACACGATTATTTCTTTTTCTTTTAATTAAAGTAACATTTTTAAAACCGTCAACGATATCAATATATGACCTCATTATTTTAACTTTTTCTTCATATCCTCTGCCAGGTCCATCAGAAAATATATATAGATTACTATCTTTTGCATATTCATTATTTTTTAGTGCATTAATAGTTTTTTTTAAATGGTCTAACCTGCAATAGGCTGACACTCCGATTGGTGAAAGTTCTTTACTTATATTCATCTTTTATCTTTTTCAGAGCTATTTCAGCTTTTTGAATATTAAAATCTTTGTCATCAATATTTTTAGTGCATGTAAAAGATTCAGGGCCATCATATTTTTTTTCCCAAGTGAATCCCTGAGCTTTGTACTTTTCCATTACTAATGCAAATACGTCAGCAGGTTTACTACAGAACGATTCAAATTCAATCTGTAACTTCTGTTCATGAGGCATTAATTTAAGTTGTTCCTGTACTGCGTTATTAGTACAGACTATCTGACCAGCCAACTGTGTGTAAATATCACATTTTACAAGAGTATGATACTCAGGTGGTTTGAAAGAATACCATTCAGCCGTGTTACCAAAAAATTTTATCCTTGCCTTATATAAGGAGTACATGTTAAAAATCTCATTTCGGCGGATGTGTAAAAAAAGTGATGCCGGCATAATTTCATTTAAGTAGTTTAAATTCCAATTTAACATCATACCCTTAAGCAATAATGGCTTGTTAAATATACCTTCCAGGGCGGCCAATTCCCTTTTGAACATTTCTTTATCTACTTGCTGTAAATCGTTATCTGATAACTTTTGAATTTCACCAAAGTCAAAAAAACGTCGCCAGAAATACCAGAATTCATGGGGTGATACGGGACCTTTTGTTTTCCCAAGTTTCGACTCAAATGTTATCTTTGAACCACCCATAATCTCGCCATGCAGGTCTAAATCCACAAACATTCTATGAATCAATGCGCCAATATATGGAGCTTTATAAAACCTTGACATTATGTTACTGGGGTAAGTAAACAGGCCGGAAGATGCCAACCATTGATACATAATCGTGGATCCGCTTCGAGCATTTCCTACTATATACAATATCGGAAACTTTGGTTCGGTAAAATTTTGCACCAGTTCTCTTTCATCGTCTTCCAGTTGTTGATTCAGAATTTTGATGATTGATTCTAAAGCTGCATCTCGTTTATACTCATCCGTTCGAAGGTTGTTTTCCATGATATATAGCATACATTAGCTAAGGTTCCACTGAGAGAATTTAAGGTATACCATCCGATGGCCTAATGACTCAAACTAGTTGATAGTCATTTAGCATTTTTTTTATTTGACTTACTGAATTAAACATCATTATATCTATTATTGACAACCCAGGAACAAATTTATTATCAAATTGAGTATAAATAATGTTATTAGGTTCTAAAAAATTTAACTTAATACCCTGTTTATTAAAATATGATTTACTATAAAGCTCTTTTCCACCGGAAGCATTCAAATAGGTGCCAGCCTGTTCCTGTTTACAAATATCAATTATCCTATCTGTCCGTTTAAAATGATTGTTTTCGTAACATTTTGAACTTATCTTAAATATGGTATTCAGATCAAGATAACTACTTACTTCTTTAATACTCTTTATTGCTAAATCAGAAACATAATATTGTTCTGATTTTATCACTCGTTCTATTATATTATAGACACAATTAAAATATGGTGCATTATTGTATGAATACTTTATTTTTTTTAGCAATTTATCGCTTATATTATGATTAATATTATGCTCAATATCTTTAATTTCTTTATTGGAACTTACATTCTTGCAAGGGATAGTGAAATACTTAGCTTCCTTGTTAATAAGTATTTTATTTCTATGTATCCACCCATTTTTTATGTATCCAACATCATCATATATAATAAACTTATCTACGGCAAAAATTAATTGGAAATAACCTATATACGGAAACAAATAGGGTTGCATTATAGCTATTCGATTAACTTTCATTTTCAATTAAAATATTAGCGATTTTTTGTTGATCGGTCTCTGTCAAATCATGATATAAAGGTAAACAGAGAATCCTGGAAGAAATGTCATCTGCAATTGGTGTACATTGTTTTATAACATAATTTAAATTGTTAAGGGAAGGGTAAAAATACCGGCGTGGGAAAATATTCTCTCTCTCCAATGATATTTTTGCCTGAAGTGCAAATGTTTCACTTTGAAAAATAATGGGGTAATATGCATAGTTAAGATCTACTTCGGGCAAAATACGCAACTGTTGAACTTTCAGCTTTTTCAGTAACAAATCATATTTTTCACTTTGTCGCTTGCGTTTTCCAATTATTTTATGAATGTATTTAAAGTTACAAATACCCATAGCCGCATGCATTTCAGAATTTTTACCATTAATTCCTAATCCGTTAAATTTCTCGGGACCATCATGACCAAAGTTACGTAAATATGACATCCGGCTTAATAATTCATTATCTTTCGTAAATACAGCTCCTCCCTCTACCGTATGAAAAAGTTTGGTAGCATGGAAGCTTGTTGTACTGATATCACCCCACAAAAAGATGGATTTACCTTTATATCGTGTATCAAAACAATGAGAAGCATCATAAATAACCTTCACATTATGTTTTTTTGCTATTTGATCAATAGCCTCTACGTCACAAGGATTGCCAAAGCAATGTGTAGCCAAAATTGCTTTGGTATTGCTAGTAAAGGCCTTTTCTATTTTTTCAGGGTCAATATTAAGAGTTTCTGAATCAATATCTACAAACACTGGTTTACAGTTTTCCCAAACAATACTACTTGTGGTTGCAATATATGTGAATGGAGTAGTAATAATCTCGCCTTTTAACCCAAGAACCCTTATGGCAAACTGCAGAGCAATTGTCCCATTACTAACATACAGTATGTTATTTAGCCTCAAGTAATTTTTTAGTTTCTGTTCCAGTTTTTGAACAAGCGGACCATTATTAGTGATCCATCCCCGGTCCCAAATCCCCTTCAGGCAAGCTTCATATTCTTGCTGTGGTGGCATAAAAGGTTTAGTTATGGGGATCATAAGCTGAACTTCCTTAAAAATTCAAATCTTGGTTGCAGTAACCTACCAATAATTAACATTGGCTCTGCTTTCAGAACCAGGTTGGTCAAACTGTAACAAAATACACCGGAAATTAACATGACAAGTAATTGCAAGAATGATTGACCGACGGGAAACCACTGCAAAACGCTTAAAACTACAATCATAGGCAAGCTTAAAAAAAGAATGGGTATGATATCATACAATTGTTCTTTGATTGTATATTTAATGAAGATTGTTGTGTAATGCATATTAATTAGCAGAGCCACATAAGAACTTATAACCTGACCAATCAGCAATCCCCAAAAACCAAATTGAATACCAATAATAATCGAAAAGGTAATAATCACTTTTTTTATTACTTCTAGTTTTAAAAAAAGATCTGAACGCCCCATCACCTTTAAAAGGTTAAGATTTATGGCGTGCAGATGGTAAAACAAAGCAGACAAACACAAAAGCTGCAAAATTGGAACAACAGGTACCCATTGTTCACCAATCAATGTAAGAATGAGAGGTTTTGCAACAAAAGCCAATCCGATCACGGCTGGGAATAAAAAAAAAGATGTTATTTGTATTATCTTGCGACATCCATCTTTTAATTTTTCTGGTTTATTTTTTGTTTTAGCTAATATTGGGTAGGTTACTTTCTGCAATGAGCTTATAATGTTTTTAGAGGTCATATCTTTGAAGGTGACTGCTTGCATGTAGAATCCCAATGTAGCTACGGTGAAGAATTTTCCTATTATGATATCGTATACATTTCTAAATGCGGTATCTAATAAACCCGAGGCCATTAGCTTGGAACCAAAACCAAATAGTTTATTTAAAGATCTTCTGTGTATAAATCCTCTCATTACCCACGGATTGTTTATCCAATAGAATAACGAGGTAAACATTGCCATTAGGACATATTTTGCAGCAAGAGCCCAAACCCCATAACCCATAAAAGCCAATGTAAGTGCACCAATGCCTGTCATAATTGACGCAGATAAATTTACATAGGCCTGAAGCTTGAAATCCAAAGCATGAAGATAAACAGCTCTTTGAACAATAGTCAATGAATAGAATATTAGAGTGGTACCCATAAAACGTGTCAAGCTTGTTAGCTCAGGCTGATCAAAAAATATAGCAATCGCCGGTGCCCCAAACCATAATAGAGCATATATAATACAGGCCGTAATCAGGTTAATATAAAAGGTAGTCGATTTATCTTCTTCACAGATCTGGTCTTCCCGAATCAAAGCCTGACTGAAACCACAGTCAATTAATGTATTGGATACAGCAACGAAGATTATCAACATTGCTACAAGTCCGAAATCTTCCGGTGAAAGCATTCTGGCCAGGATTATCACAGTTATAAACTGTATTCCCTGCCCACCGAATCGCTCCAGGGTTGTCCATGCAAACCCACTTAATGCTTGTTGTGATAATGACATCGTTTAAGTAGTCAACTTTAAATATGTACCCATTCCCTATTTTCTAAAGTCTTAAAAAACGATCCCATCCTTCATTAGTCTCAAATCCTTTCTAACCAGATCCATGTCCGACTGAACCATTTCTTCAATTAATCCGTCCAGATCTGTTTTGGGCTCCCAACCCAGCTTTCGCCGAGCTTTAGTGCTGTCCCCAATTAATACATCGACTTCCGAAGGTCGAAAATAAGCCGGATCTACCGTGACTACTTCGCATCCTGTCTTCAGGTACTTCTCTGTTGACAGACCCGATTCGTTAATCAATGGATGGTAAACTGAATGATCTATTTCGTGGATATAGCCTTTTTCATCAATACCCTTACCCTTAAACACTAAATGAATACCAGCCTCTGTAAATGCCTTTTTGATAAACTCACGTACCCTCGTGGTTATTCCTGTTGCAATGACGTAATCGTCCGGTTCATCTTGCTGAAGACTAAGCCACATAGCTTCGACATAATCCCTTGCGTGACCCCAATCGCGTTGTGCTTCCAGGTTTCCTATAAATAGTTTTTCCTGCAAACCCAAAGCAATGCGTGCAACCCCGCGGGTGATCTTGCGTGTTACAAAGGTTTCACCGCGCAATGGTGATTCGTGGTTAAAGAGAATGCCGTTGCTGGCATGCATGTTATAGGCTTCCCTAAAATTTACCGTGATCCAGTATCCATAGAGTTTGGCAACCCCATATGGAGAACGTGGATAAAAAGGCGTTTTCTCCGTTTGAGGCACTTCCTGTACCATTCCGTATAACTCTGAAGTAGATGCCTGATAGATACGGATTGTTTTTTCCAATCCGAGTAAACGGACGGATTCCAGGATACGCAAAATACCAAGTCCGTCCACATTGGCTGTATATTCAGGAGTATTAAAGCTTACCTGAACGTGGCTTTGTGCTGCGAGGTTATAGATTTCATCCGGCTGAGTTTCCTGAATAATGCGCGTCAGGTTCATGGAATCGGTCATGTCCCCGTAATGAAGGATCAGCCTGGGATCGCCTTCATGTGGATCCTGATAAAGATGGTCAATGCGGTCGGTATTAATCAGGCTCGTTCTTCTTTTTATACCATGCACGGTATACCCTTTATTAAGAAGAAGCTCGGCTAAATATGCCCCATCCTGCCCGGTTATCCCTGTAACCAGTGCTTTTTTATTTGACATTTAAACTCCATTACAGTTTTAGCAAGCTAACAGACCAAATATTAAGATTAATTAACATAACTAAACGCTTTATGGTAATCAACCAAAGCCAAAAATAAACCAACCCTTTCAGTCAAAACCCATTTTACCCTGCCTCCAAAAGCGGGGACCCAGAAATTGGATATGATGCTCTGCATAATAGGTTTCCAGCTTTTCCTCCAATACGACGACTTCTGTGTATGTATTGAGCACCATGAATGTGATAACAGCGGCGAGAAATCCACGGAGAACCCACCTGTGGGAGCCTTGAAAGTCAACGCTTATACTTTTCTGTTCGGTAATATATACTCCGAATATCCAACCCGTTATCAAAGCCACAATGAGCTGGCTCATAGGAGCGACCATGAGTCCGCTTACAAAAGCGTGAGCTAAGCCGGCAATCAGAGAGGCAGTAAGGCCGATTCGGATAAGTTTTGGCTTTGCTTCAGGTTTCTTTTTGAAAATTTCATGGTTTTGCTTTAACCAGGCAAAACAACCGTACAGGCCTATTGCACATAATATCAGAAAAGCGGGAACACCCCATTCCGCGGCAAACTGCAAATAGGTATTATGGGGATGAGTGAAGTGAAAATTATTAGCAACATGGGCATAATGTATGGGTCCGGCTCCCAGCACAGGATCCTGTGTTATTAATGAAGCCGCATTTTGCCACATATTCAACCGGCCACTATCCCCATATCGTATAAAGTCACCGCTTACCTGGCCACCATCTACGCGGAACAATAACATATAGCAGGAAAAACCAGTAGCACATGATAGCAGCTGGAGTTTTAACCAGGATAGTACAGTCTTGCGGTAAAGCAGAATAACGCAACATATTGAGAAGATACTGGCAATCACTGTTGCCCGGGCATCGGCGCCAAATACGAGCATCCACCAGGCTGCGGTCAGTGCTGTTATGAACCACTTTAGAATAATGTATTGAGGGGGGAGTAATAAGGCCGCTGAAATCAAGATCGGAATCGTCAGCGTTTGGATATGGTTAAAATAGCGTACATGAGAAAACCCAAGAACCATTTCGCCGGCCGGCCAGAGAACAGCTCCGTCCACAAGCAAGTAAGTCAGATAACTTGTGCTGAACTTTACGAGATATAAAAAAGCACAAAGTAGAAAAGTGAAAAAAATGATGTTATTCCCCAACTGCGGAAACTGGCGATAAAAGCTAGCTACGGCCATCGCAAATACAAATAATAAGGTAAATACACCAACCTCAAGCAAGGCATAGCGTGTGTCCATGGTGGTTATGGATGAGAGAATACCGAGTATGAGTATAGCGGATAAAGCCCATCGGACTATAACCGGAAGGGTGAACCAGGTAGTAAGCCAAAGGCTCAGACATTTGCTGTGCGTAATGATTAAAAGAGCCGTTCCTGCCAGTACACCGATTTGCAACACCCTTTGGGTGTTATACGCCCCTAAGGAGGGGATAAAATCAAGGCTGGGTACTAAAGCAAAATACGTACTGGTTGCTAATATCAGCACTATAACAAACACGTTTTTTTTTCTTATACCCTGCTTGAGAATATCCTCTTCGTTATATTCCACAATTGTAATTTTATCGATAATAGTATCCAACATCATGCTAAATAATAGAAAAGGCTCCACGAGGGAGCCTTTTCTATTGTTTACTAATATTTTAACTTAAATCTTAAGTAACATCGGCCATTTCAACACTCCATTGGCGAGTTGCATCATCTCTGGTAATTGTTGCGACAATGGAAGCACCACCACTGGTTGGAACGCCCGTGATAGTAAAGGAGTCCGCTAAAATATCACCAACCGTATAGCAACCGTTCTCATTGCCAAAATCAGTCGCTGCTGCACATGAATTGTGACCTTCAGTGATAGGCATACCTAATCGTTCTATCAGATCAGCATCAACAGTAGTAAAATCCTGCCCGGCACCATCAAGCATTCTAGGCTTGGCCCAGACACCCTGAGCAGCTGTGGCGCCCTGCAGCAGATCCTGACGTACCGCATCGCGGTTTGCATCTTCGGCGGCTGTGCCGAATACGTTAATAGCAACTACTGTGGCGATTCCCACGAGTATGGTTACCAGTATTACAAGTAAAAGCTGTTGTTGTCCCATGAGTTATACTCCGTTTTTTATTCGTATTTGGTGCCTCCGGGTGTTCCCCGAAAAGCGTTGTTAAGTGTTATTTAGTAAATCTTGTATTTTGATTGATGTATGCCAGGAACGGCACCCCAACCTTATGTTAAGATTTTTTAATCTTGAATAAATTTACAATGTTTTTTTGAGAAGTCAAGGGATTTTTTAATAAATATTAAGAAAAACTAATAATTTTTTTGAAAATCGCCTTGCATTAACTGTAAACGGCACAATGGATAGCAAAAAAAGTTTAAGATTTCTTAATATTTTATCTGAATAATAGGGATTTTTGTCGAAAAGTTTATAAAACCTTGTTGGTGATTGTAAAGAAAAGGAAGCTGATACCTGTTTGGAACAGCTATGGCGTTTCTGATGAAGAGTCTTTAAATTTGAAGGATTACTTATAATCTGAAATCAGAGACTGTCATCATGAAACAATCTATTATTTCCCTGTTTACTATCCTTTTATGCCTTAGCGCCTGTGGGGAAGAAGAAGTACAGCCTCTCGAGGAAGCTGAAGTCCAGGAAAACGTCCAAATTATCGAACTCAGCTCGGTCGGTAATGAAATGCGGTTTGACAAGGAAGAGATCAGGGTCACCGCAGGCCAGCCCGTACGGATCGTATTGGTCAATGAAGCTGATATGGATATGATGATCCATAATGTGGTCATCGTAACCGAAGGCAGCGTACAGGAAGTCGGCATGGCAGCCATCCAGGAAGCCGATAACGATTACGTTCCGGATATGCCGGAGGTTTTGTTTGCCTCATCCCTGGCCGACCCGGGAGAGACGATCGAATTTGAATTTGATCCTCCCGAACCCGGTACCTATGAATTTGTCTGCACCTTCCCCGGACATTTTACCACGATGAGAGGGCTCTTTATTGTTGAGGAAGAATAGAACGCTGCAGATCGTTACCTTCTGAATTCGTCGTACTTTACGGGGATGTCCCATTCAAAGCGTGCGTTCACGGGCTGGCCTCCGGCCAGCGGTGGAGTAAACCGGGCATGGACCAGTATGGCCTCTATGAGCTCGTCCCTTAAATCCGAATGGTCTTCGTTTTCAGCGGCCGGGCGAACACCGGTGGGCTGGCCGGTCTTGTCGACGGTAACGGTTAATCTATAGGTGGTGCTGATGCTCATGGAATTGATCTGCTGCTGCAGGCCGCTTTGGTTGAGCAATTCTTCAACGCCGCCGATCAGTTCGGGTATTTCATCCAGCTGATCGCCGGTAAACATGCCGCCCTCCGCCTGGATTTCCTCTTGAAGAAGCTCCACGCGGGCCATGGCCGGAAAGGATGCATAATTCTTCGATATATCGGCCAGTACCACGCGGGTGCTATCCCAGTAGGCTCCCTCATACAGAGATTTCCTGTTGGGGCCGTCTCCCCCCCGGGCAAGGCTAATGAATTCGGTGGCCGCCTGATATAAGGCCAGGGATGCTTTCTCTGAATCCGGATAGGTGGCTGCAAAAGTTTTCAGCCTTTCGGCATTGGCCTCTGAGGGACTTTCATCCAGGTCATCCAGGATATCACGGTACCTTTGATCCAGGCTGTCCTGACGGTTCATGACCGTTTCTTCCAGCGTAATACGATGGCTTTCCGCAATTTGTTTAGCAAACCGGCTTTCAGGGTATTTCTCTATAAGGTTTTCAGCAACTTCCCTCGATTTTACCGTGTCCGATACCGAATGATAGGTTTCCGATAGGGAATACATGGCCTGGGGTGCCAGCCTGGAATCGGGAAACTTCTCTATTACACCGGTATAACGCTGTATGGCGCTGTCGGGCATATTCAGGGTGAGGAAAAATACATTACCGATCTCATAATAGGTTTCGGCGATCTGTTCCCTGGTTTCGGCCCGTTCTTCTTCAGTAAAGGGAATATCGCTCAGATCCACAATAACCTGACCGTCGCCGGCACCTTCTTCTTCTTCCTCCAGCATCTCATCGATGACCTGCCCACCGGATTCCGTGGCGGGGGTTCCATCTCCGTTATTGGTTCTGTTTATCACCGCTATGCGGACGGCTTCGGCTCTTCGCCAGTTGTCAATCAGGGGACGCGGACCCCAGTACGCGGTGAATGCCTGGCTGACCTGGTTCATTACCCGGGCGTTTCTGTGGTTCAGGAAACCGTTTTCGGTTTCTTCGGCGGCATCCGTAGGCTCTATATCCTCTGCCATGATCATCCGGTCGTCGGTGCTTTGCAGTTCTGCCTCCTGCTGTTCAGCCTCCTGTACCTTCTGCTCGCGTACGGATGCAATAGCGGCATCGAATTCCTCGTCAGGCAATGAACCCAGGTGCAACAGGCTGTCCAGGCGCTGTACACGGTCAATCAGGTTTGCATAGGCACCGTAGGAATCGGCCAGCAACCGGGCATTAAAATCTTCCGGAAGCCTGGAAAGGTCGGCGATCTGCTGTGCCGAAGAGTCATAATAAGCTGCGGCCAGGGTATAATCCTGGTAATGATCCCTGTAAATCTCGGCCAGTCCAAAATAAGTTTTCGCGATCGACTCGCGCCCCGGAGAATGAAGGTTCTGGTGAAGCAGGTCATCGTATTCTTCCATGGCCCCGGCATAATCGCCGCTTTCCTGAAGCGTTCTGGCTACTTCATACAGCAAATCGCCCTGATATTCAAAAAACTTATCATCCCGGGTCATGGATACAAAAAAATCATAGGCCCATTGATAATCCCCGGTCTTCCGGGCCATCTGCCCTTTTTTTTTCATAGCGTGGTAGGTAACGCTGAAATCGGGATTGGCCGGGTCGGATGCCCGGTCATAAGCCCGGAAGGCTTCCCGTTCCTGTCCGAGCTTTTCCAGTACCTGTCCGTGTAGAAAATTGGCCCGTGCCCTCAGCTCCCGGTCGTTTACCCCCTCCAGGCCCTCGGATAGGTACCGAGCCGCGTCTTCCCATTCCCGGTTGTGCACATACAGCTGTCCGATAAGCAGGTTGATCCCGGATTTGATTTCATCATCCCACTCATAATCAGAGGAAAAGAGCTGGGATTGCAGATAGGACAGACCTTCATTATAGTTTTCCAGCTCAATCAGTGACCGTCCCCGCCAGAGGACCGCCCTTTGCCTGGTCTTTTCACTGGAGGTTGTCGCATAGAGCTCCAGAAATTTTTGGGATGCGGGAAAAAACCGGCCCTGATAAAAATAGGATTTCCCAATCATTTCTATAGCCTTATCTACATACCCGGAAGTTGGATGAAACCTGAGGATGTCTGCGCTTTTTTCAATGGCTATGATAAAATCCTCCTGCGCGGTCTGCACCGGTTTCTGATAAACCCCGATGGGACGTTCGGGATTGATATCCTCCCTTTGGCTCCTTACCTGGCTGACTCCCCTGTCGAAACTGGTCTTTCCGTTGTAATACGTGTTGAAATAAGCATTAAAATCGGTCCAGCCGCTTTTAAGCGTGTTGGAGCAGCCTGTAACCAGCAGAAGAAACAGAAGCAGTACGGATAGGGGGGTGCAAAGGGGCTTAATATTGTCGTATTGTCGCATATTGTTTATAAGGACAGATCGAGCCGGCGCCTTTCAACCCTCCTGTCTATTCTATCGTACTTAGTTTGACCATATTGGTATGGCCGCGGGTAGCGATCGGCATGCCCGTAGCAATGACCACCCGGTCGCCGGGTTCAACAAAACCGGCTTGTTTGAGGTAATCTTCCATCAGCTTGACGCTCCTGTCGGTGTCGAATAACTGTCCAAGCTTAACAGAGGAAACTCCCCATATCAGATTTAATTGCCTGCGGACATCCTCACTTTCGGTAAACGCGATAATGGGGACTTTTGGTCTGTATTTAGCAATCCTGCGGGCGGTTGTTCCGGAATGGGTGATGGTGGCTATCACTTTGGCGTTTACATTCTCGGCCATGGTGACACAGGAATAGCTCAGGGTTTCAATGACCTGTTTTTCTTTCCATGCCGGTTTTTTAAAGGCCAGGCTGTGATAAATCGTATCGGTTTCGGATTCAATATTCCTGCAGATTTTATTCATCGCTTTAACCGCTTCCACCGGGTATTTACCGGAAGCCGATTCCCCGGAAAGCATAATGGCATCGGTGCCGTCCAGCACGGCATTGGCCACATCGGAGCTTTCCGCCCGGGTCGGCCTGGGGTTCAGGATCATGGATTCCAGCATCTGGGTTGCGGTAATAACCGGTTTCCCGGCCAGCTTACATTTTTCAATAATACTTTTTTGTATCAGCGGAACGCGCTCACTGGCGATCTCAATGCCCAGATCGCCCCTGGCCACCATGATGCCGTCTGCTTCTTCAATGATATCGTCTATTTCAAGCAGGGCCTCCGGTTTTTCGATCTTGGCGATGATCCCCGCATTGGATCCCCTGGCCCGGACCTTGGATATGATCTCCTGTACATCATCGGCAAAACGGACAAACGACATGGCCACAAGGTCCACGTTCTGGCTGAGGCCGAATTCCAAATCCTGCTCATCTTTTTCCGTGATGGCCGAGATGGAGGTTTTAACATTGGGGAGGTTAACCCCTTTCCTTGACTTGAGGAGTCCGCCCACAATGGTCCTGGCCATGACCTTGCCGTCTTCCATACTCTCGATCTGAAACTCCAGGAGTCCGTCGTCCATCAAAATGGTATTGCCTACCGCGGCGTCCTGCGTCAGCATGGCATAATCGATGGGGATCAGCTCCGCACTGCCCATCACATTTTTTGGCGTCAGGATCACGGCACTGCCGGTAGGGACGAACTGCCCGCCGTCTTTCATTTGGCCCACGCGGATCTTCGGGCCCTGAAGATCCATTAAAATGGCGATGCTGTAATCCAGCTTTTCGGCCACCTGCCTGATGTTTTTGATTACCTGCTCATGATCTTCGTGGCTGCCGTGAGAGAAGTTCAGCCGGGCAACGTTCATTCCGCTGAGGGCCAGTGCCTCGATTTTTTCAACAGTATTGGAGCTCGGACCTATCGTACAGACGATTTTTGTTTTACGGGGGGCGTTAATCATTGATGGATAAAAATAAACGATTTGTTGATTTACCTTATATTAAGCCACTAAGATAACAACTGGAGCAACAATATTTTTTACTTTATTCCAAACGGCCCGGGTAATCCTCCCTACATCGATCGGTTAAGGATACTGCCGTTCAGCCACATTTCCCTTTGCTGATATTCGACCGTGTGGTATAAGCGCTGGCGCTGCAGAATATAATGACTGAAAGGATGGCTGTCGCTATCCATGCGTGTTCGCTTAAAGCGGAATACGCGACGGGGATCCCCTCTGTCATACCCGTAAATCCAGGTATAGGTGTCCAGGGAGCGTTCAACATAGTAAGGCGGACCGAAAAGGATGTAGACCATGCCCATGTCGGTCATCCAGCCTTCCTTAAAGCTGGAAAATTGTTTGTTGGCCTCTTCTACGCGGGTATAATATAACTCGATCACCCTTCTGGCAAGATCGGGGCTGCCCAACTCGGAATACCAGAAATTGTCAATGGCACTCTTGAGGGAATCGGAATCCTCGATTTCCTGAATGCGTTCATAGTCCCGTCTCCCCATAAGATAGGCCAATGGTTTTACCATTTCCCTGGTGGTTTCAATATGAGGGTAATTATCACTTTTAGCACTGAAATCGCGTGCTTTATGAAGGTCACCGTTATCGGAACTGGCCTGTACCTGAAACCGGAAATTGCCTTTTTCCGGGCGGGGAGTCGTGTATTCTATCAATATGGTACCCGTTTCATCGATCAGTGTCCGGTTGATTTCCTCCAGCACTTCAGACTGGTTGTAATTTATTCCACGATACTGAATGGAACCGGGCGTCGGCTGAATGCCGCTCATGTCCCGGGGCGGTTCGTTATCCGATTCAAATTCGATAAGCCTCATATTAACGGACATCTCGTTGTCCTCATCGGGTTTGGTTACATAGAACTGGAACCGAAGCGAATCGATGCGGCCGGGTATATCGTAGGTGGTTACCGATTGAGGCACCGAGTCCGAATCGCTGTCAATGCCCATGACCTTAACGTGGGTCAGGTCAGGGCGTTCACTGCCCGGATCGTAGATTATGGCATTGGTACTTGACCGGGTTGTTTTACCGGAACTTCGGTCGGTCACAGCAACGATAATTTCGTACTGTCCGGGTTCTATGTCCAGCCGGTTGTGCAAATGCAGGTTTTCGCTGCTTTCAACCAGCCTGCGGCTTCCTTCGGTAACATCAACGGAAAAGCTGTGATTTTTAATCAAGCGGCCTTCTCCGTCTCCGTTGGCACCCATTATCTGGATCTGCACGCCCACTCCGGCTTCGAAAATGCCCTCCTCGCTGCTGTAGATTAAACTGTTGTAAACAATGTCGGTATCCACGTCCAGAACAGAATTACCGTCTTCATCGTAGAAACCAATGGCTGAAGTTCTCACATCCGGATGTCCCTCTTCCAACAACTGAGGCGTGGCACCGGTTCGAACATCGGGATCAAAAGCCCTGGAGCAGGAAGCCAGGTAAACCAGGAATACCAGGGACAGTATGTAATTTGCTTGTCTCATTATTATGTATAGTTATATAGGTAATCGAAAACTTATATCAAAATAAAAGTGCGGCTCCCTGGTTTTTTCGTATCCTAAGAACGCAATATCCTCCCTGATGTTTTATTTATAAATTATTATAGAAGCCATCCCGGAACGTTCGGGATGGCTTCCTTTTTCTTGCTAATAGATCTGCCCTTATTCTTCATCCCACCATACGCTGATCTCCAGGGCCGATAAGCCCAGAGGAATTCCCGTTTCGGCTACATTTTCAGCGTTATTGGCGTGCTCTGACGTAGGATACGGATAGCGAAGAGGGATTATACCGGAAGGGGTATACGGCTCTTCGGCCGGTTCCAGTTCGGGGTAGCCGGTACGGCGCCAGTCATTGTAATTTTCAAGGCTCAGGAAATTTGCGATGTATTTTTGGGTAATGATATCATTCAAGGCATCGCCTGAAGCAGACAGCGTTGAAAGGCTGCCGATATAGGCATCGGTATCCCCCTCATCGACTCCGAGTTTTTCCATCGATGCTCTGATGCCTTCTTCGTACGCATTCTGGGCGGCAGCTGCCCCTTCGGTTATCAATATGGCTTCCGCTTCAATGAACCTGGCCTCAGCATGACTGATCCAGTTAAGCGCCGCATCGCCATCACTGTAAAAAGAGCCAATGGAAGAAAAATTTGAAGCCCCGCCGCCTTCGCGCCCATTTACATTGCCTTCATACTCAATTTCACCGGGCTCAGGGTCAAAACCGGCAACAAGGCCGGAATTATCCACAGCCCCGACAGGACGTGCCTGAACAGGAAGCCGGGGATCATCAAGATCCTGAAGCAAACCCACGTAATGAGCACTAAGCTGATCCCGTGTATCCCACTTGCCGTCAATAGCGTATTGATGCCATGGGTTTCTTTCACCGGCATTATCAAAATACTGAAAATCAGCATCATCGCTGTTGCTGACAAAACCGTCCGCCAGAGCATTCAGGGCGTTGTTAGCCTGAACTTCAGCGTCGCGTCCGGGAGCGTTCGACAGCCTTAAATGATAACGTGCCAGAAGGGTATTCGTTAATCTTTGCCAGCGTTCCATATCGCCTCCATAAAGTAAGTCATCCGTTGTAGGTGACAAGATTAGATCACCGGCATCAAAATCATCCTGAGCTTGCTGCAGCAGGTCAAAAATTTCCCCGTAGATAAACTCCTGGGTGTCATAGGAGGGAGTTGACGTACCTTCGGGTAATGGATTGAATGCTTCCGTGTATGGAACTTCATCCCAAAGATCCGTTAATATCGCGAATGACCATGCCTGTATAACTTTAGCGATACCCGCATAGGAACGGTTTTCATTCTCTTCGGCAAGTTCATTCAATTCGATTGCATTATTAAGAACCTCGGTATAGGTTTGGTTCCACAGGTTATTGGGATCGGATTCAATAAAGTAGTAACTATCGGCGTGATTCTCCTGAAACCCGGACCATGCCAATTGCTGCACCCACAAATTTGGCGTTCGAGCCGGTTCATTTCCAATAACCTCGAAGCTGAATGCGCCCAAAAGGGCTGATAGTTGAAGGTTTTCCGGTACCTCAGACGGCGCGGTGGGGTCTTCATTGACATCCAGAAAACCATCACAAGAAACCGCGAGGAGCAACACTCCTATTAAAAATAACCTGGATGTGGACTTGTATGCATTCATAATATAAAACCTTAAGTATTTATAAAGAAACATTCAGACCTACCGTGAAGCTTCTTGTTCCCGGTGTTACCCCGTGGTAAAACCCCTGGGCATTTCCGGTTCCAAGCAGGCTTCCTTCCGGGTCACGGTATGAAAAATCACTGTCGATCCAAAGATTCCGGCCCGTTCCTGTAATGGTTACAGCCTGCAGGCCTGTTCTTGTAATTAATGAAGCAGGAAGCGTATAGGACAAGCTTACCTCCCTCAATTTTATAAAGCTTCCGTCCTCAACTAAATTTTCCGATACGCTGGAATAATGTCCCTGGTAAAAATTCTGATCCCTGGTGATTTCAATATCATTGGGTTCACCGGTGTTCGCATTCACCCCATCAAATGTATAGGTCGAACCACGATCGGCCGTAGCTACATGGGTCCCGTAAAACACGGAATAAAACTTATCAAAGTTTAATATATCGCCACCCTGGCGTTTATCCAGAAGGGCGGATAAATTAAGGCCTCTGTAACTAATGTTGGTCCGCAGGTTACCGGTCCAGTCCGGTGCCACGTTTCCGATGGCTCCCAGAGAGGATGCAACCAACGGTAATCCATCGTCGCCAATTAAAAGCTCGCCATCATCATTACGCTCATATCGATTACCCCAAATGACCCCATAGCCATTTTTGTCATCCTCTATCCGTATTTGAGGATCGGTAAACCCGCCCAGAAAAATGTTTTCGACTCCGGTGGCAAATTCTACAACTTCTGTCGTGTTTTGAGCAAAGTTTACTCCTATGTCCCACAAAAAATTCTGCGTCTGAAGAGGGGTGATACCCAGAGCCAACTCCACGCCATAATTTTTGATCTCTCCGGCATTGGCCAACCGGCTTACATACCCGGTAGCCGATGAAGTCGGAACTTCAAATATTTGATCAACGGTGGTGCGATCGTAATAGGAAATATCAATACTTCCCCGACCTCCAAAAAACCTGAGATCCAGTCCGACTTCATATTCCGTAGTCGTCTCAGGCCTCAGGTCAGGATTGCCTATGGTTGTGTTCAACCGGTATCCTCCCACTCCGGCGAAGGGGTAATTGATCACCCCCCGGACCCCGTCCTCGGGATCTGCCTGGGTGTAATTTGTAGCCAATGAATACACGGGGGCGTCATTTCCTATTTGAGAAACCGATGCCCTTAATTTGCCGTACGAGAAAAAGGTATCATCAAAAATATCCGTAGCATCCGAGAAAACGAAACCTAAACTGGCTGATGGATAAAAATAAGAATTGTTATCATCAGGCAAAGTAGAAGACCAGTCGTTTCTGGCGGTGAGGGTCAGATAAATGATATCCATGTAATCGAGGGTAGCATTCGAGTAGATGCTTACCAACCTTCTTTCTTCTATATCTTCATCACTGCTTATCGAATTAGCATTGGAAACATGAAAGAAACCGGGAATATTCAGCCCCGTGCCGACAACCTGTTCGGAATTATATTGCCGGACGTTGATGTTGTTTCCCAGTAAAAAATCCAGTCCCAGATTCTCGGTCAAATCCCGGGAGGCGTTTAGCATTAAGTCTGAGTTTATTTCTGTACGGTTGATCTGCTGATCGTACATGCTGCCGCTGGGGGCATTTCTTGATCCTACATTCGTTTCGCCTTTTCGCTGATCGCCATAGGTGTCAATCCCAATCCTCTCCGAAATGTTCAGCCACGGCAGAAGGTCGAAGGAAATTGACGTATTGGAAATGAAACGGTCAACATCGCTGTGGAAGCCGTTATTGTCAGAAATCCAGACCGGATTATTAAAGGAAGGCGTAAAGTTACGCTGCGACCCGTCCTCATAGGTACTTGGCGCTAAATCAAAGTTGATAGGTGTAAAGTTAAGTCCAAACAGATAGGACTGAACACCGTTTCCTTCGGCCAGCCAACGGTTCGAGCTGTTAATGTAATTAATGGATGACTCTACATGAAGCGCTTCGCTTAGATTGGTACCGAATCTTGCCATCACATTGGTACGCTCTAAATTTGTACCCGGAGTCGCACCCACCTGGTTGGTATTGCCCACGGAAACAAAATAGGTGCCTCCGGCCGTACCGCCACTAAGATTTATATTATTTATATAGGTTAATCCCGTTTGATAAAAATCTTCCCTCGGGTTATGGGTTTGAATTTCGTCTATCCCCAGGTCATCCAGAACCTCCTGAGGCACCTCGTTTTTATGAGGTCCCCAGCTTTGCGTGGTTTGCGTTATCGTGGCCTCGGGGTCATTGGTATACCCGCCCCGGTCCAGGGGAAGCCCGTTATAATAATATCCATCGATACCCCCAAGATAATCTGTTTGAAATCCATCGGTATAGGCCTCGGAAAACCCTACGGAAGTATTAAAGTTAATGGTTGGAACCTGATCGTACTGTCCGCTTTTCGTAGTAATTATCACGGCGCCATTCGCTGCCCTTGAGCCATATAAAGAAGTTGCGCTCGCCCCTTTGAGTATGGACATGGATTCTATGTTGGAGGGAGCAATATCAAGGCCCCGGTTTGAGGCCCCCCCCGTAAACACGGTCTCACCGGCAATATTATCGTCTGATTCATTGCTGATAGGCATACCATCGACTACAAACAAAGGCTGGTTGTTCCCCACCATAGAGCTGTTCCCCCGGATAATAATACGCGATCCCGCACCAGGCTGACCACTGGAACTATTGATCTGGACTCCTGCCGTCCGGCCGGCCAGGGCATTTACAAGATTCGTTTCCCGGGAAAAGGCCAAAGCCTCACCCTCGAGTTCCTGAACCGAATAACCAAGGGATCGTTCTTCCCGCTGTACTCCTAAAGCTGTTACGACTACTTCGTCCAAACCGAGAAAATCCGGTTCCAGGGCAATATTCAAAGTAATATTTTCCCCTTCTGCCAATTGTATATTCTGGGAGTATTCGGTATAACCGATATAGGTCACATGCAGTTCATACTCCCCTGCAGGGACATTATCCAGCGTAAACATGCCATCCAGGTCGGTAGACGAGCCAAACTGCGTGTCTGTCAGCAAAACATTGGCTCCGGGAAGGGTTTCGCCCGTTTCTTCATCCGTCACCTGACCGGAAATACTACCGTCCTGGGCCAGCATAAGTAAGGGCAGAAGAAAAAGTGTTAAGAAAATGAGTATTTTATTAAACATATCAGCCTCTTGTTTTATATTAACTGCAGTACATTGATTTATATATTATCAACTCGGTAGGGTACATAAATATGTTATTTATTTGTATTGAAATATTATAAATATTATTGATATTTACCGTTATATTTTATTTATTTTATAAGTATATTTTTTATTTGTTTAATATTAATAAATCATCGTGTTTTATAAACATTTTTTAATTATACTATATATTAAATAATATAATTTTTTATATATAAATAGATCGTGGATGCTCTCCCTGATAGTCAGAACAGTTGAGCTGCAGATTTCCTGATGAATCGTATAATATTATTCGGAAGTATGCATTTTTAATCTGGCTGCAGACAAATCGAATTTTCGCTTTTTGAAGAAAATCCCATCTCTGGGTGAGAATAGGAAGGCTATGGTGAAGAAGATTCCCGTCACCACGGCAATCGCCCCGGCTATGGCCCCGTTGACCAGTAAAGCCAGAAAATAACCGCCAATGGCTGAAGCTACCCCAATGGCCATGGCCAGGACAATCATCACCTTCAGATTTTGGGTCAGCAGATAGGCTGTGGCCGGCGGAACAATAAGCAAAGCCACAACCAGGATAGCGCCCACGCTTTCAAAGGCGGCTATGGTGGAAAATGAAACCGAGCCCATCAAAGCGTAGTGGATCAGCGTTACCGGGAGTCCGAGAGCCAGGGCTAGTTCCCGGTCAAAGGTATACACTTTAAGCTCTTTGAAGCTGCTGATCACGAAAACTATATTGAGCAGCAATACGGATCCCAGTATCCATGTGGGACGCGGACCCATGCTGGTTTCGCCCCAGTACCAGACGTCCCAGGGGGTATAGGCCAGTTCCCCGTACAACACGCATTCCTGGTCCAGATCTACATGGGAGGCAAAAAGGGATATAAGGATAACCCCGAAGGCAAATAATGAGGTAAAAACCAGGCCCATGGAGGTGTCCTGCATCAGCCTGCCTTTTTTACTGAGAAATTCGGTCAGGTATACGGTAAGCAGGCCGAAAGCTCCGGCCCCGATGAGCATGGGCAGCGTATTGCGGGAGGCCGTGAATAAAAAGGCAATGACTATGCCCGGCAGGACGGCATGAGAAATGGCATCTCCCATCATGGACATCTTCTTTAACAGAAGGAAACATCCGACCAGGGCGCAGGATGCCGCGGCAAGGCTTCCGGTTAATAATATCCATGCGGTCGGTGAGATCATAATTTTTGCGGTATTTCTTTGCTGTGAGGATCCATCGTCGGCCGGTCCAATACTTTGTCAAGCTGGGCTTCGATTTCAGGTGTAATCAAATGTTCCATGGATTCGGCATCATCGTGAACATGATCTCCGGCAATCTGTACCTGATCGGTCAAATACAGCTCCCAAAGGCGGTGGACGCGAACAATGCGCCGGGCCCTTTGGCGGCCGGTTTCGGACAGCACATACATATCCGGCTGCCCCTCATAGCGGATAACCTTGTTTTGCCTGTGCAGGCGCAGAAGTCCTTTTTTTATCTCTGCCGGCTGCATCCTCCTTCGTTTCAAAATCTCTCCCACACTTCTGGCCCGTTGCCGGCGCTCGTCGTTCTCTTCGAGCAGATACAGGGTTTTCAGGATGTTCTCATCGTTGATGACCGTTTTATTTTCCCGGTGCTTAATGAAACGGGCCAGTTCCCCCCTTTTCGGGGCGAATACAAAGGAAATGATAAAAATACCCAGGGCCGACAGCACCATCCAGGGTCCGGTGGGCATGGCGGGGGCCAGATAACTGACAAAAGAGCCGGTCACGCCGGATAAGGCGCCCACACCGCCTGCAATTATGACCATATACACCAGTGAGGTAGTCCAGTACCGGGCGGCGGCGGCGGGAATGATCAGCATGGAAGCCATCAGCACCACCCCTACGGCCTGCAGCCCCACGGTTATGGTCATCACCAGCAGGGTAGCGATCAGAAATTCCAGTTTCCTGACCGGATAGCCAATGGCCGAGGCAAATCCGATATCAAAGCTGACCAGCCTGAGTTCTTTGAAGCTCAGGACCACCACCAGGATGATCAGCACGCTGAGCGAGCCGAACACCATCACATCCAGGGGGACCAGGGAGGCGGCCTGACCAAAAAGGAAGGCGTCCAGTCCGCTTTGATTCACATTGCCCGTAGACTGGATATAGGTAAGCAAAAGGACACCCAGGCCAAAGAATACCGACAGTATCATGCCTATGGAGGCATCCGGCGAGATCTTGCTGTTCTGAATGATGAAGTCCATCACGACAATGCTGATCCAGCCAAACAAAAGAGCTCCCACCAGAAGGGCAAAGGGATTTTTATCCCCGACCACAATAAAGGCCAGGCAGACTCCCGGCAGCACGGCGTGGGCCACGGCATCGCCTACCAGAGCCCGCCCGCGCAATACGGCAAAGCAACCCAATACGCCTGCGGAGATACCCAGCAATATGGTTCCGGCAAGAACATAGCGCACATTGGGGTCCTGGAGAGAAAAAAAGTCAAAAAGGGTTTCAATCATGGCCCGGTTCCCTCACAAAATTCTTCTCCCTGGACAGTTCCACGACCTGGGTCAGGATGTTGAGTCTCCCTCCGTAGGTTTTCTGAAGATTTTCATTGGTAAACACCTCTTCTTTGGGTCCATAGGCTACCATTCTGAGGTTAAGCATCATTACCCAGTCAAAGTAATCGGATACGGTCTGCAGGTCATGGTGGACCACCATGACGGATTTGCCCTCCGTGCGCAGCTCACGCAGCAACCCCAGAATAACCGTTTCCGTGGCGGCATCCACTCCCGAGAAGGGTTCATCCATCAGATAGATTTCCGCCTCCTGGGCCAGGGCCCGCGCCAGGAATACACGCTGCTGTTGTCCGCCGGACAGTTGAGAGATCTGGCGTTTGGCAAAGGCCAGCATATCTACCTTTTCAAGCGATTCCTCGGCGATGCGGTAGTCCTGCTTTCCCGGCCGCCGGAATAACTTCAAATGGCTGTACCGGCCCATCAGAACCAGATCCAGGACACTGATGGGAAAGTCCCAGTCCACCGACTCCCTCTGGGGCACGTATGCGATTTTTTTTCTCTGCTTGCCCAGCGGCTTGCCGTAGATCAGGACTTGCCCGGAGGCCGGCTGTATCAGTCCCATTATGGCTTTTATAAGGGAGGATTTCCCGGCCCCGTTAGGCCCGATGACGGCTAGCAGCCTGGATTCGGCCAGATCAAAATCAATATCCCACAAAACCGGCTTGACATCGTAGGCCAGGGTTAAATCGTGAACTTCAATGGGTGGTATCATAATCCTTTGGTTAATGCTTGCGCTATGGTCCGAACGTTATGTTTAAACATGCCGATATAGGTTCCTTCATCCGTTCCGGGGGCGCCCATGGCATCGGAATACAATTCCCCGCCAATGATCAAAGGATGTCCCCGCTGTTCGGCACCGGCAATAATCGATTCCGAGGAACGGGTGGAAATGCTGCTTTCGACAAAAATGGCTGGGATATCGTTTTCGATGATGTAATTCACCATACGCGATACGTCCTGCAGGCCGTACTCGCTTACGGTGCTCAGGCCCTGCAGGGCCCTGACCTCTAACCCATACCGGTCACCAAAATAGCCGAAAGCATCATGAGCCGTAATCAGTATTTTGCGGTTAGGCGGAATTTTATCCAGCTCGCCGTGTATAAACCGCTCCAAAGAATCCAGCTCGGCTAAATACCGGTTGGTATTGTCCTCGAACTCTTCCGCATAACGGGGTTCCAAAGCCGCCAACTGCTCTCCGATGCCCCTTACCGCGTATTTCCACAGGTTTACGTCAAACCATATATGCGGATCGTAATTCCCTGAGGAGGCGTAACCGGATTTGAGTAAGCTGTCGGGAATGGAGGAAGAAACCGCATAGGCCTTATCTCCCATCTTTTCCAGGATATCCGACAACCGGCCTTCCAGAAGCAATCCGTTATACAGCAGCAGGTCCGCTTCTTCCATTTTACGGAAATCGCCGGGAGTGGCGCGGTAAAGGTGGGGATCCACGCCCGGACCCATTATGCCATCTGTCTCCAGCAGGTCATTGGCAATAACGGAAGCGGCATCGGCGATCATCTGGGTAGTGGCAACCACGTAGAGCTGGCCGGGATTTTGCCTGTCACCGCCGCTGGTGCATGCAAAAACCGCAGTCATCAGTACCGGCAGCAGACCATATATGAGCTTATTCATAATCACCCCTCTACCCATATCTGGGTTGCCAGCACAACCGGCAACAAATAGTTATTATCGTTGACTTGCACCCGAATGCCCTGTTTCTCATGCCGGATCACTTTAACCATGGAATCCAGGATCAGTTCCAGGCGGGTAAGCATATTCAGTACATCCGTATCCTGGCTGGTGACCCGCTTTATAGTGCCCTCCCACCCGGGTTTAAAATGATTTAGGGAAACCAGGCTGGGTCCGGCAGGAATTTTAAGTTCCGCATTGGGGATAGGATCACCATGGGGATCATGCTGGGGATGACCCAGCATTTCGGCAATTTTAGCCTCAAAATTCTCGCTGATCACATGCTCAAGCCGCTCGGCCTCATCATGAACCTCCTCCCAGCCATACCCATGAACTTCAGCCAGGTAAAGCTCCAGCAGCCGGTGGTGCCGTAAGATTTCCAGGGCAATTTTTTCTCCGGCACGGGTAAGCCGAACCCCTTTGTAAGGCTGATGCTCCAGCAGCTTCATCTCCGCCAGCTTCTTCAGCATGTTCGTAACGGAGGCAGGCTTAACACACAGTTCTTCGGAAAGGGCTACGGTCGGGACGGCTTCACCGCTTTCGCCCAATTTGTAGATATTTTTTAGGTAATCTTCCTGTGATTCGCTTAATTTTGATAATTCCATTTATATTGATAAAATATTTAGCTTTGACTAAAATAATATCACTATAATTAGCAATTAATGCAAACAATGGGTCGGTAACATTTATTCAGGAGATAACAACGACTGTCGGGCACCGCATTAATTATATCCTGGATTTTGCTGGCCTTCCAGTCCGGGGTTGGCATCCATTTCTCTTTCGGGAACGGGGAAAACCAGTTCGTCGGCATTAAAGGGAATTCCATCGACAGTCCCTTCCGCTCGTTTTAGGTCATGAATGAAATGGCCTTCAAAGGCCATTTCCAGTTTTCGTTCCAAAAGAATCTCCTCCACCGACAGGATCTCACCTTTCAGAGGCAGATCAACCCGGTCCCGGATTACGTTGATATCATTTACCGGCGTATCACCTATCTCCGTGCCGTCCCGGTAGTTGGCTTCCGCACGGGTAAGGTACATTTCGGCCAGACGGATTACCTGTATATTCCCGTCTGTCGAATTGCTCCACTTCCCCGACCGGTACACCCCGTCATCGTCATAGAATAAATTCAGCCTCTCATCAACGGTCTCATATAGATCCAGATGCGCCTGTTCGATATCCACATCGCCTCGTCCGTCAACCTCGGCCTCAAAAAAAACCTGCATGTCGTTGGCCCCATCCTGGGAGCTGACCTGGATGGCGAAGATATCTTCTATGGTATTGGAAGACTGACTAAAGGCATCGCTATAGTTGTCTACCAGCCCCATGCCTGATTGCGGATCCTCAGCATAGGCGATCACCCGGCCGGCCTCTATAGCGGCATTGCCGTAATCTCCCTGCGTCAGATAGACCCTGGATAAGGCCGCACTGGCCGTATAGCTGCCGGCCAGAACACCATTGGTTTCCGGAAGCAGGTCCCTGGCATCGGTCAGATCAGACAGAACCTGAGCATAGGTGTCATCAACCGTATTCCGGCCAATATAATTTTCCCCGCCTATCAGGGTGGTGGGCGTCAATACCAGGGGAACGCCTAAGTTGACGCCGGGATCTCCGTCATTCCAGGCTTTGCCGAAATAGCGCACGAGTTCAAAATACATCAGGCCCCTGATAAATTTGGCTTCTCCCTCCACCCTGTCCCTAATCCCGTCGCTGACGATGTCAAGGGCCCCGATCACATTGTTCACCCTGTTTATCACATTATAGGCATTGGTCCATATATCCCTGACCACGGAATTGTACACCGGGATATTCTTATGCCAGATCTCCCGCTGATCAAAAAAGGTACCCGACCATCTGACCTCATCCGGATTGCCTCCCAAAAGGTCTGCACTATACAGCAGGGGTCCGCCATACAATACCGCGTCGTCTAATTCTGTGGCCCCCATCCTGGAGTAAGCGCCGATCAGGGTCGATTCCACATTCTCTGAGGTTACCAGGGCGTCTTCCTTGTCCAGTGACTGCTGAGGTTCAATATTGAGCAATCCGTCACAGGAGAATGTGCAGGTCATGACCAGCATTAAGGCTATGGTTCGAAAAGGTTTCATAAAGAGCGTATTAAGAAATAAAAAAAGGAAATTTGGCTAGAAATCTACATTTATGCCAAGGGAAAGGGTCCGGGCCTGAGGGGCCGTGTAATATTCATTGCCCAGGTCGACGTTGGCGGTAACATTATCGGTGGAGACCTCCGGATCATGTCCCTCATAATCGGTTTTCGTAAGCAGATTGATCCCGCTTACGAAAACACGCGCGCTGCTCAGGTTCATCGCATCGGTCAGGCCAACGGGCAGGGTATATCCAAACGTTACATTTTTGAGCCTGAGATAGGACCCGTCGCTAAGATAGCGTGAGGAGTCTCCTGTTCCGTTTCCCATATCAAAACGGGCCTGTGGAACATCGGTATCATCACCCGGATTCTGCCACCTGTTCAGCTGATCTTTGGTCTGGTTGTCAAACCAATCTCCGTTGGAAGACTGAAATCTTCCCGCTCCCCGGTAGATTTCGTTGCCATAGACGAACTGCAGCAGCGCGTTAAGATCAAAGCCCTTATAAGAGAATCTATTGGTAAGTCCTCCGATAAAGTCCGGATGAGGGCTGCCGGCGACCACCCGGCTTGCCTCATCGTAATCATTGGTAGTCTCTCTGCCGGATGTGATGTTCCCTTCGGCATCGGATTCATTGAGATAATACAGGGCATCCCCGTTCTCCGGGTCCACCCCGGCATACTCCCTCAGGAAAAAAACCCCGATGGCTTCCCCTTCAACAGCCCGGTTCTCAAAATTGCCGGTAATCACCTGATCGTCGAGGTTTGTCACTTTGTTTCTGTTCGCGGAGATATTAAAACTGCTCGTCCATTCGAACTCACCGACTATATTGCTGGTATGGATTGCAAATTCGATTCCCTTGTTTTCCATATTGCCAACGTTTGCCAGGAAGGTCGTAAAACCGGTAGTAGCCGGAACGTTAACATCCAGAAGCAGGTCAGAGGTGTTTTTTATATAAAGATCCACTTCCCCGTTAATGCGGTCGCTCAAAAAGCCAAAATCAAGCCCTACATCGACCTGTGCCGTTTGCTCCCATTTAAGATCGGGATTGGCCACCTGGGAAGGGTATAGTCCCGGTGAACCGCCATAGGAACTCACCCCATATAAACCGCGGGGTCCGAAATTCGGGATCTCGGCATTACCCGTCAGTCCGTAGCTGGCCCTGAGTTTCAGAAAACTCAGGGCCTGATTGTTTCTCAAAAACTCCTCATTGGAGATAATCCACCCGGCCGATACGGCAGGAAAAAAGCCGTAGCGTTCGTCATGTCCAAACCGGGAAGAACCGTCCAGCCGGCCACTCAGGCTGAGAAGCCAGGTATCGTTAAATTTATAATTGGCGCGGGAAAAATAGGACAGAAAAGCATATTTGGTGCCCGTGGAACTCCCGGATGTGATATCGGCCGCGCTGCCTATGGTTCTCAGATCATCGGTCGGGAAGCCTTCCCCTTCCACATTCGTCGTATTAATGGTTGAATACTGCAAACTTGTACCGCCGACGACCTGCAGGTCGTGTTCATCGCGAAATATTTTGTCCCAGGTAAGGTAATTATTGATCGTATAGTTGACAACCTGAACCCACCTGCTGGTACCGAGTCCGCCGGTATGAGAAAGGCCCCTGACCGTTCTTCGCCCAAAATACTGATCCTCGTTCTGGTTCAGCAGGTCCAGGCCCAGTTCACTTTTAAAGGAAAGCTTATCATTGAGATTGATGTCGGCATAGACATTGCCAAAATTCCGGAAGGAGGTTTGTGAAAAATCAGAAAATTCTTCGTGGAGCAGGGAGTTGTAATACACGGTATTGCCGTTTAGCTCTCCATCCTCAGTCCGCATCGGGCTGATGGGCATTTGGGCAGAGAGCTGCATGGGTGTAGCAAATCCAAAGTCATCGGCAACCCGGGACAGTTCGGAGCGGGCCAGACTGAAATTCATCCCCAGGGTTATATACCGGGAGGCTGTATGGTCCAGATTCAGTCTGGCACTGATCCGTTGAAAATCATTGCCTAGTACAATGCCCTCCTGGTCGTCAAAAGATCCGCTGGCATAAAAGCGGGTGCTTTCATTTCCACCACTGGCTGAAACTTCATGCGACTGCACCATGGCATTCTTAAATGCAGCTCCCGCCCAGTCGGTGTCAACTTCATGGTTGCGCCAGTCCGTTCCGTTGGAATAATGATTAAGTATCAATTCAACATAGGCTCGTTCTCCGCTTCCTCCCCAGATGGCATCTGCATTATCGGCAGCCTCCAGCATCAGTTCGGTATATTCTTCTGCATTTAACCATTCCTGGGTTCGTGTGGGCGTACTCCATCCGCTTTGGACATGGTAGCTGAATTCCGTTTGGCCTTCACGCCCTCTTTTCGTGGTGATCAGAACCACCCCGTTCGAGGCGCGCGATCCGTAGATAGCCGCGGCAGAAGCATCCTTGAGGATATCAATGGACGCTATATCGTTAAAGTTCACATCGGCCAGCGGATTGGTGTGTGAAACCGTTCTCGACTGGCTTTGGGTGGTTACCGGCATGCCGTCGATCACATACAAAGGCTCGTTGCCGGCCGTAACCGAAGCCGACCCCCTGATGCTCATCTTAATGGCCTGACCAAGCTTTCCTGACCCGGATGCAATGTGAACACCGGCCGCCCTTCCCTGTATAGCCGACTCAAAACTGGGTACACGCACCCCTTCGATGGATTGTCCGGAGACCCGGGCTATATTGCCGGTAAGGTCCTGTTTGATCTGGGTTCCGAACCCTACGACAACGACTTCATCCAGATCGGTAAGCTCAGGAATCAGGTTGATGTTCTGAACCAAATTTGTGTTGGTTACCGTCACCCTTGTGGTGTAGGTTTCATAGCCCACATAGGTAACCTGAAGTTCATAACTTCCACTGGGTACACTGACGATTCGGAATTCACCATTCACATTGGTCGCTGCACCCCGCTCAATTTGCTGAATGAATAGGGTAGCACCCGCCAGTGCCTCTCCACTGGAAACGTCCGTAACCTGTCCTGAAATGCTTCCTTGTTGACCTAAGACAGTGCGAGGCAGTATACAGGCAACCAATATCAAAGTGAGTAGTAGGCAATGCTTCATTTCAATTTCCTGTATTTGTTATGTTTAGTCCTTACGGAGAAATATTTTAATAAGATACTAATTAAATTTTCTAAATAATAATTCCACAGGAAGGATGGAGTACTTATAAAGTTTATAAAAAAGGACAGTTTTATTAAACTATTAATTATATAGCAGAAATAATATAAATTTATTTAATGTAATCAAGCATTCTACCTGCCATGACCTATTCAGCAACAATTTCCTGATCCTCAGGATAGCCAGCCAGGTGAACCACAGCTGAGAAATAGAAATAGATGGCCGGAATGACATAAAGAGTGAGAATACTGGCAAAGATCAAGCCTCCAATAATAGCAATACCCATGGAAACCCGGCTTTCCGATCCCGCACCAAGGGCCAGTGCTATGGGCGTTACGCCCAGCACGGTCGACAAGCTGGTCATCAGTATAGGACGGAAACGCGCACCGGCCGCGTCGGTTATAGCCTCGTTTACAGGGAGCCCCTGGATCTTGCGCTGATTGGCAAATTCAACGATGAGGATGGCGTTCTTCGATACCAGCCCGACCAGCATGATAATACCTATCTGACTGAAAATATTCAGCGTATGGTCAAAATACCAGATGGTAAGGAAAGCTCCGGCAATGGCCAGAGGGACCGTAAAGAGGATAATAAAGGGATCACGGAAACTTTCGAACTGAGCGCTGAGGATGAGATAGATGAGCACAATAGCCATCAGAAATGCAAATAAAAGGCTGGAGGAGCTTTCCTGAAGGTCACGCGAGGCCCCGGCCAGCGATGTTTGAAAAGAATCATCCAGCAGCCCGGCTGCAACATCATCCATGGCGGCTATTCCGTCTCCCAGCGAACGGCCCGTGGCCAGACCGGCCGAAACGGTAGCCGACACATACCGGTTAAACCGGAACCGCTGAGGAGGACTGCTTTGTTCGGTTAATGTGACGAAATTATCCAATTGAACCTGATTTCCGTTATTAGCCCGAACATACAGCGAACGCAGATCCATCGGCTGATCACGGTGGGTGCGGTCAAGCTGGCCGATGACCTCATATTGTTTGCCGTCCCGGATGAAATACCCGAAGCGCTGACCGCTTAGTGCCAGTTGGATCGTCCTGGATACATCGAGTGCCGATACGCCGATGTCCCGGCCGCGGTCGCGATCGATATCAACCCTGATCTCAGGCTTATTGAACTTCAGGTTCACATCGATCATCGACAGATCGGGATGGCGGTCGGCGGCTTCCAGAAACCCCGGCAGCACCTCTTCGAGGGATTCGAAATTCGGTGCCTGAATTACATATTGCACAGGCAACCCGCCTCTGCGGCTGCCTATCGTTTGCTGCTGGGTAACAATGGCGCGGGCCGCCGGGTAACGGGTCAGCAAACCGGTGATCTCATCGGCAATTTGCTGCTGGTCCCGGGTTCTTTGGCTTTGATCATTGAGTATGAGATTTATGAAGCCCGAGTTGACCGAACTCGCCGCTCCAAATCCGGGTGAGGTCAACGATATGATCGCCTCGCTCTCGGGTATGGCCTGATTTATGCCGGCCACCACCCTGTCCATATAATGTTCCATGAATTCAAAGGTGGCCCCTTCCGGAGCCGTGGCACTGACCTGTACCCGCCCGCGGTCTTCAAGTGGAGCCAGCTCCGATGGTATATTCATAGCCAATATCACAATGAGCAGGGCCGAGGCGGCGATGATAACAAAAGCCATCCACCTAAACTCCATAAAGACATTCAGGCTGTTCCGGTAAGCCTGGTTCAGGGAGACGAAATAGGATTCCGTCGTCCGGTACAGCCAGTTCTGGGTTTTGCGTTTTTTCAGGATCCTGGAGCATAGCATGGGCGAAAGCGTCAGCGCCACAAAAGATGAAATGATAACCGACCCTGCCAGAACAACCCCGAACTCACGAAAAAGGCGCCCGGTTAATCCTTCCAGAAATATGATGGGGAAGAATACGGCGATTAGGGCCGTGGTAGTGGATATGATGGCGAAGAAAATCTCGGCCGAGCCTTTAAGAGCCGCCTGCACCGGAGGCATATCCTGCTCAATCTTGGCATAAATATTCTCCAGTACCACTATGGAATCATCGACAACCAAACCAATGGCCAGTACAATGCCCAGGAGGGTAAGCACATTAATGGAAAAGCCGGCAATGAACATAATAAAAAAAGCCCCGATCAGGGCAATGGGTATGACGATGACGGGAATGAGGGTGGTTCGCCAGTCTCTCAGGAACAAAAAGATAACCAGGACCACCAGAATGAAGGCAATAACAATGGTCTGCCGGACCTCTGCTATGGAGTCGCGGATATATTCGGTGACATCAAATCCAACCCCGGTTTGAATGTCTGCGGAAAGATCGGAACGGATCTCTTCAACCCGTTTATAGAATTCATCGGTGATGGCAATATTATTGGCACCCGGCTGGGGAATCAGTACCACACCGACCATGATGACCCCATCTCTTTTCAGGACGGTCCTCTGGTTTTGCGCTTCCAGTTCGGCATGGCCCACATCCTCGAGGCGGACCACACGTCCGTTTTCCTCTTTTATGATAAGACGGTTGAATTCTCCTGCATCCTCAAGCCGGCTCATGGTGCGTACGGTCAGTTCGGTATTCACACCCTCAATCCGGCCGGAGGGCAACTCTATGTTCTCCCGGTCTAATGCCTGCTGGATATCGATGGGGTTAACCTGATAGGAGGCCATACGGTCCGGGTCCAGCCAGAGCCTCATGGAATACCGTTTTTCACCCCAGATCCTGATCTCACTGACGCCGGGTATCGTCTGAAGGCGTTCCTTGAATACCGTATTGGCTATATGGCTGACTTCCAAAATGTCCCGGCTGCCACTTTGCACGTTCAGGAAAACAATGGGGCTGGAATCGGCGTCAGCCTTCGAAATAACCGGATTATCGACGTCGGGCGGCAGACTCCTCACGGCCCGGGAAACCCGGTCACGCACATCATTGGCCGCGGCTTCCAAATCTACATCCAGTCCGAATTCCACGGTAATGGTGCTGCGGCCTTCCCGGCTGACTGAGGTCATCGTCCGTATGCCGGCTATTCCATTTAGCTGCTCCTCTAGCGGTTCGGTGATCTGGGATTCGATCACATCGGCATTGGCCCCGGTATAACTGGTCGATACGGTGATAATGGGTGGGTCAACCGACGGATATTCCCTGACACCAAGATAGTTGTACCCGATCACGCCGAACAGCACGATGATGATGGACATTACCGAGGCCAGTACCGGACGGCGGACGCTGAGCGAGGATAAGCTCATGGGCTGCCTTCCGCCAGTCTGACGTCCATGCCATCGCGTATCTGCAGCAACCCGGTGGTAATGACGCTGTCCTGCGGCGTTATGCCGCTAAGGATCTGGATGCGGGCGTCGGTGCGTGCACCGGCTTCTACCCGGGTTAATGCTGCTTTTCCCTGTTCATACAGAAACACCCGGTATCCGCCGATGTCGGGAATTAAGGCTTCGGTTGGGATTAACAGGGCATCAGACTGGGCGGAAAGCTCCAGCTCGACACGGGCGTAATTCCCGGGTAAAAGGGTCCCGTCATCGTTATTGGCCAGGGCGCGAAGGCTGAGGGTTCGCGTTTCACTGTCAATCCTGGGTTCAATGGCATAAATCTCCCCGTGCATCACCGCTTCGCTGTTCTGCAGGGTAAATTCCATAGGCTGCCCCACCCTCACCTGATGCTGATATTGTTCGGGTATAGAAAAATCAATTTTAACCCGGTCCACCTTTTGAAGACTGGCAATTCCGGTTTCAGACGTTATATACGCGCCGGGACTGACGTTCTTCAGTCCGACAAACCCTTCAAAGGGAGCCCGTATCTCCGTCTTGCCAATCCGGGCTTCAATTAGCTCTTTCTCGGCCAGAAGCATATGGTATTCATTTAAAGCAACGTCATAATCCTCCTGGGCAATAGCCTGACGGTCAAGCAGATTTTTCTGGCGTTGTTCGCGTATGCGCGCAAGGTTGATCTGGTAGCCCATCCTGCTTAGCTGGGGCTGCAACTCGGCATCGCTGATCTTAACCAGGAGCTGGCCGGCTTCCACGCGGCTGCCTTCCCCGAAATACATGGCCGTAATAACGCCCGGAACCTCGCTGCGGAGAAACACTTCCTCATCAGCGCGTACAGACCCTGTGGTGATCACCCGCTTACTGAACCTCTCGGGTGCGGGAACGTAATACTCCACCGACGGACGTGTATCGTTATTTGCGTTATCGTTTTCGCCCCCGCTGCCGGAGTCGGACTGATTGATCTTCGGCATGGCCATGATAAAAAGTATGGCAACGGCAACCGATATCAATACCATGCCTCTGAACCATTTCTTTTGTTTCGGACTGATGATGGCCTCCCGGTTTCATTGTTGACGCATGAACAAATAATTTTAACAATATTATTTGTTTTTCAAACAAGAATTATAAATAATTCAAAAAAATCGTAATGATAGCCTCACTCTACGATCTTCCGGGGAATATCCTCCGGCAAACGCACGAGGGTTTCGTAGTTCACGAAATTGGTGAGTTCGCCGAATGCTGAAACGGAGATGCTGTTTGTACGCTGTTTGCCGATAATCACCACTTCGTCTCCCTTTTGAATATCGGGAAAGCTGGTCACATCGACCAGGAACATATTCATGTTCACCACCCCGACTACCGACAGGCGCCGTCCGCGGATCAGCACCCTTCCGAGATTACTCATGCTGCGGCTAAACCCATGGCAGTACCCCACGGGAATGGCAGCCACCCTGGAGTCACGCGAAGTTTGAAACGAAGTGCCATAATTGATAAAATCCCCTTTTTGGACGTCTTTGGTACTCATCACCTTGCTTTTCCAGCTGATGATCCGTTTTAGAGGATTTTCCTTAACCCGGTCTCCGTTCAGCACATATTGCATATACGTTTCTTTGCTGGGCCAGTATCCATAGGACGCAATGCCAATGCGAGCCATATCCATGATGGTTTCCGGATAGGTCAGGGCGGAAGCCGAACAGGCCGTATGGTGGATTTTCGCCTTCATCTTGTGCTTGCGAAAAACCCGCACATGACTGTTAAAATTCTTGATCTGGTTTTGCACCCTCAGGTAGTTGCTCACACTTTCGGCTCCGGCGTAATGCGTACAAAAGCTTTCCAGTGTCAGGTATTGGGTATTCTGCTTCAGGATACCCGTCAATTTTTCAAAATCACAGGCATTGAACCCCAGGCGATTCATGCCGGTTTCGAGCTCAATATGGATCAGCGCTTTTTTATTTTGCCGGCGGGCCGCCTGTATCGCTGCGGTCAGGCGCTTGAACTCAAATACATAGAAGGAAATTTCATGTTCAATGGCCCAGTCCAGCTCCTCATCCTCAATCATCCCCATGATCATGATGTGAGAATCCCTGGTCCTGGATTCATGAGCCCTTAAGGCCTCACCGGCGCTGAAGACGGAAAAATGGTCCACGCCGCATTCTTCGGCAAGGGGCAAAAAATGCTCGATGCCGTGGCCGTAGGCATTGCCTTTGATTACCGAAGACAGCTTGACCTTATCTCCCAAAATTTTTCTTATGAAACGCAGATTATGTCTGAAGGCGGATTTGCTGATTTCAATATAAGAGGTGTGGAACATTCGGTTGTCGGGTGAACCTGTTACGGATTTTGACCGGGCACATTCTGAATAATGGAGCAAAACATCGCTATACCGGCCGATAAAATGGAATCGGGAAAATCATAATTGCTGTTGTGCAACTGAGGGTGTTTCAACCCGGCACCGAGCCCGAAGAGTGCCCCTTTGTATTGTTGAGTAAACCGGCCGAAATCCTCAGACCAGGGAAAAGCATTCTTTTGCTTCCGTGTTTTCAGCCCATTCTCCTCTGCAGCCGTGGTAATCATGTTTATACAGGTTTTATCATTTATATTTGACTCAAAGATCTCCGTCCAGCCCGTCTCGTATTCCAGCCCATGGGCCATGCAGGTTCCTTTTACCAGTTGCAGGGACTCCCGGACCATGGTGTTGATATCCTCGTTGCGATATGCCCGCAAAGTTGCCATAACCTCGGCATGACCCGGAGTAGTTCCAAAGGCAATCTCCCCGACCCTCGCATGGATGATGGTCACCAGGGCTGCACTATGCAGGGTAGTATATAAAGATGGAAGGGCCGTTAAGCCCTGGATCAGCGTGGCAGCCGCCAGGGCGGGGCTTTTACCATCTTCGGGGTGACCGGCATGCGATGTTTTACCTTTCAGGCGGACAATGAGCCCCCGTGAGGCCGAAGCAAATACCCCTTGCCTGACGATAATCTCATTTTCAGGAAATCCAGGAAGATTATGTAAAGCAAAAATATAATCGGGAGCAATATTTTTAAATTTTTCATCCTCCAGGATCCTTGCCGCTCCCTCTCCGGTTTCTTCAGCGGGCTGAAACAGTAAGACCACCCGGCCTTTTTTGACCGGATTTTCCTTCAGTTTCCGGGCTACCCCGCAGACGATGGCCATGTGACCGTCATGACCGCACTTATGGGCAATGCCAGGCGAGCCGGAACCATGGTCCGATTCAATGGTCTCGGGAATGGGCAGGGCATCAAGCTCGGCGCGGATCATCACCGTCGGACCCGGCTCCGGTCCGTTGTACACGGCGGCAATTCCATAGCCGCCTATATGGTCAATGATCGAATCCGGACGGGTATCCGCCAGCCATTCCCGGATAAAGACCGCCGTGTTTTTTTCTTTATTGGATACTTCGGCAAGGGTATGAAGTTTATGCCTGAGCTGTAAAATAGTGTTCATTTAAAAAATCTTGTCACTCCACTAGCTTGTCTATGTAGCTGGAGTTCATGATGCCCAGCGCCCCAACGTATTTCAGTTCAAACGGTATGGTATCGCCCACTTTTAAATTGCTTTCGTTCTGCCCGACATCCACGACCAGCATATCAGAGCTGGCATCGACAATTTTCACATCCTCGCTTTTGGAAACAAGGAATTCAGGCTGAATATCAAGATACCCGATGTCTAAAATAGCACGGTAGGCCGTCTTGCCGTACAGGTCTTCGTCAATCTCCATGACGTTGCCCATGGGGTTGGTTCCCATGGATCCGCTGGGGGCCATGGGTTTTTCATGGATCTCAATTATTTGGGTAAAAAGCTCCAGCACGGACGACTCCATGCCTTCGATGATCTTTCCGCTGAAGAGGTTAAGGCCGAAATACAGGGTTTCCCCCACGCGAAAGTGGTTGACGCCTTCAGGCAGCTCCCCGTTAAGGATCAGGGGGATGGTGACCGACGTACCGCCGGACACAAACGGGATTTTGCGGTCGAACTTCAGTTCGATGATTTGCTTGTAAAGCGAGAGCTGAATAAGCTTGTCGCTATCGGGCATCACCCCGTGCAGGCAGTTCAGGTTGGTCCCGAGTCCCACCACCCGGATCCGTGGCAGTTTAAAGACCTGTGAATAAAAATCGATCAGATCTTCCCTGACCACCCCTTCTCTCAGGTCACCGAGTTCGATCATAATGATTATTTTATGATCTTTATCCTGCTTTTCGGCCTCTTTGGATAACAGCCTTATGGTTGAAAGCTCGGTATTAAAACTGACGTCGGCATATTTGATGATGCTGGGAATGCTCTTTTTGGGTGGTGGTTTGATGTAAACAGTCTGGGCATCCGGATTGATCGACTTGACGACTTTCAGGTTACTGACCCGTGAGTCGTGAATCTCCATGACCCCTAAATCGATGACCTCTTTAATGTACTCCTTGTGACCACAAAATAATTTGGTTACCACCCCCCACTCAATATCCCTCGTCTTCAGGATATCGCTGAGAAATGAATAGTTATGCTGTAGTTTATCGCGATATAATTTAAGATAAGCCATTGTTACTTCTTGTACCTCATTTCAAGGTATTTGTGAGTAAATCCAATTTTTTCATAAAGAAGCCGGGCCGGATTGTCGGGTTCAACGTGCAGGGCCACATCGCCCTCTGCAGCTTCAACTGACCGTTTCATAAGTTCTTTACCCACTCCCATTCCCCGGTAATCGGAACTTACGGCTATGTAAACCAGGATATTCTCAGGGATAAAACCCGACATCCCCGTTTCATTCACAATCACAGCCCCGGCAATTTTCCCTTCCTCGGATGCAATGACGATGAAGCCCCCTTTTCCGGACTGATCTTCCAGGGCATATTCAATGCACCGGTGAATATCTTTGATCTTATCACCGTACTGATCGAGGCTCACATATAAAAAACCGGCGACATCATCCGCTGTGAACCTGCTTTGATGCTGGTTGTCTTTATTGATAATTTCGTAATCCATAATGTTTATTTCAAAATTGTTTATCTGATCTCAACCCCTTCGGTTTTTTTATCAGGTATACCCAATGACAACGATATAAACAAAATTAACGCGGCGGTTATCCCAAATATGTTGGGATCCAGACCCATTGGCAATGGGATATTCAAAACCGTGAGAACAAGGGTGGTTCCCCCGCCGATGATCATGGAGCCGATGGCTCCCGCACTGCTGCTTTTTTTCCAATACAGGGCTCCTATAACGGGCACCAGCAGGCCGGAAACCATGAATGCATAGGAATATAACATGATCTCCAGCACATTTTCCATGGTGGCCGCAAGCAGCACCGCTCCAAACCCAAGCACTAAAGTAACGATCTGGGAAAACCGGACATGCCGGGTATGCCCCCATTTCAGGTTGAAAACTTTACCGAGTATATCTGAACTGACGTTACCCGAGGCCGCCACCAGGCAGCTATCCGCCGTAGACATAATGGCTGAGAAATACGCCGACATCATCAACCCCATCAATCCTACAGGCAGGACGGTCCGCAACAAAAAAGGCAGACCCATTTCCGCGTCCAGTTCCCCGGCCGAATCGAAACCCATATAGGAAAACATGCCTTGTTCGGCGCCTACATGAGCAAACATTCCTAATAATACGCCCATAAAAGCCATAATCGGCCATTCAAAGAAACCGGCTACATACCAGGCCTTCTGGGCTTCTTTTTCACTGCGGCTGGAGTAAATCCGCTGATACAGGGTCATTCCAACAAACCAGATCGGGATAATCGTTACCCCCCAGTTAAAACACTGCTGCCAGGTGATGTTGGTCAGCGTCAAAAAATCAGCAGGGACCGCTTCGCGAATGCCGTCCATGCCGCCCACGGCAAAATACGATATTGGAATGCCTATGAATACCAGGCCGCTCATCAACAGGATCCACTGAAAAGTATCGGTATAGATTACAGCTTTTATTCCCCCCATCACGGTATAAACGACAATAATGATGCCCATAATATACAGAGCCGCATCCAGGCCCAATCCCTCAAATGAAGCTGATGCCAGCTTGGCCCCGGCCAGCATCTGTGAACTGGTAAATCCGATATAGCCAATGGCCGATATAAAACCGGCAATTAAGGCGGCCCGTGGACTAAAAAAATGGCCAAAAAGGTCGGGCATGGTGTAGAAATTCATCTCCGTCGAGAGATCCTTAACTTTGGGGATGAGGTACACGGCGCTTAACCAGGCTCCCAGAAAGCCGGTAAACAGCATCCAGGACCCCGACAGACCCATAATGAAGCCGAGTCCGCCCAATCCGATTGAAAATCCTCCCCCTACATCGGTGGCAACCACAGAAAGGCCTATGTGAGGATAGGATATCTTGCGGCCGCCGATATAATAATCAGCGGCACCTTCATTTCTAAGCATGAAGTAATATCCGACTCCGAGAACGCCGAATATATATACTATAAAAATGGTTAGATCAACAGGGTTCATGTTTATACAAATTGTATTAAAGACGAGGCATTATGAATAGCTCTGGATCCGTTATACCGAAAAGGTATGCATGGGTAAAAACGCGAGTATTACCCACCGTGGTGAAAATGCCTTTAAAGAATAGTTCTCTTTTAATATCCTGATCGTAATTATATTGCGTATGTAATTGATTTATTACATCATTAATATTACAATTTATTAACGGAAAATCAAATCTAATTGACAATAGCTGCGGATAACGGTCCTGGATTATTTATATTTATTATTGACAAACTCACCGTATTGCCTTATATTTGGATTCTATTGCGGGGTGGAGCAGCTGGTAGCTCGTCGGGCTCATAACCCGAAGGTCGTAGGTTCGAATCCTACCCCCGCCACTTACACAAAAAAGGCTTTTTGACAACCCGTCAAAA
>JBBDRB010000042.1:0-40746 GCA_040905685.1 Balneolales bacterium | reverse complement strand
TTTTGTACCGCTTTTTGTACCGCCTAAGTTAGAAAAGAGTGACTAAAAGGGAAATATTTTCTTTTAGTGAGCAATGGTAATCATGGTTAGGAAAGCCCAAAAATAGCCTTTTAAAGCGTATTTAAGCGGTATTTTGGGCATAAAGGAGGGCGTGAAAAAAAGTGGGCCCGGCAGGACTTGAACCTGCGACCGATCGATTATGAGTCGAGCGCTCTAACCAACTGAGCTACGGGCCCCTTTTTGGAGGGTGCAATAAGATAACGCAATTTGCATGGTTATCCAATTGGATCCGGCTATTTCCGGTAACGTTATTATTACCACGCCGGCCGGCTTTTATTGTCCGGCCAGGTGGTTAAACCGGTGTCATTGGCGGCGGATGAAAATATCCCCGCGAAGGGTCTTGAACATGTACTCCGGGCCGCCGCCGTTGATCGTGCCGTTCATCCACCGGTTCACGGATATGTTGAACGCGTTGGAACCGGGGGATCCGGTCTGGTCGTCCCCCTCATCCAGCTCCATGTCAAAATCGGTGTATATCTCCCCCATTTCGGAATTCATCCTGGCCGAGACCTGAACGGTTTGCGGCAGAGTGACGTCGATGTCGCCGTTGACGCTGCTGAAGGCCATGGGCCGCTGTTCGGCCACCTCACGGAAGGTTGCGGTAATGTCTCCGTTTACCGTATTGACCGTCGCCGAACCGCCCACATTGGTGAGCGTTATTCCTCCGTTCACATGACTGATGGCGATCTCCCCGTTTATGTTATCCACCGTTATATCGTCGCCGGTCACCAGGGCCAGTTCAAGCGAGAAGTTGTACGGCACCGAAATTTCGAAATCCATCCTCCTGATGGGCGATAAATTGCTGACGGTCACGGTGTTGTTGCTTTCGCTGGCCTCAAAGCCGGAGTTCCCCGGGCTGATGCGCCGCAGCCCGTCCTCGGTCTCCTCTCGGGACTGCCGGGGCTCCTCGTCTCCGTCATAATTGATGATCACTTCATCGCCGTCGTAGCCGCTTACGCTGACCGAGCCGCGGATAACGCTCAACTCAAGCGTACCCGGCTGCCCGGGTTCGCTTAGAGGTATGACAACTTGTTGTTCCTGGGCCAGGGCCGGGACGGCCAGCAGCAGGCTGAACAGGGCCGATGCCAGGGTGAAGGGATATGCTTTCATGGTGTTCTCCTTATATTAGTGATGCTATGGTGTTTTCAAGTTTATTCCGGACGGTGGCGTCCATTTCGTTTTGTTCGAGCAGCTTCCTGAATTCATCGACCGACTGCCCCTCTCCCAGCATCTGCATGGCGTCGGCCAGCGCTATCTGGACTACAGGGGATTCCTGCATTGTGATGGAGCTGACCATCCCCTGCCGGACTTCAGGATTGGCGGCGTGGCGCATCAGGGCGTTGACGGCGGCCAGGCGGACATTGACATTGGAGTCGGTGTTCAGGGTATGCAGCAGGGCGGCGGCCACTCTTTGGTCGGCCGGGGCCAGATCGTTGCTGATCTGGACGGCTTTGAGCCGTTCGATCGGCGAGGCGTTGCTCAGCAGGTTGATCATCATCATTTCTTTCAGCTCCGAAACCTCTGTGGCCAGCCCGGCCACCTGCTCATCCTGCCGGTCCGGGGCCAGCAGGCCGCTTCCAGCCATAAGGCCCATCAGGAAAAAGGCCGCCGCATACACGATCCTCCGGAACAGCACCGGCCATCGCCGGCCTTTTTCATCCTCCAGCATGGCATGGAACCGTCGGCTCATGCCCGGGCCGGGTTCCGGGGCGTTCAGAGAGTCCAGCCCCGCGCAGACGGTTTCCATCTCCCGGAGTTCGGATGGGTCGATTTTGCCTTCCCCGATCAGCCCGTTAAGCTGGCGGCGCTCCTCCTCCGTCAACGTGTTCTGCAGATGGCCGGTGACCAGGCCAATGTATTTTTCGTCAATCATATTTTTTTTGTTTTCGGAGATGAGTAATGATCTCTTTGAGTTCGTTGATGGCCCTGAAGACCCGCACTTTTACCGCGCTTTCGGTGCATCCCATTATTTCGGAAATTTCCCGGTAGGTGAAGCCCTCAAACCGGCTGAGGATCAGGGCCTGTTTCTTCCCGTCGCCGAGTTTTTTAAGGGCCCGCTGCAGCAGCATCCGGTCGGACTCCTCCCCGTTCTCGCCGGGATTTTCCACGTTATCGCTTTGCAGGGATTCCCAGTGTTCAAACTCGCCGTCTTCGGCCCGTTTATCCGTTTTCTGCCAGTGGTCAGCGTGAAGATGCCGGGCGATCTGAAAGATCCACGTTGAAAAGGCCCCGTGTCCGCTATACGACGACCGGTAGCGGATGATGCGCTCGAAGACGGCCTGGACCAGATCTTCGCTGATGTCGCGCCGGGAGGTAACAACCCCTAGCTTATCCAAATCGCCATTTTTAACTTCTATCATGAGTGCATTATCCGACATGGGTTGCTGAGCTACGGCCATTGTGAATATCTGTTTATACGGTACACTGAAAAAAATTAAAAAGGTTACAAAATAATCTTACCTTTCATGCCATTAACCTTGTAAGCAATGCGGAAAACGAATGGATAAAGAATTTTTAGGTAATTTATTTAAGGAGCACCAGAAAGCCGACCGCTGTCCTCCGCCCAAACACGTCATTGATTTTTTCAATAATCTGCTGGGGTTTCTTTTCCCCCAGTGGGGCAATGTGCGCTTCGACGATAAGGAGAACTTCGATTCACATTACCGGGAACTCAAGGAGGAGCTGCTGGAGATTTTATCCGACCGTTATGACTGCAACAACAACGATGAACAAACCCTGGCGGATGGATTTTTGAAGGCCCTGCCTTCGATCAAGGATTCGCTCATCCTGGATGTTCAGGCCATGTTCAGCGGCGATCCGGCCGCTAAGAGCCTGACGGAGATCATCAAGACTTATCCGGGATTTTATGCCATCGCCTCCTACCGCATTGCCCACCGGCTGCATCAGGACGGACTGGAACTGGTGGCCCGGATCATCGCCGAGAATGCCCACAGCCGCACGGGGATCGAGATTCATCCGGGCGCTCAGATTGGGACGAATTTCTGCATCGATCACGGCACGGGCGTCGTAATCGGGGAAACCACCAGGATCGGCGATTACGTCAAGCTCTACCAGGGCGTAACGCTCGGGGCCATGAGCGTGCGCAAGGAGGATGCGGCCACCAAAAGGCATCCGGATATCGGGGATAATGTGGTGATCTATGCCGGGGCTTCCATTCTGGGCGGGAATACGGTGGTGGGCCACGACAGCGTCATCGGCGGCAACGTGTGGCTTACCCAGAGCCTCCCCCCCCATTCCAGGGTGTATTATAAAGCGGCCCCTGAAAACATACCCGACTAATCCAGCCCCTTATGACCGTTGAAGACCTGATAGGCAACACCCCCCTGGTTCAGCTGAAGCGCATACCCGACAACCCGGACGTGCAAATCTATTGTAAGCTCGAGGGGCAGAACCCGGGAGGAAGCGTGAAGGACAGAACGGCCCTGGGCATGATCGCCGGGGCCCTGGAGCGGGGGGAGATAAAGCCGGGGGATAAGGTCATCGAAGCGACCAGCGGCAATACGGGCATTGCCCTGGCCATGATCGCCAGCCTGAAGGGCCTGCATATGACCCTGGTCATGCCGGACAATTCCACCACCGAGCGGATCCGGACCATGAAGGCCTACGGCGCCGAGCTTATTCTTACGCCGGCCGAAAAGACGATCGAATATTCCCGCACCCTGGCAGAG
The DNA here is from genome assembly GCA_040905685.1 of Balneolales bacterium. Classification (GTDB taxonomy): domain Bacteria; phylum Bacteroidota; class Rhodothermia; order Balneolales; family Natronogracilivirgulaceae; genus JBBDMU01. The sequence continues at coordinate 36,997 of JBBDRB010000042.1, read as the reverse complement.
GAGATGTCCGCCGGCGGGGAGTATCACATCCTCAACCAGTTTGCCAATCCGGATAACTACCGCATGCATTACCGGACCACCGGACCCGAAATATGGAGGGATACGGCGGGAAAGATCACCCATTTTGTTTCGTCTATGGGCACCACCGGTACCATCATGGGGGTGTCGCGCTACCTGAAGGAGCAGAAACCCTCCGTTCAGATCATCGGCGCCCAGCCGTCGGGGGACTCCCAGATCCCGGGCATCCGGCGGTGGTCGCCGGAGTTCGTGCCTAAAATTTTTGAGCCTGAGCGCGTGGATCGCGTCATGGATGTGAGCGAAGCCCAGGCCACGGCCATGACCCGCCGGATGGCCTCCGAAGAGGGCATCTTCGCCGGCATGAGCAGCGGCGGGGCCCTGCAGGTTGCCCTGAACCTGGCCGGGGAGCTGACCCACGGCGTCATCGTGACCATAGCCTGCGATATCGGCGACCGGTATTTAAGCTCGCCCTTGTTTGAATAGGGTGACCTACCCGTGCCGGTAAAAGGGGGTCTCCACAGGGGGCAACGGGCCGTTGCCCAAAATCAGGTCGCTGGCTTTTTCGGCCATCATGATCACCGGGGCGTAGATGTTGCCGTTGGTAATGTGGGGGATGGCCGAGGCATCGACCACCCTCAAGCCTTCCACGCCATGTACTTTCATGGTCTGTGGATCGACGACGGACGTCTCATCGGTTCCCATTTTGCAGGTGCAGGACGGGTGCAGGGCCGTTTCGGCGTCTTTGGCGACCCAGTCGAGGATCTGCCGGTCGGTCTGCACACCGGGTCCGGGGGAAATTTCCCCGTCGTTGTATTCGCCCAGGGCCGGCTGCTTTAAGATCTCCCGGGCCTGCCGGATGGCCTCCACCCACTCTCTCCGGTCCTGTTCGGTGGATAAATAATTAAACACCACCGAGGGATGCTCCCGCGGATCGGTGGATTTGATTTTGACCGAGCCCCGGGCATTGGAGTACATCGGCCCCACGTGCACCTGGTAGCCATGGCCGCCTTCGGGGGACGAGCCGTCGTAGCGCACGGCCAGGGGAAGGAAATGGAACATCAGGTTGGGGTAGGCCACCTCATCGTTGCTGCGGGTAAAGCCTCCGGCTTCAAAGTGATTGGTGGAGGCCGGCCCTTTTTTGAAGAGGAGCCACCGCAGCCCGATGTCAGGCTTACGCCACCATTTCATGGCCGGGTTGAGGGATACGGGTTGTTTGCAGGCGTGCTGGACGTAGACTTCCAGGTGGTCCTGAAGGTTCTCCCCTACCCCCGGCAGATCGGCGATTACCGGGATATTCAGTTTCTCCAGGTCGCGGGCATTGCCGATGCCGGACAGCTGCAGCAGCTGCGGGGTGTTAAAGGCCCCCGCGCAGGAGATGACTTCCCCGCCATATACGTTATGGACCTTCCCCTTTTTATCCTGATACTCCACCCCGGTGGCCCGCTTGCCGTCGAAGAGGACTTTGTTGGTATGCACCCGGGTGCGGATGTCAAGGTTGGGCCGGTTTTTGACCGGATGGTAATAGGCGCGGGCGGCGCTGAAGCGGCGGCCTTTTTTGATGTTGCGGTCAAACAGGGCGAATCCCTCCTGCCGGTAGCCGTTGACATCGTCGGTGGCCGGGAAACCGGCTTGCCGGGCGGCGGACAAAAACGCTTTGAACAGGGGGTTGAGGCCGGGGCCTTTTTCCAGGTTGAGCGGACCCTTGCTGGCGCGGTAGGACAGGTCGCCGCCCAGGGAGTTTTCCATCCTTTTGAAGTAGGGCAGGCAATGGTTGTAGCTCCAGTTTTCCATGCCTTTATCCCCGGCCCATTTTTCATAATCCATGGGGTTGCCCCGCTGGAAGATCATGCCGTTGATGGAGCTGGATCCCCCCAGCACTTTGCCCCGGGCATGGAACACCTTGCGTCCGCCCATATGGGGCTCGGGCTCGGTTTCATAGCACCAGTCGTAGTTTTTATTGCCGATGGGGATGGTCAGCGCCGCGGGCATATGGATAAACAGGTCCCAGATATAGTCCGGCCGGCCGGCCTCGAGGATGAGGACCTGATGATCCCGGTTCTCGCTCAGGCGGTTGGCCAGCACGCAGCCGGCCGACCCGCCGCCAACAATGATGTAGTCGTATGACTTTGTTTTGCTCATTTTGGGTTTGGAGTTATTTCCTGATATTCGGCCGGGACGGCCCAAATTGGATTGCTGTAGGCATATTCGCCGGCCTGATCTTCAACGGTGATGGAGTACCAGCTGTTATCCTGGGGACGTACGGTGAAAATGACATCGGTCAGGGTGCCGGCCTGCTGCAGGTCCACCGACTGCAGCACCTCGCCGCCGCTGCTGATGAGCCGGGCGCTGTGCAGTTTATTGACCGACATCAGCCGGAAGGGCAGCCTGAGCTGCTGCCCTGGGGTGAAACGGATCTGGGAGCCGAACAGATGGCCGGGTTCGATCAGCGGACCGGATGTGGCGTAGGCGTGCCCGCTTTTAATGCGGCTGACGAATCCTTCCACGGTGGGCTCTCCGGGGATGTGCACATACATTCTCATCCCTCCGGTGGTTCCCTCCCACACATCATGGGTATCGGATCCCGCGGTGAGGTAGATGCCCAGCCCCTCGTCCCAGAATGCGTACATGCGTTCGAGGTCCCTGGCGTCGGTACGTCCGTAGTTCATTTCCACCAGATTAAAGCCGGGGTCGAATCCCCCCGTGGCCGAGCCGTTGTCCAGGTTATGGAAATATCCATAGGGAATATAAGGGTGGTTGACCGAGATCACCCGGGCGCCCGCGCGCCGGGCAGCATCGAATATTTCGCCGGCCGTGGCCGAGGAAGGGTCCACTTCCGGCGTCCCCCCGGCGTCCAGGGGAAAAACGTTGAAGTGTCCCCAGGAGGGGGATATTTCCATGGAGGCGATGAAAGGGATATCCCGCAGGGAGGCCAGCGAATCCATCAGCGCCAGGTTTTCCCCGGAATCATGATCGCTGAGGAAGGCAAAATCCAGCCCCGCCGCCAGCTGGGACTGAAGCACCTGCCGCACGGGCGTGGACCCGTCGAGGATATCGGAGTGATGGTGGAGGTCGGCGCTGTACCAGCCGCTTTCATTCGGGCGGAAGGCCGGGGCCAGGGCGATTTCCAGGCGGCTGGTTTGTCCCGGCCCGACGGTCACTTCCGCTTCGACGGGCCCGGATGTGAATCCCTGCCCCGAGCCAATATTGAATACGTAGTCGCCGGGAGCAATGGCAAAGGAGGCCTGCCCGGCCGGTTCCAGGTCCGTGAAGAAGGTTTTGCTTCCCATGTAACGGACCGGGGAGGTCTGCCCTTCGGTGATTTCGAGCCTGGCGTCGGTTTTTTCGCCGCCGGGCCCCCCGGTGATGTCGAAGGCGAGGGTTCCCGGCTCTTCGAGGTCGTTAAAATCCAGGGACAGGGACTCTCCGGGGCTTATGTGAACATCGCGGGCCGGGCTTTGGGCATAGTTTTCGGCCATGGCATAGATTTCATACTCGCCCCCGGGAAGGGTAAATTCGTACCGGCCCTGTTTCCCGGCCGCCCATACATAGGGATAACCCTCTTTGTTCACCATGATGATGGGATCTTCCACGAGCTGGTCTCCCCTTGTCCGGACCTGGCCGGAGAGGGTGCCCCGGCCCGTATTGCGGCGGCGGACTTCGAAGTCCAGGGCGGGTGAGAGTTCACCGCGGGGAATGACCTGCAGCCAGCCGTCAAAGTCGATGGTCCCTCCCGGCGGCAACGTGTGGCGCTGATACTGGTCCTGGCCTCCGTATCCGGTATGGCCGGCAAACGGAGCGTGGAAGACCAGCGCCCAGTCCCGGTCGTAACTGGCCGTCCAGCCGGTCAGCAGCTCATGGGCCGATCCGGCCTGCAGGTCCGCGTTGCCGGGCCGGTTATACAGATAGCCCCCGTCGGCCCACAGCACGTAGCCCGACAGGATGTCTTCGAAGGCTTCCTGTCCGGTATTCGTCATTTCCGTGTGAATGCGCATGGTGCTTTGTCCCCGCTCCAGGGTGAAGGTCGTTTCCAGGGCCACATCGTGCCAGTCGCGCCTGACCTGCACAACGCCCCGGTCGGGACCCTCTTCCAGCACGCGCACTTCCTGATAGGTAGTAGGCCAGCTGGACCAGTTATCCGGCATGAAGTCTATCAGGGAGGCCAGATCGCTGGAATACCTGCCGTCATCGATGATGGCCAGGTCCAGGATGCCGCCCCGGGCCACACCCCACGGGGGCCGGGAGGCCGCGGCAAAGGAAACGGCGAAGCGGCCGTTCTGCAGGGTGATATCCCCGCCGTCCAGGGCGTCCCCGCCGGGAATGGGCGTCGGACCTTTGAGTATGGAAACGCCGGCTTCCTGCTGGCCGTAGGCCTGGCTGAAACACAGGCTCAGCGCCAGCACTAAAAAAATACGCAGTTGCAGTTTGTTCATGATCGGGGGGTAAGCAAAATTCTAAAAAAGGCTTCAGCCCCTTAAATTAGCGGTTACAGGCCACTTTATCCAGTTAATTATTCTTTTTTGATTAAAGAACTTATTCTATAACTTTACCCGCTTGATAAGCCCCTTCCGGCCACCAACCAAAAATATTTTGAATTCTACGGACAAAGAGAAGCCGAACGTACAAATATTTAACCGGGGAAATCAGCCTTCGCTGTTCCCCATCCTTGCGTTAACTATTCTGCTGGTCATCATCGGCATCGTCGTTGAATGGATGGACACCGCCCAGCCCATCTACTGGCCGGGCTACCTCTCCATGATGGTGTTCTATGCCGGTATTTTTTATATAGGCCTGTATGCGGCCAACCTCAGGAAATCGGATTCCACCACCGACATTATCCTGGCCGGGCGGAATATCCCCCTGTTCATCGCCGTGTTTACGATGAGCGCAACCTGGGTTGGCGGGGGGTATATCAACGGCACGGCCGAGTACACCAGCTCCAACGGCCTGGCCTGGGTGCAGGCCCCGTGGGGCTATTCGCTTAGCCTGATCCTGGGCGGGATCTTCTTTGCCCGCAAGATGCGCCGCTATGAATTTACCACCATGCTGGATCCGCTGCGGCAGCGCTACGGCAAAAAGATGGCGGCGGTCCTGGCCCTGCCGGCCGTCACGGCCGAAGTTTTCTGGACGGCCGCCATTTTAACGGCCCTGGGCACGACCTTCGGGACCGTGCTTGGACTGGATTTCAGCCTGTCGATTATTTTATCGGCTTTTATCGCCATTGCCTATACGGCTATCGGCGGATTGTGGGCCGTGGCCCTGACCGACGTCATCCAGCTGATCTTGCTGATCGGCGGACTGCTACTGGTGATCCCCTTCGCCCTGTCGCATGTGGGGGGACTCGACGTGCTGCTGGAAACCTATCAGGGCAGCAAGGGGATTTTCGGGACCCTATTCCCGCCTATTGATGCCTGGCGCCACGAAGGCTGGGGCAACAGCTACTGGCTTTGGTGGGATTCCATGCTGCTGCTGATCTTCGGGGGCATTCCCTGGCAGGTGTATTTCCAGCGGGTGCTGGCGGCCAAAAATGAAAAAACGGCCATGTGGCTGTCTATTATTGCCGGTTTTGTCTGCATCCTGGCGGCCGTCCCGGCCGTGCTGATCGGCATGATCGGCGATGTGGTATCCTGGGAATCGGTCGGCGTGGCCCCGCCGGAGGATGCGGCCCTTATTCTTCCCTATGTGGTCCGCTACCTTACCAATCCCTTTGTAGCCATGCTCGGTCTGGGCGCCATCGCCGCGGCGGTCATGTCGTCGGTGGATTCCTCCATCCTGTCGGCCTCCTCCCTGGCCTCCTGGAATGTGTATCGTCCCCTGGTCAAACCCGGCATGGATAACGAGCAGCTGTCGAAAATGCTGAGACGGTTCATCTGGATCATCGGCATCACGGCCACGCTGCTGGCCCTTCAGGTGAAAAGCGTATACGAGCTCTGGTTTTTGTGCAGCGACTTCGTGTATACCATCCTGTTCCCCCAGCTGGTGACGGCCCTGTTCTTCAAACGGGCCAATAGGTACGGATCCATGGCCGGACTCGCCGTTTCGTTTATCCTGCGTTTTGGCGGCGGGGATGCCACCCTGGGTATCCCGACGCTTATCCCGTATCCCATGATCGATGAATTCGGCGTGGTTATGTTCCCCTTCCGCACCTTTGCCATGGTCAGCGGACTGCTCACCATCATGGCCGTGTCCCACCTGACGGGCAAATTCTGCAAGCCCCGCCCCCTCTACAAACAAACCGGCGAAACCACCCAAAAAGAAGAAACCAGCGCCTAAAATAAAACAGACCCTATCGGCACCTGCGTGCCAAAAACCATGATCCAATGAACGAATCCATCACCTCCAGTTTTATCAGCGGGAAATCTGTTCCGGTCGATCCGGCTTCCTGCTTTGACAACATCAACCCGGCCACCGGTTCGGTAACCGGCCGGGTGGCCGAGGCTTCGCCGGCCGACATCGACAGGGCCGTGTCCGCCGCCGCCGAAGCCTTTCCGGCATGGTCGGCGATGACCGGCACCGAACGCGGACGCATTCTGAAAAAGGCCGCCGGACTGCTCAGGGAGCACAACCGGGAGCTGGCCCGGATCGAGGTGGAGGATACCGGCAAACCCATCTGCGAGGCCCTTGCCGTGGATGTGCATTCCGGGGCCGATGCCCTGGAGTATTTCGGCGGACTGGCCGCTTCCATCGAGGGCAGCCATATTCAGCTGGGGGCAAGCTTTGCCTATACCCGGCGCGAGCCGCTGGGGGTTTGCGCCGGCATCGGGGCCTGGAACTATCCGATTCAGATCGCCTGCTGGAAGGCGGCCCCCGCACTGGCCTGCGGCAATACCATGATCTTCAAACCGGCCGAGCTCACGCCACGGACGGCGGTCCGGCTGGCGGAAATTTTTATGGAAGCCGGCCTGCCGGAAGGCGTGTTCAATGTCGTCCAGGGCGGACCGGAGGCCGGCAAGGCCCTGGTCGCCCATAAGGGAGTCAGCAAGATCTCCCTTACCGGGGAGGTTTCCACCGGACAAAAAATTATGCGGGGGGCCGCCGGTACGCTCAAGAAGATTTCTTTGGAGCTCGGCGGGAAGAACCCCATCCTCATTTTTGACGACGCCGATATTGATGACGCCGTCCAGGGGGCCATGATGGGCAATTTCTATACCCAGGGCGAGATCTGCTCGAACGGGACCCGCGTGTACGTGCATAAGGATATTATGGATGAATTTCTCCGGCGTCTGGAGCAGGAAACCCGGAAGCTGCCCATCGGCGACCCCATGGATGAATCCACCCGCATTGGGGCGCTGATCAGCCGGGAGCAAAAGGAAAAAGTGCTCTCCTATATGGCGATCGGCCGCGAGGACGGGGCCAGGCTTCTTTTCGGGGGCAGGGAAGTTGATTTTGGCAGCGGCTCACCGTTCAATGATGGAAATTTTATCGAACCGGCCGTTTTTTATGCCGAATCGGACGATAACCGCATCGTAAGGGAGGAAATATTCGGCCCGGTCATGACCGTCCTGCCTTTTGAAGACGAAGCCGGGGTCATCGGCCGCGCCAATCATACCCCCTACGGGTTGTCGGCCGGGGTGTTCACCAGAGACCTCAAGCGGGGGCACCGGGTCGTGGCCGCACTCCAGGCCGGGATTTGCTGGATCAATAACTTCAACATCACTCCCGTGGAAATTCCCTTCGGAGGTTACAAGATGTCGGGCATGGGCCGCGAAAACGGGCAGGCCGCCATTGAACATTACACGCAGCTGAAGACCGTTTACGTTGAAATGGAAGGAGTGGGCAAGCCGTTTGACTAGCGCCTACTCCACGATCTGCTGTTCTTCTTCGGCCTTGATGGACAGCACCGGTTTGCCGGATTGCTGAATGACCCGTTCGGTGGTCGAACCGATGAACATCCGTGAGAATCCACCTCTTCCGTGGGTGTTGATGATGATAAGGTCGGCATGCTCAGCGGCAAAATCGGTGATGGCATGATGGGCGCCCACCCCGCGCTGGATCTCCACGGAAAAGGGGACGGCTTCTTCCTCCTCCTCCTCTCCCCGGATCAAAAAGTGACCGGTCCGCCCGTTGATGTCGCGTACGAGTTGCATATTCCACTCTCCCCGGGCCTGCAGATAGGTATCCACCCTGTTCAGCAGTTTCATGCGGACTGAATTTTCTACATCCTGATCGGGGATCATCGGCTCGTTTTCCGACGGGGAGCCGAACAGCTCCAGCACATGGAAAAGGATGATCTCCCCGTTGGTCAGCGATCCCAGCAGGATGGCCTCATGAAGCGATTGCAGGGAGTACTGGGAATAGTCGGTCGGCACCATGAACCGCTTGAGTCCATCCGGCTGAGGCTTTTTGTTTACGGACAGAACGGGCTTGGGGGAATGGCGGACCACCTTTTCGGTCACATTGCCCAGGATGAAGGCCCCGTGCGAGCCGGTCTTGCCCATGATCACCAGGTCATATTCTTTCTTTTCGGCTTCCCGGGCTATTTCCATGTACGTTTTTCGCCCCAGCTTGACGATGGCCTCACCCATATGGTCTTTCCCGAAATTTTCGAGAAGCGCCTCCTCCAGCCGGGCCAGGACTTCCTCCTCCAGGCCGGGTTTGGGCTGATCCAGAGACGGCGGATAGCCGACCACGTTCATGCTGTTGCTGAAATACTGAAGGGTGGGTACGATGTGCATCAGATTGACCACACCGCCACATACGCCCGTAACCTTTTTGGCGTATTCATATGCGGCCTGGGAACCCTCTGAAAAATCGGTGGGCACAAGAATACGATTGAGATTTCTCATGATGATGATGATGTTTTTTTTGCGTCTCTTTACCCAGAACTAACGGTAAAACTGCGTATTAGGTATGGTCCATTTACCGGACCATCCGGCCCAATACCCAGACCAGGGCAAACCCCCCGGCCATAAACAAAAAGCCCGAATAGAGGCTGGATACCCCGTCATGCAGCCGCTCATCCTGGCCGGGATCCTGAACGTCCGGGAAAAAAGGCCGGCTGGCGGTCTGTTTCCGGCTGACGGTTTGCAGTTCGACCCGGCGTTCGGAAGCCGGGTCCTCCGGGTTGACGACCGGACCAATACGCCGATATTCGGTCCGGCGCTCGTCTTCGGGATCTTCCAGCAGTGACTGTACCCGCTCATCGGTCACCGCCGCGATCTCGGTTTCCACAAACACAGTATAATCACGGACCTGGTAGGGCCATATAATGTAGAGGGACCCGATCATGAACCCGATCAAAATGCCGAGGGTCCGGCTGTAATAGTGGTCCAGCAGCCAGGACAGCAGGCGGGAAAAGACGGCCAGGCCGGCTATCATCCCCAGACCAAACGGCAGCAGCACGGCCAGGGCACCGAGGGTATCGGGGGTGCCCACAAGGGCTACATGAGACAGGATATAATCATACTTGCGCAGGATGAGCAGCATGAAGGACCCGGATATGCCCGGCAGCACAAGGGCCGTAACGGCAATGGCTCCGGTCAAAAATACGAAAGGTGCGTTTTCCGGCGTATCGGTGGGTACCAGATTGACCACCAGAAAGCCGGTCAGCGTCCCGGCCAGCAGGGTAACGGTCTCCTCCCGGCCCAACCCGGGCAGAGCCCTGATCAGCAGGTATACCGAGCCGGCTATTAACCCGAAAAACAATCCGTATACCGGCTCGGGATGGGTATGGATCAGCACCGGCAGGGGAACAACGCGGGTAAAGAATACAATGGCGGCTACCACGCCGGCAAACAGGCTTCCGAGGAAAAAAAAATGCACGTGGCGCAGGGCCTCACCGATCCTCAGCGACAGCAGCAGGGTGATGAAGCGGCCATCCACGCTTTTGATGGCGTGGATGAGGCGGGTGTAAATGCCCAGGATCAGGGCCATGGTCCCGCCGCTGACGCCGGGCACTACATCGGCCGATCCCATGCAAAAGCCTTTGGCTATGAGGGAGGGAGCTTCTTTTAACGGGGTTTCATCGTTCTTTTTTATTTCTGACAAGGCTCTATCCACCCCAGCCCTTTTCCCCGATCAGCGGAACAAACTTGAAGTTGGAGAAATTCTCGTCTTCGTATTCGTCCTCACTGCTGCGGGTGATGCGATGCATCACCTGCTGTGTGGCATCGCCGACCGGCACGATCAGCCGGCCGCCTATTTTTAGCTGCCGGATCAGGTGATCGGGCAGCACCGGGGCTCCGGCCGTGACGACGATCCCCTGGTAGGGAGCGTAGGCCGGCCAGCCCAGGGAACCGTCTCCGGCTTTCAGCGTCGCCCGGTGGTTGAGCTGCCTCAACAGTTCACGGGAGCGCTCATAGAGTTCCTTGTGACGCTCGATGCTGTATACCCGGGCTCCCATTTCGCATAAAATAGCGCACTGATAGCCGGAACCCGTCCCGATTTCCAGGATCTTGTCACCGGACCGGATCTCAAGCAGTTCGGTCTGGCGGGCAACGGTAAAGGGCTGGGAGATGGTCTGGTCCATTTCGATGGGCAGGGCCGTATCCAGATAGGCTTTCTCTCCCAGGGCCGAATCAACGAAGATATGCCGTGGTACGGCCTCGAAAGCCGCCAGCACGTTTTCGTCACGAATGCCTTTTCCACGCAGTTCATCCACCAGGCCGGCCCGGCGTTTCTTAAATTTCAGATCCTCGTAGATGCTTTTTTTCACGATACGGTGTTCTTATTAAGGCAATTCGTCAATATATATCTTTAACATCATTTTCTCACGGGTATTTTTCCCTCACCGGTTTCTTTTTCTTTTTCCTTTGCCAGGTCTCATAGATTATCAGGGTGGCCACGGCTATGATCAGCGGCACCAGGTAGTACAGGGCGCGGAAGACCAGCAGGGAGCCCAGCACTTCGTCGGCCGCCAGGTAGGGACCCAGCAGCAGGACCATCACGGTCTCAAATACGCCGAGCCCGCCGGGGACCTGGCTTAGAATACCGCTCATGAAACTGAGCATATACATGCCCAGCACCAGGGTAAATTCCAGTCCGCTGCCATCGGGCAGCAGCATATACACAATGCCGGCAGACAGGATCCAGTCCATGGATGAAACCGATAACTGCCCCAATACCTGCCTTAGCGTGGGTAAGTTGAACTTCCGGTTCCACAGCCTGAAAGGCTCTTTGACCCGGACGCTTGCCAATATGTAGGCGGTCAGTACGGCCAGAAAGACCCAGCCCAGGAGCGTCAGGCTCTCAAAGGGAAGGCTCGCTTCAACGGGCAGGGGCATGGGAAGGAACAAAAAAATGATGGCGCCGATGAACAGGAAGCCAACCCAGAGCGACAGGGCGCAAAAACCTACGATCTGGGTAACCTGCATGGGCGTTAGTCCGTATCCGGAATAAATACGGAACCGGGCCGACCCCCCGATGACCAGGGATGGGCTGATATTATGGCTGAAGGCATAGCCTAAAAAGGAGGCCAGGGCCACTTTGCGCCAGGGCAGCCTGGACCCGATATAGCGCACGCCCAGGTAATCGTAGCCCGTCAGGGTGGTGTACAGCATGGCCGTGAGGCAGACGGCAAAGAAAATGCTGTAGCCGGACAGATCGTGAAGATGCATCCGGATATCGTCCCACTGAAAATGCTGCACTTCATTTTTCAATACCCATACGGCCGCTATGAACATAGCAATGCCGATGAAAGGCAGGATTCGTTTGAAGTTAAATCGCAATATGTCTGAAGTTTACATGGAACCGGCCCGTCAGAGGGCTTCCACCATGGAATGATACCAGTCTACAAAATTACCGATGCCGGTTTCAACATCGGTGACCGGCCTGTACCCATAGGTGTTCCGGGCCCGGGAAATATCGGCATAGGTTATGTTCACATCGCCGGGCTGGTCGGGAAGCCATTTGATCTTAGGCTCCCTGTCCAGTTTTTTTCCTATCGTCGCAATCAGGTCTTTCAGCGCAATGGTCTGCGATTCACCGAGGTTGATGATGTCATAGGTAAAATCGGATCCGGCTATGGAGGTGATGCCCTGGATGATGTCGTCTACATAGGTGTAATCGCGCCTGGAGGTGCCGTCGCCGAAGGCCGGAAGCTCCAGGCCGTTGTGGATAAGGCGGGTAAACTTATGGATAGCCATTTCCGGCCGCTGCCGGGGGCCGTACACCGTAAAGAACCTCAGGCAGGCTACGTTGATGTTGTACAGGTGGTGGTAGGTATAGCACATCAGTTCCCCGGCCCGCTTGGTGGCGGCATAGGGGGAGATCGGGCGGTTGACTTCATCGGGTTCCGCAAAGGGCACCTTTTCGTTGCCCCCGTACACGGAGGAAGACGAGGCGAACAGCAGTTTGGCAACCCCGTGCTTCTTTACGCTATCCAGGATGTGCTGGGTGCCGCGGATATTCACATCCTGATACTGCAGCGGATCCATGATGGAAGGCCTCACCCCGGCTTTCGCTGCCAGATGGACGACCAGATCGAATTGATAGGCCGAGAACAGCTGCTCCAGAAGGTCTGCATCGCGTATATCCCCTTCCGCCAGCGTAAAGTGCGCCTGGCCGTTCAGGTTTTCCAGGTTCCGCTCCTTTATCGACCGGTCATAGAAGTCATCGAAATTATCAATGCAAACAACCTTATGGCCTTGTTGTATCAGTTTTTCACACAGGTGAGAACCAATAAAACCGGCGCCTCCGGTAACAAGTGATGTTTGCATAATAATAGCGTAGTCAGTAATTTTCGGCCGGAGGCTCTTCCTTCCTGGCAGATTCGGTCATCAGGATCACCTGATTGTCGTTGACCTCGACAAACCCCGAACCGATGGCGTACACCTCTTCGCTCCGGTCTTTGTTCATCAGCCGGGCCTTACCTTCGGTCACCAGGGCGATCAGGCTGGCGTGGTTGTGCTTGACCTCAAATTTACCGTTTACCCCCGGCATTTGGATGCCGGTGGTCTCCCCTTCGAAAGCCGTGCCTGTGGGGGTGATGATCTGTGCGTTAAAAGGTTTCATATGTGGTTAGGCCTGTTCCAGATCCGCAAGAATTTTTTCCCCTTTGGCAACGGCATCTTCTATGCTGCCCACCAGGTGAAAGGAATTTTCCGGCAAGTGGTCCAGTTCACCGTCGATGATCATGCGGAAGCCCTTGATCGTATCGGCGATGCTCACGTATTTTCCTTCCAGTCCGGTAAACTGGGAGGCCACGAAGAAGGGCTGGCTGAGGAAACGCTGCACCCGCCGGGCCCTGGACACATCGAGCTTATCCGAATCGGAGAGTTCATCCATGCCGAGAATGGCAATGATATCCTGCAGGTCCTTGTACCGCTGCAGCAATTCTTTGACTTCCTGGGCCGTGTTGTAATGGTCGGCGCCAATCACGATGGGATCCAGGATCCGGGAGGTGGAATCCAGGGGATCCACAGCCGGATAAATACCGATAGCCGTAAGGGCCCGGCTGAGTACGGTCGTGGCGTCAAGGTGGGTAAAGGTGGTGGCCGGGGCCGGATCGGTCAAATCATCGGCCGGCACGTAAATGGCCTGAACCGAGGTAATGGATCCGGCGTTGGTCGAGGTGATGCGTTCCTGAAGGTCCCCCATTTCCGAGGCCAGGGTTGGCTGATACCCTACGGCCGAGGGCATGCGGCCGAGCAGGGCCGATACTTCAGAACCGGCCTGGGTAAACCTGAAAATGTTGTCGACAAAGAAAAGGATGTCCCGGCTCACTTCATCGCGGAAGTACTCGGCCACCGTCAGCCCGGAAAGGGCCACGCGGGCCCGGGCTCCGGGAGGCTCGTTCATCTGGCCAAATACCAGGGTGGCCTGGGAAGATTTAAGGGCTTCGGTATCCACCTTGCTCAAATCCCATTCGCCCGTTTCCTCGAGCGCCTTTTTAAATTCATCGCCGTAGTTGATAACGCCGGACTCAATGAATTCACGCAGCAGGTCATTTCCCTCGCGGGTCCGCTCCCCGACGCCGGCGAAGACGGACAGTCCGCCATGTTGCTTGGCAATGTTGTTGATCAGTTCCTGGATAAGCACCGTCTTGCCCACCCCGGCCCCGCCGAACAGGCCAATCTTGCCGCCTTTGGCATAAGGGCAGAGCAAATCGATAACCTTGATGCCGGTTTCCAGCATCTCGGTGCTGGCCGTAAGCTCCGTGAATTTGGGCGCCGGACGATGGATCGGATAGGTCCGGTCCCCTTTGGGGGCCTTGATGCCGTCGATCGATTTGCCGACGATATTGAACAGGCGGCCGCGGATGTCCTCGCCTACCGGCATGGAGATCGGGGAAGCCGTATCCATTACCTCCATCCCCCGAACCAGTCCGTCGGTGGAATCCATGGCAATGGTCCTGACCCGGTTCTCACCCAGGTGCTGGGCCACTTCCAGGGTTAATGGATCCTGCTGTCCTTCACGTTCGATCACCAGCGCGTGACGGAGCGAGGGGATCTGCCCCTCTTTAAAATCCACGTCAACAACCGGCCCGATCACTTGAGAAATTTGTCCCTTATTCATTCAATTACAATTTGTTATTAAGTATCTCTTTGAGGTAATAATATCCAGTAAAATATAGCTTTGAAAGTTAGCCATTGAGGCCAATATATGCAATGAAAAAATAACCCGTAAAAAGGGCCGGGCAGACCATGGAAAACTTCAGCGCATTATTCAGGGCGGGTAAAGACAATCTTTCCTGCCGGATGAATGATCTTTTCACTAATATTCCGTATATTAAAGGCTTCTAAAAATTTGAAAAAATTAAACGACTAATTCATTGGAAACCACATTGACCGCACGGCTTGCCAGTATACAAACGCTAACCGATTTTGATGAGCATAACAGGCTTGAGCTGACGCTTATCAACAAGCTCACGGGTCAGGAACGACAGCAGGCTAACGAATACGTCCAGGGGATCTTACGCCGGAAAAGCTATCTGGATTTCCTGATCTCCCGGTTCACCACCGTGGATCTTGAGGGCATGAAAAGCTTCTTTAAGAACATCCTGCGCCTGGGCATCTACGACCTGCTGTTCATGGACGGCACGCCCGATTATGCGGCCATCAATGAATCGGTCGAAATCGCCAAGGAGCAGATGAGTTCCAAGTCCGGCGATATCGTCAATGCCGTGCTGCGGAAGATACAGCGCGAGCGCAATGAGCTTCCTAAACCCGATTTTGCCGACCGGACCAAACTTATCGCCACCACGTTCTCCCATCCCGAATGGCTGGTCAGACGCTGGGTCAGGCGCTTTGGCGAACGGGAGGCCTTCCAGCTGATGCAGGCCAATAACAAGAAACCGGAATATTACCTGCGGGTTAACAACCTGAAAACGACCTCGGAGAACTTCACCCTCCGGATGGAGAAGAACGGCATCGAATACGAGGAAAGCGAATGGCTGCCTGATTATTTCAAGGTAACCACGCTGAGCAAGATCCGCTCGAAGACCTGGTTTGAAAAAGGATTCTGCCAGGTCCAGGATATCGCCGCCGGTTTTGCCCCGGCCATCCTCGACCCCCAGACCAATGAAAAAGTATACGACATCTGCGCCGCCCCGGGCACGAAGACTATCGTCCTGGCCGAGATGATGCGCAACGAAGGCAGCATCCTGGCCATTGATATTTCGGCCGAACGCATTTCCACCATTGCCGGGAATGTAACCAAATATGGAGCCAACAACGTCAAAATCCAGCGGGCCGATGCCACCGAGGAACGCTTCAAGCTGGCCGATGCCGTGCTGCTCGACGCCCCCTGCACGGGCACGGGCGTTCTGGGCAAGCGGGCCGATATGCGCTGGCGGCGGACCGAAGAGCAGCTGGGGGAATTCGTCAAACAGCAGGCCGAGCTGCTCGACGCGGCCGCCAACATGGTTCTCCGCGGCGGACGACTCGTCTATTCCACCTGTTCGCTAGAGCCGGAGGAGAACCAGGACCAGATCACGGCATTTTTAAAAGAATATGACAACTTTGAACTCCAGGACCTGAGCGATTACCTGCCCGAAGAAGTGCTGGCCGAAGACGGTAAATCCTATCAGACCTTCCCGCACAAACACCATTGTGACGGTCATTTTGGAGTTCTGTTAAAACGAGTAGTGTGAGCATCCCCAAAACATACGACCCCAAATCGATAGAGGATAAGTGGTACCGCTACTGGACGGACAACGGGATGTTCCGGGCCGACAGCCGGTCGGGCAAAGAGCCGTTCACCATCATGATGCCTCCGCCCAATGTGACCGGAGCCCTGCACATGGGCCATGCCCTGCAGGGCGCCGTGCAGGATACCATCATCCGCATAAAACGGATGCAGGGCTATGAAGCGCTCTGGCTGCCGGGCACCGACCATGCAGGGATCGCTACCCAGAACGTGGTGGAGAAAAGCCTGAAAAAAGAGCATAAGCTGAACCGCCATGACCTGGGGCGGGAGAAATTTGTGGAAAAAGTCTGGGAATGGAAGCATAAATACGGCGACATCATCACCGGCCAGTACCGGAAACTCGGCACCAGCTGCGACTGGAGCCGGGAACGCTTTACCATGGACGAAGGCCTCTCGGAGGCCGTTCAGGAGACATTCATCCGCCTGCACGGCCAGGGGCTGATCTACAAGGGCAACTATCTGGTCAACTGGTGCCCCACGGATATGACCGCCATTTCCGACGAGGAGGTCGACCATGTGGAGCGCAAGGGCCACCTGTGGTATGTGAACTATCCCTTGTCGGAGGCTACGGCCAAGAAAACCGGCCAACCGTTTATCACCATCGCTACCACCCGGCCGGAAACCATACCCGCCGATACGGCTGTCTGCGTGAATCCCGAAGATGAACGCTACGCGGACTTCGTGGGCGGCGAGGTGGAGATACCCACCACCGGACGAAGGGTTCCCATAATTGCCGATGAGTACATCAAGCCGGAGTTCGGGACCGGAGCCCTGAAAGTAACCCCGGCCCACGACCAGAATGATTTTGATATCGGGACCCGGCATAATCTGCAGGTCATCAACATCATCAGCAAAGACGGCTCGATGAATGAGTCGGCTGGCGCGTATGCCGGACTCGACCGCTTTGATGCCCGCGCCAAAATTGCCGGGGACCTGGACGAAATGGGCTTGCTGGTCAAGGTGGAAGATTACGTGAACCAGGTGGGCGTATCCGGGCGAAGCGGAACGGTGATCGAGCCGCTTTTGTCGGACCAGTGGTTTGTGAACATGAAGCCGCTGGCCCAAAAGGCCCTGGAGGCCGGCCGGAACGGCGAGTTTACGTTTTATCCCCAGCGCTGGGAAAGCGAGTTCAACCGGTGGATGGAGAACATCCGCGACTGGGTCATCTCCCGGCAGCTTTGGTGGGGCCACCGCATCCCGGTCTGGTACTACACCAGGGCCGACGGAAGCGTGGACGAGACCAAAGACTATGTGGTCAGCATTGACCGGCCGGAAGAAGGCATGGTGCAGGACCCCGACGTGCTCGACACCTGGTTCTCTTCCTGGCTGTGGCCGTTCTCGACCCTGGGCTGGCCGGATGAGAAGGCCGAAGATTACAAGACCTTCTACCCCACTTCGGTGCTCGTCTCCGGCTATGACATCCTGTTTTTCTGGATTTCGCGCATGATCATGGGCGGACTCCACCTCACGGGGAGGTCCCCGTTCCGGGATGTATTCATGACCGGGATCGTCAGGGACAAGCAGGGGCGGAAAATGAGCAAAAGCCTGAACAACGGCATTGATCCCCTGGAGCTGATCGATCAGTACGGGGCCGATGCGGTGCGCTATTCCCTCATCGTGCTTTGCGCCCAGGGGCAGGACATCAAGCTCGATCCCCGGCGTTTTGAGATGGGCCGAAACTTTGCCAACAAGCTTTGGAACGCCTTCCGCCTGCTGCACATGCACATGGACGAGAAGGAGTCCTATTCCACTGAACTCAACACCGATACGGGCAACCTCACCGACCGGTGGATGATCTCGCGGATCCATCAGACCATTGCGGCCGTGGAAGACGACCTCAGCCGCTACCGTCTCAACGAGGCCCTGATGAAGATCTATGGATTGCTGTGGGATGATTTTTGTGACTGGTACCTGGAACTGATCAAACCCGAATACGGGGAAACCATGGACCGGGAGACGGTGGACCGGGCCGTCAATATTTATGAGATCCTGGTGAGGCTGCTTCACCCGTTCATGCCGTTTATCACCGAAGAGATCTGGCACAGCCTGCGCAGCCGGGAGGTCAGCGAAGCCCTGATCAGGGCGGACTGGCCGGTGAACACCGGCGGGGACCCCTTCGGGGAAGACGGCCGGCTGTTTACCACCATTCAGCGCATGATCTCCTCTATCCGGAACATCCGCGCCGAAATGAATGTACCCGATAGCCAGGAGGTTGCCGTTGTGATCAAAGCCCGCGACCAGGCCACGGCAAAAGCTTTAAGCGAAAACCGCGTTATATTCGAGAAGCTGGTGAAAATAGGCTCCCTCGGTATCTCCACCACGGCGGACCGGCCCAAAGGCAGCGCCTCGGCGGTCGTGGACGGATCCCAGGTTTTCGTGCCGCTGTCGGGCATCATCGACGTGGAAAAGGAAAGGGAACGCATTGCCGCCGAGGTCAGGCGGCTGAACGGCTTCCTGAAATCGGTGAACGCCAAGCTCGGGAACGAAAAGTTCATGGCCAATGCCCCGGAGGAGGTCGTCGAACGCGAACACAAGAAAAGATCGGACACCGAGATCAACCTGGAAAAACTGAAAACGATATTGGCGGAGCTTTAAGGCCCGCAGGCAACCCCTTACCAACATGAGCAAAGCGACGCACCCCATGACAGACTCCATTTTAGCCCAGGTCAACGAACAGCAGCGAAAGGCGGTGGCCCATACCGACGGACCCCTCCTGATCATTGCCGGGGCGGGCAGCGGGAAGACACGGGTGCTGACCTACCGCATCGCCAACCTGCTGGCCCTGGAAAGGGCGAAGCCCTGGGAGATCCTGGCCCTGACGTTCACCAATAAATCCGCCCGGGAAATGAAGGCCCGCATCGAGAACCTGGTGGGTCCCGAAGCCCGCCAGCTCTGGATGGGCACGTTTCACTCCGTGTTTGCCCGCATCCTGCGCTATGAATGCAGCCATATCGGCTATGACCCGAACTTCAGCATCTACGACAGCGTAGATTCCGACCGGGCCATCAAGGGCATTATGCAGGAGCTGGATATTGATATCAAGGAGA
Source organism: Balneolales bacterium (assembly GCA_040905685.1). Classification (GTDB taxonomy): domain Bacteria; phylum Bacteroidota; class Rhodothermia; order Balneolales; family Natronogracilivirgulaceae; genus JBBDMU01. The sequence continues at coordinate 17,849 of JBBDRB010000042.1, read as the reverse complement.
ACAAGCCCAGGGCCGTGCGTTTTATCATCAGCGGGGCGAAGAACCAGCTGATCTCCCCCGAAGCATTTCAGGACCAGTTTGTACAGAGCACCCTCGACGATATCGCCGCCAGGATCTACGGTATTTATCTTCAGCGTCTGAAGCAAAACAATGCCATGGATTTCGATGACCTGCTGATCAAGCCCATCGAGCTGTTCACCGGACATCCCGATATCCTGGACAAATACCAGGAGCGGTTCAAATACATCCTCATCGACGAATACCAGGATACCAACCATGCCCAGTATAAAGTGACGCAGATGCTGGCGGCCAAACACAAAAACATCTGCGTGGTCGGCGATGACGCCCAGAGCATTTATTCGTTCCGGGGCGCCGATATTTCCAACATCCTCAATTTCAAGGAAGATTACCCCGATGCCGTTGAGGTTCCGCTGGAACAGAATTACCGGTCGACCAAATTCATCTTGAAGTGCGCCGATTCGATCATCCGCCAGAACAAGAACCGGCTGGAGAAAACACTGTGGACGGAAAACACCGACGGCAATACCGTTACCCTGCTGGAAAACTACAATGAGCGCGATGAGGCCAACCGGATTGCGTCCTGCATCAGCGACCTGAAGCTGAAAAAAGGCTATCCGCTCAGCGAGTTTGCCGTTCTGTACCGGACCAATTACCAGAGCCGGGTCTTTGAGGATGCCCTTCGGCGGAAAGGCATCGATTATCAGCTTGTGGGCGGCATTTCCTTTTATCAGCGCAAGGAGATCAAGGATGTGGTCGCCTACCTGAAACTGCTGGTCAATCCACAGGATGAGGAGTCGCTGAGGCGGGTGATCAACGAACCGGCCCGGGGGATCGGTGAAAAAAGCCTTCAGCAGATCACCGATGCGGCCCGGGCACAGGATGTCCCGGTCTGGAACATCCTCAGGGAGATCGGCGCGACGTCCATCTATAAGCCTGCCCGGAAGCGGATAGAGGAGTTCGTCAGGATCATTGAAAAAGCCAAAAGCCGGGTCGATAAGAAAAGCCTGGTCGATGTCACCAAAGACCTACTGGAAGAGACCGGCTATGTGAAGCAGTTTGTGGAAGAAAATTCCCACGAATCCCTGTCGCGGCGGGAAAATGTGATGGAGCTGCTGAATGCCATTTCCTATTTCGAAAAATCCACGGAAAACCCCGGCCTGAGCACCTTTTTACAGGACATCAGCCTGGTCACCGACCTGGATGCCCACGATGAGCATGTCCCTTCGGTCACGCTGATGACCATTCACGCGTCCAAGGGACTCGAATTTCCGGTGGTTTTTGTCGTGGGCATGGAAGAGGAGCTGTTTCCCATCGGCGGACGAAACGGCGATGAGGTGGATATGGAAGAGGAGCGGCGGCTGTTCTATGTAGCCATCACCCGGGCCGAACGCGAGCTGTTCTTCAGCCATGCCCGCAACCGCTATAAGTTCGGGGAAGAAAAACAAAACGCACGCTCCCGGTTTCTTGATGAAGTGGACCCGGCCGTGGTGCGTACCGAAACCGGGGCTACCATCCGCCAGCGCGAACGCGGGGGATTCAACCAGAGGCATTCCGGAGCCTATGAGGATTATGACTGGAAAACGCCGGTCAAAGGGGTGCAGAAGCCGTCCGGGCATACCACCAGCGTGCATTACGATGAGGGCGCCGGATCAGCCGGCCTGCAGGTCGGCTCCCGGGTCGTCCATCAGAAATTTGGCCCGGGCAAGATCATAAGCAGCGAAGGCTATGGAGATAAAACCAAAGTGGTGGTTTTTTTCCAGCAATACGGGCAGAAGAAGCTGATGTTGAAATTTGCCAACCTAAGAGCGGTGTAGAGGGTCCATTTGAATGTGAAACAGCTACTGTACCGTACCGGTTTTTTTTCAATATTGATCATGCTGGGCGCATCAGCCCTGTTCGTCGGGGTCCATGCCCAGCCGGTCCTCTCCCAGCAAACGGTCTCCATGGGCGGTGGATCGGGTTACATTACGGGTCCGGCCGCCAACTTCTTTAACCCGGCCAATTTGATGATTCGCGATAAGCTCAGGCGGAACAGGCTGGTTCTGGGCCAGGGCGGGTTTTACCTGAGCGAGGGCGTGGCCGCCGCCGATCTGCTGAATGAATACAACGCCTTCGAGGCCCGGTTCTCCCGTTATAACGGACGGAACACTCATCAGGATTATTCCAGCGAAGAGATCCTGCAGCGCCGGTTTCCCGACGACAATACCACCTTCGCCGCCACGGCGCGTTACGATGTCCTTGCCTTTGGCATCAGCTTTCTGCGGGAGGATTATGCCTTTTCCCTGGCCCTGCGCTCGCGCAGCAGCAATGCTTTTGAACTGAACCGCGGATGGTATGACCCTGCGCTTCCGGCCGGTGACGACGGGGAAATGCTGGAGCGGAAGTTGCGGCAGAACCTGCAGACCTATCATGAGATTTCCTTCGGCCTGGCCGGTGAGGTGACCCTTATCAACGGCATGATGCCGGGAATGAACAAGCTGTATTTTGGCATCGCCCCCAAACTCGTTGCAGGAGGATTGTTTTTCAAGGGTGATTATTCCTCGGTGCATTTCAGGGAATCGGGGGAAGGACCCATGCCCTATGCCAGGGAGTTCTCGGCATCGGGCATGCTCAGCCGCAGCGCGGGAAGCTTCAGTGAAGCCAGCGGATCGTCGCTGCTGGAAACGGCCGGACTGGGACTGGGCCTGGATGTGGGCTTTACCTTTATCAAGGGCCTGGACGATGACGTATCACTGGCTCCGGGTTCGGGGGAAACGCTGCGGAAATCACTGCGATTCAGCCTGTCCATGACCGACATTGGCTTTGTTTCCTATAAGGAGCAGCCCGTTCTCCTCAACACCCGCAACGACGCCGGGGCCTCCGGCTCATCTCCCCCTGAGTTTACCGGCTGGCGCTTTATCGGACAGGTGGGCGAATTTGCCGATTTCATTGGGGGCAACGCCGGTGATGCCACCGTTCAGACGTCCGCCGGGGAAAAACGGGTTACCCAAAAGCTGCCGGCCGCCGTTCACCTGGGCACCGTCTTTCAGTACAATCGGCTGATGGCGTCCGTTGATCTGGAGTATGAACTGAATCCGGTACATTTTCATAAACAGGGATGGCAGACCAGTTTCGGGGCTGAACTGAGGCTCCTGAACATTCTGCCCATCCGTTCCGGTGTTTCGTTCAGTCCGGCCATGGACCCTTTAGTGGGGCTGGGCGTGGGCTTCGATGCCGATATCTGGGAGTTCTCCATAGCGGCCCAGTTCAAAAAAGGCTACGATGACCGGGTCCACACCATCGGACTGGCTGTAGCGGCCCTGCAATTCCGGTTCTGAGATCCCTCCCCTTTGTCATAAACATGACAAAAAGCCATGCAATTAACCTTATACCTGACGTTATGTTAGTAAAGCTCTTTTTGGTCTCTAATTTGCTTAATACCATTTAATTATAATTTTTTTACAACAAGGCTTTATCATGAAAGACAGAAAGAAGCAACCAGAAATAGCATTTGCGGGCGCCGATGAACTGGAGGATTTCGAACAGGCCATTCCCCTTCTTTCCGAGGAAGAGGAAAAAAAAATGACCGAATCGGAGATCCCCGAGGAGCTCCCCATTCTTCCCTTAAAAAATACGGTATTATTCCCCGGCGTGGTCATACCCATTACCGTGGGACGGGACCGGTCGTTGTCTCTGGTCAAGCAAGCTTATGAGACCAATAAAATTATTGGCATGGTTACCCAGCGCAAGGAAAATCAGGAGAACCCGAAATCCAGCGAGCTTCATCATATCGGGACCGTGGCCCGCATCCTGAAACTTATAAAAATGCCCGACGGCAGCAAAAGCATTGTTATCCAGGGGAAAAGCGTGTTCAGCATCCGGGAGTTCACCCAGAAGGATCCCTACCTGAAGGCCAGGGTGGACCCGTATATCATTGAGCAGGATGTTACGGGGGTTGAACTGGATGCCTCGCTCAGGTCGGTCAAGGAAACGGCGCTGCGGATCGTGAATTTGTCGCCCAACATCCCTTCCGAAGCGGCCATGGCCATAGAGAATATCAAAAGTCCGTTTTTCCTGCTTAATTTTATTTCCTCCAATTTGAATATATCGCTGGGCGAAAAGCAGGCTTTGCTTGAGGTGAAGCGTTTTTCAGATAAAATGGAAAAGGTGATCGAATACCTGCACAAGGAGCTTCAGGTCCTGAACCTGAGCGAGGAGATCCGTTCGAAGGTCAAAACGGACATCGACCAGCAGCAACGTGATTTCTACCTGCGCCAGCAAATGAAGACCATTCAGGAAGCCCTGGGTGAGGACAGCGAGCAGGAGGAAGCCAAAAAGCTGAGGGAAGCCGCCGGCAAGAAACGCTTTCCCCAACATGTGCAGAAGGTGCTGGACAAGGAACTCGACCGCCTGGAGCGTACCCCGACCAATGCACCCAACTACGGGGTCATCCATAATTATGTGGAATGGCTCATCGACCTGCCGTGGGAAAACTTTTCGAAGGACAAGCTGGATCTGAAAAACGCCCGCAAGGTCCTCGATGAGGATCATTACGGGCTGGAAAAGGTAAAAAAACGCATCATCGAGTACCTGGCCGTTCTGAAGCTCAAGGAAGACATGAAAGCTCCCATCCTGTGCTTTTATGGTCCTCCGGGTGTGGGAAAGACCTCCCTCGGGCGCTCGATCGCCCGGGCCATGGACCGGGAATTTGACCGCTTCAGCCTGGGCGGACTGCAGGACGAGGCCGAGATACGCGGCCACCGGCGCACCTATATCGGGGCTTTGCCGGGGCGCATAATCAAGAGCCTGAAAAAGGCCGGCACCAGCAACCCGGTCATCATGCTCGATGAGATCGACAAGGTGGGCTCGAACTTCAGGGGCGACCCCACCTCGGCCCTGCTTGAGGTGCTCGATCCCGAACAGAACGACTCATTCTACGACAATTACCTGGAACTGGAATACGATCTGTCCAAGGTGCTGTTTATAGCCACGGCCAATACCCTTGATTCCATCCCGCCGGCCCTCCGGGACCGGATGGAAATTATCAACCTGAGCGGCTATATTCTGGAAGAAAAACTGGAAATCGCCAAACAGTACCTCGTGCCGAAACAGGTCAGGGAAAACGGCCTGAAGCCGACTCAGCTGAAAATCAGCGATGAAGCCCTCAAAGAGATCATCAATGCCTATACCCGGGAGTCCGGCGTGCGGAACCTGGAACGGGAGATCGGCTCGGTTTCCCGCGGGGTGGCCAGCAAGGTCGCTTCCGATGAGATTAAGAAAGCCACCGTTGATAAAAACGATGTGGCCGACTACCTGGGCAGGCGCAAGTTCTTTGCCGATGTCGTGGAGCGGACCACCGTACCCGGCGTGGCCACCGGGCTGGCATGGACCCCTTTTGGCGGGGATATCCTTTTTATCGAGGCCAGTGTAGCCAGGGGATCGGGCAGGCTGAGCATTACCGGGCAGCTGGGGGATGTTATGAAAGAATCGGCCCAACTGGCTTTAGCCTACCTGAAGACGCGTCAGGAAGATTTGAATATTCCCGACGCGGCGTTTTCAGACTGGGATCTGCATATTCACGTTCCGGCCGGATCGGTGCCGAAAGACGGACCCTCGGCCGGGATCTCGCTGCTGGCGGCCATATCCTCCATCTTTACCCAGCGTAAAGTCAAAAATACGGTGGCCATGACCGGAGAGATCACCCTTCGCGGTTCGGTTCTGCCCGTTGGCGGCATTAAGGAGAAGGTCCTGGCCGCTCGCCGGGCCGGCATCAAGAAGGTCATCCTTCCCCAAAAGAATGAGAAGGACGTGGCTGAAATTGAACCCGAGATCATCGAAGGGCTGGACTTTGAATACCTGGACCGCATGGAACCGTTGCTTGAGCTCGTCCTTGAAAAGGAAGAACTGCAGAAGCCGGCCAGGAAGTTTACCCCTAACAGAAACAGGGGCAGCCGTGATTACGATAAGGAAAAAAGTTCGGTTTACGTATCCGGCGAATAATTGATAACGGGAAAGGTCATACAATCAACCGGCAGCTGGTACAAGGTATCGACACCGGACAAGGATGTGATCGAGTGCCGGCTTAAGGGGAAATTGCGCCTTAACGGCAGCATGGACACCAATCCGGTGGCGGTCGGCGATGAGGTTGAATATGAACTCAACGATGACGGCACCGGCAGCATCGTCTCCATCCTCAGGCGCCGGAACCAGATCATCCGCCAGGCCACCCACGGACGAAGAGGAAGGCAGGTAATCGCCGCCAATGTGGACCTGGCCTTCAGCGTTCAGTCGGTTCGCACCCCTCCCTACAAGACCGGTTTCATCGACCGCTTCCTGATTACCTGCGAGGCGTATGAAGTGGAACCGGTTGTCCTCATCAATAAAATGGACCTGGCCGATGACCAGGATAGGGCCGGTGTGGAGGAGCTTGAGCAGCGCTACAGCTCCCTTGGCTATAGTTTCCTGACCTGCAGCATCTATGACGAAACCAGCATCGCCACCCTGCGGGAAATGACCCGGGATCAGGTATCGGTTTTCGTCGGACCCTCGGGGACGGGCAAGTCCAGTATTTTGAATACCCTCGACCCGGAGCTCTCCCTGACCACCGGCGAGGTGTCCGGATCATCGGGCAAGGGAAAGCATACGACCACCTACGTCACCCTGCTACCCCTGGCTCACGGAGCCTGGCTGGTAGACACGCCCGGCATCCGTGAATTCGGCCTCGTCGATATCGAGCCGCCCGAGCTCTCGCTGTTCTTCCCTGAAATGCGCACCCTGCGCCAGTCCTGCCGCTTTTACAACTGCACCCACATCCACGAGCCGAACTGTGCCGTTCACGATGCCCTGGAAAGCGGGGAAATCCATCCCACCCGCTACCAGTCCTATAGGAGAATTATCCAGACGCTGTAAAAAACGCATCTCAGAGTCACTGCTGACCTTTTATTAAAAAAAAATAATATTTTAAATGATTTTTATCTTTTAATAGTGTAATATACGGTTGATTCGATATATAACCCTTAACTACCCCTTGTTTAAAACCACTATTATGAGACAGTCTGATTACCGAACCCTGCTGCGTTTCGTCAGTATTCTTCTTATTTACATCGCCATCTTTATGAGCTTTTCCAATACCAGCCACGCTCAGTTCAGCGATATCGGATCCATGATCCAGGCCGGTGAAGCCGATGCTACCATCCTTACCCGTGAATACCTCCGGCCTTTTGGTGAGGGTATCGGGGCCGTAACCAACGTCGGCTGGGTGAACCGCGCCAATCCCCACCGGAAACTGGGCTTTGACATCCAGATCCGGGCCTCGGCGGCTATGGTACCGGCCAACCGCCGTGAATTTGACGTCAATACCCTGGGCTTACAGGCTGCCCGGCCGAACGGCACGGGTACTTTCACCCCCACCATAAGCGGAAAAAACAACACGGGCGTAGGCTTTGATGTCTATGGCACGGATTCCAACGGCGACGAATACAATCTGGGCGACTTTAACATGCCCAAGGGAACGGGATTTCCCTATATACCCGCCCCTATGGTCAACGCCAGTGTGGGCCTGGTCTTCGATACGGACGTAATGGTCCGCTTCATACCGACCACCTCCCTGTACGGGGTCAACGGTTCGGTCAGCCTGGTCGGCGCCGGTTTAAAACACGGACTAAACCAGTATATTCCCGCCGGCGGACTGCTTCCCATCGATCTGTCCGTCATGGCCGCTTTCACCCAGTTCCGGATTGAGGCCGATCCCAATGTCCGCATCGACCAAAGCAGTGATTTTGACCAGCAGCTTCTTTTCTCGGCCAATTCCTTCAATACCAATTTGCTGGTGGGTAAAAACCTCCCGTTCATATCCGCCTTCGCCGGGATCGGGTTCGAGACCTCCTCGACGAGTTTTGAAGCCAACGGCCAGTACCCGGTCCTTGAGGTGGAAGCCGGCGGTCAGCAGCAGCAGGCCGTCCTGAATGACCCGGTTAATATCTCCTATGATGACAATTCGGCTTTCAGGGCCCTGGCCGGGGTGCGGTTCAGTATCCTGATCCTCGACCTTTTTGCCGATGTTACCTACAGCGATTACATCGTGGGCAGCGCCGGATTCGGCATTAGTTTCCGGTAGGGACTAATGCGCTTCCAGCCAGTTGTCTGCCGCGCCAAGGTCCACTTTGACGGGAATGCCCAGGTCCATGGCCTGTTCCATATGCCGGCGGATCAGCGCGGACGCTTCTTCCAGTTCGGCATCGGGGACCTCGAATACCAGTTCATCGTGCACCTGCAGGATCATCCGCGTTTTCAGGCCGGCCTGCCTTAATGCCTTGTCGACCCGGATCATGGCTATTTTGATCAGGTCGGCCGCCGTGCCCTGAACGGGCATATTGATGGCCGTTCTCTCGGCGAAGCTCCGTACCGTCCGGTTGGGCGAGTTGATGTCGCGGATATACCGCCGCCGCCCCGACAGGGTTTGCACATACCCGTTATCGCGGGCAAACTGCATGGTGTCTTCAATGTATTTCTTTATGCCGGAGAACCGTTCAAAAAAGGCATCAATGATTTTCTGCCCTTCGCGGTTATCAACGCCCAGGCGGGAGGCCAGTCCGTAGGAGCTCACCCCGTAGGGTATTCCGAAGTTGACTTCTTTGGCCTTTCGCCGCTGTTCCCGGTCCACTTCACCCAGGCCGGAGATGCCGAAGATCTCCTTGGCCGTTCGGGCATGAATATCTTCATCGTTGCGGAAGGCTTCTTTCATGTTCTCATCGCCGGCTATGGAGGCGATCACCCTCAGCTCGATCTGCGAATAATCGGCGGCCACCAGTTTGTGCCCGGCGGCGGCTGTAAAGGCCTTGCGGATCCCCCGCCCTCTTTCGGTCCGGATGGGAATGTTCTGCAGGTTGGGTCCCGAAGAGGACAGCCTTCCGGTGGCCGTTACATGCTGATTGAAGCTGCTGTGAACGCGGCCCGTATCCGGATTGACAAGCCGGGGAAGGGCGTCCACATAGGTTGATTTCAGCTTGGCCAGTTCCCGGTAATCCAGGATTAACCGGGGCAGCTCGTAATCCAGGGCCAGCCTGGACAGTACGCTTTCGGATGTGGAATACTGCCCTCCGGAAGTCTTCTTTTTGGACGGCAGGTTCAGCTTTTGAAAAAGGATAACGCCCAGCTGGGCCGGTGAATTGATGTTAAACGGCTCACCGGCGATCCCGTAGATCTGCTCTTCCAGGGCCAGCAGGTCTGCCCGCAATTCTTTTGAAAACCCGGCCAGCATTTCCTGGTCAATGCCGATGCCGTGAATTTCCATTTCCCCGATCACCCTGGACAGGGGGAATTCAATTTCCACGGCCAGCGTGTCCAGGTTCTCTTTCTTCAGTTCGGCCTGCAGTACCTGATAAAGCTGGAAGGTGATGTCGGCATCCTCGCAGGCGTAGGGAACCAGATCGGCCATCGCCACTTCCCTCATGTTGATCTGCTGCCGGCCCCGGCCGATCAGCGTCTCAATGGGGATGGGATCGTAGTTCAGGTATTTACGCGCCAGGGCGTCCATGCTCATCTTCTGTCCCGAATCGAGCAGATAGGCGGCCAGCATGGTATCAAAAACCGTGCCCCTCACCTGTATGCCGCTCTTGCGGAGCATGAGGTAGTCGTACTTGTAGTTCTGGGCGATCTTCAGCACATGCTCGCTTTCAAACAGGGGCTTCAACCGCATCAGCGTCTCCTCCCGGTCGGGTCCCTCCCCGGTTAACGGCACATAACAGGCATGGCCGGGTTTGGAGGCCAGGGAAATGCCCAGCAGATCGGAGGTCATGGCGTTCACCCCGGTGGCCTCCGTATCGAAGCAAATGCACTCGCAGGCTTCCATGTCTTCCAGCATGGACTCCAGGCTTTCCATATTGTCACAGATGGTGTAATGGCAGTTTTCCTCCCGGTACACCTTCCAGTCCGCGACCGGCACCGCATCGGCTCCGGCCACGGTGCCGGGTTCGTCAAATAAAGAGGTCTGTCCGTTATCCGGTTTCTGCTTTTTGCGTTCCGGCAGACTTTCCCCCAGATATTTGGCCGTTAGGGTCTTGAATTCCATCTTCTTGAAGAAGGCGCCCAGCTCGGCGGTCTTGCATCCCTCCCATTCCAGGGTCTCCCAATCGACGACATCGGGCACGTCGGTTTTTATGGTGATCATCTCCCGGGCCAGGCGGGCCTGGTCGGCGTTGTTCAGCAGGCCCTCCCGGGCGCGTTTGGATTTGATCGAGTCCGCCGACAGGATGGCATTTTCCAGGGTGCCGAACTCCCTGATAATCTCCGGGGCGCCTTTCTTGCCGACCCCGGGCACGCCGGGAATGTTGTCGGAGGTGTCGCCAATGATGGCCAGCACATCGATGACCTTGCCGGGCGGGACGCCAAAATATTTTTCAACCCCTTCTATATCCACCACTTCAAACCCTTTGGCATTATTGAGGGGCTTGTACATTTTTATATTCTTGCAGATGAGCTGCATAAAGTCTTTGTCCGGCGTCACCAGAAAAACCTCGACTTGCTCATTGCGGGCCTGGGTGGCCAGGGTCCCGATAATATCGTCGGCCTCATAGCCATGCTGCTCGAAATTGTTGATGCCGAACAGTTCGACAAGATGCTTCATCTGCGGAATGGCCTCGCGCAGCTCGTCCGGCTGGGAAGGGCGGTTGGCCTTATAGTTTTCGTCCATAGCATGGCGAAAGGTAGGCTCATGGGTATCCCAGACGACGGCAATATGGCTGGGTTTTTCCGCATCCATCAGCCGGTCTATGGTGTTGGAAAATCCAAAAATGGGTCCGGTGGGCAGGCCCTCGGAATTCTTCATCTGGCTTTTAATGAAAGCAAAATAGGCGCGGTAGGCCAGGGCCGTTCCGTCAAGCAAAAATAGTTTTTTCTTAGTCAAGGCAAAGGTTTAGATTTGATTAGCACGATGGAGTCAAAGTATAACGCTTTTTAACGGATTGTGATGCCCCCAAAATAAGGATTCCTATACATCATTATAACGGAGAAAGGCATAGGCCGCGCCCAGCAGCATGACAATCCACGCCAGGGAGATATAAAAGGCGGTGGTAAACGGACTGTCCGCCACTTCGATCCCAAACAGGGTCATAAAGGGATTGCTGATGATGGCGGAAAAGGCCGCCATGGGAAGGTAGAATGACAGGGGTTCGGGTAAAAGGAAAAGGATCAAACGCTCGCCCACCACGGCATAGACGAGCAGCAGGATGATGGCCGTGCCGGCCCTTTGCACCACCACGGCAAACAGGAAGGCCAGGGTCATATAGGCAAAAGCCTGGACCCCGTATCCAATTAGAAATCCGGCCGATTCCAGGACCAGGGCTAAATCCGCATCGGCGGTGTGGCTCAGTCCGAACGCCAGTCCCGTCAGGATGACCAGCAGGGTCGAATACAGGGCCAGCAGCATCATGACCAGCACTTTGGCCCCTATTAGTTCGCTTCGGTCCATTCCTTCGGCGACATGCTGCCGCCACAGGCCATACTGCAGGTCATTCGCCGTAAGGGCAATGACCGTCAGGGCCAGGATGTAATGCAGGAAACCGGAAATATAGGTCAGGTAATGCCACAGGCCGGGGAAGGCAAACACCGTAAGTTCCGGCAGGTTTATTTGCTGATTGTTCACGCTCAGTGATCCGAATGACCCGGAGAGGTAATACCCTGCGACCAGCATGAGCGTATACAGGGCCAGGATGACCCAAAAGGTCCGGTAATGGAGCATTTTGACCTTCTCGATGGCCAGCCATTTTCCGGTCATTGCAGCCCCCGGGTTATTTCCATGAAGTGGGATTCCAGCGTCTGCTTGCGCCGCAGCAGGTGATGGGGCTTAACGCCCTTTTGTACCAGCATGGCATTGAGTTCGGCCACGTCGACCTCATCGGCGAGGGAGGCCGTAAGCCGGTCGTTGTCCCTGCTTATGTCCGTCACCCCCCGGGTCCCGCTGAGCAGGCGGTGGAGCAGGTCAAGGTCGGCGGCGGCAATTTCGAGCGTATCCTGACTGGACAAAATTTCCCGGGTGGTCCCGCCGGTTAGTTTCCTGCCCTTCTTCAGAATGGCCACATGCGTGCACACTTTTTCGATTTCATCGAGCATATGGCTGGCCATGATGATGGTCTTGCCCCGCGAGGCCACCTCCCGGATGAGGCTTCTTACCTCATAGATGCCCCCGGGATCCAGTCCGTTCGTCGGTTCATCCAGGACGAGCACATCGGGATCGCCCAGCAGCGTGGAGGCCAGGGCCAGGCGCTGCTTCATGCCCAGGGAATAGGTATAAAAAGGTGAATGTTTCCGGTCGGCGAGGCCGGCTGATTCCAGCACCTCATCGATATGATGGTAGCCCACGCCTTTGATCCGGGCGGAGATCATCAGGTTTTTTTCGGCCGACAAGTAGGGAAAGAAATTGGGTTTTTCCAGCAACGGACCTATCCGCTTCCTGGAGCGGGCCGAGGGGGGATTGCCGAACCACTGCCAGGTTCCGCTATCGGGACGCAGCACACCGAGGATGATGCCCAGGGTGGTGGTTTTTCCGCTTCCGTTGGGACCCAGAATACCGTATACGGATCCCGGCTCCACGATGAGGGAAAAATTATCCAAAGCCGCAATGCCACTGTAGCTTTTAGACAGGTTGTCGATCCGCAGCGCCGGGGCCATCAAATCCTGTTTTGCATTAGTCTTCCAGGGCGAAGCCGACCTTGATGATTACCTGCCAGCTTTCCACTATGCCCTTTTCAATGCGCCCCCGCTGTTCGATGACTTCAAACCATTTGATCTCATGGACGGTTTTGGATGCTCTGGCAATGGCATTTTTTACCGCATCGTCGGATGAGGTGTCCGATGACCCGGTCAATTCGATCGACTTATAGACTTTATTACTCATGATGTTTGGATTTGAGGATCAATAATGGTCATAACTCCTTATAAAATTATGAATTATAAATTACAAATGATAATCTCAATCCAATCTAACCGGACGGCAAAGGCCGCCCGGGCTTACAGGTTAAGCGCTTCAGGTTTACTTGGCAAACAGCATATTCCGGTAGATCGGGATGGGCCAGTAATCGTCAGCTACCAATCCTTCAAGGATATCGGCATACTTGCGAACGTTATTCATTTCGGGAATAACGTTTTTGTGCACGTGCAATGCCTTCTCTTTCGGCGAATCGCCGCCGGGCTCGGCATTGACCACATCCAGTTTTTCCAAAGCCCTGATGAGCTTGTTGAGCGTATCGTTGAGCTTGCTGATTAGACCAGAGGTCCCGTCCACATCCAGTCCGGATGATTTGCCCCTGTCGCTCAGGGCCAGCAACTCGTTGAGATAGCGCACCGCTGCAGGTATGATCATCGTCTTGGCCATCGATGCCGTGGTCTCAGCTTCAATGTTGATGTTGATGAAATACTGCTCGGTCAGGATCTCGAGCCGCGATTCCAGCTCCCGCTCGGAAAGGATACTATACTTGCCGAAAAGCTTGATATTTTTGTCGGATATCAGGTAAGGCAGGGCGTCCATGGTGGTTTTAAGATTCAGCAACCCGCGTTTTTTAGCCTCTGCCTGCCATTCCTCGGCATACCCGTCTCCGTTGAACAGGATGCTGTTGGCCTCTTTAATTACCGTCTTCAGGACTTTTGCCAGGGCTTCTTCCAGATTTTTCTGACCCTTCAGTTCGGCTTCCATCAGCGTACACATTTCGTCAATGGCACCGGCCACGATGGTATTCAGCACGACCATGGGGAAGGATACCGACTGATTGCTGGCCACCGCACGGAACTCGAACTTATTGCCGGTGAAGGCAAACGGAGAGGTGCGGTTCCGGTCTCCGGCGTGCAGGGGCAGATGTGGCAGCACCGGCGTTCCCAGGCCGAGCAGGCCCGTTTGTTGAGAGCTTTTGGCTCCCCCGTTGATAATCTGCTCGAAAACATCCTGAAGCTGATCGCCCAGGAATATCGACAGGATGGCCGGTGGGGCTTCATTGGCGCCCAAACGGTGATCATTTCCGGCCGTGGCAATCGATGCCCGAAGCAGGTCCTGATGATCATATACCGCCTTGATCACGGCTGAGCAGAAAAACAGGAACTTCATATTGGAATGAGGATTGTCTCCCGGGTCCAGAAGGTTTTTGCCCGTGCTGGTCGAAAGAGACCAGTTGGTGTGCTTGCCACTGCCGTTGAGTCCGGCAAAAGGCTTCTCATGCAACAGGCAAACCAATCCGTGTTTTCTGGCCACACTTCGAAGCGTGATCATGGTCACCTGCTGGTGATCGGCCGCAACATTTCCTTTTTCATACACCGGGGCAATTTCAAACTGGCCGGGAGCCACTTCGTTATGCCGGGTTTTTACCGGAACCCCCAGTCGGTACAACTCCCTTTCGGCATCCATCATAAAGGACAGGATACGATCGGGAATGGATCCGAAATAATGATCGTCCAGTTCCTGTCCACGCGGAGGCGGCGCTCCAAAAAGCGTCCGGCCTGAAGTCATCAGGTCAGGGCGGCGGTAATAAAATTCCTGATCGATGAGGAAATACTCCTGTTCAAACCCTCCTGTGGAATTGATCCATTTGACCGCATCGTCGCCAAACAGCCTGAGGGCCCGGAGCCCCTGCTTATTTAAGGCCTCGACGGAACGGAGCAGGGGAGTTTTATGATCAAGGGCTTCCCCTTTCCAGGATGCAAACGCTGTGGGAATGCACAGTACTTTGCCGTATTTATTGTCGACGATAAAAGCCGGGGAAGTAGGATCCCAGGCCGTATAGCCGCGGGCTTCGAAGGTAGCGCGTAATCCGCCGCTAGGGAAACTCGAGGCATCGGGCTCACCCTGAATCAGCTCGGCGCCCGAAAATTGCATCATGGCCCCTCCGCCCTGATTGGGGGTAATAAAACTGTCATGCTTCTCTGCCGTACCTCCGGTCAGGGGTTGAAACCAGTGGGTGTAATGGGTGGCGCCTTTCTCAGTGGCCCATTCTTTCATAACCACTGCTACCGCATCGGCTATGTTAAAATCCAGGGGCTCATTGTCTTTAATGGTCTTTTTAAATTCTTTCCAGACCGATTTCGGAAGTCGCTCTTTTAACGTATCGTGATCCAGGGTATTCTCGCCGAAGATCTTGGATACGTTAAAGTCCTGATCCGGTCCGGGCCCTCCATTAAGTCCCGTTTCTCTTTCCCTGACTGCTTCCAGGTTATCAAAGCGTCGAAAATGTTTACTCATGATCCTTCTTTATTAGTTAAGGTTAGATAGAATAACGCAGATAATATATGACCTTATTTACCCAAATTCCATACTTTATTAAATGACTCTTTGTTTATAACTAAATAATGGCTATACAAAACCTATCTTCGCATAATTAATTTATAAAAGCGCTACCATTGATAATCTTCAGCAATCATCGTTTGTCATTTTTTATGTACCTTACCGGAGTGCCCCGCCCCGGGGGATACACTTTCATAATTTTATGGGTAAATGAACATTACTGACTGGATAGAGTCGGCCCGCCCCAGGACCTTGGCTGCGGCCATGGTACCGGTCGCCGTGGGCGCTGCCCTGGCTTTCAGGCATGCCGGCTTTGACGCTGTGGTCTCTTTGGCGGCCCTGGGCTGTGCGCTGCTCATACAGATCGCCACCAATTTTGCCAACGACTATTTCGATTTTAAGCATGGTGCCGATACCGACGACAGGATTGGCTTCACACGGGCTACGGCCACCGGCATTATTGCCCCGGCGCGCATGCTGAATGCGGCTATTCTGACGTTTTTGGTGGCTTTCGTTCTTGGTTTGTTCCTGGTATGGCATGGCGGCTGGATCATTCTCGCCATTGGCGTGTTTTCCATTGTTTGCGGGCTGGCCTATACCGGCGGACCTTTCCCGCTGGCCTACAATGGACTCGGGGACGTATTTGTATTCCTTTTTTTTGGCATAGTAGCCGTTACGGGCACCTATTACGTCAACACCCTGAGCTGGTCGGCGGAGGCTTTGTTCGCTTCCCTGGCGGTGGGCGCCTTATGCACCAACATACTGGTCATCAACAACCTGCGCGATTCGGAAACCGATGCCGCCGCCCGCAAGAAGACCCTTGGCGTGATCTTTGGGGATCAGGCCCTTCGCTGGGAATACAGCCTGATGCTGGTTATCGCCTTTGCCATCCCTCCTCATTTTTATTTTCGCGAGGGCTATGATGCGGTGATCTTCCTGCCCTTGTTATCCCTGCCCTTTGCGGGAAACCTGCTGTATACCGTCTGGAAGGAAACGGATAAAACCAGGCTCAACCAGACGCTGGGGCAGACCGCCCGGCTAATGGCCCTGTTTGGACTGCTCTTTGTGGCCGGCATCGTTCTGTAACGGCTTGATACGGTTCCGCACATATCGCTTCCCTTTTAAGAAACCCTTTGTAACGGCCCAGGGATCGATTACCCATCGGAAGGGGATCATTCTGGAAGGAGAAATGCAGGGGATCCGGTTCTTCGGCGAAGCCTCTCCCCTGCCCGGTTTCTCCACAGAGACCCTTGATGAAGCATTGCTTTTCCTGAATGCCCACAAGCAGGCCATCGAAGTCCTTTTCGAGCGCCAACTTACCTTAGCCGAATTTGACCGGCACTGTGCCGCCCTGAACGGGCCTCCTTCCGCCGGTTTTGGCCTGAGTGTGGCGATGGGTGATTTTCTGGCCCGCAAAGATCACCTGCCCCTTTTCCGGTATCTCAACCCGGCCTCTCCCGGCACGGTCGCGGTCAATGCTACCCTCGCATCATCGCAGGCGGATGAACTGATTGAGCGTGCTATGCACGCCTGGAACAACGGCTTCACCGTGTTGAAGGTTAAAGTCGGCAAAAATACGGAGGCCGAATTCTCCGCGCTGAAGACGATCCGGGAATCCCTGCCGGATTGCCGGTTGCGCATCGATGCCAACGGGGCATGGGATGCGCAGCAGGCCCTGCGGAACCTGAACCGTTTTTATGACCTTCAGATCGAATTTTGCGAGCAGCCCGTCCGGGCTGCAGACCTTAAGGGCTTATCGGATCTCAGCAGGCAATCTCCCATCCCTGTTGCCGCCGATGAAAGCGCCCGCACGCTGCAGCAAATCCGCTCTGTCATCGACCGGCAAGCCGCCGATATTCTGATCATCAAGCCCATGCTTATCGGTAGCATTTCGCAGTTTCATGCGGTAACGGACCTGGCCGCCGCGGCCGGCATCCCCGTGGTAGTCACCTCGTGCCTGGAAGCCGGCCCCGGCAGGCGGGCAAGCGCCCATCTTGCCGCGGGGTTGGAAGCGCAGCGCTATGCTCACGGACTGGCCACCGGACGGCTGCTGAGATCGGACTTTTTTCCATCTGCCGATCCTATTGAAAACGGATATTATTATCTCCCGGACAGTGGCTTAGATTTAAGCGGATCGGTGACGTCCTGATACGCTGAACCTTTAAACCATTTTATCTCAGGTTCTCATTGACATAGAGAATTTATTCTGCTAATTTAACTGTTCTTTAAATGATTGGAATTCGGGGCGTGGCGCAGTCCGGTAGCGTATCTGGTTTGGGACCAGAGGGTCGCAGGTTCAAATCCTGTCGCCCCGACATTTTCTTTGACATATTGAGGGCGCCCGTAGCTCAATCGGATAGAGCAACTGCCTTCTAAGCAGTAGGTTACAGGTTCGATTCCTGTCGGGCGTACAAAAGAAGGTTAATGGCGACATGGCCGAGTGGTTAGGCAGAGGTCTGCAAAACCTCGTACGGCGGTTCGAATCCGCCTGTCGCCTCAATAAAAAGAGCAGAATAGATAAGACAAAAGTACTGCCGCGTTCGTCTAGTGGTTAGGACGCCGCCCTTTCACGGCGGTAGCACGGGTT
>JBBDRB010000041.1:0-7482 GCA_040905685.1 Balneolales bacterium | reverse complement strand
TTATTTTCTTTGTCTTCGGGGAGTTCTTCTTTAAAGGAATTGACCACAATGGCCCCCGCCACTAAGGCATACATGGCCGATGCATATAAATCAGGAATGGTGTAGGCAACACCTAAGGCCCACCCCGCTAGTACGGCTCCGGTCATGATCCAGCGGCCGGTACGGTGATATTTATGCTCATGATGTTGAAGCAGGGAATAGTCATTGATCATTAAATGAAAACCTAACGCGATGTAGGTGAGCGCCATACTTACCCCGCTTTCCTGTTCGTGGTGAACAAAATACCCAATCAATAAGTTGAAAGCGGCAAATATGCAGATATGCCACCAAAATATGCTGTTCTCTATTGATCTGCTTAAATTTTTAACATTCTTCCCACGGAAATAGATGATTGTCCGCTCCAGACCGTAAAAAAAAGGACCCCTGCCAACGCCACAACGTATAAGTACCGCTCGACTAAAATGGGTATCTGCTCATTATCTTGCAGTGAAGCCTGCATGGTGTGCAGTTCCGGCAATATATGGATAAAAACGAATGCTATCGATATTCCACCGGCCAGGGAAAGCATTTTGGATTTTGACAGCGTGTGTAAAACTGTGATTTTATTTGCGAACACATGAACACAGGCAAGTATTGCGACAAATAAAAGTGATAAAAGCATATGATCACATTATCCCCGAAAAATTATAACTCTATCAGGATGATTTTTTATCCACCATTATCTGTGAATACATAGCGTGTGATTGGCGGTATTAACCCGCCGATGCCGAGCAGTATGAGGCCTATCCACCATAGGGTCGGCGAATCTCCTGTCGTTCCATAACTGATCAGAAAGAACGGCACCAGCAATATGATCAAGGCCAGCCCCAGTAACTGCATTTTGCCCATGATTACCTCCTCAAAAGAATTGCATTGTGTTAAGCAATATGGTCAGGCCCCCTATTAATACGGCCACTCCTAAGGCAAAGGGTAACGTCTTGCGCAAGACCTCTCCTTCCTGCCCTATGATGCCCGCCGTTCCGGTGCCCAGCACCACATTAGCCGGTGCGATGGAGTTACCCAGTGCTCCACCCGCGCTCTGCGCTCCGATAATACTGGCTTCCGAAAGTGCATCAACTGCCAATACAGTCTCCTGCTGCAGGGGAGCAAAGAGAATGTTGGAAGCCGTATTACTCGAGGTCATGAAAGCCCCCAGCACTCCGATCCAATTGGATGCGAAGGCAAAAACGGCCGGGGGGGCCACATCGGCTATTCCCAGTGCCAGCACTTCGGTCTGCCCCGAATGGTCCATAAGCTTACTCATCACCAGGAAGGCGACAATGGCAATAGATGCCGGTATGGCATTTCCCGCCAACCCTGACCACACGCTACCCGACTCTTCCCGTTCGGCCCATTTATCATAGTATCCCCTCGACCGGTAAACAGCCCATCCTCCAACGGCAGCAATCAAGAGGAATGTTCCCGGATGAGTAAGGGGTGTAAACGGTGAATAAGGTTCCTCAGCTTCATTTTCATGTCCGTAGCCCGTCTCCACCGCAGGGAAGGGCAACCCCACTTCAACTTGTTCCAAAGCCTGCTCCACCGGAGGTATGACCAGTGCAATAATTGCGGCTACGGTGAGAATCACATAAGGCATCCCGGCCATCCATAAGCCCATAATGGGCTCATCCTCGTCTTCCTGCTCCTTGTCTGCCCCTTTATCCTCAATCATGGCAGGACGATCCTCTATGCTTTCGGCCCGTTCATCATAGCGCGACCAGCGTGAGAGCGGGTAGAGTGCCAGGAGGGCTACGGCACTGGCAAGGAAGGTAGACAGTACAGGATCCCACACGACCAGGGCAAGCTGTCCGCCTCCATGTATCAGAGTGATAATCACGACCATCGGCCAGGCATGGATAACGGCCGGCATGCGGCCAAAAAGCCAGGCGATAACAAAACCCGACACCAGGTTCGGGATCCAGAGCAGGATAGCCGTCTGAAAAGCCGTTTCCACCAGGCTCTGCAGGTCAATAACCTGAAGGGTTGCTAACCACCCCACCGCCAGCGTACCAAACATATTCGCCCAGGCGTGTCCGATAAGCGGAATAGCCACCGCGTAAACAGGCCGAACGCCCAGGGCCACCAAAAGGGGTGCCACCACAGCAATAGGCGTTCCGAATCCCGCTATACCCTGCAGGAAAGAGGCAAATACCCACCCAAAAGCCAACACCAGGAACAGCTCATTGCTGCTAAAGCGTTCAATGCCCTTTCGCAGAGCATCGAAGGCACCGGCGCGTTCTGTAATTTGATAGAGCCATAGTGCCGGCCAGACAACAAACAGGATGAAAATTGCATCCCACACCCCTTTTCCGCCGGCTACGGCCACAGTCTCAGCGGGTGCCTGGTAGATAAAAATGGCAATGGCCGCAGCAATGAACATGCCAACAGAACCCGCTTCCGGAGCCTTCCAACGCAGGCCAATCAGAAGAACGAGAAGCACCAAAATCGGTACTATTGCAAGGGCCCAGTGAAAGAGATCGATCGGAAGTTGTGTATCCTGCATCAGTCCTTGAGTCTGAAATTTAAAGTTACATTCCCGTTGCTACCAGGGTAACATGCCAAAAGACCCAACTGTTCATTATCCGTTCAATTTTATCCGATTCTTAGCCTGTTAAAGTTGTTCGTGCAATGCAACGTCCATAATAATCCGGTGCTGGATGATGGAACTGAAAATCAATGGCAAGAATACAACCTGAAGAAATCGTCGATGAATTAAGCACAGCATTTCGAAAAGAAGTAATTGGTTTTTTAGATCAACAAACAAAAAGTGCATAAAGCACCTGTATTCAAGCGAAATGACCATGATGGGTGCAGGGTTATTATTCCCGCATATAAAAGGTATTTTGTAATTCTTGAAAATCATAGGTAATAAGTTTAATTTTACGGATGATGAAAATCATTTACTTCATATTTTCTTTTTACTTATTAGTGCTTTCGGTTTATCCATGTTGCCTTGAACATGACTATGCAGACGAAAGGGTAAAAACAGAACAAACGGTTGATCATCGGGATGATTATGAAAAAAGCGAATGCGAAAGCTGTTCATCCTTTGCCACCTGCGGATCCTGTCCCGGCTTCACATTCGTCAATTTGGAAGAACTAAATTTTAAAAAAAGTTCTTTTTCTCCGGCAAATTATCAGCAAATTTACGGTTACAAAGATTCTCTGTTTCTTTGGAGGCCACCGAAAACAGGTTAATACACCTTTTAATCATTCCCCAGGCACAGCCTGCCTTTTAGTATTAACCTGAAATTATTAGATAATGAAAAAAATAACCTTGCTGTTTACGGCCTTAATGGTCATACCGGCATCATGGGCCTATGGCCAAAATTTCATCAAAGCATTAGTTAAAGACGCGGAAACCGACAGCCCGCTTATGGGTGCGACCTCATCAGTGGAGGGCACAACCATTGGGGCAAGCGCGAATGAAGATGGGTACATGGAACTCACAAATATCCCTGATGGCAAACAAGTAATCCATTTTCGCTACGTAGGGTACCATGAAGAAATGATGGAATTGACATTTCCACGTTCTTCGTCCGATACGCTTCTTGTTTTGCTGAAACCGGATCAGGAAGAGATGGATGAAGTTATGATCACATCTACCCGCAGCAGCCGTACTATTGCGGATAGCCCCACCAGAGTGGAGGCCATTTCAGGTGAAGAACTGGCAGAAAAAGGAAATATGAAGCCCGGTGACATTCGTATGCTGCTTAATGAAAGCACCGGCATCCAAACCCGGCAAACATCAACCACTTCCTATAATTCCAGCATCCGTATTCAGGGTCTTGACGGGAAATATACACAGATCCTGAAAGATGGTTACCCTCTGTATTCCGGTTTTTCGGGGGGATTAAGCATTATGCAGATTCCACCACTTGACCTGAGGCAGGTTGAAGTTATTAAAGGTTCTGCCTCTACGCTGTATGGGGGAGATGCCATTGCAGGTTTGATCAATCTGGTGTCTAAGCGACCATCCGAACAGCGGGAGCTGAGTTTCATGGGGAACGGGACTACAGCTCGGGGCCTGGACCTGAGTGGGTTTTATTCTCAGAAGTTTAATACCGTTGGAGCTACTGTTTTTGCAGCATATAACCATGGTTCGCCCTATGACCCTTCAGACGTTGGGCTTACAGCCATCCCTGAATTTGATCGATTTACACTTAATCCCAGATTATTTATATATTTCAATGAAGAAACCACCTTACATATCGGATTCAATGGCACCTATGAAAACCGGGTTGGAGGTGATGTCCGGTATTTTAATGGCGACGTAGATAATGAGGAATTGTATTTCGAAGAAAACAAAACGAACCGTTTTTCCACCCAATTGGGAGTCAATCATATCCTGAATGAAACTTCCAGGATAACATTTAAAAACAGCATCAGCTTTTACGACCGTGCTGTGACCATCCCTGATTATTCTTTCGGTGGTTTGCAAACTTCCAGCTTTAGCGAGTTATCGTATTCCAACAGCAATGAAACGCTGGAATGGGTAGCAGGACTTAACCAATGGACCGATCAATTCACGGAAGATGAAACCGACGGTATGACTCCTGCGAGGAATCACAACGAATATATTTTCGGAGGTTTCCTGCAAAATACATGGAATGCCACAAATCAGCTTACATTGGAATCGGGGCTGCGTGGTGATTATCAAAATAATTATGGATTTTTTGTTTTGCCAAGGCTTTCGGCATTGTTTCGTTTTAGTCCGGACATTACTTCACGCGTAGGTTTTGGTATGGGATATAAAACGCCGTCCATTTTTACCGAAGATGCTGAAAGGATACAATTCAGAAATGTTATGCCAATTGATAGGGATAATACAAAAGCCGAGGAATCTTTTGGCGGTAATGTGGATGTTAATTACCGGACCACCCTGTTTAGCAATCAAATAGGCTTCAGTTTAAACCAGCTGTTGTTTTATACAAGAATTGACAATCCTCTGGCAATAGTGTCGCTTCCCAATAATCATCTCGGGTTCAGGCAAGCCAACGGCTATCTTGATACGCGGGGAACAGAGACCAATATCAAGCTCGATTATAACCATTTCAAACTATTCATTGGTTATACGTTTACCAATGCAAGAGAGCATTACGAAGGAACAACCAGTGATTTTCCCTTAGTTGCGAAACACCGGTTGAACAATGTATTGATCTATGAAATTGAAGATAATTTGATGGTCGGGTTGGAAGCTTATTATTTCAGTCCCCAACGTTTGCCTAATGGCTCAACAAGCCGCAGCTACTGGCTTCACGGTTTGATGATAGAAAAGAAATGGGAGCATTTTTCACTGTTTATTAATTTTGAGAACATATTTGATGTCCGCCAAACCCGTTTTGATAGCATATACACAGGCTCAATAACAGATCCGGAATTTCTAGATCTTTACGCTCCACTTGATGGTTTTGTCACCAATGGAGGAATTAAGATTCGCCTATAATTTAAGGGTAAACCTTGATTTAATAATGCGTATCACAGCAAAACTGTGGCTGAATTATGACCGAAAAAATAACGGATGAGTAAAAATAAATACATATGCGAGGATCAGCCTTAACCAAGAGATATGATTTTGGTGTCACTACATGATTGATTAATATTCATATTAAATAAATAAGTGAAGAATGAATAAGAGCTTTAAACCCCAGGGATACAGTTCCGTGTCACCGTACATTGTCGTTAATGGTGCTCAACAAGTCATTGAACTTCTAAAAGATATTTTTGATGCTAAAGAATTACGGCGCTATGATATGTCGGATGGGAGTATTATGCACGCGGAGGTTAAAATAGATGACTCCGTTATAATGATCGGTGACTCGTCAGAACATTTTCCACCAAATCAGGACCTAATCCATATTTATGTCCCGGATGTTGATCATACATACAAGAAGGCAATTGACGCAGGTTGTGAAGCTCTGGAACAACCAAAAGAAAGGGATGGAGACCCTGATCGAAGAGGATCATTCAAGGATTTTGCTGGTAACATCTGGACAGTGGCAACACAAAAAGAATCTTTGTAAATACACGTAAAGAAAGAGATGGCAATAGAAATTGTAAGCAGGATTGAAATACCGGTTATAACTATGAACCGGACAGGTAATTTTTACGAACGCATTTCTAATTTTGAGATAATCAATCTGGAAATCGCAGGTGAAAATCTATCCATACTTTTCCTGACAGAAATGAGGATTTAGTCAATACGAATAATTTAATCTAATAAATGTTGATCACATTTACTGCTTAAACGTTTTGCTATGATGAAGGATATACCAGGGATCGTATTCATTCACGGAGCAGGATTGGGAAGTTTCATCTGGAACGAATTAAAACCACTGTTAAATTACCCGGCCTTGTTTGTCGATTTTCCCAACCGGAACGACCCAGATAAAGTTAACTCAGGTTTGAGTCTTACCGATTATTCCGATTCCGTTATCAATCAAACGGAGGCATGGGGCAAGAAAAATATCATCCTTGTTTGTCACTCCATTGGCGGAATAGCAGCTCTTAAAGTGGCCGAACATTTTGGAAGCAGAATAACTGGTTTTATAGCGATTAGCGCTGTCATTCCTGACAGAAACCAGGCATTTGTATCCTGCCTGCCTTTCCCAAAAAAAATAATAATGAGTTTATTGATTCGCATGGCAGGAACAAAGCCACCACGATCAGCGATAGTTCAAGGTCTGTGTAATGACCTTAGTTCAGAGCAAACACAAAGGGTGATAAGAAGTTTTACACCCGAAGCCAAATCGCTTTATCTTGAAAAATGCAGTTGCGGCATTCCAAACGCCAATACCCTATATATTAAGTTAAGCAAGGACAAGGAATTTCCAGTCTCATTACAGGATAAAATGGTGAAAAACTTGAAAGCACAGACGGTTAACACCCTTGAAAGCGGTCATTTACCGATGATGAGCGTTCCTCAACAGCTGTCAGCTATAATAAATGATTTTATCGATAAGCATGGTAAGTAATTCCAACGAAAGTAACCAAAACAAAAAAACCATAAGATGTATTTAAATTAAGTAACCGGAATCTGCAGAATATGGATAAAGATCTGGAATCACTTACGCGAGATCAGCTCGTCGTGGAAGTCAGGAAACTACGTGCCGGAATACGCGAGCATCGTGACAGTACGATGCATAAACTCTGTTGGCACCATCCACAACTATGGGACCTGCTGCCGGAAAAGACACGGCCGGATTTAGCCGTACCGGAATGGCCCCAATTTCTGCGCGGCTGTGTGCGCTATCGGGAGTCGCTGGACCGGCAGCTACCAAATGCACCAAGGGTTGCTGACGAGCATAAAGATGAAGAATGAGGTGAATAACAACACCTGAATTTCAGGTAGGGTGATTTATCTGAAGCTGTATCACATAAATGAATTGTATAAGCTTAAATCTTCATGATGAGCATTTTCAGGTTGATATTGGTGTAAGCGGG
>JBBDRB010000040.1:99627-140661 GCA_040905685.1 Balneolales bacterium | reverse complement strand
TAAGGCGTGTTCGGGACTTTCACCCTAGAGTAAGTGCCCGTGCCGGGCACACAAATAAAAAGCAGGGCTTTTTTCAAAGCCCTGCCTAACTTCATGATGATTTATTCCCCTTTAGAAGCTTATAACAGCTTCAATCATCAATCCGTTAAATTTGCCCTCTTCGAGTATGCTGTTAAAGCCGTTATAGCTTTGTTTAACATACTCTACTTTGGTCAGTACATTATCGGTCAGGAACCAGCCTCCACCAACGTTCAGGCGGGTGATGTCCACATCGGTTCCGCCGGCCAGTTCGCCGCTCACCTGGTTAAAACGGCCGCCCAGATAAACATTCTCCGATCGTCCCAGACGATACAGCAGCTCGGCTCCATACTGGTTGAACGTTCTTAGATCGGGTTCAGCGGCTGCTTTTCCGGACGAATTTTCAAAGACACCATAAAATTCAAGGCCCTGGAACTTCACGAACGGATTAATCATAATGGCTGTCACTTCGTTGGTGAATCCGGGATCAAAATGACCACTTCTGAATGAACCTTCCATCACTCCGTAATACCGGGAGCCTGCGCGGTCGCCGGAATACAGGGTGTTTCCGCCCGACTGGGAGGTGGTGTACACCGAGCCGGTAAGCCTGACCCTTAAATCCTCATTGACCTGGCTGTCATAGCCCAGCTTACCCAGATACGAGGGACGGGTCATGATGTCGGTATCAAAAACACTTTGGTTCAACTTGCCGTTGGTCACGCCAACCATGGCCAGCAATCCGTTATGCTGGTAATAGACTTCACCGGCCACTTCGGTAGTGAAGGAATCCATGATATAATTGCCAACAAACGGATTGAATATAGCCTGACCATTGTCACTTCTCCTGAAATGGTTATCACCATAGTTAATTTGCATATGACCAACTCTGATGGTGAGCTTATCCATAAGTCCGGCCATAAAGTCATCCTGTATGAAATCCAGCCTGTCAATCTGCATATAGCCACCTTTAACCCATGCTTCCGGGTGATGCCGCGAAGACAAATAGGTACTCAAATGCATGCGGAGTCCGTCAGACAATTGAACGTCAATATCCAAATTTGATGTGGCCAGATTGAAATTGGGTCCGATTTTGGCCAGCTCCACATTTCCATTGTTGCTATGAGATAATCCCTGGAACTGCAGGGTATTCGACCCGCCAATGCGAAAGTTTAATCCGTCAAATTCAACATCTGTCGATTTCGGGGTTTCAAATACGTTAAGGCCTGTTTTATCCGGAGCTCTGAAATACTGGAGATCACGGCTTTGCTGGGCATAAACGCTGCTGCCGAAAACCAACAGGGTTACGAATAGCAGGGTAAATTTATTTAATAAGAGGGTTGCTGTAGCTTTGTTTAATAATTTCATGATCGTTTTATTAAAGGGTTTAGTGTGCTGATTCCACGACTAATTTGCAAAGAAAAGCAAAAAGAGGTAATCAGCTTTATCCTTAAATACCTGTAATGGAAACCTAAACGTCCATGTCAGGGATTGCCTTACATGAAATGACCCTGTTAGTTTATTCTATGCCGGTACCGGTTGGAAAATCGAATGGGTTCCCCGGCTTTTTACCGGGTGTCGAAGGTGACCTCTCACGAACTGATAAACCAGGTTGAAGCGGGTACGGAGGATGACAGGGTGCAATACTCGCTGGGAGTACCGGGAGGATGCCGCTGGAAAAACAGGTGCTGTTTCTGCAGGTTTTTGATGATTATTCTTTATCTTCCCCTTTCCCAATCTTTGTGCCGGCATAGCCTTTCCGGTCCTGAATACTTTTGCATGTCACCTGAACAAAGCCGAAATACGTTACTTATAATTGCCATTGCCGTTATTTCATTGAATCTTCGGCCGGCTATTGCCGGAGTGGGTCCGTTAATCTTTGAAATACGCCTCGATACCGGTCTTTCCAATACGCTGCTGGGGATGCTGACCGCCCTGCCCATACTGGCCTTTGGCGTATTTTCAGTATTGACACCCGTTTTTACCCGGAAAATAGGCACCGAAGGGACCATGGCCCTGGCTCTGGCCCTGCTTACGGCCGGGATTCTTTTCAGGGTCATCCCCGCCTTCCCGGCCCTTTTTCTGGGCACCGTGGTGCTGGGGATAGGGATAGCCCTGGGAAATGTTCTGCTGCCCGGAATAGCAAAGAAGAGGTTTCCCCACCGGTTTGGGATGGTGACGGGAATTTATTCGGCCATGCTGGGCGCGGGGGCTGCCATTGCTTCCGGAGTCAGCGTGCCGCTTTCCGAAGGACTGGGGCTGGGCTGGAGGTGGGCTTTGGGAGCCTGGGCGATCGTCTCTGTGGCCGCCCTGATCCTGTGGATCCCCCAGATGAGGGTTAACGATACCACCATGGCGCGGAGAAGCCTGGGCAGTTCCCTCAAACGGCTCGGATCCTCCAAACTGGCCTGGTCCATCGCCCTGTTCATGGGCATGCAATCCCTGACTTTCTATGTCCTGATCGCATGGCTGCCTGAGATCCTGATCGAGCGGGGCATGAGTCCGGTCCGTGCCGGATGGATGCTGTCCCTCGTGCAGGCAACCGGTGCCTTTGGCACGCTGGTGATGCCGTACTGGGCGTCGAGGCGACAACGACAGCGGCTACCGGTGTTGATCATTATATCCTGTGAACTGATCAGCCTGGGCGCCCTTATGATGCCATCGTTGTCTATGGTCACCTTCTGGATGATTTTACTCGGGGTAAGTTCGGGAAGCAGCTTCGGGATGGCCCTGCTTTTCATCGGACTCCGTGCGCGTGATTCAGAATCTGCGAATGAACTCTCGGGTATGTCACAATCGATTGGTTACACTCTGGCTGCGACAGGTCCGGCCTTTTTCGGGGCTTTGTATGATTGGACACATACCTGGACAATCCCGCTTGGGTTTTTATTGCTGGTCTCTCTTATTAAGTTATGGGCGGGCTGGCGGGCAGGAAGAGACGATTTTGTATAAATGGATTTAGTTTCTGTGACAGCCGTTATAAAATTCACGAATGATCTTATCCTGGGTTTCCTTCATGCCGGATATGATAACCTGGGGCTCCTGTTCTGAATCCTGTGACGATAAAGCCAGAATGGCAAGATATTGCTCAGGCTGCTCTTTGCTCATTTGCTCTATTTCCAATTTGAATCGTTCGATAAATTTGCGAAATTTTCGATAACTATAGCGCATTTATACTCCTGTTTTAGTAAGTGCAGTAAAACCGTTACGAATATGCCGGAATACCTCAAAAAGAACAAACCCTCTTTTTTCGTTGTTCGAGGCATCCGGTAAAATTGTCATAGTAAATAACTCCGTGAAAGTGTTGGAATTAACAGGATAACAAATCTTCACGATTTCCTTAATTAGATTTCTTTAAATGTTTTGATCATATCCCTGTCGTCTACAGAACAAAAACAAAAAAACCAGCGTTACCTTCTTGCATTTATTTAAATAAAAATTCCCTGATTTTCAATGAAAAAAAAAGATTTTCTGTTTAAAGACCGAATAATAAAAGGAATTACCACCGACGGCCACTTCAAGATCGCCGTCATCAAAACCACCGATGTCATAAAATCAGCCCGGAAAAGGCACAACCTTTCTCTGTTAAACACGGTCTTACTTGGCCGTGCACTTACCGGAGTGATGCTGCTTGCCTCTAATCTTAAAGCGGAAGAGCGCGTGCAATTACGCATTGAGGGCAGCGGACCCATAGGGATGATGGTAGCCGAGGCCACTTCCCACGGGGAAATAAGGGGGTATGTCAGCAATTCGGAAGCCGAACTTGATTATGCTCAAGCCAGTGAGCTGGGCGAGGGCTTCGGTGCAGGCATCCTTACGTTCTCAAAAGTGCTGTACAATGAAGCTCAGCCTATTTCCGGTACGGTTGAACTGGTGAAAGGCAATATTACCGAAGACCTGGCCTATTATTTGCATCAGTCCGAACAGATCTCCTCGGCTATTTCACTGGACGTCGGGATCGACAAGGGCGGTAATGTCAGTCAGGCCGGCGGGATACTTATTCAGGCACTGCCCGAAGCACCCGAAGAAATGAAGAGCAAACTGCAGGAAAATGTCAGGACCATGCCGGTGCTGCATTCCCTGCTACAAAAAGACATCTACATCGATGATCTCTTGTATCGCATCAGTAAACCCTTTGAGGTTAAAGAGCTTGAACGTTTTCCCGTTCACTTTTTCTGCCGCTGCAACAAGGAAAGGTTTAAAAATGCGCTGGCTATGGTAGACCTCGAAGAGCTCAAGAATATGGATGATAAAAGCCAGGAACTCGTCTGTCATTACTGCAATGAGCAATACATCATAACCAAAGAAGAGATACAGCGTATTATTCAGGATGCCCGGGTGCGGCTAAACTAAACGCGCAAGACCTCTTCGATTACATCCTCGATCATGTAAAAACCGGGTTCTTGCCTGACAAGCCAGCTTGCCGCTTTTAGGGATCCTGCAGCAAAAGCATCCCGTGACCGGGCCTGGTGGGTGATCATAATATCATCATACAGGGAATTGATCCTGAGCTGATGCTCTCCGTAAACCGATCCCAGGCGCTGAGAGGTCATAAGGAAATCATTTTTGTTTATTTCCTGTTTCTCCGGAACCTGAAATACCGGTTTTTTTGACGACCCGGCAGCCTCCAGCCATACACCGGCTAGGGTTTTCGCCGTTCCGCTGGGTGCATCCGCTTTTCGGGTATGATGGACTTCATGCAGGGCCGCATCAAACAAGGCGCTTTTACCGAAGAGTTCACCGGCTCTGGCTACCAGTTTGATGAACAGCTGTACCCCCAGAGAAAAATTCGATCCATATAGCAGGCGGCCTTCATATTGTTTGCACAGCTTACTGACCGCTGCAGGTTCTTCAAGCCAGCCGGTCGTACCGATAACGGCGGGGATACCCAGTTCCAGCAGTTTTTGTATATGGGTCTGTACGGCTGCAGGATGGCTGAAATCTATGGCAACATCGATATGTTCGAAAACCGGTCTGGTCATTCCACTACCGCTGATGTTATTTTCAATATCCAGAATTACCGGGACGGAATGGTTCTCTTTTTCGGCCAAAACCTGAATCCTTTGCCCCATATTCCCATAGCCGAGTAGTGCTATTTCCATTGTAGTGATCTAAGTGTAGCGTGGAAGTTAATAACCGCGTTGCCAATATAGAATAGAATCAACTAAAAAACTTACGGTGCAGCAACTGTACCGCTTTGACGACCTGGTTGTTATCAACTACAAGCGAGAGGTTTATATCCGAACTGCCCTGTGATATCATGCGCACGGGTACGCCTGACAAAGCGTCAAATACCTTTACGGCTATCCCGCTGGATTGGTTGAAGTTATTTCCTACCAGACAAATGAGCGATTGATTGTTGGTGCATTTCACTGCCCCGTATTCCTGCAATTCCCGGATCACCAGGTCCAGATTGTTTTTGGTATCTACGGTCATGGAAATGGAAACTTCGGAAGTCGTAACCAGATCGATGGATACCTTGTATTTTTCAAATGTTGAAAATACCCTGGCAAGAAATCCGTAAGCCATGAGCATCCGGGAGGAATTAATGGTTACGATGGTAATGCCCTGTTTAAAAGCTATGGCACGAACATTTCCCTTAAAGGCCGAATGGGAACATATTTTGGTGCCTGACTGATCCGGATCAAACGTATTTTTGATATATACGGGGATATTGCTTTCCACCGCCGGTTGAATGGTGGCAGGATGCAATACCTTGGCCCCGAAATAGGCCAGTTCCGCCGCTTCCTCAAAACCTATCTCCGGAATCAACTGGGCCTCTTTGACAAAGCGTGGATCACAGGTATACATGCCGTTGACATCGGTCCAGATTTCTATGGCGTCGGACTGCAGGGCACTGGCTACCAGGCTGGCCGAATAGTCAGATCCTCCCCGGCCCAGGGTGGTAATTTCCCCCGTCGGACTGTTTCCGTAAAACCCACCCATAACGGCTATTTTCCCTTGCTGCGACAGGTTTTTCAGGTGTACCGACGCCTCCGCTATTTTACCGGGTTCCGGGTTGGCTTTCCCAAAATTATCATCGGTGCGTATGATCATACCCGCATCAACATAAATGGTGGGCAGTCCGGCCATCCGGCCACAGGCGGCAAGCAGGTAGGCCGACAGACGTTCACCAATGCTGGAAATGACATCCAGCGTCTTGCTGTTCATTTCCCCAAGTTTGCTTATGCCCAAAAGATATTCGTCAAGAATCTTAAAATTCTCATTAATCCATTTCAGGCATTCGTTGTATATATCCTGGTTATCCGGGCGTTTATGGGCAGCGGAAAACTTTAGCATGATTTGCTCATGACGCTCTTTCAACTGTCTGCTCAAGATTCCGGCCTCATCATGCCTTCCGGTCTGAGCCAGCCTTGCCGCATCCAGAAGGGTATTGGTAGCCTTATAAATTGCAGAGACCACGATCACGCTGTCGCGGTTGTTCCCGATGATCGATAATATGCTGCTCCAAGTCTGTTCATCGGCCATGGAGGAGCCGCCAAATTTCATGACTTTCATAATAAACTAATTCCGTACTGTATTTAGGCTGTAATTCCCTGTTCAAGGTGCTGGATCAACAAAAAACTCATCATCGCTGTCGTTGGGGCAATTACAGATTCGTCCACATCAAACAGCGAACTGTGCAAGGGATGAGAAGTTTCGGGTGAGCAGGAGGTTCCCATTCGCACATACAATGCGGGGACTTTCTGGGAAAAATAAGCAAAATCTTCAGCGCCCATGCTCTGCCTGCTCTTTTTGGTATTTTGCCTGCCGATCTGTCCGGCTATAGCCGCATCGGCAAACTTGTAGAAGTTCCCGTTATTGATCACAGCGGGGGCTCCACGGTTAATCTCAACATTGATTTCGGTATCGTACAAATATTGGGCGTGCCGTCCTATTTTTTGGATCTGCTCCCGGAACAAGTCACGATCTTCTTCCCATGAAGTTCTGACCGTACCGCCAAATACAACCTTTTTGGGGATGACATTAAAGGCTTCCCCTCCGTGGAACGTACAGATGGCCAGCACGGCGGGGTCACGGGAATCACTATACCGGCCGGGCAGCTGATAGAGGTTCTGAGCTATCTGATTGGCAATCCATACGGTATCTTTTCCCGTATGAGGGCGGGCAGAATGGGTGGTTTCCGGGGCATTTACCGTAATTTTGAACATGTCAAAGGAGGCCGTCTCCGCACCGCTTTTCAGTTTGAACTTTCCGCTTTCCAGGGTGGGGTCACAATGCAGGGCGTAAATCCCTTCGACCCGGTCAAGGACACAATCCTTTATCATTTGCAAGGCCCCGCCGGGGCTCAGTTCCTCAGCAGGCTGCCAAAAAATCCTCACCGTGCCCTTTAGCCGGTCGGCTCTGGCATGGAGCAGCCTGGCAATGCCGGCCGCTATGGTGGTATGAACATCGTGTCCGCACATATGGCCGAATCCGGACACTCTGGAAGAATAGGTAACCTGTTTATCATCGTGTATGGGAAGAGCATCCATATCGGCACGGTAAGCAACGACAGGTTCCTTTTCCGGGCCACTGATATCAGTATACAGCCCGGCATGGTCAGAAAATGTGTGGACGGTAATTCCATCCGCCTGCAGTAGGTTCCGGATGGCCCTGGACGTTTCATATTCCTTCCATCCCGTCTCTGGGTTATGGTGCAGCCGACGCCGGAAATTAATCAACTCCTTGTTGATGCCCCTGGCTGAATCTATAAGTTCTTTATATAAAGGATCCATTATGAGATTACCTGCACCACAGCCGATTATGCACTGAACGAGGTTCCGCACCCGCAGGTAGTGCTGGCATTGGGGTTCTCAAATACAAAGCCTCTGGCGTCAAGACCGTCATGAAAATCGACTACAATGCCGCTGAGATACATAATGTGACGTTTGTCGACAATTACCCGGATACCATGTGTTTCAAGTATCTCATCCTGATCCGTCTTATTATCAAAACCCAGGGCATAGCTCATACCCGCGCAACCGCCGCCTTTTACACCGATTCTTAAAAACTGGTCTTCAGGCAATTTATCATCTTTACTGATTCTTTTTACCTGCAGGGCAGCGCGCTCCGTCAGGTTAACGGCACGTTGGCCTGTCTGCTGTTCGAATGATGGTTGCGTTGACATGATAATAACCTTTATTTCATTATTTATATCTGATCTAAATATACTAAAAAAACCGGCAAGATGAAGCCGGTTTCTGGTCAGGAATAATTTGTCCCTTACCCAGCAATATGTTATTGTAAAAGGTAACCGTTAACCTTGTTAACCCTGTATGCTTAAACTGAAATCATTTCTGGCTACCTCTGTTGTCGGCGGAATTGTAGTCATTCTGCCGGTGCTGATTTTTTTCCTGACCTTCCGCTGGCTGTATGCCGTACTTAGCGGACTTATTCATCCTTTTACTGCTTTTCTGATCGACCGGACCGCCATGCAGGTGCTGCTCGCCGACATGCTGGTCATAGGCGCTATCCTGCTTATCTGCTTTTCCATTGGAGTGCTTGTTAAAACAAAGATGGGAAATTATCTGTATACCTCCCTCGAGCAAATGCTCTTTAAAAATGTTCCCGGCTACAACATGATCAGGGAAACCATCATGCTGTTTCTGGGAAAGAAGAAAGTGCCCTTCTCTGCCGTGGCCCTGGCCCGGGTATTTGAAAGTGAAACCCAGATGACAGCCTTTGTCACCGATGAACATGCCAACGGTGATTTTACCGTATTCATCCCCACCGCTCCCAATCCGACGTCGGGAAATATCTATCACCTGAAAAAAGATCAGGTGACCATCATTGATACTAAAATTGAAGATGCCATGCGAACCATCCTGG
Organism: Balneolales bacterium; assembly: GCA_040905685.1. Classification (GTDB taxonomy): domain Bacteria; phylum Bacteroidota; class Rhodothermia; order Balneolales; family Natronogracilivirgulaceae; genus JBBDMU01. The sequence continues at coordinate 131,814 of JBBDRB010000040.1, read as the reverse complement.
CCTGTGGTGCCGGCTCTGAAGAATTTCTGCAGCAGCATGAAACCAAAGGATCACCGTTACCCGGCCTGAACGGACCGTAAATGAACGTTTATGAGGGCAGTTTATGGGAAAGCGTGAAATAATCGCTTTTTTCATGGCTGAATAATCGCAGTATGCCGGCGCTTACCAGGTCAACAAGAATTTTGGAAGCTTTTCGCTTGCTGATATTTACAAGGCCCGAAAATTCCCTTACTGTAATTTTTTCGTATTCATTCAGATAACGAAGCAATAACCGTTCATTGGGCCCAAACTCAAAAGTGACTCCCTTGGCTGATGTTTCGTTTTTTAAAACATGAATGGCTTCCCGGCTGGCCTGAACGCTTTTATCCCGATTGCGAATAAATACAGCCGAATTTTCGGCATTTAATACAGCTATGGGTTTATCAGATGATTCATGAATTTTAACCAGCATGATATCCCGGTGGTAAAACGGCAGGATCTCCATGGAATAATCAACCTGGGGAGAACATATGACCTCTGCGGCCTGTTCCAGTAAGAATTCCTGCTCGTAAAAACTTTCTACGCCAATAATTGTTTTGTCGTCATCAACACCGATAAGCAGGTTGCCACCTTTGGTATTCGCAAATGCGCATATCTCACGGGCAATCTTTACGGGAGAGGAAATCACCCTTTTGAACTCCAGGTAGGTGCCTTCTCCCGTTTTTATAAGTTGTTTCAGGTCACCCAGCGACATGTGGGATGCCAATGAACCGGTATGTCTCATGATTAAGAGGATAAAAATTCAGCACCAATTGATCAGCCGGACAGGTACTGATCACATTAAAATTTCTTCTTTTGGATCCCGCGTCATGAGCTCATAGACGGCATCCTCCGGATTAACGTTTTCAAACAGTACCTGATACACATGTTTTGTTATCGGCATATCGACCTGGAGTTTTTTTGACCATTCATAGACCGATTTGGTGGTCTTAATACCCTCGGCCACCATTTCCATTTTAGATACGATATGGTCCAGCTTCTCTCCTTTTCCAATCTGGTAACCAACGTAACGGTTACGGCTATGGCGGCTGGTACAGGTTACGATCAGGTCGCCAATACCGGCAAGCCCGCTGAACGTATCCTGAGAGGCCCCCAGACGCATGCCCAGCCTTTTCATCTCAGCGAGTCCGCGGGTGATAAGAGCTGCATTGGCATTATCGCCCAGATCCAACCCTTCCACAATGCCGGCGGCAATGGCCAGAATATTTTTTACCGAGCCGGCAATTTCCACGCCCAAAACATCATGATTGACATACACGCGGAACATAGGCGTCATAAAGGCATTTTGAATGATCTTTGCCGTGGTTTTGGAGTTGGCAGCGGAAACGACCGTTGTCGGTTTATGCAGCGAAACTTCCTCGGCATGGCTGGGTCCGTACAGAACACCGATATGATCTTCAATAACCCGCCCATCCAAAACCTCGGCCAGAACCTGGGACATGGTCATGTAGGTATCGTTTTCTATGCCTTTGGCTACATTCACAAATACTTCGTTCCCTGTCAGAAAAACCCGGGCCTGTTCGGCCAGGGTACGGACGGTATGAGAGGGGGTGGCGAATACCACCAGTTCGGCATTCCGGAGCGCCTCTTCCAGCTCGGCATAAGCCCTGATGGATTCAGGCAGGATGATACCGGGCAAATAAATGCCATTGGTATGGCTGTTATTTACATTATCTACAATAAGCTGTTCCCTTGCCCATATCCTGACCTCATTGCCAGCCTGGGCAAGCACCATAGCCAGGGCGGTGCCCCAACTTCCGGCACCGATGATTGTTACTTTCACGTAGTTTGCTTTTCGTTTAATCTGCCTTTTGAGGGACTAAAGGAACTTATACGATTTTCTGTTCCTTCCAAAAGACGTTTTATGTTTCCCTGATGCTTTATCACGATAACCAATGCGACAATAGCGCTCAGAACGATCAGGCTGCCATCAATATCCCAATGCAGCACATAACGAAAGATGAGCAGACTAATTGGATAGGTAAACGTACTGAGTATGGAAGCTACCGAAACGTAGCGTGTTGTAAACAAGATGAGGGCAAAGAATACCAAAACGATGGAAATGGAATAGGGTTCAATTCCATACAGCATGCCGGCAGCCGTAATGACCCCTTTGCCTCCCTTAAAGCCAGCGTAAAGCGGATACATATGTCCGCCGACAGCAGCCATTCCGGCTATGATCCTCATGAAAATATCCGTTTCCCAGGCACTGATCACTGTTGGGACATCGCCTACGTAATACCCCAGCTGGCTGATGTAAAAAGCCGCTGTAAATCCTTTGGCCAGATCGATCAGGGAAACCACCAGGCCGGCCTTCCAGCCCAGCATTCTAAATGAATTGGTAGCACCGGCATTACCGCTGCCATGATCCCTTATATCAATACCCTTGTAGAGCTTGCCCATCCAAAGCGAGGTGGGTACTGACCCCAGCAGGTAACTTAAGACAATTATTAAAAGGAATGAGCCCAAGGTGGATTGGTGTTAAATGAGGTTCATGTTAAATGCCTGCTCGTTTAACCAAAATAGAAACTTGACAGATAACCCGCTTTGTTTTTATCCGGTTTTCAGGCTTTCTGTATTAAACGTGGTTCTCCGCATGATATGATGACCGAACCAGAGGGCCGCTTTCCACATGCTCAATGCCTTTGGCCTCACCAATTTCTTTATAGGTTGCAAACATATCCGGATGGATCCATTCGCGGACATCCAAATGCATTTTGGTGGGTTGCATATACTGGCCAATGGTCATCACATCGACGCCGGCGGCCGAGATATCATCCATTACTTCAAATACTTCACCCGGGGTTTCCCCGAGGCCGACCATGATGCCCGTCTTGGTTCTCAGGCCGGCATCCTTGCATCTTTTGAGGAGTTCCAGAGACCGGTCGTACTTGGCCTGAGGACGAACCTGCTTATACAGCCTGGGAACGGATTCCAGGTTATGGTTCAGCACCTCCGGCCTGGCATCGATTACCGGTTGCAGTGCATCCCAGACTCCACGGAAATCAGGGATCAGCACCTCGATGGTGACCCCGGGGATCTCCTGCCTCAGCCTGTTAATGGTTTCCACAAATATCGGTGCCCCGCCGTCTTTTCGCTCATCACGGTTTACGGAGGTGACCACTACATGTTTCAAATCCATTAACTTTGCAGCATGGGCAACCCGGTTGGGTTCGTCCCAATCCAGCCCCTTCATCGGACGGCCGGTTTTGATGGCACAAAAACCGCACGAACGGGTACACACGTCCCCCAAAATCATGAACGTTGCCGTGCCATTTCCCCAGCATTCCCCCATATTCGGACAACGGGCTTCCGAACAGACCGTATTCAGCGAATGGTCATTGATGATTTTCGAAACGTCTTTGAATTTTTTCCCCGATGGCAGCTTTACCCGGAGCCAGTCCGGCCTGCGTTTCTTTTCTGCGGGGGGGCCGCCTGGTGAGGAAATAACGTCTAATTCTTTGATCATAACACTCGGAATGGTTTAAAATAAATTACGTCAATAAGGCTAATTAATTTTTATAAGATACGGTTATTATTGTTCAGATAATGCCTCTGCATTTTTGAGCCTGACATCAAAAACCCTTTCAAAATTTGATTTAAGCCTGGTTTTAACTTCCTCCAGTTCTATATCATGCTCCAGCAGGGCCGTAATGCTGGTAACTTTTTTATCACGGACCCCACACGGCACGATATGGTTAAAATAGTCAAGGTCCGGCTTTACGTTCAGAGCCAATCCATGCATGGTTACCCACCGGGAGCACCGTATGCCAAAAGCAGCCACCTTGGCCCCGTTAACCCACACACCCGTTAAACCTTTAATCCGTTCTGCGTCGATTTGATACTCAGCGCAGGTTCTGATGACCACTTCTTCGAGATATCGCAGATACCGGTGGATATCTGTAAAATATCGTGACAAATCCATGATCGGATACGCTACGATCTGACCGGGACCATGATAGGTGATATCACCGCCACGGTCAATCCTGACGAAATCGGCCTTCAGGCGGTTCAGTTCCGTCTCTGACCGGAGCAAATGATGAATGTTGCCGCTTTTACCCAGAGTAAATACATGGGGATGTTCTACCATGAGCAATACATCATGACCGGGTTCATGCCAGCTATCACCCTGGCGGGCAGCGATCTTTTCCGCTATGATCTTTTTTTGGATGTCCGCCTGCAGTTCCCAGGTTTCCCTGAAGGACATCGTACCGAGATCGTAAAAGTCAACGGAGTTCATCGCTTTTCTTTATTATTTCTTGGGCGTGGTCCCCAGGTGAACCCCTTCACCATAGGCCTCGGCGGCCGCTTCCATAATGGCTTCGGACAGGGTCGGATGAGGGTGGATGGAATTTATGATTTCATGGCCGGTGGTCTCCAGCGTACGGGCTACCACGGCCTCGGTGATCATTTCGGTGGCTTCCGCTCCGATAATATGGCAACCCAGCCATTCCCCGTATTTTTCATCGAAGATCACCTTGACAAATCCCTCGCTATGACCGATTGCCGTGGCTTTGCCATTGGCTGAGAAGGGAAATTTCCCGACCCTGACTTTATAGCCGGCTTCCCTGGCCGCTTTTTCGGTATAGCCAATGGAAGCAACCTGGGGCTGGCAATAGGTACAGCCGGCAATATTGTCATGGTCCACAGGCCTGGGATCCAGTCCGGCGATTCGTTCCACACAGTTGATCCCTTCATGGGAAGCTTTATGGGCCAGCCATGGTGCTCCGTTGATATCACCGATGGCATATATGCCTTCCACATTGGTCTTAAACGTTTTTCGGTCGACCTTGATGTTTCCTTTTTCATGCTTCACACCGGCCTCCTGAAGGTTCAGGCCCTCCACGTTTCCCTGAACGCCGACGGCCGATAACACTACGTCGGTCTCTATTTCTTCTGTCCCTTTGGATGTCTTTACTTTCACCATAAGGTTTCTGCCTTTTTTCTCAACAGATTCCACAGAGCTTTCCGTAAAAATCTTCATCCCGGCTTTTTTATACATTTTACCGAGCTCTTTGCCAATGTCTTCATCCTCTATTGGCAAAATGGTTTTCTGAAGTTCCACCAGGTTGATTTCCGTGCCCAGGGTATGATAAAAGTATGCGAATTCCACACCGATGGCCCCGGCGCCAATCACCACCATACGCTTGGGCTGTTTTTCCATTTTCAGGGCCGCTTCATATCCGATGATGGTTTTACCGTCGATTTTCAGATGAGGAAGTTCACGGGCCCGCGCTCCGGTTGCAATAATAAAATGGCCGGCTTTTATCCGCTCAACTTCCTTATCGCTGCCATCGACAATTTTGATTTCACTTTTAGAGGTAAAGCTCGCCGTGCCTTTAATAACTTCAATTTTGTTGGCTTTCATTAAAAACTGAACGCCCTTGCTCATTTTATCCGCGACGCCGCGGCTCCGTTTAATAATTTTGGAAAAGTCTGCTTTAAAATTTTTAACCTCAATACCATGATCGCCGGCATGTTTCACATAATCAAGTACCTCTGCCGATTTGAGAAGGGCTTTAGTAGGGATACAGCCTATATTCAGACAAACGCCACCCAGATCTTTCTTCTCGATAATTACGGTTTTCAAACCCAGCTGGCTTGCTCTGATAGCGGCCACATAGCCCCCCGGTCCTGAACCAATCACACACACGTCAAATTGTTTAGCCATTTTGTCTTACGTTTTCTCAGTTAATAATTTTTTAAATGCTTTTGAATCGTACTGCATTCAATCTGCTAAAATCGTTGTCCGTTTAATTTACGGAAATCAATGAACTTTAGGAAAGATAAGTTGCCCGGCCCGTAAACAGGCTGATCGCGCCGGGATCAGCCCGGCAGGTTTTTCCTGTATGGGAGCGGTTGCCTGTTTTATATTTTCTTATTAATATATTTTATTATTAAATTATTAATTTTTGCTACGTTTACCCTACACAGACCTGCGTATTTAAGAGTATGCTTTTATTATAAATCAACAATAAACTATATGGATTGTTCGGAGCTTGTCACGGCCACTCTCGATGATGACCAGAAACGCCTTAATGCTATCCTTGCTGAGTTATTCCCGGTTTTAGTCGATTACCTGCGCGGCCGGATGGGAAGCTCCCTCGCCGACGCCGAAGATTGCGCCCAGCAGGCTCTGATAAGTACGCTGGATAAAATAAAAGCAGCAAAGATCAATGACCCTCAGCGGGTATATCCCTATATCCTTAAATGCTGCCGAAATAATTATCTCCGTATCATCCGGTACAATGGAAAAATGATCTCAAATGATCATTTCATCTATCAGGCTATTCCCGCAAATCAGTTAAGCCGGCTGCTGGATGACGAAAAACTTGTAGTATTGGAAAGTTGCCTGAATATGCTGGCTGAAAAGCACCGGACATTTTTTGATTATTTATTTGGTCATCCCGGTGTGGAATCCGATCAAATCGCCTCCAGATTCAACATCAGCACGGCCAGCGTATGGAGCAAAAAACACCGGATTATTCAAAAATTAATAAAATGCATCCAAAAAAAGATGAAATAAACGCAAGGAACAGGGTTGTGCTGCATCTGTAGGCCATAGTTGCACGAATCCTTAACTCTCTCCGTAATCCCTAAAACCGTGAATCCAAATAATAATAAACATATTGAAGAGCTTATTGACCTATACCTCCATGATAAACTAAGTCAAGATGAAATAGAAGAAATCTGGATCCGGATCCTGAACAGGCCAGAGTACCTGGAGTACCTGAAAGTCAATCTCTTACTGCATGAGTTATATAAAAAAAAACTGGGAACACAGCTACCTTTACCCGCCCGGTACTACCGTTGGGCCACGGCGATGGCCGCCGTTTTTATGGTTATTTTTTTTATCAATTATTTTTATCCGGCGTATGAAGCCCCGCCGCTGACAACGGCCCGGATTGAGTTGCATGAACTGGAAAGCCCTTTCGTGACCCGGTCGGCAAACCAGCATTTAGTTGGTGCCGATTCCCTGCTTCATTTTGCCTTTAATGCAGCGGTTATGGGGGATCCCTACGATGCGATCCGCGTTTATAACGATTTGACCGCCGACCAACGCTATGACAGCTATGCAGCACAGGCCTTTTTGAACCTTGGGATCCTGCAATATAATGAGCAGTGTTTTGAAGATGCCGCACAGGCTTTTCTATCTGCCCTGGCGAAACCGGCTGTTCATCCCCGGATGAAGGAGAAGTTACATTGGTATCTGGGCCATACCCTTATCAACCTGAATGCTTTTGATAGTGGAACAGCCTCTATTAATATAGTATATGAAATGAAGGGGACGTATCAGTCCGGGGCATTGCACATGCTTCGTGCCCTGGACAGCATGCCCGGCAAATGACCATACATTAACCATATAATTTTCCGGTCATGGCATGCTTCATTAACACCTCATATATCGACAGCCCGGGCTCTCCTTCTTTTTTCCCCACACGCTTGTAATTACCGTCACTCTCTAATATCCAGCGATGCCTGTTGTCGCTGACCAGCAGGGTAAACAGATAGCTTAGGTACTGCTTTAGCTTAGGATTTTCAATCGGAACCAGCGTTTCCACCCGCGCATCCAGGTTGCGGCGCATCCAGTCGGCCGATCCGATGAAAAAAAGATCGGAGCCGCTGTTCTGAAAATAGTAAATACGTGAATGCTCTAAAAACCTGCCTACAATGGAATGCACCGTAATGTTTTCACTCAGGTTGCTGATACCCGGCCTTAACCGGCACACTCCCCGGACAATCAGATCGATGCGAACCCCTGCAGAGGAAGCCTCATACAACTTTTGAATGATATGCGGATCTTCGAGACTGTTCATTTTGGCAATGATGCGGGATGGGCGGCCCTCGTGGGCTTCGCCGGTTTCATGCTCTATAAGCCTCATCATGCGGTTCCGCATATGGTTCGGCGCAACCAGCAGTTTGCTATAGGCTTGTCCGGGAGCAAAGCCGGTAAGGAAATTAAACAGCCCGGACACATCGGATCCCAGCGCCTCATCGCACGTAAATAAGCCAATGTCCTCATACAGCTGCGCGGTGTACGGGTGATAATTCCCCGTCCCGATATGCACATACCGCCTCAGTCGTTCCCCTTCCTGTCTTACCACCACCGTCGCTTTGGAGTGGATCTTCAGCCCCGCCAATCCGTAACTGACATGAACGCCGGCCCGTTCCAGTTTCTGGGCCCACCCGATGTTCCTTTCTTCATCAAAACGAGCTTTAAGCTCAATCAAAACGGCAACCTGCTTGCCTTGTTCCGCCGCACGCATGAGGGCATGCAGCAGAGGTGAATCGCTCGAAGTGCGGTACAGGGTTTGCTTGATAGCCAGCACATCCGGATCGTCGGAGGCTTCCTCGACAAAACGCTGTACCGAAGATGCAAAGCTGTGATAGGGATGATGCACCATGATTTCACCCTGACGCATAATATTGAAAATCGAAGGGGGCACCTCTTCCATTTCATGCCTGAAGGCCGGGTGCAGCGAAGGCACCCATTTCCTGAACTTCAGGTTATTGAACCCATCGAAATTATAAACCTGAATGCTTTGGGCCAGACCAATGAAACCATTTATTTCAAACATGTCTTCCCGGGTAATTTTCATCTTTTCCAGAAGCAGCTGCTTGATGCGATCGGGCGTATCGGCTTCAATTTCCAGACGAACAACTTCGGCAAACCGTCTCTCGCGGAGCTCTCCTTCGATTACCTCCAGCAAATCATCGGCTTCTTCTTCATTTCTTTCAATGTCGGCATTGCGGGTTACGCGGAATATATTCGCCGACAGTACTTCGGCGCCCGGGAAAAGACGCCCGACGTTTTGTTTGATCACATCCTCGATGGCAATCAGAATGAGTTTTCCCTCCGATTGCTCCGCTATCAGCCATCGTGGGCGATTGGATGGGATTTTTATGCGTGCAAAAAGTTTTTCCTTTGTTCTCAGATCCATCAGTTCCAGGGCAAAGGAACGGCTTTTGTTGGAGATTAAAGGAAAAGGATGAGACTGATCCACGGCCAGTGGCGTCAGGATCGGATACAGCTGATGATCGAAATATTCATCGATAACCTTTTTCTGTGCAGCATTCAACCCGGTGTAGGATTTAAAAATGATGCCGTTCTCAGCCAAAAGCGGAATCATATCTTCAAAGAAGCTTTCCCTTAAGGCGGTAATCATCGTTCGGACTTCCCCGCGAATTTTCAGGAGCTGCCCGGCAGGGGTTAGTCCATCGATGGAAGGGTCATTTACCCCGGCCTGAAGCTGCCGTTTCAGTCCGCCTACCCTTTTCTGGAAAAACTCATCCAGGTTACTGCAAACAATGCTTAAGAATTTTACCCGCTCCAGGATCGGATTTTCTTCATTGAGCGCTTCATGCAAGACCCTTTCATTGAATTTGATCCAACTCAGTTCATAATTAAAAAAATAATCAGCCCCGGAGATCTGCAAAGGTTCACCCGATGGCTCCTGTTGCATTTCATCCTTGCCGACTTTTTTAAACCGGATGTTCTTTTTATCAATATTATTGACAGAAACACCGTCCCTGATGTAGGTTATTTTATTCATTGTACCGGATTTCCACCTGCCATGGATTAATGAAATGTTCATCTTACCGTCGGTAATGATAACGGCTATTACAGGATTCTTATGCTTCGTAATGGTATCTTTGTAACTAATATAACAGTTTAATCATAAAGGCCCAGCCCCCTTACACTCTCTTTACACCTAACCCTATGTCAAATCCTTTACTCAACTCAGATGAAAAGGACCTTGTATTTGAACATTCTATAAGGCCGGCTAAACTTGAAGATTTTATAGGACAGCAAAAAATACTCGACAATCTGTCGGTGTTTATCAAAGCGGCCAAAATGAGAGGCGAACCGCTTGATCATGTCATGCTTTCGGGTCCCCCGGGCCTGGGAAAGACCACCCTGGCCAACATAGTTGCACGGGAAATGGATGTTCTGATAAAACCCACGACCGGACCCGTCCTGGAAAAGCCGGGCGATCTGGCCGGCATGCTAACCAATCTGGAAGACGGTGATGTCCTGTTTATTGATGAAATACACCGGTTAAATCCTGTTATTGAAGAATACCTGTATTCTGCCATGGAAGATTACAAACTCGATATTGTGATCGATTCCGGGCCGAACGCACGCAGCATTCAGATTGAGCTCAAGAAGTTCACCCTCATCGGGGCAACGACACGAAAAGGCCTTTTGACCGCGCCGCTACGGGCCCGTTTTGGAATTGATCTCCGCCTGGATTATTACGGAACCGAACTCTTGCAGCAGATCGCCGTCAGAAGCGCCAATATCCTGGGCATGGGCATTACCGAGAAAGGCGCCTATGAAATTGCCCGTCGCAGCCGGGGCACACCGAGAATCGTTAACCGGCTGCTGCGGCGAACCCGGGATTTCGCTCATGTTGACGGCAAGCAAACCATCGATGATAAGATCGCAGACAAGGCTCTCAACGCCCTTGATGTAGATGCTAACGGTCTGGATGATATGGATATACGCATCCTCAATGCCATTATCCAGAACTACAGCGGCGGACCCGTAGGGCTCGGAACCCTGGCGGTCGCCGTGGGCGAGGAAAAAGGCACTATTGAAGAGGTCTACGAACCTTTTTTAATCCAGGAGGGTTTTCTTCAACGGACCCCGAAAGGACGAATTACGACCCGGCGCGCCTATCAGTATCTTGGAATTACTCCACCGGCCGCATCAGAGCCGAACTTGTTCCCTCCCGGGGGCAGCGGTTAGGTATATTGGTTATTTAGGCGCGCCTGACTTTGTGTGTGAAGAACTTTTTTGTAACTTCCTGCCGATATTTATTCATCCTGTAACATACGCTGATCAAATGAAAAAACTATTTACCTCCGAATCTGTTTCTGAAGGCCACCCTGACAAAGTATCCGATCAAATATCCGATGCCATACTGGATGCCATGCTCGAACAGGACCCCAACTCCAGAGTCGCTGTGGAAACCATGGTTACTACAGGACTGGCTGTGGTTTCCGGAGAGGTGACGACAAAGGCCTATATCGATGTTCAGGAAGTGGTTCGCAATGTGATCCGGGAAATCGGCTATACGAAAGCCGCCTACCGGTTTGATTCCGAATCGTGCGGGGTATTGGTAAGCATTCACCAGCAAAGTTCTGATATTGCCATGGGTGTGGATAAACTGGGCGCCGGTGACCAGGGCATGATGTTCGGATATGCCAGCCGCGAAACATCAACTTATATGCCGATGACCCTGCAGCTTGCCCATGATCTGGTCAGGCAACTGGCCCGGATCCGGAAAGAAACAACGTTGATGCCTTACCTAAGGCCCGACAGCAAAAGCCAGGTTACCGTTGAATACGGTTCCGACGGCAAACCGGCACGAATCCATACCGTGGTGCTCTCCACCCAGCACGATGGGGATATTGCTCAGGAACAGATTAAAAAAGAGGTGAAGAAACATCTCATGGCTGACGTCCTCCCCCAGAACCTGATGGATGACGATACCATATTCCACGTCAATCCTACCGGAAACTTCGTTATCGGCGGCCCCCACGGAGATACCGGACTCACCGGGAGAAAAATCATAGTCGACACCTACGGTGGCCGGGGCGCTCATGGCGGCGGAGCCTTTTCCGGAAAGGACGCCACAAAAGTGGACCGGAGCGCCGCCTATGCGGCCAGGCATATCGCTAAAAATATTGTGGCTGCAGATCTTGCCGATGAATGCCTGGTGCAGTTAGCCTATGCAATCGGTGTGGCAGAGCCCGTGTCGGTTTTTGTGGATACGTTTTCCACGGGAAAAACCGATGATCTCAAACTGGCGGAAGCCGTTCAAAAAACCTTTGACTGCTCCCCTCAGGGAATCATCAACCGGTTTGACCTGACCAAGCCGATCTTTCGTCAGACCGCAGCCTATGGGCATTTCGGTCGCGATGAATTTCCCTGGGAACAACTTGATTACATGGATAAACTGCAGAATGCCCTTTAAGCCAATAGTCGTTTACGATGACTCGGTTTTCACCCCTTCGGCCTTATACAGGCACATGGGTGGTATGTTCAGGTATTTAAACCGGGTTGTCACATCTTTAAAGTGCTTCTGAAGGGGCTTTTCCAAATGGCTGGAAGTTTGATAGGCCAGAAACACCCCATCGGTTTTTAACAATTTCCGGCTTTCCAGCAGGATTTTATCCTTGACCCTGGCTTTCAGGAAAGAAAACGGGATGCCGGAGATAATATAATCGGCCTTGTCCACGCCGGCTTCGCTGGTGATCCGGCCTACATTTTCGGCGCTCTCTAAGAATACCGAAACCCGTTTATCCCTGATCTTCTTCAAAATGGTCACAAATTCCTCATTGGTTTCAATGAGGATAACCGTTGAATTTGCATTCAACTTTTCCAGCAGATAGTGGGTGAACACCCCGTTTCCCGGCCCATATTCAAAAATCACAAGATCTTTAGTAAAATCGATCGATTCACAAACCGTCTTAACAACACCTTCGGAAGTCGGTGCGACAGACGCTACGTTTTTATCTTTGATGAAGGTCTTTAAGTAGTTGGTCATGTTGTATTGGGTCGCTTTCTGCTGGGCTTTTGATGGTTACGTGTCAAAGTTCTTTTTCAACCTGCTCTATCTGATCCCGGATCCTGGCCGCTTCCTCAAACTCCAGGTTTTTGGCCGCTGTTTGCATGGTGGTTTGCAGATAGTCCAGAAATTTCTTCTTATCCTTAAATACCACCTCTTTCATAGCCGGATTAGGCTTATAGCTGATGCCGTTATCAGCTACCTTAACCAATTCAAGCGGTTGTTCCTGCTCATAATACCCTTTCTCAAAATCAACATCCTCTTTTGAGATCAACCGGGGGTCCACCAGGGGCTTCAGTTCCTTCACGATACTGGTGGGTGTAATGCCGTGTTTCGTATTGTATGCCAATTGTATGGCCCGCCTGCGGTCGGTTTCCTTGATTACCGCGGCCATGCTATCGGTCATTTTATCGGCATAAAATATCGTTTTCCCTGCCACGTGCCGGGCCGTACGTCCGGATATCTGGAACAGTGACGTTTCTGACCGCAGAAACCCTTCTTTATCGGCATCGAGAATAGCCGCCAGACTTAATTCCGGAATATCAATGCCTTCACGCAGCAGGTTGATGCCTACAAGCACGTCAAAATCACCGCGGCGGTACCGGTACAGCACCTCCACCCGCTGCATGGCATCCAGCTCGCTATGCATATAGGCGGCCTTTATCCCCAGGTTTTTCAGGTACTCCGAAAGCTCTTCGCTCATTCGTTTGGTGAGGGTCAGGCAAAGTACCCGCTCTTTTTTTGGCAACCGTATGCGAATTTCCTCAATGATATCATCAATCTGGTTTTTAAGAGGGCGAACTTCAATCTCAGGCTCCATTAATCCGGTGGGACGAATAATCTGTTCTACAAAAGCGCCTTCACTTTTCTCGAGTTCGTAATTCGAGGGTGTTGCGCTGACAAAAATGCACCGGTTCAGCATGCTTTCCCATTCAGGGAACGTAAGCGGACGGTTATCCAGAGCGGAAGGCAGCCGGAAACCGTGTTCTACCAGGTTAATCTTTCTGGAACGGTCCCCGCCGTACATGGCCCCGATCTGGGGGACGGTCTGGTGTGACTCATCGACTACCATCAAATAATCCCGGGGAAAGTAATCGATCAGGCAATGGGGGCGTTCATCGGGTTTGCGTCCACCGAGGTAGCGTGAATAGTTTTCGATGCCGGCGCAGTAGCCGATTTCCTGCATCATTTCTATATCAAACAGGGTCCGCTGCTCAAGACGGTGGGCTTCGAGGAACTTTTCTTCTTTCTGCAAGACTTCCAGCCGCCAGGCAAGCTCATCGCGTATCTGCTCGACGGCCTGTTTCAGCCTGGCCTTCGAGGTGACATAATGGGAGGCCGGGTAGATGGTAAATTCATCTATCTCCTCAAGTATTTTTCCGGTAACCGGATCAAAAATAGCCATTTGCTCGATTTCATCTCCCCAGAAGGTAATCCTCAGGGCTTTTTCCAGATAGGCCGGAATCAGGTCGACCACATCGCCGCGCACCCGGAAGGTGGATCGCTGAAATTCAATATCGTTGCGGACATAGTGCAGCTCCACGAGGTCATACAGCAGCTTGTTCCTGGGCACTTCAGTCCCGGTTTTCAGGCGGATTACCAGCTTTTCGTATTCGCTGGGGGATCCGATGCCATAGATGCAGCTTACCGAAGAAACAATGATCACATCCTTGCGTCCGGAGAGCAGCGAGCTGGTGGCCCGCAGGCGCAGCCTTTGGATCTCATCGTTAATGGATAGATCCTTTTCTATATATTTATCCTGAGCCGATATATACGCTTCCGGCTGATAATAGTCATAATAGGAAATAAAAAACTCGACACAGTTATCGGGGAAAAAATCGCTCAGTTCGCGGTATAGCTGGGCCGCGAGTGTTTTATTATGGCTCATTACCAGCGTGGGCTTTCCATACTGCTCGATGACGGAGGCAATCGTGCGCGTTTTGCCCGAGCCGGTAATGCCCAGCAGCGTCTGGAATTTATCCCCCCGGTCCAGGCCTTCCAGCAGTTCACGGATGGCCTCAGGCTGATCGCCGGCCGGTTCAAACGGAGAATCTAAAGTAAAAGCGGACATTAGTTGGTGGTCTCGGTCAGGAGATGGTTGTCGTGATTATCTTTTTCCTTATGCATTTGTCAAAAACAGTCGTTCAAATTATTTATTTTGTTTAATCAAATTGAAAATTCGCCCTGATAAATTATTTAATACTTTGTTTCGTTCATCCACATTTTGCTGCGCTGATCGCGCCGGGAAGGAGCGACATACCTGTAACAACGTGCTGGAGTGAACCGAAGCGTGCAGTAAACCCAAATGCTTTAATTTAATCAATGAAATCCTTAAACAACCACCGAATCCGCATCGACGACATCGATACCCGGATTCTCGAATTACTGCAGGAAAGAAACGATGTAGTCAAAAATGTACGTGACACAAAAATACAAAACAAATTACCCATTTTTGTCGCCGACCGCGAATCCGAAAAAGTAATATCGTTTCGTAACAAAGCAATAAAATTTGATCTGGACCCGGACTGGGCCGAAGATTTTCTACGGATGATCATGAGCGCTTCGCGGGCCAGCCAGTCCGACGCGGCGTTCCCGCGGTCAACCACCTCGTCGAAGACCTTTCTGGTTGTCGGCGGCCGGGGTGGGATGGGCAGCCTGTATGCCCGCATGGCCCGGTCAAGCGGACACCAGGTCCGCATTCTTGAGAAAGATGACTGGGGCCGCATCGATGTTCTGACAGACGGGATTGATGTGGCCATCGTTTCCGTGCCTATTAACATCACCAGGGATGTTATTGAAAAACTCACTCCTCATCTCAACAAGGATACCATACTGGCCGATTTTACCAGTAATAAAGCCCAGATCCTGGATTGCATGATGGAGTTTCACAGCGGACCCGTGGTGGGGCTTCATCCGATGCACGGGCCCGATGTGGATAATTTGTCCAAGCAGCTGATGATGGTTTGCCCGGGACGGGGCCGGGAAAACTATGCATGGCTCACCGAGCAATTCTCATTATGGGGTCTGAGGGTAAAAGAAGTTGATCCCGAAGGCCACGATCATGCCATGAACCTGATTCAGGGCCTGCGCCACTTTGTGGCCTTGCTTCACGGCTCGTTCATGAAACAGTTTAATCTAAAACCCGGTGAGATCACGGATTTCTCCAGCCCGATCTACCGTGCCGAACTGATGATGACCGGCCGTATATTCGCTCAGGATGCCGAGCTCTATGCCGATATCGTTTTTGCCAATTTTGAACGGAGAACACTGCTGATTGAGTTTTTTGAACATCATAGTAATCTGGTAGAACTGGTAAAAAAAGGTGATCGCCAGGGTTTTATTGACGAGTTCAACGCCATCAGTGACTTTTTCGGTGATTTCGCAGAACAGGCCCTCGAGGAAAGCAGCTATTTGATTAACCGCCTGGCTGACCGTTTTGCCTAATGAACCCTTGTCATTCCCTCTACGTTGTAATGCTATTGCAACTATTTATTTAACATAAGCTCTATGTTTAACCGGGAAGGCATCCAACTGTTCAAATACCGGGGCATCCGGATAAGTCTGGATTACAGTTGGTTTATCATTTTTTTTCTGGTCATCGCCCTGCTGGGTACGGCTTTTTTTCCGGAACAATACCCTGACATACCCCAGGCCAGCATATGGCTTTACAGTTTTCTGGCGGCCATTCTGTTCTTTTCTTCTATCCTGTTGCATGAACTCGGCCATGCCCTGATGGCCCAAAAGCGGGGGGTGGGGATAACCGAGATCGTGCTTTTCATCTTTGGCGGCATTGCCAAAATGCAATCGGAACCCGATAAACCCCGCACCGAGTTTGAAATTGCCATTGCCGGTCCGGCCGTAAGTGCTTTTCTGGCCGCCGTATTTCTAATTTTGGCCGCCACCCTGGAACCCATCCTGGATGAAGGGTTGCATGGGGTTATTTGGTATGTCGGCTATATTAACCTCATTTTGCTCCTTTTCAATATGATCCCCGGTTTTCCCCTGGACGGGGGACGGGTGGCCCGGGCCGCGATCTGGAGCTATACAGGCAACCTTAGAAAGTCCACCCGCATCGTGAGCAATATCGGCCAGGGGTTTGCTTATATCCTGATGTTCCTGGGAGTAATGGGATTATTTTCCGGAGCCATCGTTGTCGCTTTTTTCTGGATTTTCATAGGTTTTTTTCTCTTGCAATCCGCCAAAATGGGATATCAGATGGTAGCGTTCCGGGAAGGACTGTCCAATGTGCCTGTTTCCCGGCTTATGTCGGCCGACCCGGTATCGGTTAAAGCAGACCTCACGCTCAGCGAACTGGTAGATGAGTACTTCTTCAAGAACATCCATTCATCCTTTCCCGTGTTAGATGACCATAAGCTGGTCGGCCTTATTGAGATCAATCAGGTTAAAAAAATCCAAAAGGAAGAATGGGATCGTACACGGGTAGAGGAAATCATGACACCGATCGATGCGATCCGGACCATCCGCCCGGATGCCGATGCTTTTACGCTGCTCACTGAAATGATAGACAATCAGACGGGGAGATTGCTGGTCACGGAAAACGGCAGCATAAAAGGCATCGTTTCACGTAAAGACATCATACAGTTTGCCCAATACAAAGAAGAACTAAGGCACTGAGCATCATAGGAAACAAATTAATAGGCAAAGGATGAAGTTCTTGGATAATCCTACTGAAAAAGGCTTATTTTTAGCTTATCTTCATCAGATCATATTATTATTAAACAAACCAGGATAATTCCGATGGCCAGAGTAGAAGTTGTTATGCCTAAAATGGGCGAATCCATTATGGAGGGCACCATCATTGAGTGGGCTAAAAAAGTCGGTGACAAGGTAGAAATGGATGAAACCCTTCTTGAGATCGCGACCGATAAAGTCGATTCGGAAGTCCCCGCCTCGGAAGCCGGAACGCTGGTAGAAATTCTGGCCGAAGCGGGTGACACGATTGAAGTCGGTGAGCCTATAGCCATAATTGAAACCGACTCCGACGCTGCCCAAAGTGCCGGGTCCGGAAAAGAGAAAGCCGCCGCCCCTGACAGGGAGGAAGGCCAGGAACTGCAGGATCAGGAGGATGCCGTAAAACAACGTCCAGAAACACCCGAACCGGAACCGGAGCCGGCCGGCCCCACCGGTAAAAGTGAGGCGGACGGCGAGGATGGACCATCCGGGTCTCAGCGGCAGGGTGACGACGGAAGATTTTATTCACCATTGGTCCGGTCCATAGCCAGGGAAGAGGGCATTTCCCAAAAAGAACTCGAGTCCATAAAGGGCTCAGGAGCCCAGGGAAGGGTATCCAAGAAAGATGTACTGGATTTTCTGGAACAAAAAAGCTCGGGAAAAGCTCCGGAGGCACCGCGGGGTAAACCAGAGGACAAAGAACCGGATAAAGGCCGGATTCACGCCGGAGAAATCAACGTGCACTGGCCACAGGAAAATATTCAGGTTATTAAAATGGACCGGATGCGCAAGGTCATCGCCGACCACATGGTCCGTTCCAAAGATACCTCTGCCCATGTCACCACTTTCGGTGAAGCGGATGTGACGGAACTGGTGAAGTTCAGAGACCAACATAAGAACCTCTTCTTCGAGGAAAATGGCTACAAATTAACCTTTACACCATTTTTCATCGAAGCCACCATTCAGGCCTTGCGCGAATATCCGTTGATGAACAGTTCTGTTGACGGTGATAATATCATTCTTAAACGGGATATTAACTACGGACTTGCCGTTGCCCTGGGTGAATCAGGCACCGGCGGACTCGTCGTTCCCGTGATAAAAAATGCGGGGGAGATGAACCTGCGCGGCATAGCCCGGGCTACCCATGACCTGGCCGGGAAGGCCCGGAGCAAGAAACTCTCTCCGGATGACCTGGTTGGCGGCACCTTCACGCTCACCAACTACGGCAGTGTCGGCAACCTTATGGGCACACCGATCATCAATCAGCCACAAGTGGCCATCTTCGGTACCGGTGTTATACAAAAACGCCCCGTTGTCATGGAAGTTAATGGCAATGATGTCATAGCCATACGCCACATGGTAAACTTAAGCATGAGCTACGATCACCGGATTATTGACGGTGCCCTGGGCGGCGCTTTCGTCCAGCGGGTCAAACAGCTGCTGGAAACATTCGACACGGACCGATCGCTATAAATGTTAACCACGCACACTATCCCGGCTATTCGTAACGCTCTGGGAGAATTGCGGAATACCGGTTTAAAGATTGGTTATGTGCCGACGATGGGGGCGCTGCATGAAGGCCATATATCACTCATCCGGAAGGCCATGGAGCTCTCTGATGCGGTTATCGTCTCCATATTCGTAAATCCCACCCAGTTTGGACCTGATGAGGATTTCTCCACCTATCCCCGGCCGTTGGAAAGCGACCTGGATATCTGTAAAAAACACGGCGTACATGCCGTATTTCACCCCCCCGTCGAAGAGTTGTATGATGGGGATGAACAGATCCGCATTTCTGCCGGAGAACTTTCAAGCCGGCTTTGCGGCAAAACCCGACCCGGTCATTTTGACGGGGTGCTCCAGGTTGTCAATAAATTCTTCAATATCATTCAACCCGATGTGGCCGTCTTCGGGCAAAAGGATATCCAGCAGCTGCTCCTGATCCGCCAGATGGTCACCGGGTTCCGCATGAATATTGACATCCTGATGGCTCCCACCCAGCGGGAGCCCGACGGACTGGCCATCAGCAGCCGCAATCAGTACCTGAGCGGGGCTGAACGGAACGCAGCGCCCCTGCTATACCGGGCGTTAAAAGAACTTGAGGAATTAATCAGACCGGGTGAAATCAATATGGACCGGGTCACGGCTCCCCTGAAAAAGAAGCTGGAACAAAAAGGTTTAAAAATTGATTATATTAGCTGTGTTGAACCTCCGCACCTGCATCAGATTTCAAGAATTGAAAAAGGAAAAAACTATATTCTGGCCGGTGCCGTTTTTGCAGGCCAGACCCGTTTAATCGATAATTTGATTATTTATACATAATCAAAAGTTTTCACACATCATCATGACCCTCGAAATTTTTAAATCAAAGCTGCATCCACTGACGGTTACCGAAGCTGACCTTTATTACGAAGGCAGCATTACCATAGATGAGGAATTGCTCGAAGCCGCCAATCTTCTTCCCCATGAAAAAGTCCAGGTCGTGAATATCAACAACGGCGCCCGTCTGGAAACCTATACCATAGCCGGACCCCGGGCCAGCCGGGTGGTCTGCATGAACGGACCGGCTGCACGGCTCACGTCGGTCGGTGACCGGATCATCGTTATCTCCTATGCGCGTATGACCCCCGAAGAGGCCAAAGATCACAAACCCAGTATTGTCCTGCTCAACAAAAATAACGATCCCGTCGAAGTGTTGAGTGAGTCCGGATATGCCCGGACCGTTAAGGTGTAAGACCTTCTTACGTTAAGGCGAACAGCCGGTTATTCTCAGCCTCCAGCGGGATATATTTTACCAGGGGTTCCGCATTGGCTGCGGTAATGAACGTCTGCCCCTCGTGTTCTACCAGCATACTCAGGAAAACTTCAGTTTTGTGGGGATCGAGGTCACCGAAAACATCATCCAGCAAAAATAGGGGCAAATCATCCAGTTTATCCGAATAATATCGGAGCTGGGCCAGTTTCAGGGCCAGGGCAAACATGCGGTGCTGTCCCTGTGATCCGTACTTTCTGATCTCGAAATCGTCAAGAAAAAAAATCAGGTCATCGCGGTGCGGGCCGATCAGGGTCTGCTCGCGCTCGCGCTCCTTGTCCAGCACGGCCGATAGCTTTTTTTCAAATTCCGGTTCGATCTCCTCCGGTTTTGAAGAGGGTTCACAAAGCGTTTTATAATGGAAATGAGGATGATGGTTTATGCCGGCGATCTGCTGATATCCTTCCTCCAAAAACCGGCTGTACTCCCTGGCCACTTCAAAACGCTTTGCAATGATCCGTGAACCCACCTCCACCAGCTGAACATTCCATGGCTCCAGGAAAACCGTTAAATTGGCTGCACTCAGGCCATAGCTGCTCAACAGCCTGTTTCTCTGCCTGACTATTTTTCGGTAATCGATCAGGTCACGCAAATAGGATTTGGACAACTGGGCGATAAACGAATCCAGGAACGAGCGGCGCTCAGCCGGTCCTTCGGACGTTAGCTTTTTGTCATCAGGGGAAAGGACCACGACCGGCACCATGCCGATCAGATCCGAAAGACGCTCGAGGGGACTTTCATTTACCGTAATTTTTTTTCCTTCCCCCCGGTCATACGTACAACCGACTTCAAACGATTTGCGTATGCTGCCCTCGAAGCGGCCCTTGATGGAAAAGCCGGCCTGTCCCTGCCTGACCACATACAGATTAGAGCCGGTAACAAAGCTCTTGCTCATGCACAGATAATGGATAGCGTCGATCAGATTGGTTTTACCAACCCCGTTCGGCCCGGCTATCAGGTTAATATGCGGACCAAAATCATAGATAGCCTCGGCGTGGTTGCGGAATGACCGTGCTTCCAGATGCAGTATTTTCACAAATCAACTTCAATGACTGATTCAGCCAACGTTAAACCTTGTTGTTTTCGGATTCATCAACATTTTCATCGGCTTCAGCCAAAGTTTCACCCTCTTTGGAATGTTCACCGGCCGTTGACGATCCGTTCTCTTCGTTTTGGGTCTGATCGGTTTTTGGTTTGGCTTCATTGACGATAATCGTGCGATCCAAAAATTCTGTGTTGTTCAGAGCTTCAATCGCGGCCATGGCCGCTTTTTTTTCGGCCATTTCTACAAAACCAAATCCCTTCGATCTTCTGGTTTTCCGGTCGCGTACAATAAATGCTTTGGTTACTTCGCCAAAATTTTCAAATAGTTCCTGAAGTTCGCTGCGTTTCGTCTTCCAGGCTAAATTTCCAATGTAAATATCCATAATATGATCTCTGATTCAATAAACAGCACCCGCTATTCGTGATGAGGGCCTGATTGTCAATGCACGTATTTCATGATTAAGTTAGGCTTTCATCTGCATAAATATAATAAGTTACATCAAAAATCAAGTAGGTTTTATTGATAAAAAAAAGGATAAAAGCCCTACAGCCCTTATCCCTTTGAATGTTCGACGGCCTGCTCATTGCCCGCCACTTTTTCCTGCTAGAATCCAAATACGTCCCGGCCCAGAAAAACAGCATTATCATCCAACTGCTCTTCGATCCGAAGCAGTTGATTGTATTTGGCCAGACGATCCGTCCGGCTGAGGGACCCGGTTTTGATCTGGCCGGCATTGGTCGCCACGGCCAGGTCGGCGATAGTGGTATCTTCGGTTTCCCCTGAACGGTGAGAAATAACCGTGGTATATGAATTTTTATGGGCCATTTCAATGGCATCCAACGTTTCGGTGATCGTACCGATCTGATTTACCTTGACCAGAATGGAATTACCCACTCCTTTTTCAATGCCGTCGGCAAGACGCTCCGTGTTGGTCACGAACAGGTCATCGCCGACAAGCTGGACTTTGCTGCCGATGGCATCGGTAAGGGTCTTCCACCCATCCCAGTCATCTTCCTGCATGCCGTCTTCAATAGAGATGATCGGATATTTTTCTATCCATTTTTGCCAGTATTCAACCATTTCATCGCTGTTGCGTTTAGACCCGTCGCTCCATTTAAATTCATAGAGCCCGGTTTCAGCGTTATAGAATTCGGAAGCGGCCGGATCGAGGGCGATCAGAACGTCTTCGCCGGGCGTATAGCCGGCTTGTTCAATGGCGCGCAGGATCACTTCAACGGCTTCTTCATTGCTTTTCAGATCGGGGGCAAAACCGCCTTCATCGCCAACCGAGGTATTGTAACCCTGATCTTTCAACACTTTTTTGAGATTATGAAAAATTTCAGCGCCCATTCTCAGTGCTTCGGAAAAAGATTCGGCACCGGCCGGCATGACCATGAATTCCTGTGGATCAACATTATTATCGGCATGAGACCCGCCGTTGATGATGTTCATCATCGGCAGGGGCAGTAACTTGGCATTGACACCACCGAGATACCGCCATAGCGGCATGTTCAAAGCATTGCAAGCGGCATCGGCAACCGCCATAGATACACCCAGTATAGCATTGGCACCCAGTTTTGCTTTATTAGGTGTCCCGTCCAGATCAATCAGCATATTATCAATGCCGACCTGGTTGAATATTTCATTTCCCACTATATGCGATGCAATTATATCATTTACATTTTCAACGGCTTTGGTTACGCCCTTGCCCATATAGATACCTTCATCACCGTCTCTCAGCTCAACGGCTTCGTGTTCGCCGGTGGAAGCGCCCGATGGAACGGCGGCCCTTCCCATTACTCCATCCTCTAAAATTACATCGACCTCAATGGTCGGGTTTCCCCGTGAATCCAGTATTTGCCTTGCGTTAATATCTTCTATAAATGACATGTTTTTTTCGTAGAGTGAATATCCTTAGTTATTACGGATAAGGTAAGGAAAATTGAAATAAGGGAGTAGGGAATATACAAGGCAAAAGGTTACCACATGCCGCCGAAGACCAGTGATATTTTTGGTGAACCAAATAAATGTATCGGATCCGCACCGGACTGGTTAGGTACAGGGGATACGGGCTCCATGACCTGAATGCCCTGTGGATAGTAAAAAAAATAGTATCCGAACTTCACGGATTGAATCCGGCTGAAGTTGTTCCCGAAGTCAATGCCCAGGGAGGCGTGTCCGGCCGTGCCCCAGGTTATTTCCCCGTCACCCCACCCCTGGAAGATATCATTGGGGAACTGGTTGGTCCGATACCCCAGGTTCTGGGGATCATTATAATAAGGGTAGACAAACGTAAATGCAGGACCGGCCACCCCCTGTACAAATACTCTGAAGTTATCGGCGAGATATTCTGAAAATATTCTGTGCTTGAGGCCGAACATCGCCGGAGCGGTAAGGACCCGACTGTATTTGTTCGGAATAATCTGCTGCCCAAAGAAATTGAAGCTCTGTTCCGTCTCATCCTTTAAAGAGGTAAGATGAAATTCGAATATGCCTTCGGTTAACGGTCCCAGTACCCGGCGGTACTGCCCGCCCAGACCGGCGCCAAAATTGTGAAGCTGAATGGCAAAAGCAATGCCATTTCGGTAATCAACGTCCGCAAAGGTCCGGGGAGTATCAGCAGGAATAACTTCCGGTTCAAAACGTTCCTGAGTGTGGGCCTGCTGAACGCCGACCAGCATGATGAGCAGTAGAAGCCCGATTATTTGACTGAAAGGTATCCTGATATTCATCTTATTACTCCCTTTTTAAATAAACTTTTATTAAGAATTTAAAAATTTATTGTCTATTAACGTGATTGCCTTATATTCTATTCAAAAAAAAATGGTAATGAAATCTTTTCACATCCATTTTTTGCAACGCTTGCGTTAGCGTTCCTAACGCCTAATATAACTTAAAGGTATGAGTACTACCAAAACCTATACAATATTCGGTCCATCCGATACCCTGCAAAAATTGGGTGCCATGCTCAATGATGAAACAAAACCAAAATTCCTGTACAGTTACAAGTCATCAGAAAGTCATGATGAAGTTTTTGTGGGCGTCTATGAAGAGCACCATATATTGTTGAATACCAATATATGCCTAACGTGCATACTGGAATTTTCAAAAAAATCGACCAAAGTCGTTCTGCTGTCCACCGGTGGCAAAACAGGGTTTAGCGGCGGATACACGGATGAATCGGCTTCCATCGAATCCAAGGTCATCGACTTTATTCTGGATTTTACCCGCAGGTTCGGTTTGACCATCCAGGAAAACCAGGCTGAAACCTATAAAGAACCGGCCTCCTGACCGGTTTCATCCATGACTCAGACTACCGAAAACTGGAATGTAGTCAGCATGTTGAATTGGGGTACGGAATATTTCCGGGAACGGAATATTATCTCTCCCCGCCTAAGCATTGAATGGTTGCTGGCTGAGGTGCTTGGCATTAAGCGGCTTGATCTGTATATGCAGTTTGATCGTCCCCTCAGCAGGAAAGAACTCGCAGCCGTCAAGCCACTTATACTCAGGCGGGCAAAACATGAACCCCTTCAGTATATAACCGGGTCAACCGAATTCTTCAACGCCGTAATCAAAGTAACCCCGGATACCCTGATCCCCCGGCCTGAAACCGAGCAGCTTGTGGAAATCCTCTTGTCGGAGAATAAACAGGAGGGGCCGCTGCGCATACTGGATGTAGGGACGGGAAGCGGATGCATAGCCATCGCCATTAAAAAGGAACGGCCGGGATGGGCGGTGAGCGCCCTTGAGATCAGCCGGGAAGCGTTGAACGTGGCGAAAACCAACGCTGAACTGAATAAAACAGAGATTGCATTTGCTCAGGGTGACCTATATGGCTGGCAGGATACCGGTTTGAAAAATGGCTATGATATTGTGGTTTCAAATCCCCCCTATATAACGGAATCGGAACGCGAAGCCCTCGATGAACAGGTAAAACGGTATGAGCCTGAACCCGCCCTGTTCACCGGGGATATCAAAGCAACCTATACCGCTCTGGGGGATATGGCCCGGCAGCTACTCCGGCCCGGCGGCCGCCTGTATCTGGAAACCAATGAGCATCATTGCGAAACCCTGTTATCCTTGTTTGATGCAGATATTTGGACGGCCGAAGCCTTAACAGACTATGGAAATAAGAGACGATTTATCAGAGGATTTTTATCAGGTAAGGTTGTCTAAGTAATTGCCTGTTTATTTTTTACCACCCTGCCGTTAGAAAAAGCTGTATTAAGCCGGTTTATCCCTGTTGATAACTTGTGTAAAAGTTTTATTAAAATCACTTCACCCACACCTGTTGAATGGTACCATAGTTCCAATACCAACTAATCCGCCCGCCCAATCGCAACCGCGCGGAGCCTAAATACCTGTTTTAGCTTGTTATATAGTGTTGGTATTAATGTGGATAAGTATGCCCGGAAATTATAATTACCTAATAATAATCTTTGACAACTGCCCGGATAATTACCATCTTTGTTGTCGGCCATAACAAAGCCAACTCCGTGATGTGAATAACTTTCCCTTATTCCTCAGAACCCGTCAATATGCACCCTTATCTAATACCCTTAGCGTAAAAGTGTGAAGAAATCAGCTACAGCCCTAACTGAGGAAATAACATTGCCAACCAATACGGCCGAAAGTACGTGGAAACAATGTCTCAAAATCATTAGTGAAAATGTTTCCTATCAGAAGTATAAATCCTGGTTCGAGCCCATCAAACCGGTCAAGATCGAAGATCACCGGCTGACCATTCAGGTTCCCTCCCAATTCTGGTACGAATGGCTTGAAGAGCATTACTTCAGCATGCTGCGTTCAACCATATCCGAGGTAATGGGCCCGGAAGGGAAACTTGAATATTCTATCGTCCTCGAAAAATCTAATAATCACCTACAGGACCGCTCCGTTCGCCTTCCGCAACGTCCGGCCCCCCCATCCGAACCGCGGGGCGGCCATATGCAGAACAACTACCATCCCGGGCAGATCCAGAACCCGTTTGTCATTCCCGGCATTCGTAAAACCAAAATAGAATCCAATCTGAACTCAAATTATGTATTTGAGCGATACATCGAAGGAGACTGCAACCGCCTGGCCCGTTCGGCAGCCATTGCCATTGCCGAAAGTCCGGGAAGCAACTCATTTAATCCGCTGTTTGTTTATGGCGGCGTCGGTTTTGGTAAAACTCATCTGATACAGAGCATTGGCAATAAGATTAAAAAGGATCACGGAGACGATATATCGGTGCTGTATATATCGTCGGAAAGCTTCACCAATGAATTTGTCCATGCCATCCGCAACAACCGGGCCAGTGAATTTTCCATGTTTTACCGGAACATCGATGTTCTGATTGTCGATGATATTCAGTTTTTCAGCGGCAAGGAAAAAACCCAGGAAGAATTTTTCCATATATTCAACACCCTGCATCAGGATGGAAAACAGATCATTCTCTCCAGTGACCGGGCCCCCAAGGATGTACCTGATATTGAAGAGCGGCTCATCTCCCGTTTTAACTGGGGGCTCACGGCCGATCTGCAGATGCCGGACTATGAAACCCGTCACGCCATACTGGAATACAAAGCCGAAGATAACGGAATTGAATTCAGCCATGACATCTTTGAATTCATCGCCCATAATTTCAAGTCCAGCGTCAGAGACCTTGAAGGGGCCATCATTAAACTATTGGCTACCTCTTCCCTGCAGAACATCGATTACATCGATCTGCCTATGGCCAAACGGATTCTCAAAGACATGATCAAGGAAACCAAGACCCATGTTTCCGTGGAGTCCATCCAAAACACCGTGTGCGAGTACTTTGGCATCGATGTAAATAAAGTGCGCGAAAAAACCAGAAAGCAGGAAGTGGTGGAAGCACGGCAAATAGCCATGTATCTGGCGAAGACCATGACCAAATCCAGCCTTAAAACGATAGGACTGCATTTCGGGGGCCGCGACCATTCGACGGTTATTCACGCCATCAGTTCTGTTGAAGACCGCCTGCAAACCAACATAAAACATCAGCAGATAATTAACGATATTAAACATCATATCGAACTGGCCAGTTTGTAACCCTCCCGATTCATCATTATTGGATACCATTACATTAAAAAATCTGTATTTCTTTGCCAAACATGGTTATCATGAGGCGGAGCGCCTGGAAGGAAACAAGTTTGAGGTTGATGTCGTGTTTGCACTCTCCCTGAAACAACCCGGAGAAACCGACGAATTATCCCAAACTATTGATTATTCCCTTGCATACCAGGCCGTGCAGCAGATCATGCAGGGTCCCCCGGTTAAATTGCTGGAGACGTTGGCCGAAAAAATGGGAAAAGAATTAACTTCCCGTTTTCCTCAGGCTGCAACCGTAAAAATCAGCGTAAGAAAACTCAATCCGCCCCTGAGCGGACCTTGTGCATATTCAGAGGTTACCAGAACATGGCAGAAATCATCATAGCCCTGGGCTCCAACCTGGGAGACCGCCAAAAACATATGAGCAATGCCAGGGCTTTTTTAAAGACCCTTTCCACAGGTCCCTTTATACCCTCTTCCCTCTACGAAACAGAACCCGTAGGCCCGGCCAAGTATGATTTTTTGAATGCGGTGGTGCGGATGGATTCCGGTCTTTCTCCCATGGATCTGCTCGCCCGGCTGAAAGCATTCGAGGAGATAGAAGGCCGTGCCCAGGATGCCCCGAAATGGAGCGCCCGCCTGCTTGACCTGGATATCATTGCCTACGGGGATCTTCAGATCCAATCCGGCAGGCTTAGGTTGCCGCACCCCGAATATCACAAGCGTCTTTTTGTCCTGGAACCCCTGGTTGAGGTTTATCCCGACTGGATAGACCCCCGTCTGAACATAGCTGTCGGAGAAATGATTAAAGCGGCCCCAAAAATAGAAGTTTCCAAAACTTCTATTTTTTGGTAGCTTTACCGCAATGAATACGTTTGACTTTATTGCCATTGAAGGTGTGATCGGCGCAGGGAAATCTTCCCTGGCCACCCTGCTTGCGCGGCGCCATAATGCGCGGGTAATCCTGGAGCAGTTTGAGGAAAACCCATTTTTGCCCCGCTTTTACGCCGACCGGGATCGGTATGCCTTTCAAACCCAGCTCGCCTTTCTGGCCAGCCGGTTCAAACAGCAACAGGCCCTGTTAAACAAAGACCTTTTCCATGATTTCATCATTTCGGACTACCTGTTCGATAAAGACCGCATATTCGCCCGCCTGAACTTATCCGGCGACGAATGGTCGTTGTATGAAAAAGTGTATTCGATCATGAGCAACATTGCCGCCAAACCGGATCTGGTCATCTTCATACAGTCTTCCGTAGAACGCCTGCTGGACAATATCGAAGTGCGCGGACGAAGTTATGAAAAAGACGTCAGCCGGGAATACCTTGAAGAACTCAACGAGGCTTACAACCAGTTTTTTTATCATTACAACAAATCACCGCTGGTAATCATCAACGCCAGCGAAGTTGATTTTGTAAATGACGATGTCCATCTGAATTACATAGAAGATCAGATCTTCAACCAGCCCTTACGCAATACCCATGTTCATATTAAACCCCGTTAACAATGCGTATCATTTTTTTCTTACTTTTCCTCTATTCGTTCATCCGGATGGGACTGAAGCTGCTTTCCAAAAGACCGCCCCATAAACGCACCTTCCAGCGCGGGCAACCGGACAGGAAACCGGATCTTGAAAATATCGAAGAGGCCGATTATGAAGAACTGGTAAATGGGGAACAATCGCCCTAGCCAAACTTACTTCGGAATTGAACTATACCTGCCGGTTTATTGGTTAATCACGAACAGGCCATTATTTATAGGGAGTAACCATGTATAGAGAGAAGTTCTTATCAACACTTCAGCAGAAAACCGCATATGAAGCCATTACACCTTCCCTGCTGGGTTTCCAGTATGAAATCACCGAAATGCATGACCTTTGGAATTTTGCCGTAAATCTGGATCTGACCCGCTTTTCCACCAAAGCCGGTGAAGAATTCCACCGTACTTTAAACGAAACCACCGATGCGCTGACCAACACGCTTTCGGCCGAAAACAGAACCTGGGGAACGGCCCGCACGGCCCTGAACCTATTTTTGAAGGAAGCGCATTATAACCGTTATCTCAGTGAGGTCTATCATCTTTACCTGTCCGAGCATTTCTTTGAAACACCTGTAAATGACACCGCCGCCGCGGCATTACGCAGCCAGAAATCAGGGCCTACCCTGCCTGAGTGGACAGGACTGCATATGTTTGATAAAGACAAATCGGATGCCTACCAAGCCTTTGCCACTGACCTGGCTGAAGAAATGCGCGTTTCACGGGTTCATCTCGGTTTGTTTTTGTGGCCCGGCTGGAAATGATTTCCGGCATCATAGAAGGCTCCGGGCATTGATCATTTCGTTGTTTTCCCGGTCATGAACTGCATAATTAAAACCCGGGCGGATGCTGTACCCGCCAAAGCGGCCTTCTTTATTCAAGGCGATGAATCCTACCTGAAGACCGGCGGGATCTTCGGTCTTGGATAGGATGCGCTCGACGGCCATTTTACACGACTGACCCGGCGTGTGCCCCTGCCGCATTAGTTCTACGACAAGGTGGCTGCCGGCTATCCGGATAACGGCCTCGCCCATGCCGGTAGCCGTGGCGGCGCCTGCATCGTTATCCACAAACAGGCCGGCACCGATTATAGGAGAGTCCCCAACCCGGCCATGCATCTTATAGGCCGCACCGCTGGTGGTGCATGCTCCGGCCATATTGCCATGTCCGTCAAGGGCCAGCATGCCAATGGTATCATGATTCTCCTCGTTAATGACAGGCTGGTATTCGGATTGCTGCATCCACTCCTTCCACTTTTTTTCGGACCGGACGGTTAACAGGTTTTCCCTTTTAAATCCTTTTTCCAGGGCAAACTGCAAAGCCCCTTTACCCACCAGCATAATATGAGGGGTGTCTTCCATAACTTTTCGCGCCACCGATACAGGATGCCTGATACCTTCCAAAAATGCGACTGAACCGCAATTCCCCTTTCTATCCATGATGCAGGCATCCAGGGTGACCTTGCCCTCGCGGTCCGGGTTGCCGCCATAGCCTACCGAATGGACGTCCGGATCGCCTTCCGACACCCTCACACCGGCTTCTACCGCATCCAGTGAACTGCCGTTTTGCGAAAGCACCTGCCAGGCTGCATCATTGGCTGCCATACCGTGATTCCAGGTCGAGATCACCAGAGGCCTTCCGGCCTGCCCTCTTGCAGCCGTTCCGCTGAATGCTTCCTTTACCGGACCTAAACCGCTCAGGGCGGCCGCTCCCATGGCCGTTTTTTTTATGAATTTTCTTCTTGTATCCATCGATCAGGTATTTTTTGAGTTGACAAATTCTTCAGGCAAACCGGAAGCGCTCAGCGTCAAACATGCCCTTGTCACTGATTTTCAGGCTGGGGATGACCAGCAAAGCCATAAATGAGATCAGCATGAAGGGGGCGGTAAGCCTGCTTCCCATTTGCCTGGCCATCCTGCTTAACTGTCCATAAGCTGCAGCCACTTCCTCACCCTGCCGGTCACTCATAAGCCCCGCCACCGGAAGAGGTAACACCTCCAGTACAGTTTCGTTTGCAGCCGCCAGACCGCCTTTGTTCTCCATCACGGCATTGACCACCGCACTAAGGTAGTCGTCGGAACTGCCCACGGCTATGATATTATGAGAATCGTGGGCCACAGAGGAAGCTATGGCTCCTTCCCGTATTCCGAAGTTTTTGATAAACCCAACCGCAGGGGCCGATTGCCGGTAGCGATTCACTAAGACTATTTTCAGTATATCCCGGCCAGGATCGGATTGCACGCTTCCGTTGATAATGTCCAGGTTTTCCAGGGATTTTCCGGTTATCAGCTCTCCATCCTGCGCTACAATGACGGGCTGCCGGTGGTTTTGCGAAGCCATGACGAAATCTTCCGGCCGGGTCGACCAGGAGGTAAAGTTATTGATAAGCTTGCCGTCAACCTCCGGCATGCGGACCTGTCCGTGATCGAAGACACACTGCCCGTTGATCCAGGTCTGTTGTATGGCCATGGTCTCCGGGTCATCCACGATAATAAAATCGGCCGGGTCGCCTTCACGGAGCAAGCCAACCTCCAGATTATAATGCAGCGCCGGCAATACACAACCGGCATAAAGAGTGTCAAAAAGGTCATAGCCAAGGTTCAGTGCACGGGTAACCAGCAAGTTGATATGGCCTTCCAGCAGATCATCGGGATGCTTGTCATCGGAACAAAACATAATCCTGCCGGGAAATTCACCCAGAAGAGATATCAGCGCGTTAAAATTTTTGGCGGCACTTCCTTCCCGGATGGCGATTTTCATGCCGTTTTTAAGTTTATCCAGCGCCTCCTGTTTGGTGAAGCATTCATGGTCGGTAGTAATGCCGGCCGAGGCATACTTTGCTGCCCTCTCACCCATGAGTCCGGGTGCGTGGCCATCCACCGGTTTTTTGCGGGCCAGTGCCGCCTTTATTTTCGCCATTACTTCTTCATCATCCGACAGCACCCCTGGCCAGTTCATCATTTCAGCCAGATAATAGATATCGTCCCGATCCAGCAGGGCCTTTACATCGGCTGCATCCAGGCGGGCTCCGGCCGATTCAAAAGCGGTAGCGGGTACACAGGACGGAGCGCCATAAAAAAATTTCAACGGGACCTGCCGGCTGTTATCGATCATAAAATCCACTCCTTCCCGGCCACAGACATTGGCGATCTCATGGGGGTCGGAAACGGTGGCAACCGTACCATGTCTCACGGCAATTCGTGCAAATTCGGAGGGCAACAGCATGGAACTTTCGATATGTATATGGGCATCTGTGAAGCCCGGCAGGATGTATTCGTGCTGGAGTTCATCAATTTCATTTATGGAACGGATTCCCTGTCCGTTGAAGATTATCTCCCCATTGAATCTGCGGCGGTTCAGTACATCCAGAACAATTCCCTTCACCGAATCCATAGATGCCCATCCCGTTTTAGTTTTTTTACCTG
>JBBDRB010000040.1:0-99527 GCA_040905685.1 Balneolales bacterium | reverse complement strand
TCGTTCAAGGTATTCAGTTTTACAGGGATAATCAAACGACCGGCGTCAACCGGGCATGTCTGGGCTGAAGTCTGCCCAGAAGGCTTGCAAATGACAGAAATTTAGTTTATTTAAATACAGGGTTTAATATTTGATCGTATTAACTAATAGGAAGATGGCCATGATTGTTCAGGAGATTTTAGCAAAAAAAGGCAGTGAGGTTTATCACACCACCCCAGACACATCGGTTTTCGATGCCATCAGCCTGATGGCCGCTCATGATGTCGGGGCGTTGATCGTTATGAAAAAAAACCGATTAAAGGGAATTATCTCCGAACGGGATTACCGGAACAAGGTCATCCTTATGGGGCGGACCTCGAAGCAAACACCGGTAAAAGACATCATGACGTCGAATGTTTTGTGCGTTTCGCCAGACGAGACCATAGAAAAATGCATGGGCATTATGACCACCCATAAGATTCGCCATCTGCCTGTGTTGACACGAGACAAAAAACTGGCCGGAATCATTTCAATTGGCGATCTTGTCAAATCCATTATAGACAAACAGGAAATAGAGATCACCGATATGAAAAACTACATCGCCGGAAGTTACCCCGGCTAATAAAACCTGCATGCCGGCTGATAAAAAAAAGATCGTCCATATTCACCATGGACAACAACAGTTCAAAACCGTTATGACGGTGGGATCTCATGAGCTTATTGCCGATGAGCCTG
This sequence comes from Balneolales bacterium, assembly GCA_040905685.1. Lineage (GTDB taxonomy): Bacteria > Bacteroidota > Rhodothermia > Balneolales > Natronogracilivirgulaceae > JBBDMU01. The sequence goes on along the minus strand of JBBDRB010000040.1, from coordinate 98,813 downwards.
AACCGTCCGGCGGGGCAGATCTTGGCCCCGACCCCTATGATCTGCTGCTCATGGCCCTGGGATCATGTAGCGCTATTACCATGCGCCTGTATGCCAAACGTAAAAACTGGCCGCTGGAGGACGTGTACATCGAACTGCGTCACTATAAAACTCATGCCAAAGACTGCCTGGAATGTGAAGAAAAGGATGCCCGTCTTGATAAAATTGAAAAAGAGATTATTGTGAAAGGCAACCTGAACGAAGAACAGAACAACAAACTTCTGGAGATCTCCAAAAAGTGCCCTGTGCAGCGAACCCTACTCGGGCAGATACAAATCGAGTCCACTTTGGAGAACCGATAACAAACGGAGACTTTTTTGCATAATGATATTAGCGTCGGACTGATAGGATATGGGCGAGCCGCTCAGATATTTCATGCCCCGATTATCCAATCCGTGGCCGGCCTGACCCTGAGAAAGGTTGTTGAGCGCCATAGCAATAACGCCGCCAGGCAATACCCTGAAACCGAAACCGTGCCGGATACAGCCGAACTGCTTCAGGATCCGGACATCGGACTGATTGTGATTGCCACGCCGAACCACACACATTTCGAACTCGCCCAACAGGCCCTGCTGGCCGGTAAGCATGTGGTCGTGGATAAACCGTTCACGGTCACTTCCGGGGAAGGCGCCACCCTTGTTGACCTGGCCCGTCAACAGAAGCGGATCATCAGCGTTTTCCAGAATCGGAGATGGGATGGCGACTTTATGACGGTACGGAAAATACTGGAAAGCAACGTCCTTGGCCGTCTTGTTGAATATGAATCCCACTTCGACCGGTTTCGCAATGTCCGGAAGGAAGGCTGGCGGGAAGACGAGGGTGAGGGGACGGGAATATTATACGATCTGGGTTCACATCTCATTGATCAGGCCCTGACCCTGTTTGGTCTGCCCGCCATGATCTGCGCCGATATCCGAATTCAGCGGGACACCGCCAAAGTAGCCGACAATTTTGCCCTGCTATTGGATTATGGTCATCTTAAAGTGACTTTAAAGGCTGGTATGCTTGTTCGGGAACCGGATACCCGCTTCATTCTGAACGGAATGGAAGGCTCCTATGTGAAATGCGGACTGGATCCCCAGGAAGAGGATTTAAAACAGGGACGAACCCCGGACCGGCCGGACTGGGGTATGGAAGATCCTCGTTGCTGGGGTAAACTAAACACCACCATAAAAGGGTTACATGTTAACGGATCGGTGGAAACCCTGGCCGGAGCCTATCAGTCGTACTATACGAACATTGCCGGGGCCATCAACGGCCGGGAGGAACTCCTTGTCAAACCCGCCGAAGCGCTGAATACGATACGCGTCATCGAACTGGCCATGCAGAGCAACGAACAAAAACGGGCTCTGGACTTTTCTTCATAAATCCTGTTAAAAACAAACATTATGAGCTATTGTACCTCTGCTGCCGACCATCCGCTTCACGGCCCCTACCATGACCATGAATACGGATTTCCCCTTACCAGTGATCCCCTGTTGTTTGAGCGGCTCATCCTGGAAATCAACCAGGCGGGATTGTCCTGGCTGACGATCCTGAAAAAGCGCGATGGATTCCGCCAGGCCTACAGCAACTTCGATATTGCAGCCGTGGCCGCCTATGATGATGACGATCGAAACCGGCTGCTTGCCGATAGCCGCATCATCCGGAACCGGTTAAAGGTCGATGCAGCCATCACGAATGCACGACGCATTATGGATATCCAGGAGGAATTCGGTTCGTTTTTCGCCTGGCTCGATCATCATCATCCTTTAAAAAAACCGGAATGGGTAAAGCTGTTCAAAAAAACCTTTACCTTTACGGGAGGAGAGATAACCGGCGAATTTTTGATGAGTACGGGCTATTTGCCGGGGGCCCATGCCAGAGACTGTCCTGTTTTTGAAACCATAGCGGCGCAAAAACCGGGATGGATGGATGCCGAAGGCTTTTACAACTCGTGATACCATGTATACTCGGCCCACGCCATATCGATGACGATTTCCGCGGCGTTTCCCTTCCCGACGCCCGCTATGGCCCAATGGTCCTTGTTGTTGGAGCCGTACAGCACCCGTGACCCGGTGCCTTCCCTTATCACGGACAGCGCCAGTTCGGGGCCGGGGAAACAGGCCACGTCCTCTTCACGGATAGGCGTTGGGTCAAAATAGACCTCAAACTCTATGCGGCCGGCCCGAACCATGCGCGTATACTGCGCTTCAAAAGCGATACCCCCGGCCGGATCGGGTCCCGTTACGCGATCCGGCTCTGCAAAATGGTACCCTGTGCCGCCGATCAACGTATAGCGGTTGCCCTCTTCACTGGAAGGGAGATTGATAATGGTCAGCCGGACCCGTGCCAGGTGATCTGCACCCGATGCCCCCGCCCTGTGCGTCAGGTGAAAATACCCCTCGGGTATGGTAACATCCCAGGCTACGGGACCGGTAGCCTGGAGTTCTGCTTCGGCTATTGCCGTTTGATTTGTTCGCACGCAGGCGGAAGCCATGGCCCATACCAGCAGCAACAAGCCCAGGTAAAACCTGGCAGGCAGTTGAATATTCCTGAATGGTTCGTCCCGTTTCATGATCTATTTAGTAGTTTTATCCTCCAGGCCACCATGTGCTGCCGTTGAGCAAAATGCAGAACCGGTTTTTGGTCGGGCAAGGAAAAGCCAAGGCAGTCCGTCATGGTATTGATCCGGAAATCCGCTTCGGCCTTTTGCAGTTGCCAGCGGGGATGATGGATATCCCCAAAACGGATTTTCCCTTTCCTACCGTCAGCATAGAGTCCGTAGCGCTCGGTCAACCAGTGATCGATGCTTCCCCCCTGAGCCTGAAAACAGCTACCGACGGGTAAATAACGGACCTGCAAACTCGCTTCCCGGCCTTTTCTTATGCTCTGGTATTCTACGGTTTGCCCGTGCCGGTGCACCTGTATCTCCGCATCATAGTACAGCAGCCCGTACCAAAGGCGGGCCGCGCGGACGGCCAGCCGGTTTGTTGCATCCAGGCTAAAAAACCAGACCCCGGACCTGTGCGGACTTGTTACATAGGTACGGACATTCAGTTCCGGAAAATCAAAGCTTAAGGATTCGGGCATATAACGAAGCCGGACACCCCGCATACAGAAAGGGACAATGCCTATCCAGGCTCTGCCGTCATATAAATCCAGATTCAGGGCTGCCGGAATAAGCGGACGTAATACCTCCGGCGGCACCGGCCAGTGGGCAAAAAGGAGATCGTACCAGCGCATCGCCAGGGCCCAGCGTCGCTGTGGCAGCGGCCAGGGACGATGACCGGTATGATCAAAAATCTCTTCCATGAAAGGTGAACATGGCCGCCCCGGCTGGAGTTCAGCATACAAGGCGCCGCGCTCACCGGCAACGGACCCCTCGCCACCCAGGACATCTTAAGATCTCAGCAAGAATTATTTTTGGTTTCGTTCTTGTTGTATAGACGTATCTGACCGATAAAACGATTAACCAATAATAACTTTTTACGCTTGTAACAAGGAAGCCGGAGGAAAACAGTTTCCATAGTTCGGCGCTTTGTGTTACCTTTTTATATCTATTTTTTTACATTTAACAACATCCTTAACCAATATATCATGCACACGCATTATCAGCCTAAGGGTTATCATACCGTTACACCCTACCTCGCTGTCAGGGAGGCGGAAAAACTCATCGATTTTCTGAAACGCATTTTTTTAGCGGAAGAATATAAAGTCATGCGAAACGATGATGGTACGCTTTTGCATGCCGAGATAATGATCGGAGATTCCATAATCATGATCGGGGATGTGCAAAATACATTCAAACCCTTTCCAGGCATGCTGTATGTATATGTTGACGATGTAGATACAGTGTATAAAAAGGTAATTGAATCGGAAGCAGAACCTCTTGAACAGCCAGCCGATCAGGAATACGGTGACCGGCGCTGTGCTTTCAGAGATCCGGCCGGAAATGAATGGTGGGTAGCCACCCGGGTACAGGGCCGGTAAAATAATTCCTTATTGCTTCCGTATTTAAACCATACCTTTAAATCCCCTCCTATAATGAGAGTCATACTTTTTTTATTATTTCTGTATCTGGTGATCAGAATTGTAAGAATGTTGCTTGTGCAAAAAAAAACCGGCCGTGCTACGTTTAACCGCACCTATACCTTTCACGGACAGAACCCATTTGGCCATGTCAGAAGGCCGGGTGGTAACGTTAAGAAAAAACGCAACTTCGATAACCTTGAAGACGCTGACTTTGAAGAGATCGACGATAAAGAATCCTGAGTTATATCTTATTATATTCCTTGCACAATTGACTGCACTAGCCCTATATTTAGCCTCATAAATGCCCTGGTGGTGAAATTGGTAGACACGCCATCTTGAGGGGGTGGTGCTGGCAACGGCGTGCTGGTTCAAATCCAGTCCAGGGCACTCAAAAGGTTTTATAAACTCTGTAAACAAGGGTTTACAAAACCTTTTTTTATTGGCAGGCCATGAATTGATCCCTGCCTGGCATCGAGTTTGTTAAGAGTGATATTTTTTACTATTGTATTCAGGTAAACTGTAAAACCGGAGAGGACCTGCAGTACATGCGAAATATATTTCTTGTTACAGCTTTGATCTTCCTGTCACCGGATCCCGGGTTGCTGGCTCAGGCCGGCGATGAAAACCGGCGTCCAAACTTCATTGTCATCTTTACCGATGACCTCGGATACGGCGATGTGGGGCGGCAGCGGATCGGACCTCATCCAGACCCCTCACCTTGACAGGATGGAAGCCGAAGGCGTAAGGCTTACCAGTCACTTTTCAAGTGCAAACGTATGCACGCCCTCGCGGGCCGGGCTTTTGACAGGCCGGTATCCCATTCGCACGGGTCTTGCCAATAATGTACTGTTTCCAGACGATAAGCACGGCTTGCCTTTTGATGAGGTTACCATAGCCGAAGGACTCAAAGAGCTGGGTTACCAAACCGCCATGTTTGGTAAATGGCATTTGGGAACGGTGGATGTATCATGGCCCACCCAGCATGGATTTGATCATTACGTTGGCTTACCGTACAGCAATGATATGATGCCGCTTTCCCTGTACCGGAATGAAGAAGAAATCGAAGAGCCGGTAGACCAGACGACGCTCACCAGACGATACACCCATGAAGCGGTCCGGTTCATGGAAGAACAGGCCGGGGAATCCTTCTTTATTTATTTACCCCATTCCATGCCTCATACTCCCCTGCACGCCTCCGGTGAATTTGAAGGCCGGTCAAATGCGGGCCTTTACGGGGATGTGATCGAGGAGATTGACTGGAGCGTCGGTGAGATCCTCCATGCCCTTGAGCGTTTGGAATTGGATGACCATACCCTGGTCATTTTCACCAGCGACAACGGTCCCTGGTTTGAAGGAAGCGCCGGGGAACTTCGGGAGAGAAAAGGGGGAGCCAGCTGGGACGGAGGCTTTCGGGTCCCCTTCATTGCCCGTTGGCCTGGCAAGATCCCACCGGGGGTCACATCCGGGGCCATTTCTATGAATTTTGATGTCTTTCCCACCCTGCTTGAACTGGCCGGAGGTCGGGTGCCGGCAGACAGAGCCATTGACGGTAAGGATATCTGGCCGGTTTTACAGGGCCGGAACGAATCTCCCCATGAATACCTGTATTTTTTCAATAATGAAGAGATCACGGCCGTAAGGTCTCAGCGTTGGAAATTCATTACCCGTTCTTATTATCGCACCGGTCTGACTGGTTTTAATAGAGAAAGGCACGGCAACCCGCATTATTATGCTCCGGGATTACTATTTGATCTTGAACTCAATCCGGAAGAACAGTTCAGTTATACCCGGGAAAACCCCGAAATAATAGCAAAGATGGTGCGACGGCTGGAAAAAGGCAGGTTGGAGCTGGAATCTCCGGACACCCAACGGTGATCATGCAGGTATACCTTATTTATCCTATGCTTTAAGACCGTCCGGTTTCAGGTACTGCATAAAAATATCTACTGCTTCCTTCTCCGATAAATACCTTTTTTTGACCATGGGCCACTGCCGGCTTTCGGCCTGTTTGATCACTCTTGGGAAAGCCGTCTGAAATTGAACGGGTATGCGCCTATAGCCAAGATGCACCAAAGCGGCAACCCTGTGCAGCCCGGCATCCAATAAAAAGCTCCATCTCCCCTTCAGATCCATTAAAAAATACCCCCGGGGATAACCACCAAGCACGTCCGGTTTAAAACCGGTTTTTTTGATGGATTTCAGAACGTCTGACAATCGCCTGGTTTCCAGCATGATTTTCTCATTTGTTACCGGACCGTAGGCCTGTATACCATGTTCAGGGCCCAGGCCTTTTTCCCCTCCGTTGTAGGTTCCGGTATCATGGGTATACAGCCAGGGGACCCCGAATAACCAGGGGTTTCCGGATATTCCTTTATGCGGGAGGTGCCGGTTGGCCGGGGTTGGTAAAAAATGCTTCTCAAAAATGTTCCCGGGCTGATGCCGTTTGTAGTAGCGAACCAATGCCGCCGGACCCTCTTTATAGTATTGCATAAAATGATGCTGGTCATAAAAAAAAGCCAGTCCGCCAAAATATCGCAGCCGGGAAACAGGAATAGAAAATACCGGCTGTCCCGTTGCATAAAACAAGGCCTCCGGGCTGGAATCAGCCCCGGTCAGGATTTTGCGGGTTACAGGACCCCGGGGAACACGTTTGGTCCGGCTCACAATACGTTCTTTGAAGATCGGGGCGGTGAACCCGCGAACAACCCTTTTTATAAATGACATCGGCTTTGCATGGCGTTATGATTGGACACCCATGCATTATAACTAGTTATATATATTAATTCTATTAATTACGATGATTTAATGTCAGAATAACTCATCCAGGTCTTTGTTTTTATTTACACCTTCAAGAATAATATGGGATCGCTCATGGGTTTCAGCCGGCTCAAGGTGAATGGTTACCACGGCATCGCCCTGTATGGCTTCCATGATCCGGCGTTCAAGAATAGTAACCTCGTCATGGGCTTTCTGTAGTTTTATATCTTTTTCAAACAGGGCGTGGAACTCAACCCAGGTGGTGTGTCCGGTGGTCCGGTGCCGCAGGTTATGGCAACTTAACACGTGGGGGGGAAGCTGGTTTTTTACGATATCCTTGATTATTTCATCTTTGTCCGGATCCCGGCTGTCCATCAGGCCTTTAAGCGCATGACGGATCAGCTTCACGCCTTCATATATGATATAGGCCGCCACCGCTAAGGCTACAACGGCGTCCAGGATCACAAAGTCGGTAAGACGGATAAGCAGAAGCGTCACGACCACCCCGCCGCTCGTCCAGACATCCGTAAGGGTATGTTTTCCGTTACCTGTTACGATCATGTTATTCTCTTCCCGGCCGGTTTTAACCAGGTAACTGCCCAGAGCCAGGTTGATCAGCGCCGAACATAAAATTACCCCCATACCGAAATCCAGGTTAACCAGAACGGTTCCCGTGATAAGGTTATTGACCGATTGGTAGACTATCGCAACCCCTGCAAAAATAATGAGCAGGCCTTCGGTCCCTACGGCGAAAAATCCAATGCGTTCATGTCCGTAATGATGGTCTTCATCAGGGGGCTTTATGCTCAGATATACCCCGTAAAGGGAGAAGCTTACGGCAAAAAGATGGACAAACGATTCAAGGGCATCCGACAGGACGCTGTTGGAACCGGTAATCACAAATCCGCCGAATTTTAATGCAAATACCAGCAATGAAACCAATAAGCTGATCTTAATTGCTTTCTGGCTGCGCTTATTCATGGATACAGGTTCGGTTTCTGCGTATAAGCATAAATACTAGGCAATCACTTCTCACGTATTCTTTGTATTTTTAAAGGGTAAATATCGTATAATTTTCACGTTCATAAGAACTTATTATTTCATGTTGCTGCATGGTAGCTAAAGAAAGCTGGATTTTGGAAAATATAAGTAAATCGCACCGGAAAATATTTGCAGCCGTTTCAAAGGCCGGCGAAGAGTGTAATCAGCAGGTTTTTATTGTAGGCGGGTACGTGCGGGACTATTATTTGCATCGACTTAAGGAAAACGGGGCTGACATGGATTTTGTTACGGTCGGATCCGGCATTAACGTAGCAAAAAAAACGGCTGAAATTCTTGGCACCGGCGATGTGGCCACTTTTAAAAATTTCGGGACAGCTCATGTACGGTTTAAAACCTTTGACCTTGAGTTTGTAGGGGCCAGAAAAGAAAGCTACCAAAGGAATTCCCGCAAGCCAATTGTGGAGAACGGGACGCTGGAAGATGATCAATTGAGAAGAGATTTTACCATCAATGCACTGTCATGGTCGCTTAATAAAACGGATTTCGGTGCTTTACGTGATCCGTTCGACGGTTTATCCGACCTGGAAAACAAACGGATACGCACGCCGGTAAATCCGGACCTTACGTTTAGCGATGATCCGCTGCGCATGATGCGGGCCATACGCTTTACTACAGAGCTGGACTTCGCCATCGATGAGGAAACACTGAACAGCATCACGAGATCGGCCAAACGCATTGACATCATCTCACAGGAACGAATCGTGGATGAATTGAATAAAATCATAATGAGCCCCATTCCTTCGATCGGATTCGCTCATTTATTTAAGAGCGGCCTTCTTGAACGTTTTTTCCCTGAATTATATGATCTTCACGGCGTCGAGGTCATAAATGGGATTCGCCATAAGGATAACTTCTGGCATACCCTGCAGGTACTTGACAATGTTGCCGTTCACTCGGATAAGCTATGGCTGCGCTGGGCGGCCGTTTTGCACGATATCGCCAAACCACCTACCAAACGGTTCACTCCCGGTGCGGGATGGACATTCCACGGACATGATGCCCTGGGGGCCCAATGGACCAAAAAAATATTCAGGCGTTTTTGCCTTCCTCTCGATGAACGGGTTCGCTATGTCCAAAAACTGGTAAGGCTGCATCTGCGCCCCATTGCCCTGGTTGATGAAATCGTAACCGACAGCGCCATACGCAGGCTGATCGTGGAAGCCGGTGACGATCTGGATGACCTCATGACCCTGTGCCGGGCCGACATTACTTCAAAAAATACCCGTAAGGTTAAACAGTACCTCAGAAACTTTGATTATGTAGAGCAAAAAGTCAATGAGGTAGCCGAGAAAGACCGCCTGCGAAACTGGAAGCCGCCCGTCAGCGGCAATGAAATCATGGAAGCGTTAAACCTGAAACCGGGACCCCGGATTGGTGCCATTAAGAATGCTATTGAGGATGCCATTATGGAAGGCGAGATCCCCAACGACCATCAGGCGGCCTTCGATTATATGTTGAAAATAAAAGATCAGATACTTGAACCCGACAACAGCTGAACCCCACCAGCGTGAATGGATTGCTCATTCCTACGCAAAGATCAATCTCGGATTGCAGGTACTGCAAAAACTTCCGACCGGTTATCATGAAATACGAACCGGATTCTGCTTTATCGACTGGTCAGACCGGTTTTCGGTAAAAAAATCCGATCAGCTGCTGCTAACCATGTCGGATGACTCCCTGCCCCGCGATGACCGGAACCTGATCATCAGGGCCATTAAGCATCTTCGCCAGTATGTTCAATTTTCCGGTCATCACCAGATCTCTGTTGATAAAAAAATCCCGGCCGGCGCCGGCTTGGGAGGAGGAAGCAGCAATGCGGCGCTGACCTTAAAAATGATCAATAAAATCGAACACCTGGGCCTGTCTGATACCGACCTTGCCGATCTGTGCTCGGGCATCGGCGCCGACGTGCCGCTTTTCCTGAAAGGGGAAACCGGAATAGCCTCAGGTATCGGCACCACCATAAAACCACTGGATATCCAGCCCGATTATTGGATCCTGACCGTTTTCCCGGATATCAACTCGAACACGGCCGAAGCCTACCGCTATTGTCTGCCGCAAGAAAATCCGGAATTTGACCTGGAGGACCTGCTGGTCAATGAAGGGCCGGAAGAATGGCGGAATTTATTGCAGAATGACCTGGAAATCAGCGTCGTGCAGCGGCATCCTTTAATCGGTGATCTGCGGGACCAGCTTTATGAGTTCGGAGCCGTTTTTGCCTCCATGAGCGGTAGCGGTTCAGCCGTATATGGACTTTTTGAGCAGGAATTTCTGGCTGTGGAAGCGTTCAATGTGCTGCTGGATCTCGGCTTTAAACTGAACCTCACGCCTCCGAAATTCAAACCCGATCTAATGGTTTATGAGAAGGGGTGACGAGGGCTGCTCAGAGGATTCTTCCCGGATCCGGAAGAACTGCAGGGGCTGGTTATTCCCTGCCGCGATCATAACCGGTACCTCACCGATCCGGATCACTTCCAGGTTCCTGATCTGGCCTTGCAGGTACCAGCCGGTAATCTGATTGGGTATAAGCCTGAGTTGTCCCTGCCCCTCATTGATCAATACGTTGCCGTAGTCGGCATCATATTGTCCGCGTTGTATATTGGCTTCAAAGAAGTTGCCGGCGCTGATCACATCCGTCTGACCGTTTGCATTCAGATCGGCAAGCAGAAAATCATGGATCGGGGCGAACTGACAGGTCACGGGCAGGGGTGTTTTGACAAACCCATTCCTTTTGTTATAAAAAACCGACGAACGCAATTCATCCACCGTATATTGAACGGCATCCCGCAGTAATCTCCTGTCCACTGCATCGTACAGGCCGGCACCGGCAAAGGACCGGTATGATTTGAAGCGGTTATTAAAATAGTTTAGTTGCATGCCCAGTTCATCTTTGGTTGCAAAGAGCCTTTCGGTCCCCCCTGCATCGGTGTAGGTAATGATCTGTCCGGTCAGTCCGCTGTCGTCAAATTCATTTACATACATGCGCAACGGTGCCTCAGCCGAGGCTTTAAATTTGGAATTCAACCCTAAATTCCCGGCAACAATATCGGGCCGGCCGTTACCGTCCAGATCGCTAACGGCCAGCGTGTTCCACAGGCCGGAAGATCCGGCAATTTCCCTGACTCCTTCTTCCGGTGAATTATAGACGATCTTCAGGTTTGACCATTCGGAGGCGACAACCAGATCCTGCAGCCCATCATCGTTCATATCCGCCCAGGCCGCACCGGTCACCATACCCAGATCCGAGAACCGCCTTCCAAAAGAGGTCGTATCGATTGCAAAATAACCGTCACCCCCGTTCATCAGTAAATAACTTACAGGCTTTGCTCCGTATTTCCAGGGAACCGCCCTGGCCCCCAGAAAAATATCGGGGTGACCGTCGCCGTCGACGTCACCGATGGCCGCCACCGACCCCGTCAGAAAAAGGTCGGGAAGCCGGCCTGCCTCTCTGGTGAAGTTCCCCTCTCCATCGTTCACATACAGTCGCGGGGCCATATACTCCGAGGTCCCGGAATATTCATTGCCGCCGCTTACAACCAGCAAATCCAGGGTTCCGTCTCCGGTAAAATCCATGAACCGGGCATCCACATCTTCCTGTATAAAATCCTCCTCGAATGCCGCCACCGTCTTTTCCATGAAGGTCCCATCCTGCCGTTGGATATAAAGGGACCCCGGCTGACGTTTTGCTCCGCCGGCATAAAAATCCTGCAGTCCGTCCCCGTCGACATCACCGATGGCCAGGGCTGGTCCTTCCCTCGATACCATATGCGGAATAAGGGCTTCCCTGTTGAATTCTATAAAAGGGTTCTCTTCATGTTTATAGTCCAGGTCCAGCTGACCGGTAATGTCTTCCAGCAGGGCGGGCGGCGGCGACGGTTTTTCCGGCGGATCGGCGGCGTTCCGGTACGCGGCCGTGAGGGTTTGGTTCACCTGAATATCATGAAAAACCTGAACCTTACCATCTGGCCACCGTACCGTTAATTCCGGCACCGTTTCCAGGGAATCCAAACCAACATGAAGCACCGGTTCGACCGATGACTGAAATCCCCGGCTGGGATACAGCTCCCTCATGATCTGTTTATTATTCTCACGGGGAATCATGATCCCGGCCCCTATGCCGAAGGTATTGCCCTGGGGTCCGTCGAATTTTACCTTCAGAAAATTGGAAGCCGCAAACCGCTCCCGCGTCATATTCCGGTAGACCGACGCGACCTGATCCACGTTATTCACCACAAGGTCAAGGTCCCCGTCGTTATCCAGATCCACATAGACCGCCCCACTCGAGAAAGACGGCTGGTCCAGGCCCCATTCCGCGGTGACGTCCCTGAACGACAGATCACCCAGGTTTTCGTACAGATAATTCGGGATATTAACCGGCGGGGCCCTCCCGGCCAGGGCCAAATCCTCCTCCGTCAAATCTCCCCCCAACCGCTGTTGTACGGAATCCCGGGTAATGAATCTTAGATAATCAAGATTATCCGTTCTGTGTTTGATGCCGTTGGAGACGAAAAGGTCGGCATTTCCATTATGGTTGAAATCCGCGCCCAGGGCCGACCAGCTCCAGTCGGTGGCGTGAACGCCGGCCAGCATTCCAATCTCGCTGAAGACGCCATTTCCCCGGTTCAGCTGAAGTGTATTCCGAGAAACTTTCTCTTTATACCCGTAAGAACGCTTTAGCTCGTGTATTTCCAGGGGATCTTCGGCCGCCGAGGCTTTTGATCTTTCGTAATCCTCAGGCAGCATATCCAGGGAAAAAATATCGGTCAGGCCGTTGTTGTTGATATCAATCAGGTCATTGCCCATGGAAGAATAGCTGGTATGGCGGATCATCTTCCCCAGGGATTCGGTAAAGGTGCCATCCCCGTTATTGATATAGAGGTAATCGTCTTCATGGAAGTCATTCCCGATGTATATATCCGGGTAGCCACTCTGATTAAGATCACTGATCCCTATACCCAGTCCGTATCCCAGGGCGGAATTATAAATGCCGGCTTCCCCGGTCACCTCCCGGTATGTTCCGTTATCATTTCTGAAAAGCCGGTCTCCGGCCAGCGGATGGGATTCTTCCCTGAAGGAGGCATGCGTGAAGGTGCCCAGTTCATGCACGGAATGGTTCAGCATGTACATATCCAGGTCGCCGTCCAGATCATAATCGAAAAAGGCGGCCTGAGTGGAGAATCCAACCAGGTCCAATCCGTATTCAGCGGCTTGTTCGGTAAATACGGGGATCCCCCGGTCATCGTTTCCCTCATTGACAAACAGCCTGTTCCGGCCTTCCATGTTCATATGGCCGCTAACCACCGAGACGTAAATATCGAGCCTGCCACTGCCGTTAATATCCACCAGGGTTACACCGGTGGTCCAGTCATCCGGGGCCGTGTCAAAGGCCTTGTCTGTAACATCTTCAAAGGTAAAATCACCTTTGTGGAGAAACAGCCTGTTTTGTCCCTGGTTGGAAATGAAAAAAAGATCAGACAAGCCATCTCCGTTCAGATCACCGGCGGCTACCCCGCCACCGTCATAAAAATACAGGTAGCTGAAGATATTCAGTTCCGGCGTGGGCCGCAGTTCATTGATGAAATCAATGCCCGTTGCGTCCGGATCCAGTAACTCAAACCGTTTTTCCGAATCGGGGTTGCAGGCCAGCATCAGGTACATCACCGGGGCCAGCCAGGCCACTTTTTCCATTAAAAAGCCATTCCTCATAACCGCCAACCCCTGGGCCCGTCAATACCCCATGGTCTGAATGAGGTTGGGATTGGTATCCAGCGCCCTTTGGGGGATGGGAAATATTATCCGGTAATCCTCCGAGGCCGGTTTCTGGTCCCATTCATTCGTGAAGTCGGCAAACCGAATCTGATCCTGCCGTCTCCAGCCCTCCCAGTACAACTCGAACCCGCGTTCATCCAAAATAGCCTGCTCGTCGAGGCTCCCTAATTCATCCGCGTTCCGGTGGGTCCTTATCTCGTTGATGATATCCAATGCATCGCCTGTTTCTCCTTTGCGAAAATGAGCTTCGGCTTTCATCAGCAACGCATCGGCAAAACGGAAGAAAATGAAATCCGTACCGGGTTGATCGGGCTGATCCGGATTCACAAGGTATTTTATGACCCGAACCCCCATCCGTTCATTGGAATAAAACAGATCTACTTCTGGAGTGAAAACCAGGGGATTGCCTCCCCGATCGTTCAGCGGCTCGCCCGGGTCGTCCGGTCCGTCAAAGCTGTTGTATTGCTGACCTTCCAGAAATCCGGCTAATATACCGGTCTCTTCCGACATCTCCGGTATATAGCTGCTTTTCCGGACATCCGAATCGTCTGTAAACGTGTTATAGAACTCGGCCGTAGTCGTAAACCCGTTACAGCATCCGGTCGGGCTGTTGTTATAATGCAGGGTCATGAAAAAATGGTTAAAGGCCGTTGACGAGCCCTCCGTCTCATCGATAACAAAAATAAGCTCGTTGGAAAGGGTGGTATTATCCCAGTGAAAATTATCGAAATACTCGGTCAGCTCCAGGTAATCATTCTCCTCAATATTTTCCACCCTGGCAATAACCTCATCCATATCGGCATCCTCAAAGGTAAACGGACCGGCCGAGGGATTTTCCGGCGTGGCGGTCGTATAGACCGCCCGGTTCAGGTACAACCTGGCCAGCAGAAAATCGGCGGCTTCTCTGGAGGCCGTGCCTGCATCGGCGCCTGACGACAGACTGGGAAGCTCCGGGTAAGCTTCATTGAGGTCATCTATTATAAAATCAAAGGCTTCGCTCCTGTTCAGCACGGATGGCACATCATTGGGGGCCGCGTCGGTTTCCCGGAAGGGAACCTGCCCGTAAAAATCCATCACATAAAACATGAAAAAGGCCCTGAGGAACCGGGCTTCAGCGACCTGCCGGGCACTTGCCGATGAAGCTTCCACAACCTGAGTGGCCCTGAAAACGCCCGAATTCAACAGGTTCCAGGCATTCAGCACTTGTCCGTGAGAAGGATCCCAACTGTGGGCATGCAATTGCCTCCATACCCCGAAATCACTCCAGTCCGTGCCGCGGGTAGGACCAATCATCTCATCGGAGGGATGTTCCATGAGGGCATAGGTTTCTCCGGCCCCCCTCATGCCGTTCAACTGGGAATAAACTCCGGTCAGGGCCGCACCGGGATCACCTATCTCTACACCGCCACCCTCAACGACCTCACGGCCAATTCCATCTTCCACCTGATCGGTCAGATCTGTACAGCCATTTATGAGCAAACCAACGGCCATCAAACAGAACAAATATTTACTCGTTTTATTCATGAGAATACTCCTTATTTGAAATTTTATATCTCAAGCCTGATATTAAATGTTACCGTCCGCGCCCGGGGAAATGCGGTATAGTCAATGCCCAGCGACGGAATGCCATCGATCGATTTATCGGTATCCACTTCAGGATCAAAACCGGAATAATTTGTGATCAGAAACAGATTCTGACCGGTCAGGCCGATTCTCACGTTGCGGACCGAAGTTCCCAGTCCCAGTCCGGCCATATCCACGTTATAACCGATATTGACGTTGGCCAGTCTCAGGTAATCGCCGTCTTCAAGAAAACGGGTGGAAGCCTCGCCAAAGTTATTGGGAGATTCCGGGCTGTCGGCAATTTCCCGGGTGACATTCCGTCCGTTTCTTAAGTTGCCTTTCAGGAATATGGCATTGGCCGTATTGTTATAAACCTGAAAGCCGAAAGCGCCTTCCATGAACACATTGGCATCAAAACGCCCGAATGCAAAGCTATTGGTAAAGCCCAGGGTAAAATCCGGGATGGGATCGCCGACGAAGTCAAGCTCTTCGTTATTTGCATAAATGCCAAGCCCGTTTTCGTCAAAACCTTCAAATTCCCGCATATAAAAGGCAAACAGAGGCTGTCCTTCGGCGATGCGCTGCGCATAGGCTCCCGACAACCCCTGGCCATGGATCTGGCCCGTATTGACGAACGTATCCAGGTCTTTGACTTCATTGTGGAGAAAACTCATGTTATAGTCTACTCGCCAGAATAAACGGGACGTGTTAACGATGGACGTGTTCAAGGCAAATTCCCAGCCTCTGTTCAGGACCGTGCCGTCCAGGTTGACCCATTGAAAATCCACGGCGGCCGGCTGAGCAAAATCCTGCCGAAATATCAGGTTCTGGGTCTGCTTGTTGAAGTATTCGATCGTACCTCCGAGACGCCCGTCAAACAATTCAAAGTCAGTCCCTACCCCCCACTGAACGGTTTCTTCCCACTGTATATCCGGGTTCGGATTATTGGATTGGGTCAGGGAACCGTCGTTGTTTGTCCTGAATACGGCAAGGGAGACATTGGAGGGAAATTCCTGATTGCCGGTAATGCCATAGCTTCCCCTTATCTTCAGTTCGTTAACCGTGGAAGACAAGCCGGAAAAGAACTCTTCATTCGACAGCCTCCAGGCTAGCGCCAGGGAAGGGAAATACCCGTATTTATTGTTTCTGCCGAACTTCGTGGATCCGTCTACCCGGAAATTGCTGGTTAACAAATACCGGTCATCATAGTTGTAATTGACCCGGCCGAAGAAGGACTGAATTTCATCCACGGTCCGTTGCGATGAAGCGGTAAAGGCTTTGTTGTCGTCGTTATTGACCCCGCCTACGTTATCGACTATAGGAATTTCATCCGTTACAAAAAATTCGGCCTGCAGCCAGTCGCTCCGGTTTTCAAAACGCTGGTAAGAAAAGCCCCCAAGGACATCAATTTCCCCTCCACCCAGCAATTGCTGCAGATTCAGGGTATGCTCCATCAGTTGGCTGTTTACATACCAGTTATCAATTGTGGCCCGTCCGCCCCGGTCCCGGATATCCGCAAAATCAAGATTTGGACTGGCGCCCATACGCCGTACGGACTCTGAATTTTCGTATCCCAGCGTTGCCCGGTAGGCCAGCCAATCGGTAAAATTAACGGTACCGCCAACATTGGCCAACAACCGGTTGGTTTCGGAATTATCATCGATGTAGGCCAGCATGCCGGCCGGATTCCTGAAGTCGGATGACTGCATGTAAATGCCTTCACTTTCGAAAACCGGGCGGGTGGGATTGGCCTGGAGGGCAGCCCCAACCAAATCCCCTTCAAAACCGGCCGTATTGCCCACCGGGGCATAGCTGTCATGGATCCGGGAAGTGGTAATGTTCAGATCCAGGGACAGCAGGTCATCCAGCCAGCTCTGGCTGGCATTGATCCGGGCCGTCAAGCGTTCGAGGGCGGAGTTCTCGATAATCCCCTGCTGGTCGGCATAGCCCAGAGACAGCCGGTAGGAACCCGTCTCCGAACCGGATCCGTAACTGATATTGTAGTCCTGGGACATAGCCGTCCTGAATATTTGATCCTGCCAGTCTGTAGTGCTGCCAAAATCTATAACATCGGGGTCTGCACCGGCCGATGAACCGGCCTGGACATATTCGTCGGCAGAAAGCAGGTCGATCTTATTTCGTATATTGCTCATACTCGCCGACGAGGATACGGTCAGCCTCGGTTCGAGGCCTGTTGTCTGTTTGGTGGTGATCAAAACCACGCCATTGGACCCCCGGGCTCCGTATATAGCGGCCGCCGAGGCATCCTTTAACACGCTTATGTTCTCAATATCGTCGGGATTTAAAAAGCTTAGCGGGTTTCTCGGAGACTGGCTGCCGGCGCCGATGCCTTCACTGCCCGGGGTTACGTCATTTCCGCTCAGGGGCACGCCATCGACGACAAACAAGGGCTGATTGCCACCGCGCACAGACGAGGTGCCCCGGATACGGATATTCACCCCGGCCCCGGGCTCGCCGCTGGCCGATGTAATCTGCACGCCGGCGATCCGGCCCTGGAGCAGCTGCTCGGGTGAGGAAATTACCCCCCGGTTAAAATCCCGTTCACTAAGGGATAACACCGAACCGGTGGCATCCTCCTGCCGCTCCGTACCATACCCTACCACGACCAGGTCCTCCAGAAAGCTAACGTCCCGCTGCATGGCTACATCGATCTGTGTTCTCCCGTCGATTTCCACAACCTGGCGCTCGTAGCCGACAAAAGTGAAGACCAGGGTATTGAGCTCGGTTGGCACGTTGATGGAGTACTCTCCGTCGAGGTTCGTAGTGGCCCCGATTGTTGAGCCCGTCGCCTCGGCCGAACCTTCCACGATGACGTTAACACCCGGAATTGTTGTTTCATCCCCGGCATCAGTAACGGTTCCGGTTACGGTTTGCTGCGCAATTGAATCCCCAAAATTCAACCCGGATATCAATAAAACGGTTAATGCCGATAAAAGGATTTTTTTATCATTTCCTGCCGGCCAGGTGAATAGCCAGGATATGCTGGAAATGTGTAAATTCAGATATTTACTCTCTTGTCTAGTCTTGTTCATATTGTCTCCCCGTCGTTATCATCATTTAACCTGAGCGTATTTTAACAAACTATAAATAAATCAAAAAGGGGTTAATGCTAACATTATCAAGTATACAAAAGCGCTTCCATATTTAAAAATTTATTTTTATTACTTAAAATTCGTTAATCTTTTACATTATATTTAATAATATAAATTATATTATAATTAGGACCGTTATCCCCTACATAAAACGCATCCATGTTTACACGGCCCAGGTTTTGCCCACCTCATCCAGGGGCTGGCAGCTTTCATACCGTCCGGGCGTTTGCTGATGCTGAAGGACCGTGGTAGCCCCGGTTTCACTGGTGAAATACCCCATTAACGTAAGCTCCTTGACATGAATGATAAAGGGTTTTCCGGTTTCGCCGTTCCGGAGGGCTTCCCGGTTCACTCGCCCGGTGAACTCATGGCGCTGATCAGCATCACCATCCACAAAGCTGAGTCCGATGGCTGCCCTGGCCGCTTCATTGAAGGCTTCAATGCCATCGATAAAATCCGTCCGGTCATCCGCAGGATAAACATGGGCCACCATTTCCTCAATAAAGGCGGGAACGCCCAGCTCTTTGGCGCCGGGCGTGTTTCCCGAAGGCAATATGGTCTCCGAAAGTTCGGAGATAAGGGCCGCCTGGCTTTCGGTGAAAAGTTCCGGGGTCCAGTTTACCGACGGGTGGGGCCGGCATCCGTTCAGGATCCCGGTTACACTGGGTCCAAACACGGCTCCGCCCATGAACAGGGCGGTATTTTTTATGGCTTCTCTTCGGTTCATAGCGTTCGATCTAAAGGTTATTTTTTTTCATTTCTTCAACGGCATGTTCGCAGGCGCGGGCCGTTAAGGCCATGTACGTAAGCGATGGGTTCTGGCAGGCCGCCGAGGTCATGCACGAACCGTCCGTTACGTAGACATTCGGCACGGCATGGATCTGATTGAACCTGTTTAATACGGATGTTTCCGGGTCATGCCCCATGCGGGCCGTACCCATTTCATGAATGCCCAGTCCGGGTCCGCCGATATCATCAAACGTAGTGATGTTTTTCATGCCGGCCGCTTCCAGCATCTCCGCGGCGTCGTTGGCCATATCTCCACGCATCTTCATTTCATTTTCCCTGAACTCGCAATCGATGACCAGGGTAGGCTGCCCCCATTTGTCGGTCTTGTCATGATTTAATGTGGCTTTATTCTCATGATAGGGCAGGCATTCCCCAAAGCCGGTCATCCCCATGGTCCATTGCCCGGGCAGGGTAAGAAGCTCTTTGAGTTCGGAGCCAATGGCAAGTTCACGTACTCCTCTCCACCAGCCTTCCCGGCTGGCACTGCCCTGATAGCCAAAGCCCCGCAGGTAATCCCGGCCATTTTCACCAATATTGCGGTATCGGGGTATGTAAAAGCCATTAGGACGGCGACCTGTGTAATACCGCTCCTGAAAACCGTCGTATTCTCCGTTGGCGCCAACCCTGAAATGGTGATCCATGATGTTCCGGCCCAGTTCACCGGAATCATTTCCCAGTCCCGCGGGGAAACGATCCGATAATGAGTTTAACAGAATAAGGGCAGAATTAAGGGTTGAAGCATTCAGGAAGATGACCCTGGAATAGTATTCCATCATTTCACCGCTTTCCCCGTCTATGACCCTTACTCCGGTGGCCCGGCCCGCTGCTTCGTCATATATAATCGAATTCACTACGGAGTGAGGTCTGAGTGTCATATTTCCAGTTTGCTCTGCCGCCGGCAGGGTGGATGCATTGCTGCTGAAATACGCGCCGAAGGGACAACCCCGGCTGCAAAGGCTTCGGTACTGGCATGATCCGCGCCCGTTGTGCGGCCGGGTCAGGTTGGCCGTCCGGCCTATGGTCAGTGTCCGGTCACTGAACGTTTCGGCCATCCGGGCCTGAAGGTGCTCTTCCAGGCAGTTAAGATCCATGGGCGGGAGGAATTTACCGTCCGGCAGCTGGGACAGGCCTTCGGCTTTTCCGCTTACCCCGATAAAAGATTCAACATAGTCATACCAGGGTTCAATATCCCTGTAACGTATGGGCCAGTCCACGGCTAAGCCCTCCCTGAGATTGGCGCTGAAATCCATTTCGCTCAACCGGTAGCTTTGCCGCCCCCACATCAGGGATCTTCCACCTACATGATAACCCCGGATCCAGTCGAAACGCTTCACCTCTTCATAGGGCTGATCCGTATCTTTTACCCACCAGTGCTTGAGGGATTGCCTCATGGTATACCCGGTTCGCCTTTGTACGGGATAATCTTCCAGCTCATCCACGGTCAACTGATCGTTATACGGAAGCTCCCAGGGCTCTTTGAGCATGGTCGGGTAATCGGCAACATGCTCGACATCCCGGCCCCTTTCCAGAACCAGGGTATTCAACCCCTTTTCCGTAAGCTCTTTAGCTGCCCACCCTCCACTTATACCGGTTCCCACAACAATGGCATCGTAGGTATTCTGTGCTTTTGCTCTAAGGTTTATATTCATAATGTTAATAAATAGTTACACATAAGTACAATAACTTAAGATATTAAACTTTCCATCGAATTTAAATATGGGTAATTATATTTGTAGTAACTTTTTGTTTTTTGCTCTTACTGCCCGATAGAAAAATTTTTTACTCTGTGTTTTTTACCGCTTCCCTGCTTAACTTGATTCAGATTGTTTAATAGGGGTATTTACCTCTCCAAATGCATCCTTTATACCTATTCCGTATTACCCATGGTATTGTCTGCCCTGTTAGTTTTTGGCACCCTGATTGCCTTCAGCATTCTAGGAGTGTTATTGTACGTAAGAAGAAAAGTCAAGGCTTTACCGCGTAACCGGCCCGAAACCTGCGCCTCCACACCCCGGACCAAAAAACGTGTCGTGTGCATTGGCGACAGCATTACCCAGGGTACCCTGAGTTTCAACTACGTGGACGCACTCTCGTCTAAACCCTACAATCATGATTTTGAATTTATTAATGCCGGCATGGGCAGGGACCTGGCATGGAATGTTCTCCAGCGCCTCGATCCGGTAATTGATCTTAAGCCTGGTTTTATCACCATTTTAATTGGTTCCTATGAGGTGGATGCCACCTTAAGCCACAAAAGAGAAAAGAAGTACAAGAAATCAAACAAACTGCCGCAAATCCCTTCTCCGGAATGGTTCAGGGAAAACCTGAACCAAATCCTGCAACGGCTTCAAAACGAAACCACGGCTCACATCGCACTGATCTCCCCTCCCCTGGTCGGCGAAGACCTCGGTGAGGAAAGCAATTACTGGTCAGCCGAATATTCCGTTATTGTAAAAGAGGTTGCCGAGGCTTTCGGAGTGGGTTATCTGCCATTGAATGAACGTGAACGGGAGTTGCTTCAATCGCTGAATCACATAAGCCGGAATGCTTATAAGAAAAACGGCCATCTGATCCGCCGTTCGGCTTTCCGGCGTTATGTTCTTAAAAAAAGCTGGGATGATATCTCCGAAAAAAACGGCTTTCTGCTAACTCCGGACCTTATCCATAAGAACAGCAAAGGCGGCAAGATTATCATTCACCTGATCGACCGCTTTATAACCCGGGTCGAAGAGAACAAGGGTGCAGGCGTGACCGTGGGCCAGTAAGGCCACGGGTCAGTGAATTTTTACCTCAAATAAGCCCTCAGAGTTGGCCGCTCCGCGAAACATACCGGTCGTACTGAAGGGCATGGCTATCGACCCGTCTTTGCCGATGGCGATGATGCCCCCGTCACCCGGTTCAAGCTTTTCAAAAATTACGTGGCTGGCCGCTTCATCCAGGCTTAACCCTTTATACTCCATGAGGGCTGTGACCTGATAGGCCACGGCATGGCGGATAAATTCCTCACCGGCTCCCGTGCCTGAAACAGCCGCTGTTTGGTTATCGGCATAGGTGCCGGCCCCCGCGATGGGGGAATCCCCTACGCGGCCCGGTTGCTTATTGGTCATTCCTCCCGTTGAAGTGGCCGCAGCCAGGTTGCCTTGACGGTCGAGGGCAACCGCCCCCACCGTACCCATTTTATTTTCGTCCATGTCATATCCTTTCGGATTAATATCCTCCTGCGAGTGATCCAGCAAGACGGCTTCCTGCCGGCGGGCACGATCCAGCTGCCGGGACCGGCGGCCGGTATGAAAATACGATTCCTCGACACGCTCCACACCGGTTTGATCGGCGAAACGTTCGGCTCCGTCACCGGCAAACAGCACATGGGGGGATTCCTCCATTACCTTTCTGGCCAGCAGGATTGGATTTTTAACGGTCCGGACACCGGCAACAGCCCCGATAGCCAGGTCCCGGCCGTCCATGATGGAAGCATCCAATTCGTGGCTCCCCTCACTGGTATAGACAGCGCCGCGGCCGGCATTGAACCTTGGATCATCTTCCAGATAACGCACGGCGTTCGAGACGGCGTCAAGGCTGCTCCCCCCTTCCCTGAGAAGCTCTTCGCCCAGTTTTAGCGCTTCAGACAAGGAAGCCAGATACCCGGCCTTCACCTCCTCATCGATGTTTTTTGCGATGGCGCCGGCACCGCCGTGTAGGGCTATTGCATATCTGGATTCACCGGCCGGCATCATATTATCTTCCTTTGGATTTGAACAGAAAACGAAAGTAAAGATAAGAATAACGGTGAGCGGTAAGCTGTTAGTGGGTGCATTCATGAGTTTAATGCCTTTTGCAGTTTTGGTTCATAAAACGGCGGGAAAACCCCGCCGGGCGCTTTTGTGGTTAACTTCTAAAACATTTATCTTTTGGCAGCCTTGATCAGGCCCATATTTACATTAATCAGATACTATAGATGAGAATTATATTATTCGGGCCTCCGGGAGCCGGCAAAGGAACACAGGCCAAGTTGATGGAAGAAAAATTCAATATCCCCCAGCTTTCCACAGGGGATATGTTCCGGCATGCTATCAAAAACAAAACCCCGCTGGGAGTTAAAGTTAGTGAAATTCTGGAATCCGGTAAACTGGTACCCGATGAAACGGTGGTAAATCTGGTGGGGGAGACGCTCGGGCAACCCGCCTATCAGGACGGTTATATTCTGGATGGTTTCCCCCGGACAGTGCCGCAGGCTGAAGCCTTTGATGACCTTCTTAAACAGCGGGATCAGGAACTCGATGCCTTTATCTCTCTGGAGGTCCCCGAGCACGAACTTATCAAACGGATCAGCAGCCGCGAAGAAGGTCGCCCGGATGATACCCCTGAAAAAATAAAAGTCCGTTTGGATGTATATAATGAAGAAACCGCCCCGGTGATGGATTACTACCGGGAAAAAGGGGTCTTTCACGCCGTTTATGGCGTAGGTAGCGTTGGGGAGATATTTGAACGCATTACGGGGGTATTGGTGTAATAACCCCCGGGGACGCGACAAGGCGGTTCATTAAGATAAGATAACAGGCAAATTAGCCTATTTCTGATAAATTAGGATTATGAAAGGGTTAATTCTATTTATCGGTGCCTCGTTGATGATAATCTCTGCTGAATTATCTGAACAGCAGGAAAGCAGCGAAAGGGAAATAAGTGTCATTACGGTCAATGGTTCGATCGGCCCTACTACCGCCTCTTACGTGAGCCGCGCCATAAACCAGGCTGAACTACAGGGCTCGGTGTGCCTGATCTTTGAGCTTGACACCCCCGGCGGACTGCTTGATTCTACCACAGACATTGTTCAGGCCATGCTGGCCTCGGACGTCCCCGTCGTGGTTTATGTAACGCCTTCCGGCGGGGGAGCCATCAGTGCAGGGGTGTTCATCACGCTGGCTTCCCATATTGCCGCCATGTCTCCGGCTACCAATATCGGCGCAGCCACTCCGGTGCAGATGGGTGGAGGGGAAATGGGTGAGGATCAGCGGGAAAAATTGCTGAACTATTCGGTTAGCTATATCGAAAGCATCGCTGCCCGGCGGGACCGAAACGTGGAATGGGCCGAAGCGGCCGTGCGTGATGCCGCATCCATTACCGAAGAAAGAGCCCTGGATATCAACGTAGTTGATATCATTGCCGGAGACCGCCAGGATCTGATATCGCAGTTGCATGGCTGGCAGGTTGATGGCCTTACCCTCGAAACCGACGGGGCCGCTGTGAATGAAATAGGCAAGACCCATGCCGAGCAGTTCCTTGGATATCTGTTCAATCCACAGGTTATGATGATCCTGATGATTATGGCCATTTACGGCATCATCGGAGAGATCAGCAATCCGGGAGCCATCGTCCCGGGCGTCATCGGAGTAGTGGCCCTGATCCTGCTGTTATACACGGTCGCTGCCATGCCCGTTAACATAGCGGGATTCGTTTTGGTCGCGCTCGCGCTGATCCTGTTCGTAAGCGAAGCCTTTACTCCCACCTTTGGCTTGCTTACCGTCGCCGGGGCCGTCACTTTTTTTCTCGGCTCCCTGATGCTGTTCGAGGATCTGACCCCCTTGTACCAGGTTTCCTTATGGTACCTTTTACCGGCAACCATTCTCACGGCTTTATTTTTTGGGTTTATCGTAAGCAGTGGATTAAAGGCCCAGTTCGGGAAAGTGGCCAAAACCGGTAAGGAAAGCCTGATAGGAAAAAAAGTGGAAGCCCTGAAACGCGTGGGACCGGAGGGCGGAAAAGTTTTCGTACAGGGGGAAATTTGGAATGCCTTTAGCGAAGAAACAGTTGAAAAAGGTGAGCGGTGTGAGATTATTGATATAAAAGGGCTGACCATGAAGGTGAGGCCGGTTAAAAACCAGGAAGATCAGGAGGGAAATCATGGACGGTGATGCTGGATTATCAAATCTGTTGATCTGGGTTATTACCATTGCGGTACTGGCCGTCATCCTGCTGCCTCAGATCTTTCGCATTCTGAGGGAATATGAAAGGGGTGTGGTCTTCAGGCTTGGAAACCTTTTAGCTGCCAAGGGCCCCGGGCTGATCATCCTGATCCCGTTCATTGACAAAATGGTCCGCGTGGACATGCGTGTGGTAACGTCGAATGTGCCCCGCCAGGAGATCATTACCCGGGATAATGTGCCGGCCACCGTCGATGCCATCACCTACTTCCGGGTCGTTGATGCCGAGGCGGCTATCGTTAACGTTGAAAATTATCTGGAAGCTACGAACCTTTTTGCCCAGACCACCCTTCGCAGCGTAGTCGGGCAGGTGGAACTCGATGAGCTCCTTTCGGAACGGGACAAGATCAACCAGTCCATTCAGGAGATACTGGATCGGCAGACCGATCCCTGGGGCATTAAAGTAACATCGGTGGAGGTTCGCGATGTGGTCTTGCCCGAGGGCATGAAACGGGCCATGGCCAAGCAGGCGGAAACCGAACGCGACCGGCGGGCCAAGATCATCAATGCCCAGGGTGAATTCCAGGCGGCGGAAAAACTGGTCCAGGCGGGAAACATGATCTCGAAAGAACCCACGGCCCTGCAGCTGCGGTTTCTCCAAACCGTAAGCGAACTCGGCACGGAAAACAATACCATCACCTTTTTCCCTATCCCCATGGAACTGTTCCGCGCTTTTACGGGAAACGACACGAAAGGACCCGGCTAAACCTTGTATTTCCGTTTGATATCGCGGTCCATATCCCTTTTTTGGTCCTTTTCGGCAATGGCGGCCCGTTTGTCGTATTGCTTTTTGCCCCGGCCAAGGGCAAGCTGTATTTTGGCATTGCCACGGGCGAAATACAGCCGAAGCGGTATAAGCGTCACCCCTTTTTGATTGATAGCGCGGTCGATCTTGCGGATCTCATCGCGTTTAAGCAGCAGCTTCCGTTCCCTTCTCGGGTCGTGATTATTATAGGAACCCTGATCAAATTCCTTGATATAAAGATCTTTAAGCCAGATTTCACCTTTATGGATATAAGCGAACGTATCGGTGAAACTGGCGTTTCCCATGCGGATGGATTTTACTTCCGTTCCCTGCAGGACAATTCCGGTCTCAAACGTTTCTTCGATATGATAATCGTGACTCGCCTTTCGGTTTTTTATTACGATGGGTTTCTTCTCCCCGGGTGCTTTGTTTTTTTTACGGGCCACTTACGAAGCAACTCCTTCCGGTATATCCCTTCCCAGACTTCGGTAGATCGATTCAATTTGATCGGCTTCGGCGCGTGCCCGCTCATTGCCGGGATCCAGTTCCAGCACCCGGCGAAAATGCCTGAGGGCCGCCGGCATACGCTCGGTCATTTGCTGGTCGGATTCATGGGTAAGATACAGGGCGTAGTTCATGTGTGTGGCAATTTGCAGCTGCATGATCGTATTTTCATCCTGATCGGCTTCACGAAGGATCTCAAGGGCCTCTTCGTACCTGTTTTCCATATTCAAATGCTGGATCGTATCGGCAAGCGTAGCCGGTTCTTCTGCCGAGCAGCCGGCCAAAAGGACAAGGATGGGTATAACAAGTGATCGTTGAAAAATATTTCGCATAGTGTTTATTAGGTTAGGCTTCAGTAAAGGAGGTGAATTACAGCAGGTAAAACGGATTGGGGCTGATGCATACAATAAAGATCAATATACTCAACCAACCGAGAACTTTTCTACCGGGACTCAGAAGTTGCTCGTTCATTACCGGCGGATGCTCAATGCCCACGAAGAACAGGACCAGCAGCGACCAGAAAAACCAAAGCATGAATCGGGAAGTCCCATCCGGACCAAATATACCGTAGATGAGAATTCCGGAACAAACGAGGGAGATGACACTGGCCGTGAGCGCCCAGAAAAGGTTCCCGTGAAATGCTTTTCTCATCATCCAGAACAGGGTGAAGGCCCAGATCCCCCACGATATCGTGGCATACGGATTATCGTATAGTTCGATGATCGTATGCAGAAGTGGCACCATTCCGGCACCGGCCAGGGTAACGAGAACCACAAAGAATAAACGGGCAAATACCAAATGCTTTTTATAGCCGATAAGAGCGTAAAGGATATGGCCGCCGTCCAGCTGCCCGACAGGCATCAGATTAAGGGCCGTAAAGAACAAGCCCAGCCAGCCGGCAAATAAAAAAGGATAATGATACATTTCCCACATGGGCGGAACCCCCTCAAAGAAGGATGCCATAAAATCAAATAACATGGTATTTCCTATCATAAGCATACCCACGCCATCATTTTCACTCATGGGTTCATCCGGGAAAGCGTTATTTTGCTGAATATAATTGTTCAGATTTTCATGATTATCAAAATTTTGTATGAACTCCGGGCCCGGCAAATTCATAAATCCGACCAGCAGGATGACCAGCGACACCACAAAACCGGCTAAAGGACCGGCAATCCCTATATCAAATAATTTTTTACTGTCATTGATCCGGTCTTTTATACGTATTACCGCGCCCATCGTACCGATGGGGGACAGATAAGGCAATGGTATAAAATACGGCAGCGTGGTTCTTACCCGGTGACTGATGGCTGCAAAGTAATGGCCGAACTCATGAACAGCCAGAAAGCCCAGCAACAGGGCGGCAAATAAAACGCCATCCCAGAAGACCAGGTCTGTAAAATTTTCAGCATTTGCCGCCTGCCCGACAAAATACACCCCCATAAACGATACGGAAACAAAGGTTACGGCAAACAGCAAGAGGTGAATAACAATGGTTTTACCGGCAGGCCGGCCGGGTTGGACCTCAGGTTTAAGTTCCGGATCGGTTAGGATCTCAAACTGGTTTTCGTCTTTCAATATAGTTACTTATTTGGCCGGCCATTCAGCCGGTTTTATTAATATTTATTAATTCAGTAGAGGGGAATGATATAAAAAACTATGTTAATCCCGTGAAATTGGTAATGTCATGCATCGGGCGCCACCCCTTCCCCGGCATAATTCGGCACCCTCGAAAGTGATCGCTATTTTATCACCTTCAGCCGCTTCAAATGGTTTATTCCGGTATTTGTCAATAAAATCATATTGGTTTAATACCGTATACCCATGTTTGCTCAGTTCATCAAAGGTATGGGAATTCCTCCCGTAACCCACGATAACACCGGGTGCGAGTGCAAAAACGTTTGCCCCGTCTGTCCATTGTTCACGATGTTGATTGGTAAGTTCTTCACCGCCACATTTTATGAAATTAAATTCACGGTCCAGCACCGATTCAAGGGCCGTTTGGACATCAGCCACCGGTTTGGTAATCAATTCGCCATCGGGTTTGGATAACAGCACCACGTTGTTTTTCCTTCCGGTGATAGCCGGTGGGTACACTATGCATTCTCCCGGTCCGCAAAAGGTAAATATCGTGTCCAGGTGCATGGATGAACGCTGCCTGGCCATGTCAACGATCATGACATGGCGGATGCCACGTTCCAGAAGGGTATTTGCCACATACATAATTCCGCTGAACGAAGTTCGTTCGCTCATTCCGATCATGACCAGATCGGGTGAAACGATCAGAATATCGCCGCCTTCCACGCTGTCTTCAAGCCCGATATGGATGGCGCTATGTTTTACCGCTTCGAACAGAGGATGAAATTTTACCAGGGTTTCCAGCATAAGTGATTCACGCATCCGGGCCTGCTTCGCCGTCCGGGAAATAATGATGCCGTTCGGTATAACCGCCGCCAGATCCCTGGTAAACAAAAGATTGGGCAGGGGGTGAAGAATAAAGTGCGGGATGGCCCTGGTGGTCCCGGTGATGATGAATTCAATCAACTCCCTTGCATCCAGGTGCTTAAGTTCGCCTTGGATGGTATGCAGATTGAGCCCCGGTTGCTGATCGATCAGCTGGTTGACAAGAAACTCCCTGGCTTCTTTTTTGTTGAGACAATCTGCCAAAAGTTCCGTAATTTCAAGTACGCCGGTTTTATCGGACATGGCGGTTTTAAATATTTCCAGCATGCCCAGGTGTTCTTTGCGGGCATCGGCCTCGTAGATGATGTCATCGAACAACAACTCATCTTTAAGGGTGGGATTGACCAGGGAAACTTCTCTGCCGGGAGTATGAACAATTACTGCATTTAACCTGTTCGTTTCTGAAGTAATATTTATATTCATGAAGTAAATAAAGTGTTGAATTGTTTACCGGGAAGGAATCCAGGGGCAAAACCCTAACCTTTTTTATAATGAATAACTAACTTAAGCATTCTGATCATATGAACTCAGTTAAGAAATATAAGGAAGATACGGTGATGCATAGCAAAGAACTCGAAGCTTTGGTTTTTTTATACGAAGACCCTGATCCCTTTGTTCAGGGAAAGGTTGAGGAGCGGCTGATTGAAATCGGAGAAGGCAGCGTTCCCTTGCTGGATGAGGTGCAAAGCAAGACCAGCAATAAAGAAATAAAAGAACGGTTCCGGGAGCTTATCCACAGCATTACCTTTGGAAGCCTTGAGCAGGAGTTTATTAACTTCCTGGAAAATGGCGTCAATACCCTGACTGATCTTGAAGACGGCATCCTGCTGCTGACCCGTTTTGACAATCCGACCCTGAGGACCGATACGTATAAAAAAATGCTGGACCAAATGGCTTCTGAAATTGAGACGGAAGTCAGGTATGCCGCCAGCCCCCGGAAACAGATGCAAATTCTGCTTAACCTGATATTTGAAAAAAAACAGTTTACCGGATCTTCGGATGAATTTTTTGACCCCTCAAATTCTTTTATCAACAAGGTCCTGGACCGGAAAAAAGGGATCCCGATCAGCCTTGCATTGGTTGTCCTGTTTCTAGCCAACCGGCTGAACCTGCCCTTTGAGGGCGTTAATATGCCAATGCATTTTTTACTCAAGTTTGATGTGGAAGGTGAAAAGATCTACATCGATCCCTTCAACGAGGGCAGCGTGATCAGTGTGGACCAATGCCTGCTCTTTCTCAAGAAAAGCGGCATAAAACCCTCCGCTTCGCATTTTGACGCCGCCAGCAACCAGGAAATGTTATCCAGGACCATTCGAAACCTGATCAACGGCTACGAAAAGGCAAAAGACGGTGAAAAAGCCGGCCAGCTGCAAAGGCTCCTCGGCTTTGTGGACTCCATGGTCAGGCAATAACCCCGCTCAATATTCATTGCCCTTTTTCGTATTTAACCTACCGTCCCAATAATGATCTGAAAAATATAATGTCCGATACCCAGACGGCAGAGTCTCTTGATATCCTCGAAGAGAGTGACAAGCGAAGAACCTTTGCCATTATATCTCACCCCGATGCAGGTAAAACTACTTTAACGGAAAAGCTGCTGCTCTACGGGGGAGCCATTCATGAAGCCGGTTCCATTAAACAACGCAAGGCAGCCCGGCATGCTGCATCCGACTGGATGGCCATCGAACAGGAGCGCGGCATCTCGGTGACCTCATCGGTTTTACGTTTCGAGCAAAACGACATAAAGTACAACCTTTTGGATACGCCCGGACACAAAGACTTTTCCGAAGATACTTTTCGCACCCTGATCGCCGCCGATTGCGCCCTCATGGTCATCGATTCGGCAAAGGGTGTTGAAGAGCAAACCGAAAAACTCTTTGAAGTGTGCCGGTTGAGGAAAATTCCCGTCATAACCTTTGTGAACAAATGGGACCGTCCGGGTATGGACCCCCTGGAAGTGCTGGGCAACATTGAAGAGAAATTCAATATTGACGCTCTTCCGGCCACCTGGCCATTAGGGTATGCTTCAGATTTTCAGGGAGTATATGACCTTATCGGCCGGGAAATGCATCTGTACACGAAATTCAAGCACGGTGCACAAAAAGCAGAGGCCGACGTTTTTGATCTGAAAGAGGGTCTGGCAAACTGCACCCTGGCCGATAGTTATAAGGAAAGTTATGAAGAGGAAATAGAACTGATTGCCGATGAATACAAAAACATGGATTCTGAAAAATTCAACCGCGGTGAAGCCACACCTGTTTTTTTCGGCTCCGCATTAAGCAATTTCGGACTGGATGTTTTTTTGAAGTACTTCTCCGGACTGGCCCCCCACCCCCAGCCCTATACAAGCAAAGAGGGCCAACGGGTTTCCCTGGATAAGGATTTTAGCGGATTTATTTTTAAAATGCAGGCCAACATGAATCCCGAACACCGTGATTGCACGGCGTTCGTGCGTATTGCTTCGGGTATCTTCAGGCGCGGCATGGAAGTTTATATGCACGGGGATAATAAAAAGATCAGGATGACCACACCCCACAGCCTGATGGGCGATGAACGAAACCTGCTGGAAACGGCCTACCCCGGTGATATAGTGGCCTTGTTCAATCCCGGAAATTTCCGCATCGGCAGCACCTTGTATCAACGAAATGACGTTAATTTTGACGTAATTCCGTTATTTTCTCCTGAGCACTTTCGCAAGGCCAGTTCCGGCGATCCTTTTAAGCGCAAGCAATTGCGGCAGGGTCTTCAACAGCTTTCAGAAGAAGGCGTGGTCAATGTGTTTGAAGTGCCCGGCGGGGTCGGCAATGAGTTGCTGCTCGGAACGGTGGGGGTTCTTCAGTTTGAAGTCGTACAGCACCGGATGAAGACCGAATACAAGGTCGATATCTCACTTTCCGCGACATCCTATGTGGCTGCCCGATGGCTGCCCGAAAAAACCGATGTGATCAAAAAGCTTGAGCAAAGCTATTCAACCCACGTCACGTACGACATTGAAAAAAATCCGATCGTCTTATTTGACAGCAAATACGCCCTGGAGCAGGCCACGGAGGCTGTCGGAGAAGATAATTTACTGAAATTCAAACTCTAACCGCCGCTCTTGACGGCTATTATCCGACCCTGGATCCGGACCAAAGCTTAAACAGTATAATATGCTGAGTTTCCCCGCTAAAGCAGAGAAAGTGGAAGTATTCCACGCCGTGCAGACCTATCTGGAAGAACAGGGTTTTGTGCTGACCTTCAAAGACGATGCGCGTCCGTGGGGCGGTTTTTATTACATTGAAGAAGGACAGGCACCGCAGTTTATCAGTGAATTTTTCCCCCGCCTCAACCTGGCTGACTTCAGAGGTTTTGATAAACTAAGTCCGAAGATCCTTTTGGTTGCCCCCGGCAAGCGCCTTTCCTGGCAATATCACCGACGGCGTTCTGAAATTTGGAAAGTAATCGGAGGGAAAGCCGGGGTGATCGTGAGCGATACAGAGGAGGAAACGCCGGTCCGCACCCTGGCGCCCGGTGAGGGGATAAGCCTTAAACAGAGGCAGTGCCACCGGCTTGTGGGGCTGGATGAATGGGGCCTTGTTGCGGAGATCTGGCAGCACACGGATCCCGTCCGCCCGTCCGATGAAGAGGACATCGTCCGGCTTCAGGATGATTTCGGCCGTTGACGGGTATTCTGCAAATACCTGACGGCATATTTCCCGAAAATATCAAACTCCAGATTTACCGGATCATTTGGCCTTTTAAATTTCAGGTTCGTGTGCTCAAACGTATACGGTATGATAGCAACCGTGAACTCACTGCCTTTCTCACGGGCAACGGTCAGGCTGATGCCGTCTACACATATGCTGCCCCGGCCTACGATCAGATTATGGAATTCTTCCGGATAATGAATGCCTATCAGCCTGCCGGACTCCGCATTTTCGATGGAGGTAATCGATCCGGTGGTATCCACATGGCCCTGGACAAGGTGGCCGCTGATCCGGTCCGACAGCCTTAGGGATCGCTCAAGATTAACCCGGTCCTTTTTTGCAAGTTCACCCAGGGCTGTTTTGTTCAGGGTTTCCTCTATGATCTGAACGTCAAAATGTCCGGAGCCGCACTGCACCACTGTCTGGCAAACGCCGTTAATGCTGATGCTTTCATCCATTTTCAGATCCCCGCTAAACGTACAGGAAACGCGAAGAAGCTTACCGCCGCTCTGGGATTCTATTTGCTCTACCGTGCCCATATGCTCTATAATGCCATTAAACATAGCTCTTTACTCTTCAGTGTAACTATTTAAAAATACCCGGTGTACAGCATATCTTCCCCCGACCTTTCCCAGGCGGACCGGTTCAGCTGCAGCACCTCCTCCATCCTCTGTATGCCTAATCCTAAAATGGATCTGCTGCCACCACCCAGTATTTTAGGGGCCACAAAAAGGTGGATCTTATCGACAAGGTTTTGGGCAATCAAGGCTGTGGCAAGATCGGTGCCGGCCTCAACCAGCACTGAGGTCACATTAAACTCGCCGAGTTTAGCCAAAGCCTGCTCCAAATCGCTGTGGCCGTTAACCCGGGAAACCAATACCGTCTGACCGCGAAAATAATTAGGCTGCAGTATGTTCAGCATGGGATCGGCATATTGCTGATATTTTCCTTTATCGTGGGTTATGATAATGGTTTTCTCTTCATGCTGATCGGTAAACAAATTGAGGTTTTTGGGAAGAGATAAATCACCGTCTACCACAACCCGCCTGGGCTGGCGGCCTTTCACATGACGGACCGTTAAATGTGGATTATCCGTCAGGGCCGTATTCCGGCCAATCATTACGGCATCGTAGGTGCTTCTCCATTCATGAACCCTGATGCGGGATTCCTCACCGGTAATCCATTTGGAATTGCCATCGGGCGCCGCAATATAACCGTCGAGGGTTTGCGCCATTTTAAGGACCACGAAAGGCTTATTGAACTTCATATTAAAAACGAATACTTCATTCAGCAAGGCGGCTTCCTCTTCCAGAATGCCGGTATCAACGGTAATCCCTTTTTCCCTTAACAGTCTGATGCCGTTGCCCTCCACCTTTGGATTCGGATCGGCCATCGCACAAACCACGCGCCGAATGGAGAACATCGTCAAAGCATCCACACACGGCGGGGTCTTGCCATGGTGGGAGCAGGGTTCCAGGGTTACATAAACCGTTGCCCCTTCAAGCTCGCTTTTATCCCTGACAGATTTCAGGGCATTTACTTCGGCATGGGCCTCGCCGTATCGCTCATGGTATCCCCGCCCGATGAGCCTGCCTTCTGCAGAGACGATAACACATCCTACCAATGGATTCGGGGAAGCGTATCCTTTACCTTTTGCAGCCAGCCGGAGTGCTCGTCTCATCCACTTTTCATCGATCTTTTCCATTGTCCGGTCATAAATGAAAGGGACGGGCCTTAGTAAAACACCTAACGAATGTTTCTCAGATGCCGGTAATCCTTCACCTCGACGCCGGCCTGGATTCGATCGGTCCAAATTTGACTGAACTCCTGATTTCTTTGCTGGTTCATCTCAACCCTCAGCCTTTCGCGTTCGGAAGTCGTCAGATCAGCCAGGTCCGCATCACGGCGCTCATCCACATGAATAACATACACGCCATTTTGTCCCTGAATGGCGTTTGACCGTTCGCCGGTCTCCAGTCCGAATGCGGTCCCGATCACCCGGGGCTCCCGCCCGGCTCCCGGCAGACTGCCGGCATTACGGCGAATGCTTTCGCCTTCCAGTATATCTTTGCCTTCGGCTTCAGCCAGGGCCTCTAATGTGCCGTGTTCATTCAGGGCTTCCCTCACCTGCCGGGTCAGGAGCTCCCTTCTTTTCTGATTCCGGACGGCCGCTTCTACTTGCGGCCGGACAGCGTCAAGCGGGCGAATGCCCTCCGGGGATCGCTGGTCAACCCTTAAAACCACAAAGCTATCATCGGTTTCGATCACATCGGAGATTTGTCCGCGTCCTATCGTTCGCAGTTCGGATAAGATAAGACGACTTTCTCCCAGTCCGGAAATAAACGGGCTGTCTTCTGTTGCAATGGCTTCATTAACAGACAAGCCGGCACTTTCAGCTTCGGTCTCAAAATCACTTGCACCGGTGGAAGCATAATATACAAAATCATCGGCTTCCCGGGCTAAGGCTTCAATCGTTGCCAGGGGATCCGGTTCAATCAAACGGCTCACATCAGCGAACCGGATATCCTGGTTGGTACGATCAACGATCTCCAGGATATAAAAGCTGTTGTCGGCTTCGACCGGACCAACAATGGAACCAGCAGAAGCCTGAAAGGCCGCATCCGCCAGGGGTCCAGGCTTATCCTCCCTGCTGAAATACCCAATCTCCCCCCCTGTCCGTGCCGAGGCAGCATGCTGGGAATGCATCTGGGCCAGCCTCCCGAAGGATTCCCCATCGCGGGCTTGCCGGGCAACGGCCTCGGCCCTTTCCTCAATCTGATCTCTGTTTTCATCGCTAAAATTCAGCTGTATCTGCCGGGCCCTGGTATACGGCTGACCGGCATCGCGCTGTTCCAGTTTTTTGATCAGATGAACCTGGTTGTCATGTATAAAGGCCTCGGAAACCTCGCCGATGTCAAGGTCAAAGGCCCTGAGATGCTCTGTCCGGACCTGGGAGGGGCTTAAAAAATCTTCAAAGTATTGGGTTTGGGAATTATGATCTTCAAGAAAGGCTTCTTCATCTGAAGCGGCCTGAAAATCTTCACGCAAGGCATCGAGTTCATTCAATATCCTCAGGGTATCTTCGGTGGAGGGCTCTTTTGGAAATTCCACATAGGAAAAATTCCAGCTTTCATTGCTCCTGAACCGGTCCTCGTTTGTCTGATAGTAATTCCTCAACTCCGCGTCGGTCACCTCAATCTGTGCCTCATCTACCTCTGAATACGGAAAACGGACGAAACGGAAATCCGCTCGTGTATTTTGGTTCAGGTATGCCTGTTCGATCTCGAAATCACTTACCATCAGGGAAGATTCCAGGTATTTATTGAGCTTTTCCTGCCTCCGCTGTTCGCGAAGCTGCTGTTCTATCATTACCCAGATCTGTGCATTCTCAGGCGATTCAATGGCATTTCTCAACGCGATGCGATCTATCGTTCCATCTTCCTGCTCAAACTGCTGGCGTATGAACGGAACGGGGTCATCACCGGTTACCATCTGTATTAATTCCTCATCGGTAACGGTAAGGCCCA
This sequence comes from Balneolales bacterium, assembly GCA_040905685.1. Taxonomy (GTDB): domain Bacteria; phylum Bacteroidota; class Rhodothermia; order Balneolales; family Natronogracilivirgulaceae; genus JBBDMU01. The sequence continues at coordinate 62,804 of JBBDRB010000040.1, read as the reverse complement.
TTTCGTCCATCTTCTGCTGAAGAACCTTATTCAGTACCAGCTCATCCCACACAGTCTCTTCGTACATGGCCCGAATTTCCATATCAGGCGCTTCCCCGGTACGTTCGCGATATTGCTCGGTGTACAAATTAAGGCGCTCGTTAAATTCTTCGTAACTGATCGGCTGACCTTTTACCTCCCCCATGGCTGAGGGTCCAACCATTACCGCATCAAATACCTGTGTATCAGCCAATACCCATAACAGGCCAAAAGAGATAATGAGTATCCATATTGTATACTTGGTTCCGCCTCTCAGCTTTTCCATCAAACCCATAAAAATATCCTATTCTTGTAGTATAAAATCAAAAAAAAGTAACTGGTGAAGATACTGCGATTCCCTGCGAAGAGCAAAATAACCGACGTTCTAAATGTCAGGTAACGCAACAAAGCCTGATATCTTTTGAGTGTAAGACAGGTGAAACTTCCTGTCCGGAAACCGGGCGTTAAAATAGGTCGATCAGACGCATATGTTTCAAAAAGTGATTAGGGTTCTCATTTATTTCCTTTATCAGCTTATTCATATTATACGACAGGGAGTCCAGATTATGATAGAGAGAGGGGTCGTTGATGATAAGGCCAAGGCTGCCTTCGCCGTTATTGATCTTTTTCATGGCAATGGTTAATTCAGAACTCACATCGCCAAGCTCGTCAGTGATCCTGTTAAGGTCCCTTCCGGTTATTTCCAGATTAGTGAGCAGGCTGTCTACCTGTTCCTGACGACCCGAACTGAGTGTATCTACATTGGCCAGTATGTTTTGCAGGGACCGTATAGCCGTTGTAAGCTCCTGCTCTTTTTCACGGACTATGCGGTCGGCATTTTGGGTTGTCTGGCTGAGGTGGTGCAGAAACAGCTCCACATCCTGACTGCCGCCACCGCGCATTACCCGGTCCAGCTCCTGGATAATCGACGACAGGTTTTCGGTGGATTCAACAACCTGCGGACCCAGCCGTTCTCCATAGGTGCGGACCTCGCCCATAAAGCCTTCATCAAACCGGCCCTCTATATATCCGCCGTCTTCTATGTTTTCCATCCGGCCGGACCTTTGTATAATAACGGCCTTGTTGCCAATAATATCCACAGACTGTATCAACGCCACCGAACCGACGGGTATGCCGTTATCATAGCTCAGGTTCAGGACCACATGCACACTATCGGAGTCCGTCAGATTGACCTCACGCACGGTACCCACCTTGACGCCGGACATCAAAATGGTGGTTCCCACATTGATGCCATCCACACGGTCATACCTCGTATGCAAAATATCGGTCTGCCGGAATACCGGCAAATCCAGCATAAACCGGAAACCGACGATGGCGATAAGAAGGGCGCACCCTATGGTCAGGCCAATCTTAACTTCGTTACTTAATTTCTTCAAACCTTACCTCGCTTTGCTAATTTGATATTCACTGGCAGTGATAAAATTATTCAATCGTTTATGAGTGTCTATTTCCATTTCTTCGATAGTACCGTACCAACTTAATTTCTGCTCGTCCAGAAAGGCTGCTTTATCTGCAACCCGCAACACACTATGCATATCGTGAGTAACCACCACAGACAATACATCCAGTTCTTCTGCCATTAAAATAATTAAATCATTAATCTCATCAGAAGTTTCCGGGTCCAGTCCGGAAGTGGGTTCGTCATATAGCATATAATCGGGACGCAAGACTATGGCCCTGGCCAATCCGACCCTTTTTCGCATACCTCCCGACAAGGCGGCCGTGGTTTTATCGCCTATATCGGCAAGGTTTACCTGTTCCAGGCTCTCCATAACACGCTTCCTTATCTTAGACTCTGCATAATCAGTAAAGTAGCGCAAAGGAAAAGCCACATTCTCAAAGGCGGTTATGGAATCGAATAGTGCGGCACCCTGAAACAACACGCCAAACCGCTGCCGTACATTCCTGAGTTCCGCATAAGACATGTCAAAAATATTCTGGCCGTCTATGAGCACTTCACCGGCATCGGGTTGCATCAGGGCGTTGATATGCTTCATTAAGACGGATTTACCCGAACCTGATTTTCCGATAATTGCCAGCGTTTCCCCGTCCTCAATAACTAAATTGATGTTTTCCCAGATGAGGTTATCGTCAAAGCTTTTTGTTAACTGTTTAATTTCTATCATATTCGGGCTGTTAAAGCAAAATTATGGCCAGTACAAGATCGGCCAGAAGCACATAGATGCAGCTTAAAACGGTGGCCTGGGTAGTAGCTTTTCCCACTCCTTCTGCTCCTCCGGTCGCATAGTATCCCTTGAAGCATGAAATGGAAGTGATCACATAACCAAATACAAACGCCTTTATCAGACCAAAAGTTACATCCCACGGGAAAAAAACCTGCCGGGCCCCGATCAGAAAATCCGCCGGCGGCAAGGCTCCCGTTACCAAACCAGCCAGGATCCCGCCTCCTATACCCGCAGAGGCCGCGGCCACGTAGATAACGGGAAACATGATTAATCCGGCGAATATCCTTGGTATAACCAGAAACGTAACGGAATTAAATCCCATTGACTCCAGGGCGTCTATTTGCTCGCTAACGGCCATGGTCCCCAGTTCGGTAGCAATGCGTGCCCCCACACGGCCGGCAAGCACCAGGGCACTGATGACGGCAGCCAGTTCTATGAGAAGCGACTGGGATACAATAGAGCCAATAGTGGAGCGGGGAATAAAGCCGGCCAAAAGCTGATAGGCCGTCTGAACGGTCATAACAGCTCCCGTAAAGAAACCGGCCAGTAAAATGATCGGCAGGGAATCATACCCTGTTTTAATCATCTCCGAAATCAGATTTCTCCGGTATGAGCCAAACTCCGACGATGATCTCAAGGCTTCAAACAACAGCCTGCAATAGCGCCCCAGGTCTGTAAATAATTGCATTAACGAAATATTTTTTTCCAGATCCGACCAAAACGCAATTCAAGTTTCAGATTACTCAGACCGGGGTAAAAGTTTTCCAAATATACACATAACTCGCAAACAATCATTAAACATTTAATTATGATCTTTCAGCTAAACGGACTAAAGCAAACAGCTATGGCCCAGCCATGGATTTAACCGGAGCCCCCATTTCCCGCAATCACACTCCGATTATTAACGTCAGAATTTCATATTTTAGTGATCCATTTAGAGTTTATCCTTATTTTTGTTGAACGTGTATTCAAAAATACTCCCATTGTTATCTTTTGCCTTTGTTTTCGCTGCAAATACCGAAACGCAAAGTCCATTAAATTCAGCCTGCCGGTTGTTAAATATTCCCGGTTCCGCGCTTGCCCCGGCCCCGGGCCGTATTAAGGTCGCACTTCCCGACGCCGATATATCCCATTTACAGATGAATACGGCTTACCTGAATGAAGGCTTTCCTTCTTTAACCATCTGGCCGGTATGGGAATCCGGCACTTTGGCCGCCAGGATATTAACCAAACTTAAATCCTTAGTGTAAAGATTAATTATGATACGTTATTTAACGGCTGGTGAATCTCATGGCCCCGAGTTGTCAGGCATAGTGGAAGGTCTGCCTGCCGGACTCACCCTCAAAAAGGAAGATATTGCCCTGCATCTTGCACGGCGTCAAAAGGGGTACGGCCGGGGTGGAAGGATGGCTTTCGAGAAAGATGTTGCCGAGATTCTCTCCGGTGTGCGCTTCGGCAAGACCATGGGCAGCCCGGTAACGCTGAAGCTTCATAATAAGGCCTATGAAAACGATCCACAGGATTGGCCCAGGGTTATGGCCGCCGATGGAACGGGTGAAGATGTTGAGCGCATAACCATACCCCGGCCCGGTCATGCCGATCTGGTGGGAACACAGAAATACCGTCTGAATGACATCCGGCCCGTCATTGAGCGATCAAGCGCCCGGGAGACCGGCATACGGGTGGCCTGTACGGCTACAGCCCGGATCTTTTTGAAGCATTTCGGGATGGAGATTGGCGGGCACGTACTGCAAATTGGAAATGTGGGGTACAGCAAGTGGGACGAGGTCAGGGAGCTGGCCGACCCGCTTTCCGGAAGCGGAGCGGAAAATCTGTTCAGGGCGGCCGATAAATCTGAAGTGCGTTGCCTGAAAGAGGGGCTCTCCCGGCAAATGGTCGATGAGATCAAGGTACGGCGGAAGGAAGGAACCTCCCTGGGCGGCATTTATGAGATCGTCATTACCGGCGTACCCCCGGGTTTGGGCAGTTATTCTCAATGGGACCGAAAGCTTGAGGGGCAGATAGCCCAGGCCATAATGAGCACACAGGCCATGAAGGGCGTTGAAATAGGCTTTGGCTTCGAAGCGGGAAAAAGCCGGGGGCATGAAGTTCATGATGAGATAACCTGGGACGGCAAATCCTATGGCCGCAGTACAAACCGGGCCGGTGGAATTGAGGGGGGGATAAGTACCGGAATGCCCATTATTGTACGTGGGGCCATGAAGCCTATTCCGACGATGTTAAACCCCATAGATACCGTAGATATTGATTCGAAACAAACCGTGGATACGCGCTATGAACGTTCCGATGTCTGTGCCCTGCCCAGGGCCGTAGTCGTGATTGAAAATATTCTGGCACCCGTAATAGCCAATGCTTTTCTTGAAAAGTTCGGCGGAGATTCCATAGAAGAAATTGAAGAACGCTATACAGCCTGAACCTGAAAAAAAGATACTGACTGATATGCATGAACAGCGAATCCGGAAATTACAGGAATTTTTAGCGGACGATCCCCATGATTCTTTCTCAAAATTTGCTTTAGCCCTGGAGTTTGTGAATATTTCAGAGCTTGATAAAGCCAGATCCCTGTTTGAAGATCTATTGAAGAACGATCCGGGTTATACCGGACTTTATTACCATTTGGGAAAGCTTTACGAGAAATATGATGAAGGGGGTAACGCCCTGATTATCTACAACAAAGGTATCGAAGTTGCGGAAAAAGAAGGCGATGATCATGCGGCATCCGAATTGCGGATGGCACTACTGGAACTTGAATCAGACGATTAAAACTCATGTTATATTTTACCCCGGCTGTCAGAACAATCCTTATATCGCTGTTTTTTTTAACTTTTTCCCTGGCCACGGTGAATACAGTTCATGCCCAGGAAAAACATACGGTGAGCTCCGGCGAGACCCTCTTTGGCATTTCCCGGATATACAACGTGAACGTTGACGATATTAAAAACTGGAATGCCATGAGAGGCAATGGTATCTCCGTTGGTCAGGTTTTGATCGTGTCAAATCCCGACTCCTCTTTCCGGACAGGAGATAACCATGTGGTAGAACCCGGAGAAACCCTGTTTAGCATTTCCAGGAAATTCGAAATTGACGTTAATGCCTTAAGGCAGCTGAATAACCTGAGCGGTGACAATCTGGCGGTAGGCCAGACCCTGATTGTCAGCGGGGATACGGCTTCCGGCGGCCGTTCTCCGGAATCCGCGCCCGAATCAGGCAACGGGGCCACCCCCCCCACCCGGCCCTCACAGGATTACCATGAGGTGGCCCCGGGGGAAACGTTGTACAGAATTTCACGGCAGTATGAAATGAGTGTGGCTGAACTGCAAAGCCTGAATAATTTGCGCAATACCCAGCTTGATATAGGACAAAGGCTTATTGTTAATGCCAGCAGGCCGGATGTATCGGCCGGCAGGGCCGATACACCGCCTCAACCTGTTCATGTGGACGCTTCTGCCCCTATGGGCACGTTTGCAGTCCATGCCCTCGGAGACCATGAAACGGTGGAAGGGCTGCTGAACAGCCACCGGATGGATGAAGAAGAATTTATCCGCCTGAACCCGCAAACAGATATTAATGATATAAAAGCCGGGGATGAGGTCTATGTGTTAAAGCCGGCCGCCTCAGATAAAAAGAATCCCTACCGGGTAAAATCAAATCTGGAGACGGCCGGTGATATTTCCGTTACCGTTTACGATCCCCAGCATCAGGGGAACTCCACCACCAGCGGGGATCTGTATAACCCTGGAAATCTGACGGCGGCCCATTCATCCTTACGCCTTGGCAAGGTAATCTATATCGAAAATCCTGCCAATGGAAAAGGTATCTTCGTGCAGATAAACGACCGGGTGACGGGCAACTTCCTTAAGCTCTCCTCTTCGGCCTTCACGGCCCTGGGTTATGAAGGAAACGAACCGCTGGCTGCCAGGATTTATGAGGAACTCCCTGAATAGTCGTAATGCCTTATTTTGATAAAAGCAGGAGCTTAACCTACAGCTACCTGATCAGCATGCCCCTGCTTCTGGTTTATGAAGTCCTTATCCTGATCTCCCATCCCGCCACGGCCGTGCGGTTAAGTACGGATATCTGGATTAAATCCATTTTTGCAGTAAGCGGACAGAATACCATTGTGATAACCCTGCTGGTTGCCCTGGTTTTAGGATTGGTTGTTTTTTACCGGGAGCGGCACCGGTCTTTGGCTCTTAAACCCAGGCATTTCCTGGCCATGATCCTTGAAGCCCTGATCTATGCCGTGTTCCTGGCCATGCTTATATCCGGCTTTGTTATGTGGCTTTTTGCCTATGTACAGGAACCCGGTTTTGCGGCCACCCGCTTGCAGCAATTCACCCTCTCGCTGGGATCGGGCCTGTACGAGGAACTGGTCTTCCGGGTCATCCTGGTCGGGAGCTTGCTTTGGCTGTTCACCCGGCTGAGGATCAAGTGGTGGGTAAAACACGGCAGTGCTGTGATCATTGGAGCCGTGGTGTTCAGCGCAGCCCATTATGTGGGAACCATGGGGGATGTTTTTACCATCGGCTCCTTTATATTTCGTTTTTTATTCGGAGTGGCTCTTAATCTGATTTTCATCTACCGTGGCTTTGGCATTGCCGCCTGGACTCATTCGCTATATAACCTTATGCTATGGGTCCAGAGCTGAATGGAATTATTTGGAAGAATCGGGAAAATAGATTACAGAAAGTGAATGAGTTTACAGGTTTTTGTGTTTATATGATGATATTAATTAGCACTTCTATCAGATATACCTATCTTTAAGTGTAAGCCTTGGAGAGGCGCCTTTATTAACTGAGTGTTACTGCTGACGTCAACTGCAGTATCCTACTGAATCACTAAATGCTATTCCATATGGGTATCAGGATGGCTGAACTAAAAAGGGATGAAGTTCAGAAGCAGGATGATTTCAAGGAAGAGATTATTCCGCATTTGGATGCAATTTATAATTTTGCATTAAGGCTGACGCTGGATCCAAATGACGCTGAAGATCTCGTTCAGGATACAATCGTCAAGGCTTTTCGGTTTTTCAGCAGTTATGAAAAAGGTACCAATGCCAAAGCCTGGCTGTTCCGGATCCTTAAAAATTCTTATATAAATAATTACAGAAAACAATCCAAACAACCCCATCAGGTTGATTACAATGATATAGCCGCATATTACGAATCGATACGAAGTGAGCAAACCGATACCACCGATCTGGAAAATATTCTCTACCGGGAATTACTCGACGATGATGTTACCCATGCGCTATCGATGTTGCCCGATGAGTTCCGGACGGTTGTACTGCTATGCGATATAGAAGGCTTTACGTATGAGGAGATTGCCAATATGGTAGATGTCCCCATAGGCACGATTCGCTCCAGACTGCACCGCGGACGAAATTTACTGAGGATGCAGCTTATTGAATACGCTGTCAAGCGCGGGTATGACGGTGTGTCAAAAAAGCAATAATAAAAAGGCAGGGCGTCTGTAAGCCGAATTTTGTGTCCCGTCAGACGGGATGGTAATCATTTATCTGCGTTCACCGTCACCGATGAACTTTTGCGGTCTACCCGGCAGTATCGTGACAAGCCGCACACTGCCTTACTTGACCTTGCACCCCGTGAGGTTTGCCATGCACCATTTCGTCGCCGAAACGGACGGTGAGCTCTTACCTCACCATTTCACCCTTACCTGAACAAGTCAGGCGGTATCTTTTCTGCGGCACTTTCTGTCTCCGGTCATCCGGAGCCTTCCCGTTAGGAAGCACGGCGCTTGTAGGTGTTCGGACTTTCCTCTCCCTAAGGAGCGATTACCTGACACCCTGCCTTTTTGTACACGAAGCAAGTTAATACTTTCTTCTCTGCTAAAATACAGAAACAAGTGAACTTTATGAACTAAACGATTTTTTGGCTTCCTTGAAAAATTCGGGATCGACCACGATACGGCCGCTGTTTTCATCGATCACGATCTTGTTCATACGCCGGACGTCAACCTGGACCTGAGGGGGAAGCATCATGCCCATGCTGGATCCCTTTTCCATGGCTACCACAGCGATGTTGTTGTTGAGTCCTTTTCTAAGCCGTTCATAGCTTTTCAGATAACGCGGAGATATTTCCTTAGCCGCCTTATCTCTTTTTTTCAATAAAGCTTTTTCTTCGCTTTTCGTGCTTTCCACAACTTTGTCCAGGTTATCCTTCATTTCCTTAAGCTCAGCCTGAGTTGCCGACTGCTTTTGCTCATTTTCCACCAGGCTTTTCTCCAGTTCCTCGGCGAGGAGCTTAATTTCCTCAATCCGGGTTTTTGCATTTTCCACTGCTTGATTCTGAGCTTCCACTTCCTTGGTGAGGGCATCATATTCCCGATTATTCCGAACCGTCAGCTGCTGATCTTCATATTTTTTTACCAGGGCTTCAGAATCTTTTATTTCCGTTTCAAGCTGAGCACTCTCCAGTTTTAGCTCTTTTTGCTCGGCTTTGATCCTGTTGACCCGGGCATCAAGCCTGGCCAGGTCGGTTTCCACATCGAGAATATCTTCAGGCAAATCACCTCTAAGCCGTGTAAGCTCATCGATCCGGGAATCGATAAACTGCAGGTTCGCCAGGTTCTGAAGAATATCCTTCACGCTGTTACCTTGATCCGTTTTATTTGCTGTTTCAGAAGTCATTTATAAGTTTGTATTGGGTTGGTATTAATCCGTGTTGATTCTACATTCAGTTCCGTAAACTCGCTCTTCAGGGCATCCCTCATAATGTTTATAATGGGGGATTCGCTTTCATAATGGCCGACATCCAAAAGCAAAAAGTCTGCTTTTTCGGTAAAAAAATCATGGTATTTGACATCGGCTGTGATATAGGCATCGGCTCCCGAGTCCATGGCTTTTGATGCCAGCGATGATCCTGATCCGCCACAGACAGCTATCTTTTGGACACTGGACCGGCTTCCGGTATAGCGGATGGCCTCACAGTTTAATTGATTTTTGACGGTTTCCAGAAATTCAGCCTGAGGCAGGCTGTTTTCAAATTCCCCGATCACTCCGAAGCCGGTTGGTGTCTCATCGTCTTGCTGCCGGGTTAAAAACGCCGTATTTTTTAACCCGATCTGATTGGCAAGAACAAAGGAAACCCCGTTTTCAGCGGCATCCAGATTAGTATGCACAGCCAAAACAGCAATATCGCCGGAAATTAGCTTGTAGATGATTTTACCCTGGATACTGTCAGGATTTATGCGGCTTACTTTTTTGAATATAACCGGGTGGTGGGCGACGATCAGATCGAAATTTCCGCTAACGGCTTCCTCAACTATCGCTTCGGTGATGTCCAGGCAGGTCAGGATTTTGCTAACGGTTTTATGTTTACTTCCTATGAGCAGACCAACGTTATCGTAGTCCAGCTTCGTCCTTTCGGGTGCCCACTTCTCAAAAAAAGTGGAGATATGACCGGCCGTAGTTGTCATCATTCCCCGGGGGGACCTCCTTGCCGCCATTTGATGTATCCAGGCGGCAATCCATCATGAACATATGGTGGTAAAAAATCCAATATTACCATTCTTAAAAAAAGAAAAAGATCAGGATTACCTTATTTTAATTAGACTCGTAAAATAAACTTTTTCTGGTCAAACTAAAAGTCTAATTTTGTTTAAAAATCAGGCCTGAACGCAGAGCCTGCAGAAAATATAATTTATTTCAGATATGGATATTTGCTTAAATATTGAATCCGTTAAGAAAAGGATTACTGCTGCCTGTGAACGGTCCGGGCGGGACAGTGATGAAATTACCCTGATCGCAGTCAGCAAGACCAAACCGCTTCGGGCCATTACGGAAGCCATGGCCTGCGGACAACGGCATTTTGGTGAAAACAAGGTTCAGGAGCTGTTGGATAAAATGGATATCCCGGGCGATGATATCCAGTGGCACATGATCGGTGCGCTTCAAACCAACAAGATCCGATTCCTGGCAAAACGGGCAAACTGGATCCATTCCATCAGTAAACAAAAACATTTGAAGGAACTGGAGAAACGAGCGGCTTTCCTCGAAAGGAACATAAATGTACTGATTCAGGTTAACATCAGTGGCGAGGATCAGAAAAGCGGATTCCACCCGGACGATTTAAAACAGGTCCTCGCTCTGGCGCAAAACCTGAAATGGACCCGGGTCCGGGGATTGATGGGCATGGCCGCCTTTACCGACAATACCGAGGCAATACGTCCCGAATTTCGTCTTCTGAGGGAATTGCGGGATGCACATACGGGTTTTGAAACGGAGAGGATGAAAATGCATCACCTTTCAATGGGCATGACCGGAGACCTGGAAACAGCCATTGAGGAAGGTTCTACCATGGTGCGGGTCGGCACGGCCATCTTCGGGGGCAGGGAATAAAAATTTTCGGGAACATGCTGCATTATTTTACGTAAACTAAGGGAAATACAGAAAATTTAAACGGAAAGTTCTTTATAAAAGTGGCCATGTGGACATTCTTGACCATCATCATCGTGGTATCGATCTTAGCCGGGACCTTCAGCGAATACCATAAGCGAAACAAAACCTCCCGCATCGAATCGGAAAAAGAGAGGGCCGGTTTCCGCAAAGAAATGGATAAGCTGAAAAAAAGGCTGGAAAACCTCGAAGCCATAGCGGCTGCAGACCCGGAGGAATTCTCCGGTCTGAATAAAGCCGGTCAGGCCGGCCATGAAGATAAGGAGAATGATCCGGATGAAGAAATCAACGAATTACTTAAAAAACGGAGAAGCAAATCATGATAGGACCGGGGGAAGTTATGGTGGCCGTCACGGCTATTGTTCTGGGTATTGGATTGACAGCCTTGTTTATCATAAAAATTGCCGACCTCATTAAATACTGGATTGACAGGCGCAGCGGAAACAAATCCTCTGTCGCCGGGCGGCTCTCCGAACTTGAAACACTCAGCCGGCGAACCGAAAAACGAATACAAAACCTGGAAACCATTATCGTTGACAACGATATGGGGCTGCCCTCCGCTCAAACCGGGTCCCCCGCTGACCTGCCTGATGAAAAAAGACCCCTGCAGAATAAACTGAGGGAATAAGGGCGGAAAAGATCGTTAATTTTTCTTGAAAATGACTCCCGCGTACAATAACTTGATTCAAATAGCATCCATTTGAAATCCCCTCTATTATGAATCTGACGGCACTTGAAATTAAGCAGCAAACATTTGAAAAATCCCTCCGCGGCTATGATATTACGGAAGTAAAAAGTTTTCTGAATGTGGTTTCCAGTGAATGGGAACATCTTGTAGGAAAAACCAAGGAACAGGAAAATGAAATAAGCCGGCTAAAAGATAAACTTAAGCACTATGAAAAGGTTGAAGAAGCCCTGCATGAGACCCTGCAGTCGGCCAAGGCTTCGGCCGACCAGCGGATAACAGGAGCCCGGCGGGAGTCGGAGACCACGATCCGGAAGGCCGAACTGGAAGCTGAAAAGATCATACGCAGTGCTCAGGATCAGCGCCGTGAAATTCGTTCGGGGATCCTGAACCTGCTGGACCGGCGCCAGGAAATTATCAGGGGAATGAAATCCTATCTTGATCTGGCCGGTGAAAGCCTCGATGCTTTCAAGCGGGACGAAGCGTCTGTGTACCAGCCACCGGCTATTGAAGACGATCCCCTGCCAATGGCAAATAAAAGCAAAAGTGCAGCCACGGGAGAAAGCGGGGAAGATGAAACGGAGGACAAATCAAAGGAGGAAGGGAAAAAAGTAAAATATTTTTCAACCAATCCCGACGATATGGATGATTTGCTTGATGAGATCGACTGAGGGTCTCCCTCTGCAAAAGTTTATAAAGTCCTCATTTTTTTATATCTTAGACGATCAAATACAGGCTGATTTTCCATATCGGAACACCCCGTTTTAAAGCTTTATTCAGTATACCTAATACCTATGCTTGCAGAATCCATAGTAGAATCCCGGACCAGGCGGAAAGAAGCTCTTGCATATATACAGGCACAAACTAAATGCAGGCCGGAATATTTGATCATTCTGGGTACGGGTCTTGGGCAGCTGGCGAATCAAATGGAGGTTCAGGCAACCCTATCCTACGCCGACATTCCCTGCTTTCCGGTCTCCACGGTGGAAAGTCATGCCGGACGTTTAGTGTTCGGGAAACTTGGCGGTAAACATATTGTAGCCATGCAGGGTCGTTTTCACCGGTATGAAGGCTATACCATGCAACAGATTGTATTTCCCCTGCGGGTGCTTAAGATGAACGGAGCACATACCCTGCTGATCTCTAATGCCGGGGGAGGCATGAATCCCCATTTTCGGAAAGGAGACATCATGTGCATTGTTGACCATATCAATTTACTGGGCGACAACCCCCTTACCGGACCAAACGACGACGAGCTGGGCATTCGGTTTCCCGATATGAGCGAACCCTATTGCCGCGATCTGATCGGGCATGCTGAAAACGCGGCCCTGGAAAACGGGATCAGGATGCATCAGGGCGTTTATACCTCCGTGGCCGGACCTATGCTGGAAACCAGGGCTGAATACCGGTATCTTAGGAACATTGGAACGGATGTTGTGGGCATGAGCACCATTCCCGAAGTGATAGCTGCGGTACATATGAATATGAAAGTTCTTGGCATTTCCGCAATTACAGACGAATGTTTTCCCGATACCCTGAAAAAAGTTAATATAAAAGATATACTGGAAGCGGCAGATCTTGCCGAACCCAACATGACAAAAATAATGACCCGTGTTTTGGAAAGAATTTGAAGGGATCAAAACACCGGATACGAATCGAAATATTCAAGTTTCCCTGACGTTTTACGACGTATGAAGAAAACTAGTAAGTTCCAAATTTTAAATAATCAATAACTTGGCGCTATAATGATGTTCAATAAAGATGATGAAATCTGGGATGAATTCCAGTGGGAAGTTCATCTTAAGGAAATGGAACAACGCAATGAGCAGTTGCGGGAATTCTTTACGTCCGGCTTGCCGGATGAAAAGCCTCGGTGGCTCCGTCTGTTAAGTGAGTATAACTCGAAGCTGGATGTCATGAATGCCTATATCGAGGAAGAACTTCTGATAGAAGAATCCTATTTCCCGGACGATGAAGATTGGGAAGATGACGATGACGATGATTCCGATCCGTTTTTTTCCATGTTCGAGGATGACGACGATTATGAAGACTGGGAAGATTTCCTTGATTTGGATGATGATGAGGAGGATGAGGATAATGAGTTCCGCGACGATGACGGAGAGGAGTGGAAACAATTCTCGGAAGATTTTGCCATGTCCGATTACGGGGCTATTGAAAATCTAAGCGTCTACCTTGAAGCCCGGAGCCTGGGTGCTGAACTGTTAAAATTTGCCGAGGCTGAATCCCATCACTTTGATGACGAAGCATTTACTAATTTTATTTCCAACTCCCTTCTGATCAGCGCGAAATTGGCTGCGGGTTACTCCTTTGGGTTTGAATTAGACGTCATGGGTGCGAATATTGTTTACTGCAAAAAAGCGCTCAGCTATGCCAATATATCCCTTGAAATGCTGCAGCATCTGAAAAAAAATAAATTGATGAATTCATCCAGGTATTATGAGATTCATCAGCGTCTCTTTGAACTGCGTAACGACATCGGCGTATATATTCAGGAATTGCGTGAGCGTTTCGAAAGTCAGCTGTAACGTCTGAGTTTTGGAATGCGGTTTTGGGTTTAATTTGGTACCTTTACGGTTAATAACTGGTATCACCTAAATTCAAAACATGGTTTATGCAATCATAATGGCGGGAGGAGTCGGTTCCCGTTTTTGGCCGAAAAGCAGACAGGCTAAACCCAAGCAATTCTTAAATTTAATTGGTGACAGGAGCCTTCTTCAGAATACGGTCCATCGCATTTCAACGATCATTTCCCTGGAGCGAACCCTGATCATCACCAATGACAGCTATACGCAACTGGTTAAAGAACAAATCCCGGACATTCCGGATGAAAATATCATCGGCGAACCGGTAGGCCGGAATACGGCGCCCTGCATTGCCCTGGCTGCCGCCCTGGTGCTGAACAGGGACCCTGACGCCACGCTGGTCGTTCTGCCGTCGGATCACTATATCAACGATGAGAAGACCTTTCTTAACGTTCTGGGAGCCGCCGTGGAAAAAGCTGAAAAAGACCAGAGCCTGGTTACCATAGGAATTAAACCGAACAGGCCGGAAACCGGTTACGGCTATATTCAGGTGAACGATAAGAAGGAAGCGACCGGCAACAACATCCCTGTGCTCCGGGTTAAAACCTTTGCGGAAAAGCCTGATATCAATACGGCGCTTAAGTTTTTGGAATCGGGGGATTTCCTCTGGAATAGCGGCATGTTTATATGGAAAGCCCAGACAATATTCGATGAATTCCAGACCCATCTGCCGGAGGTTTTTCAGGAAGCCGTTAAGGTGAAAGACCATCCGGGTACCGGCAATCTGACCCAGGCGATCAATAATTTTTATCATAATTGCATTTCCATTTCCATCGATTACGGCATCATGGAAAAGGCGCAGGCCGTGCATGTGGTGCCGGGTGATTTTGGCTGGAACGATGTGGGAAGCTGGATGGCCATTTATGAACTCGATGATAAAGACGGTAACGGCAACGTAGTCCATGCAAACCATCATGCCATGGTTGACTCTGATAATTGTTATCTCTCCATCACCAGCAATAAGCTCGTGGCACTGGTGGGGATCCATGGTATAGGCTTAATTGAAACAGAAGATGCTCTTCTGCTGTGCCGGCTTGATGCCGCCCAGGATGTTAAGAAAATATATGAACAGCTGGATGACGAAGACCTGAGAAAATTTAAATAGAGTAACTGTGACAATGGCAAAAACGATAGTTTTTTCATTTTTATTTCTGTTACTTTTAACCCAGACATCCGCTGCCCAGCATCAATCCGCACGCTGGCAGCAGTCCATACACTACGATATGGATGTGCACCTTGATGTGGAAACCCACCGGTTATCCGGAACACAGAAGGTAGTCTATACGAACCATTCCCCGGACACCCTGCATAATGTATATTATCATCTGTATTTTAATGCTTTTAAGCCTAACAGCTTAATGGATGTACGGTCTCGCACGATCGTGGATCCGGACAGCCGGGTGGGTGAGCGTATTTATCACCTCGATGACGATGAAACCGGGTATCAGCGTGTCGTTTCCCTTAGCCAAAATGGCCGGCCCCTGGAGTACCGGACCGAACAAACAATCCTGGTTGTGGAACTGGCCGAACCCATAATGCCAGGCAGCCAGGCCGAGTTCGACATGACCTTTGAGGGGAGGGTGCCTGTTCAGGTACGGCGCAGCGGCAGGAATAACAGGGAGGGCATCGATTATTCAATGGCTCAGTGGTACCCTAAAATGGCGGCGTATGACGAGGAAGGCTGGCACACCCATCCGTATGTAAATCGGGAATTCCATGGGGTATTCGGCGACTTTGATGTAACGATCACCATCGACTCCTCCTATGTTCTCGGCGCGACCGGCTATCTTCAGAATCCCCATGAAATCGGCCACGGCTACCAGGATTCCGGTACGGAAACAAACCGTCCCGGAGGCGATGAACTGACCTGGCAATTCCACGCTCCGAATGTCATTGATTTTGTATGGGCGGCCGACGTGGACTTTACCCATGATATTTACCAGATGGACGACGGGCCGCGGGTTCACCTTTTGTATGTCGAGCGCCCTGAAACCCGGGATTGGGAAATGCTGGGCAACTTTACCATGGAAGCCATACGATTTATCAGTGAACAGGTCGGCACATATCCCTTTGAACAGTTTTCGGTTATTCAGGGAGGCGACGGCGGCATGGAATATCCAATGGCCACCCTGATCACCGGCCACCGCTCCCTGTACAGCCTGGTTGGAGTAACCGTGCATGAACTGGCTCATATGTGGTTCCATTCCACGCTGGCCACCAACGAGAACCTCTATGCCTGGATGGACGAAGGGTTCACCACCTATATATCCAACCTGACCATGCAGCATCTTTTTGGCATAGAGGGCGATCCCCACCTCAATAGTTACCTGCGTTACCTGAGTATTGTCGACTCCGGACTGGAAGAGCCTATGCTACGGCATGCCGATCATTATACAACGAATTTTGCATATAGCGTGGCCTCCTATTCCAAGGGAGCTGTGTTCCTGAACCAGCTTGCCTATGTGGCCGGACAGGAAACCTTACAGCGGTCATTGAGGCGGTATTTCAGGGAGTGGCAATTCCGTCATCCCGACCCAACCGATTTTAAACGGATTGTGGAGAAAGAAAGCGGCCTGATCCTGGACTGGTATTTTGACCATGCCCTGACTACAACGCATACCATCGATTATGCCATAGACAAGCTGACCCAAACCGGGGACAGCCTTACTATCCGCCTGGAACGCAAAGACGATCACCTCATGCCCGTCGATCTTGAAGTTGATTTTGAAAACGGGGAGAGCGTGATGGTCTATATTCCCCTGGATCTCATGCTTGGCCGAAAAGAACCGGACCATACAGACCAGGAATGGATCGTTCTGCCCGCCTGGCCATGGACCCACACTTTTTATGAATTTACCATTCCTAACAAGGGACAAAAGACGGTTCGCGCCGGGATTGACCCCAGCCTGCGGATGGCGGACCGTAACAGGCTCAATAACGTCCGTCCCTTTCCCCTTGAAGCCCGGTTCACCCGGCCGGCCCGTCCCGGCCGCGAGCATTTTGGCTATAGTTATCGTCCGGCCTTATGGTATGGCCAGACAGCCGGTATCCGCCTGGGGATGACCTCCTATGGTGCCTACCTGTTTGACAATCCTTCCCTGGAAGCTTCGTTTTTTGTCTCCGGAGGAGGGCTGCATGGCTATCATCCCGATAATACGGATGTAGATTACCGTTTGCAGTATCAGAGAAAACTTGAGCAATTTGGCCCGGAAAGCTACCTGAATGCCGGTGTAAAACGTTATTACGGTGTTTTTGAGGAACGTATAGCATTCTCACGGCAACTTGGCCGGTTCGGGGTCCTGGAAGATACCTTTCGTGAGATTCGTTTGTCTGCTTTCCACCAGGCCAAAACGGCCGACCGGTTCATTGACGTGCTGGACGGTTCGTGGGAGGCCGGAAATACCTGGGGGTTAGCGCTGAGCTATACCCATGGCGATGCTCGGGAAAATGGGTTCAGCCTCAATCTTACGGCCGCAAGTTTCGGTGATTTTTTATCCGCCAGCCATAGTTCCCTGAAGGCTAACCGCACCTTTTTGACAGGGCATAAACTGTCTTCCCGCTTTGGGCTGTCTATAGGCTGGGGTTCACAGGGAATGCCCCGGCAGTACCGGTGGCCGGTTTCGGGTCCGTCTTCCGAACAGCTCTGGCAGAATGAAACCTGGTGGAGCACGGCCAACATCAGCAATGAACTCGTCCGTGATTTGAACCTCCTTGCCGGCAATGGAAACGGGCTGCTGGGGTACGGACTAGCCGGGATCGGATCTCCGGACGAGTTCGGCAACAACTATTTCAGCATGACGATCTGGAATACCTGGCAGCCTTTTGATGGAAACCGTGGCCTCGATCCGCTTTCGTTTGAGCTTTTCTCTGGACTTGGCAAGAGCTGGTCAGGGGATTGGCTGGATGACTTTCCGGTTTTTGATGAATCCGGGCAAAATAATATTCTTGCCGGGATCGGAACAGGCCTCACCTATGATCTGGCCTCGTTGAATGCCTTTGACCGTTGGCGCCCCCAAAGCAGATTCCTGCAAAAACTCAGCCTTAGCATTCGTATGCCCTTTTACCTGCATGCCCTCCAGGGAAACGATGATTTCGGCACTCGCTTTGTATTTGGCGTCAGCGAACAGTTCTGAGCGGCAGACAGACGCATGATGAGGCAAGGACGGTGGGGTAATAGCCGTCTAAATGAAAAGAATAGGCACCCCAAATGGTTAGCATTTGAGGTGCTTATTCTTGTTTTCTAATTGCGCTGCGGGCTGCGGTATGGTTCTACTACGGTAGACTCAGCACGCCGGTTCTCCCGGCACCCCCGGTCGTTGTTATCCTGTCTGGCACAGGGAACAGGAGCTTTCCCCAACCCTCTGCTATCGATTCGTTCTTCATTGATCCCATTTTGGGTATAAAAGCGAACCACGGAATTAGCACGGCGCTGGCTCAAACGCAGGTTGTATTGGTCGCCTCCGACATGATCTGTATAAGCATCTATGCTTACGCGGTAATCGGAAGGTAATTCGAGCAGCCTTTCAAGGTTCTCAGCCAGCCTTCGGGCTTCCTGGTTTTCAATGCTGGATTCATCAAATCCAAAATTAACCCTGTGCAGTTCAGGAACCTGAATTGGCTCGGGTTCCGGTTCGGGTTCCGGCTCGGGTTCCGGCTCCGGTTCCACAACTTCTACAACTTCTGGTTCTGGTTCTTCGACAACCTGCTCGGTTGTATTACACCCCATGTTTATTAAGGACATGCTCATGAAAAGAGCAAGTAAAATTGGTAAATGTTTTGGACAACTCATGTATTCTCCTTTGGTTTTTAAAAAAAATTATGTTTTCATAATAATGAAAATTTAACCTTTAGTCGATAAAAGAAAAGTACAACTTTCATTTTTTCATAGTTTTTTTTCAGAAACCTCTGAAGCGGACGTTACCTTGGAAGTATGTTATCTTTTTTTTATAGGCCAGCAATTATATAAGACTCTGTTTAAACATAATCATAACAAATGCTTACATTTTCAATTCAAGCCTATTCCCGGGATCATTGTTCCGGTTATACCCACCCTGCTTGAGAACGGAGCCGGAAAAATACTTTATTTTAATTAATAATAATGCTCCGTTTACCCTTTTTAACCTCATTTGGCGGCAAATTAATCCCCTGTCATGCCGGGCGCGGCCCTTTATGACGCGAAATTATATAGTCGGTATATTCTAAGATCAGATTTTCACGTTGCAGTAATAATAAAATTTACATTTATATTTTTTGATTATGAATTGGGCGAATCCCGAATGGCTGTGGGCACTGCTGCTGTTGCCGCTGATTGGCGGCAGCCTGGTGTGGCATTATTCCAGGAAAAAATATGCAAACCTGATCTTCTCTGACACCGGCGCCATGAAGGATCTTCCCGGAAACTGGCGTTCCCATGGTTTTTGGGCGACTTCTTTGATGCAGATTCTAGCCATTATGCTTATCATTCTGGCCCTCGCACGGCCACAGCAGGAAGACGTCACCGTTGAACGCACTATGGAAGGCATAGATATTATGCTGGTTCTGGATATTTCATCTTCCATGCTGGCCGAGGATCTTCAGCCCAACCGCCTTGATGCCGTTAAGCAAATAGCGCAGGAATTTGTGGAGGCCCGGAAGTCGGACCGGATAGGAGCGGTGGTTTTTGCCCGGGAGGCCGTCACCATTTGCCCGCTCACCCTCGATCATACCATGCTCAGGGGCATGCTGGATAAAGTGGATATCGGGATCGTACGGGACGGTACGGCCATCGGTATGGGCTTTGCTACGGCCGTGAACCGGATTAAAGACAGCGATGCCGAGAGCCGCGTCATCGTCTTGCTGACCGACGGAGAAAATAATGCCGGTGAAATTGATCCGATCACAGCCGGAGAGCTTGCCAAAGCACATGGGATCAGGGTCTATACGATTGGAGCCAGCTCCACTGAAGCAACGGCACCCTATCCCATTGATGATCCTGTTTATGGAAGACGCTACCACAATATCAAGGTGGATATAGATGAGGAAATGATGACCCGGATTGCTGAAAATACGGGGGGGACCTATTTTCGGGCAACAGATAATCAATCGCTTCGACAGGTATACAATGAGATCGACCTGCTGGAACGAAGTGAAGTTGAAGAATTCAGGTATACCGATCACCGCGACCTGTATGCCAACTTTTTATTCCCGGGTATTTTCCTGATTGTACTTTCCGTTTTGAGCGAAAAGCTGTTTTTTCGTACCGAACTGGTTTAATGCCTTTTCCACCAAACGAAAAAAGGCACAGGGATGTTGGTACTATTATGATTGATTTTACAACACTCATCTGGTTCATTTTAATGGGTTTGATAATTGGTATTATCTATTCCTGGCTTACCAAAGACCAATATATAAGCCGGCTAGGCAGCCTTACCATAGCTACCCTGGCTTCGGTTTGCGGAGGGGTGCTCTTTCAGGCCTTTAACCTCGATGCCCCGATTGGCATGGCGGTGATTGCCTCGGTGCTTATTTTGCTGACGGCGCATATCTTTTCCGCCTTTTTTTAGCCGGCAGCATCAGGAGCCTAAATTGGACAACGCCTCCCCGATATCAATGCCTTTGCCGAGTACCGGCTTGAACAGGTCTCCTGTTTGTTCAAGCCTTTTAGCCATGTTTTTTATGGTAAACATGGATGGATGAATACCTTGCCGCAGTTCCGACCAGTGTACAGGTGTTGAAACGGTAGCTCCCGGTTTGGGTCGCACGCTATAAGGCGCAGCGAGCGTCTGGCCCGTTTTATTCTGCAGGTAATCGAGGTATATTTTCTTTTTACGCTTTTTGGGACTCCTCTCCATACTGGTGAAGCCGGGAATGCGCTCGTGGGTAAGCTGGGCTATTATATGGGCAAAATTTCTGGCCTGGGCATCATCGTATTTTGCACCCAGGGGAATGTATACATGCAGGCCCGACGATCCGGAGGTTTTACAAAACCCCTGGATTTTAGCCTCATCCAGAATACCTTTCACCGTCAGGGCCGTATCGATGATTTGGGTGAACGGATTGCCGTCGGGATCAATATCGATAACCACATAATCGGGTTGGTCCAGTGACGGCACCCTGGAATTCCAGGGATTTAATTCTATGCAACCGAGGTTGGCCAGGTATATCAGGCTGGCTTTATTTTGGCACAGCAGATAATTGATCTCTTTATTTGCCGATTCGGAATAAATGGAAATGGTCCGGATCCAGGAAGGCGGCTTGTCACGGATATCTTTTTGGAAAAATCCCTTTTCATTAATTCCGTTGGGATGCCGGTGCAGGGATTCCGGCCTGTCCCGTAAATACGGCAGGATGTATTCGGCCACCTCATTGTAATAAGCCACCAGTTCGCCTTTCGTATATCCCTCATCCGGCCAGTAGATCTTATCCTGATTGGTAAGCGGCACCTGATAGCCATCGACCTCCATTTTATCCGGTCCGCTTCCGTTTATATTCTCAGTCTTCTCCATGTTGATCTTATTTTCATTTTCCCGAACGACCTCCCCTGCATTTTTATCCGGACGGAACCCCAAAAACTTCGGATGCCTCATGCGTCCGTCACTGGTCCATTCGGTGAATGATAACTCGCAGACCAGGTCCGGCTTTACCCAGGTTACCGGAGTGTTGGTCTCGATCTCTTCGCCGAAGGGAGATTCCTCCTGAACCAGGCCTTTGAGCTTATCCATGGTTTTCATCATATCGCTGTTGCTGAAACCTCCTCCGCTGTGGCCGGCAAAACGAAGTTTCCCGTTTTTATAAATGCCCAGGACCAGAGAGCCAAAGTGCTTTCTTGAGCCCTTTGGCTCGGTAAATCCACCAATTACAGCATCCTGGCGATTCTGCCATTTTATTTTCAGCCATGCTTCGCTTCTCCTGCCCGGCCGGTATGGGGATTCGGCATGCTTGGCCATCATGCCTTCAATATTCCTGTTTCTCAGCATCTCAAAGAACTCTTTGCCCCGGCCCGTAATATGATCGCTGTATAGAATGGTAAACGAATCCGGAAGTATTTCTTTAAGCATCTCTTTTCTCTGCTTCAACGGCGTTTCATACAGTTCCCGCCCTTCGAGATAAAGCAGGTCGAAGGCGTAGTAGCAAAGGAGTCTATCCTGGTTTGCCTCATAATGCTGAAGGTCCTGGAAACTGGCATGGCCTTCTTCGTCCAGCACGACCAGCTCGCCATCTAAAATGGCGTGGTACTTCAGTTTTTCCAGCTCTTTTACGATGGAAATATATTTTTTGCCCACCTTCAGCCCTTTTCGCGAGTACAGCTCTATGCAGCCGGCCCTGACCTCGGCCAGGGTGCGGTACCCGTCCCATTTTACTTCAAAAAGCCAGTCGGGATGATCAAAGGGCTCATCGCGTACACGGGCCAGCATGGGCCGGATATCCTGGTCTGATCTGACTGACCCTGAAACGGACCGGTGATCCTCACTGCTATAGGGATGAGTGACGGCATGGTCATCTTTTCTTTTGATAAGCAACCAGGATTTATCGTCATCGTTTTTGATCTTCACCAGATCGAAGCCGCCCTTCAGCTTTTTCCCGGATAACCTGAACTTTAAGTTGCCTTTTTCCAAAGCCTCGCTCACCGCTTGTTCATTCAGCCCGTCCTGGGGTTCATAGGTCCCGGAATCCCAAATTTCAACCGTGCCTGCACCGTAATTTCCTTTAGGAATGATGCCTTCGAAGTCCAGATAACTGACCGGATGGTCTTCCACCATGACGGCCAGTCTTTTATCTTCCGGATTCATTGACGGACCTTTGGGCACGGCCCAGCTTTTCAGGGTATCGTTTATTTCCAGCCTCAGATCATAATGAAGCCGCGATGCGTTATGCCTCTGAACGACGAAACGCCATTCAGGAGCTGTACGTGGTTTTTCCGCCGTCTCAGACGGTTCCGGTGTCTTGCCAAAATCCCTCTTTTCATTATACCTGTTGAGTACCATAGAAGAGTACGATTACAGACCGGATGCTTAAGAGGCCTTTTTTTTCTTTTCTTCCAGACTGGCTTTTAATTGGGCCATGAGGTCCTTTGACTTGGTGGGCGTCACCTCTTTTTCAGGTTGTCTGGTTTCTTTGCCACTGGCTTTCTGTTTGATCAGCGCCTGAAGTTCTTCGGTATAATTGTCCTTATAGGCTGATACATCAAATTCGGTTGTATACTGATCGATGAGCTGGACGGCCATATCCAGCTGTTTGTTATCCAGATCAATGTCCATGGGAAGATTAAGATCATTAAAATCCCTGACTTCGCTTTGAAAGCGAATTTTGTTCAGTACAATAACTTCTTTATTGGTCCGCACTATGGCCAGGTTTTCCTTCTGCCGGAGAACAAAAGTGGCTACACCGACTTTGCCGGTCCTCTTTAACGCCTCCCGGAGCAGGGCATAGGGTTTTCTTCCTGATTTTTCAGGTTCCAGGTAATAGGGTTTATCAAAATATATGCTGTCAATGTCTTTTTCTTCAACAAAATCATCGATCTCGATCGTCTTGGTTTTTTTTGCATTGGCCTTTTCAAAATCTTCGTTGCCGAGCACGATATATTCATCCTCTAGTTTATAGCCTTTGACGATATCACCCCATTTAACTTCCTTACCCGTATTTTCATTGATACGCTGGTATTTGATCTTTGACAGATCATGTTTATCGAGCATATCCAGGTCCAGCCGGGCCTGTTCCGTCGCGCTGTACAACTTTACCGGTATGCTTACGAGACCGAAACCCAGGGTTCCATTCCAGATTGACCGCATTAATACTCTCATTTGATGATCAATACGGAGCCATAACACTTCAGGCTCCTCTATATGGTCAAAAAACGAATAATTACGTAATATCGTTTTTATAAAATAAAGCTTAAGCCTATTTAATATCCAACCCGGCTGAGGGCGCCGGTTTAATTCACCGCCAGTTCCGGTTCATAGTTGAACATTTCGTATATCATGGCCGCTCTTTTATAATGGCTGTAGATGTACATTATGTCTCCTACATAGTTGACCGGTTCCTCTCCGCGGCAATAGCCGTAATGTACCACCTCGTCATTATAATATTCCTTATCGGATTTTTTCAACAGGAACTCAGCCACCTCATCCCAAACATCGGGATTTCCGTTATATTTATTGGTGAGTCTCCGGGCATCCTGAACGTGACCCTGCCCGACATTGTAGGAGGCCAGCACAAATTTCATTCGTTCGTCTTCATCCTGGATTTTATCATGCCAGTACCCTTCCAGCCACTCCAGGAATTTTGAACCCGCCTGAATGTTTTCATCGGGATTGGAGGGGTTGTTGGCGCCATAGGCCCTGGCCGTCCGTGGCATTAACTGCATCAGGCCGGTGGCCCCGGCCCAGGAACGGGCGGAGGGGTTGAACTGCGACTCCTGGTAGATCAGTGCCGCAATCAGTTTCCAGTCCAGGGTTGTATTTTTGGCATACTTCACAATCAGGTCATCGTATTCAGAGATCCGGCCACCCTGGAATGAAAGAAAGTCACTGTCGGCCCGGTTTCGGTAAGCCCGGGAATTTTCAAAGTATTTATTGTAGATCGCATAGAAATCCGATTGCATTTGGATTTCGTTAATCCATTGATTGACCTCTTCCAGTAATCCGGGCGAATTTTTGCGAACGGCCCAGGCCGTCTGCTGAGGCAGGCTGATTGCGGTATTCACGTCAATATCCGGATAATAGCTCTGGTTGACTTTGGCAATATTTTCATCCGATACCGTATAGCGAAGGCTGTCTTCGGCCACCAGCCTGATCAGATCATCGGTAGTTTGCTCTCCCGATGCTTCGATGACATGGATGACATCGCCTATTTCCTGTGCCAGGTTATGCAACCTGGGAACATAGGATGATCCTTTTCGGACGAAGATGGTTTCCCCCTTCAGTTCTATGGGGTTTCGCGTTAAGCTCTGTTCAATCTCATGCAGCTTCATGGAACGCCAGCCCTCGGGCTTTCTTTGCACCAGGACTTGACGGGTAGTATTTAAAGCCGTGGTAAAGGAGACGCGTTCGGCCCGTTCATTAAGAATGGTCAGGCTGTAGGCAATGAGATCCCCCTCCCCTTCATTAAGCATATCGATCATATGGTCGATATCTCTGGCTACGACCAGTTCAAGGTCAACCTCCAGCTCTTTGGCGAGCAGCTTCAGAAGTTCATATTCATAACCCATGGGCTGGCCACGGTAGATGAAATAGCTCAGCGGACTATAACTGGTTATAGCATACAAGGTTCCGCGTTCCTTAATTTCATCGAGGTCCAGGCTATAGGAGGATCGCTGTTCATTTCCGGTTTCGTAACAACCCAGGAACATAAAAATGGAAAATACGGTGAATAGTAGCTTGTTTAGCATTTAAAATATTTTTGGTGAACGGAGCTCCCAGCTTGTGTACAATAGTCATCAGGAGGTTGTTGATGCATGGTAAAGGATAAACTACCCGATGATAATGGATGCAGGTCCGGAGTTGAATGACGATCGACGTATGGCTAACCTCGTTTGCCGGCTACCATACGTGCAGCCTTATTACGGCTTAATATGTCCCTTATGTTGATGCCGGAACAAAGACAAGAAGTGTGTAAGCATAATGTTTTCCCCTAAAAACTATGTTACCTTATTTTTAATTAAAATAAGCTTATTTAGATACGCATTCTAATTAATTATTCTTAACGAATTGGGTTGTCCGGCAGGAAACGTTCACCTTGCTAATTCCCGTTAATGCTGCTTTATGATAGGCTGGAAAATGGTATTATACAGAACCATACTATTTTTTCGGGATGCCTTACATACCATGACCATTTTTTTTCCACTTACCTTACGAGCCTATCGGTTAACAGCCTTTTTCGGAGCGTTTATCATGATTCTGTGGCTGCCTGTTTGCTCATCTGCCCAAACGGATGAAAACCGGGTTGGACTGGTTCTAAGCGGCGGCGGTGCCAAGGGATTTGCGCATATAGGCGTGTTAAAGGTCCTGGAGGAAGTTAACATGCCCATCGATGTCATCACCGGGACTTCCATGGGCAGCGTGATCGGTGCTTTATATGCCCTTGGCTATTCGGCTGAGGATATGGAAAAAATCGTTCTGGAAACCGACTGGGCGGATGTTTTTTCGGATGACGTAAATAGGCGGTACATACCGATCGAAGAGAAAGTATGGGACAGTAAATTTCTGATCACCCTTCCCATAGACGGGAATCGGGTCCGCCTGCCCAGCGGACTCGTTCAGGGGCATAAGGTGGGACTGTTTTTTACGCGTCTGATCTGGCCGTATCATCAGTATGAGGATTTTGCTGAGTTTCCTCTTTCTTTTGCGAGCGTAGCTACAGATCTGGAAACAGGAGAGGCCGTCGTATTCAGGGAAGGCTATCTGGTCGATGCATTGCGTGCAAGCAGTGCCATACCCAGTATTTTCTCACCCGTTGAGATAGACGGCCGTCTGCTGATCGACGGGGGCCTTGTCCGAAACCTCCCCGTGCAGGATGCTATAGATTTAGGCGCGACCTATACGCTGGCTGTCAATGCCAGCACCCAGCTCCTGGATATGGACCGGATTGTCGGTCTGGCCGATGTTTTAAATCAAACCATCAACCTGCAAATGCTGGTAAATATAAAGGAGCAGGAAAAGCTAACTGATATGCTGCTTCATCCGGATCTGGAGGGGTTTTCCATGATGGATTTCGACCGGGCGGAAAGCATCATACAACTGGGAGAGGATGGGGCGCGGGCGAATATAAACCGCCTGAAGCAAATTGCCGATTCGCTGAACAGCAACCATACCCCCGTCGTCCGTGCGCAAAGGGAGACGGTTGTTCCCATTTATATTGAGGATATTACCTTTGATGGCCTGGATCAAATGACCGCTGACCAGGCTTTGATCGATCTGGGAATATCGCCCTTTTCGTTTGTTACCTTCGATGAGATCGAAGAAGGCATGGCCCGCCTTTTTGGACTGCACCTGTTTGACAGGGTCTCCTACCGGCTGACACGATCCGGATATCAGTACAAGCTGATCATCGACGTTACGGAGAATACCCGCAATCTATTCAGGTTTGGTTTTCGGTATGACAGCTGGACGCGCGCTTCCCTATTGATAAACACCACCTTCCGGAACGTGTGGAGCCGGAATTCCACATTACGATTGAATTCACGGTTTGGTGAGCAGCTTGAGTTGAACGGACAGTATTCTAATTATTTCGGGAACAGACCAAAACTGGCAGCAGGCATAGATCTTAACTTCACCCGTTATTACATCGATCAGTATTCGGATGCCGAACGGATAGCCAACATCAATACGGATGCCGTGTTTTCGGAGCTTTATCTGGGCACCATGTTCTCCACCCTGGCCATGGGAGGCGGGGGAATACGGCAGGAAGTGTTCAACCAGTCTACCCGCATCGGTACGGACCGGTCGGCGGAAGGCTGGTCTAATTTTACCAGCTTTTTCGCCACCTTCTGGCTGGAATCCTACGACCGGGCCGTATTTCCAACCCAGGGACATTCACTCCGGCTACGGTCGGAGTTTGCTTTGCCCGAACTGGGCACCGTTGCCTTTAACCGCCATGAATTGGACTGGGGAAGCTATTTTCAGATAAGCCGGCGTATGACTATGCACAACCGTCTTTACCTGGGCCAGGCCTTTGGTCCGGGTCTGCCGTTCCATCACCAGTTTTTTCTTGGCGGATATCCTCGTTTCCCCGGATATTACCTTTATGAACTCGCCGGAGAAAGCGTGGTGGCTCTGCGGGGGGATTTGCGGTATGAAATTATGAACCAGCGCTATGTATTGTTTGGCGGCAATGCAGGCAACACCTTTGATAAACTAACGCTCGACCATGACCGGTTTCGGTTTGGCTGGAATGTAACGCTGGCCGCCAATACGATGCTGGGTCCCGTCTCGCTTACGTTTATGGGAAGTAAAAGACGACCCATTTTACTGGAGTTTCATGCCGGATACCGGTTTTAGGCCCCTCTTTTTCGCCGTGAAGAGATGATGGAGATCACAAATATAAACACGCTTGCACCGACAATGGACCATACTACCGGGAATTGCACATTGCCGGCTGAAAATACGAACAGCTCAGGCAGGTTCAGTGCTTCGGCAAGCCATGTTCCGATAAGCGCCCCCAAAAAACCCACCCCGATTGACAACAGGCACCCGCCACGGTCATATCCTGATATAGCCTGAGCAATGGCCCCGCATAAGCCGGCTACAATCAGCAGCGCCAGAAAGTCTAAAAATCCCATAACATTATTTTAATTAATTTTGTGTATCAGAATTCAGAAGATAAGCAACTCAAACTTCCCGGATGGGATAAATATGAATATTTTTTCAGCCTGTATCAACGTATGTTGAACGTAATAATACCGTATATTACGTATCACAAAAATAAGGTTACATGAAACAATACCTAACGGAAATAGTAACGGAAGCCGCTAGAAAAGTGGGTGGGGATATTGACCTTCCTCCCGTCATTATTGAAAAGCCCCGGATACCCGAACATGGCGATGCCGCGACCAACATCGCCCTTCAGCTGGCCAGGCCGCTGCGGAGTGCTCCCCGGAAGATAGCGGAAGATATCGTAGCCGAAATGACATACGATGCGTCGAGGATCAGTGAGATCCAGATTGCCGGACCCGGTTTCATAAACTTCCGTTATGCCGATGAAGGACTGCATGAGGTTTTGAAAGACGTTGAAAGAGCAGGAAAAAGCTACGGCATGTCAGGGCTGAATAGCGGTAAAAAAGTGCAGGTCGAATTTGTAAGCGCCAACCCTACCGGACCCCTGACGGTTGGCCACGGAAGAAATGCGGTCTTGGGTGATACCCTTGCCCGCCTGCTGGAATGGACGGGTGCCGACGTGGACCGTGAATATTATTTTAACAATGCCGGACGACAGATGCGTGTGCTGGGCGAGAGCGTTAAAGCACGTTATTTTCAGATTACAGGTCAGGATGAGGCTTTCCCCGAGGGGGGCTACGAAGGTGAATACATACGCGATATTGCCCGCCGGCTCATTGACCGGCACGGCGAGGGGCTAAAGGGCGGATCCGGCGTGGACCTGTTTAAAGAAGCCGCTGAGGCTTCTATTTTTCAGGAGATTCAGAATACGCTCAGGCGCATGAACATTAAAATGGACGCTTTCTATAATGAGAATGATCTGTATGAAAGCGGGGCCATTGAAAAAGTGTTGAGTAAACTCGACAAAAAAGGGCTCTTGTACGATAAAGAGGGTGCAACCTGGTTTAAAACAACAACCTTTGGCAAAGACAAGGACACCGTGCTCAGAAAGAGTACCGGAGAACCGACCTACCGGCTTCCCGATATGGCCTATCATGCCGACAAACTGGATCGCGGATATGATCTGTGCGTAGATGTTTTTGGGGCCGATCACATTGCCACGTATCCTGATGTAATATCCGCTCTCGATGCCATGGGTTATGATTCCAGCCGGGTCGATGTCCTGGTTTACCAGTTCGTCACGATAGTAAAAGACGGGAAACCGTTTAAAATGAGTACCCGCAAAGCCAATTACGTCACACTGGATGAACTTATGGATGAAGTCGGGGCCGATGTGACCCGTTTTTTCTTTTTAATGCGCTCACCGAATACGCATCTCGAGTTTGATATCGGTCAGGCCAAAGAGGCCGGGGAGAAGAACCCGGTGTTTTACCTGCAATACGCCCATGCACGAATTAAGAGCATCTTCCGGAAAGCCTCCGAGCAATATCAGTTTCATGGTTCCTGCGATTATTCCAATTTAACCCATTCCTCAGAGACCCGGTTGATCAAACGGGTAACCGATTTTCCGGAAGCCATAGAAAATTCGGCCCTGAACAAAGAACCCCACCGTCTCATTAACTACCTAAATGAACTGGCCGCTGATTTCCACCGCTTTTATCATGATTGCCATATATTGGGTGAAAAGCAGGAAATCGCCCATGCCAGGGTGTCTCTGCTGGCCATCGTAGCCCTTGTGCTGGCAAACGGCCTGGAGATCCTGGGTATTACCGCACCGGACAGGATGTAAGGCGGGACCGTATTCAGCGGTCCGCTTTACGAAGGGCCTGACCCAGGGTTTGCCAGGCTAAGGTAGCGCATTGAGACCGGGTCGGAAACTCACGAACGGAGCTCAGTGCCTTGATTTCATCGTGGAGGGCCAGGTTTTCATCGAAGGATGGATCCGGCGAAAACATATCCATGACCTCATGGATATGCCGGTGGATTTCAGCGGCCGGCATATTGGTTATATGTCCGGCCAGTATGGATGCCGAGGCCAGACAGATCATGCATCCCTTGCCGTCAAACATAACCTCCTCGACCCGATCACGGTCCATTCGCAGGCTGAGATAGATAACATCTCCGCATTTAGGGTTATAACCGGTCTCCAGGCAGGTCTCGTTGGTTAACCTCCCCCGGTTGACCGGATTTTTGAAATGATCGATCAGTACCTTAGAATATACTTGCCGGGAACCCATGGAACCCTCCTGTGATCAGGATGCATTATTATCCGACCGTTGCGCAGCGGGATCCTGGCTGGCTTCCGTCTGGCCGGTCGGAATAGGATTATCGTTTTCCTGCTCCGGCATAAGCCTTTTGTAGAACAGGATCAGAATAAGGATAGAAACCGTTATGGCCGAATCCGCTATATTGAAAATATAGGGGAAGACCCGGAAACCGTTCAACGTAAGCGTAAAATGGATGAAGTCGACAACATGACCATCAAGCAGCGTGCCATATCCTTCGATTCTGGCCATAAATAAACGGTCATATATATTTCCCAAAGCCCCGCCTATAATCAAACCCATGCAGATCATATAGCCGGTTTTAGCCGTATGCATCGTCTTGATGACGAATACGGTAATCAATATGGTGGCCGCAATGGCAATCAGGCTGATCACCCAGGTATCTGCCCAGTCGATACCCAGGGCCATGCCTGGATTTTGTGTATAATGGAAAGCCAGCCAGCCATCGATTATATTGTAGTAGTGTAAATCCGCATTGGTACGGATAATGTATTTGCTCAGCTGGTCAAGAGCAAACACTATAAACGCTGCAAGTGAAAAAGCCGACAGTTTCGATTTTATGGAAGACAAAAATAATTACCTTTGATTTTTAAGTTTGGCTTCAATGCTGATCTGCGTATGAGGAACGGATTCAAGGCGGCCTTTTGAAATTTTCTCACCGGTAACCTTGCATACGCCATAGGTCTTATTATCGATCCTTTTCATGGCATCATCCAGATATTTGATGAACTTACGCGTTCGGTTATAAAGCATATAGGTTTTTTCCCTCTCCTGGGCATCGGTGCCGGCATCGGCCATATGAAAAGAGTAAGCCGATTCATCCGATGCATTCTCTGTATTGTCTTTCAGGGTCTGGACAAGCATATTAAGATCTTTCTCAGCTTCATCTCTTTTTTTTATGATGATCTGGCGAAAGTATTCTAATTCCTCATCACTATAAGGAGATACCCTTACTGTATCATCGTTGTTCTGAGTTGTTCCCATTATAGGCAATTATTTTGAGTTTGTGTTTCGTTTAATGGCAATTGTACATTCTTTACCGCTAATTTCCCAGGCTTTTACATAATCCGGGGCTTCCAGATTACCATCCACCATTTCTTCGGACAACGTTTCTATCGTTATATAATCCTTCATGCTGTGAATCGCTTGTTTAATATCGTCTGAACCTTCATAAGCTATACGGATTCGGTCTGTAACCTCAAAGTCTGCGTCTTTACGCATATTTTGCACTCTGTTGATGAATTCCCGGGCGATGCCTTCACTGGCAAGTTCTGGGGTCATCCTGGTATCCACCGCTATGGTTACTCCGTCTTCGGTCTCTACCGTCCAGCCTTCAAGTCCGTGTCTTATAATTTCAATATACTCCGGCAGCAATTCCACTTCACCTTCGCTTCCCAGCTTCAGATGGAGGGAACCTTTATCTTCAAATTCCGTTATTTGTTCCGTTGTTAAGTTCTTAATTAGCGGGGTAAGAAGCTTCATTTTTTTTCCAAACTTTTTACCCAAAGCAGGGAAATTTGGTTTGGCGCTCTTGTGAACTATCCCCGAATCATCTTCTACATATTCTATTGATTTAACGTTCACTTCATCTAATATAATATATTTGACCGATTCAAACGCTTCTCTTTCCTTTTCGCTGCCTGCAGGGACGATAATTTTTGCCAGGGGCTGGCGGACGTTGATATTGATCTTATTTCGAGTTCTCAACACCATCGAGGAGACTTTTCTCGCCAGTCCCATGCGGTATTCCAGAGGTTTGTCTATGGAGGTTTCTTCCACTGTCGGATAAAAACTAAGGTGGACAGAGTCTTCTTCGTGACCGGTAACCTCATGCAGGCGCTGATAAACCCATTCACTGAAGAAGGGGGCAAAAGGGCTCATCAGCTTGGACAGGTTGAACAGGCAATCATACAGGGTTTGATAGGCCGAGGTTTTATCCAGGCTGCTTCCTTCCTTCCAGAAACGGCGGCGGCTGCGCCGCACGTACCAATTGCTCAGATCATCGACAAAACGCTCTATTTCGCGGACCGCACGGGTCGGTTCATAATCATCCAGGAAGGTATCTACCTTTTTTATGGTGGTGAACTGCCGGGAAATAATCCAGCGATCCATTTCACTGCGCTCACTTACGGCAATCGGCGACCCTGAAAACGTGAACTTATCTATGTTGGCATAAAGCGCAAAAAAGGAATAGGTATTGGTGATGGTGTTGAAAAATTTACGCTGGGTTTCCTTCAGGCCTTCTTCACTGAACTTCAGATTATCCCAGGGGGCCGAATTGCTCATCATATACCACCGGGTCGAGTCGGCTCCGTAATTCTGCAGGATCTGGAACGGATCCACCGTATTGCCCTCCGACTTGCTCATCTTCTTGCCCTGGGCATCCAGTACGAGTCCGTTGGAAACTACATTTCTATAGGCCGGACTGTTAAACAGCAAGGTTCCCAATGCATGCAGGGTATAAAACCATCCGCGGGTTTGGTCTACGCCCTCGGCTATGAAATCGGCCGGGAAGTTATCATTGAATTTATCTTTATTCTCAAACGGGTAATGCCACTGGGCGAAGGGCATGGAACCGGAATCAAACCAGACATCCAGCAGATCGGGAACCCGGCGCATGGTCCCCTCATTTTTTCCTTTCCAGGTAATCTCGTCAATCCAGGGGCGGTGGAGGTCCACTTCCAGGGTCTTGCTTAAACCGGCCTTTTCCCGCAGCTCGGCAATGCTTCCGATGCATTCTATCTCTTCGGGGTCTTTATCGTTGACCCAGATGGGCAAAGGGGTTCCCCAGTACCGCTGCCTGGATATCGCCCAGTCGACGTTATTCTCCAGCCAGGCGCCAAAGCGTTTGGTACCCGTACTTTCCGGTTTCCAGTTTATGCCTTCGTTGATCCTGACCATATCGTCTTTGACCGTCGTGGTTTTGATGAACCAGGACTCAACCGGATAGGACATCAGGGGGGTGCCTTTTCGCCAGTCGTGTGGGTAGTTATGCAGATAGGTCAGATGTTTATACATGAGCCCGCGCTCTTTGAGGTTGCGGGAAATATTTTTATCGGCATCCTTGAACCACTGCCCGGCAAACTCTTCTATATGCGGCTC
Organism: Balneolales bacterium; assembly: GCA_040905685.1. GTDB lineage: Bacteria > Bacteroidota > Rhodothermia > Balneolales > Natronogracilivirgulaceae > JBBDMU01. The sequence goes on along the minus strand of JBBDRB010000040.1, from coordinate 29,218 downwards.
AAAACGGCCGTCGCGGTCTATAGGGTTGAATAAAGGAATGTTCTCTTTCATGCAGACATCATAATCATCTGCTCCAAAAGCCGGGGCGGTGTGCACGACTCCCGTGCCATCTTCCAGAGTCACAAAGCCGGCCGGAATAATTCTCCAGGCTTTTGGCTTGTCAATGTCCCTCAAGGCGTAATCAAAGAGGGGGGAATAGGTTTTTCCCACTAGTCCGGAGCCTTTGACCACATCTGTAATTTCGTATTCTTCCCCATCGAGTACCCGGGCGGCAAGTTCCCTGGCCAGGATTAACTTTTGCTCCCGGCCTTCGACGGTCAGCTTCACGGTGGCATAATCAATATCAACGTGAACAGCCAGTGCCATGTTGGATATTAAGGTCCACGGCGTAGTCGTCCAGGCCAGGAAATAGGTATCCTCTTCATCGTCGGCTTTGAATTTGACGAAGACGGAGGGATCCTGAATTTCCTTATATCCAAGGCTGACCTCATGGGAACTCAGCACGGTCCCGCTGCCCGGCGAGTACCATTGGATTTTATATCCTTTATAAATCAGGTCTTTCTTGAAAAGCTCATTTAAAGCCCACCACACGGATTCTATATACTGATTTTCAAACGTGATGTAAGGGTGGTCAAGATCCACCCAATACCCCATCCGGGTTGTCAGGGTATCCCACAGGTTCTTGTAGCGTAAAACGCTTTCCCGGCAATGCTTGTTATACCTGTCAACGCCATATGCCTCGACATCAGAACGGCTCTGAAGGTCCAGTTCCTTCTCCACCTCAATCTCGACCGGAAGTCCGTGGGTATCCCAGCCGGCTTTTCGTTCCACCCGGTGCCCCTTCAGCGTTTTATACCGGCAAAACAGATCCTTCACCGTTCTGGACAGAACGTGATGTATCCCCGGCTTGCCATTGGCCGTAGGCGGTCCTTCATAAAAGGTATAGGGGATACCGTCTTCTCTTGAGGATAAACTTTTCTCAAAGACGTTGTTATTCTTCCACCATTGGAGAATTTCCAGCTCGGTTTTCGCGTAATTGAGCTGTTTAACCTCTTTGAATCCTTTTGCCATAAAAGATAAATTCTATTGCCGTTCTTTAAAAATTGATAAGCTCTCAATATACAAAAAAATATGATATAACAGGAGTCTTTAGCCCGGGTAATAATGCGGATCCCGGTAATATATTATAACTTTATTTATCATGAATGCCGTATGCTATCGCATACAATATCCATTGCATCATAGGGTTAATGTTGATGACTATATAATATTCCGGATTATTAATGTTAAAGCCAGAAACCATTACCAAAGACAAGCCGTTCAAAATCTGTTTTGTTTGCCTGGGCAACATCTGCCGCAGTCCGACGGCCGAAGGTATATTCCAGAGAATTATAAGGGAAGGGGGCCTGGACGAATACTTTGAAATAGACTCGGCCGGAACTTCCGCCTGGCATATCGGGGAGCCGGCTAATTCGAAAAGCCGGATGATTGCCGGTCGCTACGGAACGCCCCTTCTTTCGCGGGCGCGGAAATTTGAACCCGTCGATCTCAATTACTATGACCTGATCGTGGCCATGGACTTTGAGAACCGGGAGGCCCTGAAAACACTTGACCGTTCCGGTGACCATACCACCAAGATTACAACATTACGCAAATTTGATCCCGAGCCCGGAGACGGACAGGTACCCGATCCTTACTTTGGTGGTATAAACGGGTTCGAGAACGTTTATGAGATAATCTGGCGATCCTGCGACAATCTGGTCGATCAACTCCGGCAGTTTGTTAATAACAAGGCCTGACCATTACCATGCTAAACAAAACTTTAAAAAGATATTTTCAGCATACCTTTAACAGCCAAGTGGATACTGCCGAACCCGTAACGGGGGGTAGTATCAATGATGCGGCCTGTGTAAGGCTGAAAAACGGAGATACCTGGTTTGTAAAGTGGAACAGGGCCGATCTTTCCATGATGTTTGAAACGGAAGCAAAAGGATTAAGGATTCTTGATGCGGCCGGAACCGGATTAGTTTTTCCGAAGGTAGCCGGTTGGGAGACCGTTCCCGATCAGGATCTGTCTTTCCTGGTGATGGAATTCCTGCAAGCGCAGTCACCCGGATATTCTTTCTATGAAAACTTCGGAAGAGACCTGGCCCGGCTTCACCAGCACACCAACGATACGTTCGGACTCGATCACGATAATTTCATAGGACGGCTGCCCCAGGACAACTCCCCATCAGTAGACTGGATTCATTTTCTTGTCGAACGTCGCATGCGACCCCAGTTTGAAATGGCCGTTGATTCCGCCCAGCTCCCGGCTACACTCATCCAAAACTTTGAACGGCTGATCGATATGCTGCCTGACCTGCTGCCCAGCGAAAAACCCGGCTTATTGCACGGTGACCTGTGGAACGGTAACTTTCTTTGCCTTTCCGGCCAGCAGGCTGCCCTGGTGGACCCGGCCGTCTATTATGGAAACCGGGAAATTGAACTGTCTTTCACCAAGCTTTTCGGGGGATTCGACCCTTCTTTTTATGACGCCTATAATGAGGCCTATCCGCTTCAGCCGGGTTTTGAGGAAAGAGTCGATATCTACAATCTCTATCCCCTGCTGGTTCACGTTAACATGTTCGGGCGGGCCTATGCCAGTCAGGTACAGGCCGTCATCCAGGATTTCTGATCCGGCGCCGAAAAATAACATCATCCCATGAATACCCACCCTATGAACATACCGTACAAACCCCAGGCCGAACGCTACCAGACCATGCCTTATAACCGGTGTGGGAACAGCGGTTTAAAGTTACCGGCCATTTCGCTCGGACTATGGCATAACTTCGGCGGTGTAGATGATCTGGAGAATTCCCGGTCCATGCTTCACCGTGCTTTTGACCTGGGCATTAATCATTTTGATTTAGCTAATAATTACGGACCTCCGCCGGGCTCGGCCGAGGAAACGCTTGGCCGGATACTCCGGGAGGATATGGGAGCCTGGCGTGACGAGCTGATCATCAGTTCCAAAGCAGGATATTTGATGTGGGATGGCCCGCTCGGGGAATGGGGTTCACGCAAGCATATAATTTCCAGCCTGGACCAAAGTTTAAAACGTATGGGTTTGGATTATGTAGATATTTTCTATCATCACCGTCCCGATCCGGAAACTCCCATGGAAGAGACCATGGGAGCCCTCGCTCATATCGTACGCTCGGGGAAAGCCCTATATGCAGGTATTTCAAATTATAATCCCCTCCAGACGCAGCAGGCCGGCCGGCTGCTACGGGATCTCGGAACCCCGGCCATCATTCATCAGCCCTCTTGCAGCATGTTCAACCGGTGGACCGAAGAGGGTTTGCTGGATGTACTGGAAGAAGAGGGGATGGGGTGTATAGCTTTTTCCCCCCTGGCACAGGGTTTGCTTACCGATAAATACCTGAACGGCATCCCCGGAAATTCACGGGCAGCGTCAGCCCACGGTTTCCTGCAACGCGATGAGGTTACGGATGATAAGATAAGGCAGATCCGCAAACTAAACGACCTGGCCGCTCAACGGGGGCAAAGTCTCGCCCAGATGGCCCTGGCCTGGGTGTTAAACCTGAAGAACATGACCTCCGTAATCATCGGTGCCAGCAGCCCCGCCCAAATAGACGATAATGTAGCCTGCCTTCAAAACCGGACCTTTTCCGCGGATGAACTGGACCAAATTGAATCTGTCCTTGCGTAATTATATAAAATAAATATTTATATAATTTTATTTATAATATTTTGCAGGTTACGAAACGAGTTTATAACTTCATCAAAAACAATATTCTAAATTGAGCATATCATGCTGACAAAAGAACAGACCAAGCTTGAAGTATTCGGGTTTAGCGACCAGCCGGAAGATTTGTTTTATTGTTTGCTGGATTTGACCAACAAATCAGCCGGCATCGATCTCCGGAAGCTATCCTCGACCAAACCGGAGAAACTTGACGAAGCCTTAAATGAAATGGGGTGTCTGGTACTGCTTTCCAAAAAGGATATCGACAAGGTCCTCAACGGTTCTGACAATGATCATGATGAGCTTCATGATAAACTTTACCAATGGGCTCTGGAAGAAGACATGGTTTAATGGGCCTGTCGCGTCCTATTCGGCCAGCAGGGCTTTGGCTATTGTTTGCAGCTGCATGAAGGATGTACCCTCATAAATTTTACCTATTTTGGCATCCCGGTAATACTTCTCCACAGGATAATCTTTTACGTATCCGTAACCGCCAAATATCTCTACGGCCGCTGAAGTCACTTTTTCAGCTATGGCGGACGAATAATACTTGGCCATGGCCGCTTCCTTCAGAAAAGGCTGTCCGGCCATTTTTAAACGTGCGGTATTATAAACCAACAGTCGTGCCGTTTCAATCCAGGTTGCCATTTCGGCCAGCTGGAACTGCATAGCCTGAAAGCCGGACAGTGGGCTGCCGAACTGACGGCGTTCTTTACAATAGCTCACGGCCGCTTCAAAGGCGCCCTGGGCTATTCCTGTCATTTGGGCACCTATTCCTATCCTGCCTTCATTCAGGGTTTCCATGGCCACTTTATAGCCTTTGCCCTCCGTGGCCAAAATGTTGCCGGCCGGTACGCGACAATCTTCCATGATCAGCTCAGTCGTGGAGCTGGCCCGGATGCCCAGCTTATCTTCTTTACGGCCTGCTGTAAAACCCTCAAAGTCTTTTTCTACTACAAAAGCCGTGATTCCCCGGTGCCCCGCCTCAGGATTTAAATTGGCAAATACAATAAATATTTCGGCCTCGGCCCCATTGGTGATCCAGAGTTTAGTACCGTTGAGAACGTAACCGTCTCCGTCTTTCCTGGCCCTGGCCTTAAGTGAAAAGGCATCGCTGCCTGACCATGGCTCAGAAAGGGCATAGGCTCCAACGGCTGATCCGGCCAGGCGGTTCAGATATTTTTTTTTAATGGCCTCACTTCCCCAGTGAATAAAGGCATTATTCACCAGGGTGTTCTGAACGTCCATAAACACGCTGACCGAACCGTCCACTTTGGCTATTTCTTCTATGGCCAAAATGCACATAAAGAACGTTCCGCCCGCTCCGCCGTATTCGCCGGGAATTTCAATACCCATCAGGCCATGATCGAAGCATTCACGGATGAGCCCCGGATCAATCTGTGCCTGTTTTTCCATCGTATAGACCAGCGGAGCAATTACGGTTTTTGCAAATTGGGATGAAGCATCCTTTATCATTTGCTCATCTTCGGTAAATACCGATAAGGGGCCCGTGCTTTTCTCTTTCAGAACCTGTTCGTTCATAACCTTATTCTCTCTCCTGATAGGTTTTTAAATCTTCCTGATGTGGTATGATAAAGGTAAGAAAAATATCGCACAACCACTTTTGCGATATCTTCATATACGGTCAGCCGAAATTTTCCGGTACAAATTTAATAGCTTATTGCGGGCAATCACCGGCGTGGTTTCCCCCTTTTCCAGTTGCGAGCGGAAAGCAGCCAGCGCGTTCCGCATTCTGTCATCTTCCCTGAAATCCTGCAAAACGGCCTCTTCGGTCATCCGGGTCATCCAGCCATACAGTTGGTCTCTGCGCTTCGTTTCAAAATGACCGGTTTGTTTACCTTTCCTGATGTATTCGTTTACTTCATCCCAAACCCGTGAAATCCCGTCTCCCGTCACCGAACTGCATAGTTCGATGCAATCTGTTCCCGTCCTGAGCAGATGCAGGGCCTGCTCATATTCCCTTTTTGCCAGACGTGCCGCCGGCAGATTATCACCGTCAGCTTTATTAATAACCAGCATATCGGCCAGTTCGATAATTCCTTTTTTAATACCCTGCAGCGCGTCTCCGGCTCCCGGAAGCAACAATACCATGAAAAAATCAACCATGGAAGCCACTTCAACCTCCGCTTGTCCCACCCCTACCGTTTCCACCAGGATCACATCATAACCGGCGGCTTCACAAAGCAGCATGGTTTCCCGGGTTTTCCCGGCAACACCACCATGGATTCCCCCCGCCGGGGATGGACGGATAAATGCTTCCGGCCGCATCGACAATGCGGGCATCCGGGTCTTGTCACCCAGAATACTGCCACCTGACCGGGGGCTGCTGGGGTCGACGGCCAGCACGGCAATCCGGTGCCCATGACCGATCAGCTGCATTCCCAGCGTTTCAATAAAGGTACTCTTCCCCACGCCGGGCACCCCGGTAATGCCGACCCGGACAGATCGGCCCGTCTGATTCATCACCTTTTCCAGGATATGCTGAGCGGCTCCGGTATCCTGCTTGCGGTGACTCTCAACCAGGGTGATGCCTTTAGCCAGCATGCGGCGATCACCCCCGGCAATGCCGGCTTCGATATCCTGTATGGCGGCTGCGGTAAGGCTCATCGTGTTATCACATCAATTACGCGTGAGGCGGCCATGGGAATGTTCGTACCCGGGCCGAATATCTCCCTAACCCCAACTGAGCGTAAATACTCGTGATCCTGTTCCGGGATCACCCCACCGGCGATCACGACAATATCGCCGGCCCCGAGATTTTGCAGTTCTTTCATCATGTTAGGGATCAGGGTTTTGTGACCGGCCGCCAGGGTCGAGATCCCGATCGCATGGACGTCATTTTCGACCGCCTGCCGGGCCACCTCTTCCGGAGTGGAGAACAGTGGGCCGATGTCGACGTCAAAACCCAGATCGGCAAAAGCGGTGGCCACCACTTTCGCCCCCCGGTCGTGCCCGTCCTGTCCCACCTTGGCCACCAGTATGCGGGGCCGCCGGCCGGCGGTTTGAGCAAAACCTACGACTTTTTGCCTGATTTGCTGATACAATTCATCATTTTTATACATGCTTTCATAGATCCCCGAAAGATTCCCGGACTGTGCCGTGTGCCGGCCCCAGACTTCTTCCAGGGCACCGGATATCTCACCGACCGTTGCTCTGGCGCGGGCGGCCCCGACGGCCAGCTCCAGTAAATTCTTACCCTCCTTTTTTCCGGCGGCCACGGTAAGCTCCTTCAAGGCCCGGCGAACCATCTTCTCATCCCTTCCTGATTTTATTCTCTGCAGCCTTTCCACCTGCTGACGCAAAACCTCCGTATTGTCAATATTTAGAATTTCCACGGGATCGGTTTTGCCGGCCTGGTATTTGTTGACCCCCACAATGGTAATCTCCCCTTTGTCGATACCGGCCTGTTTACGTGCAGCGGCCCCGGTAATGCGCATAGCAGGCATTCCCTGTTCGATGGCTTTAGCCATGCCTCCCAAAGCATCTGTTTCTGCAATTAATGCCCGGGCTTCTTTTACCAGCCGTGCTGTCAGGCTTTCTATGGCATACGAACCGGCAAGTGGATCTGCAGTATGGCATAGGTCAGTTTCTTCCTGAAGGATTAATTGTGTGTTACGGGCCACCCGGGCGGCGGTTTTCGTAGGCAGCGACAAGGCTTCATCATACGAGTTGGTATGCAGCGACTGCGTCCCGCCCAATACACCGGCCATAGCTTCAATAGTGGTTCGTACGATGTTATTCAGCGGATCCCGCGCTGTCAGGCTCCAGCCCGATGTCTGGCAATGGGTCCGTAGCATCAGTGATTTTGGGTTTTTGGGATTGAACCTTTCCTTCATCAGTTCAGCCCATAACGTCCTGGCCGCGCGCAACTTGCTAACCTCGGTCAGAAAATTCATTCCCAGCCCAAAAAAGAAGGACAGGCGGGGGGCAAAATCATCCACTTCCAACCCCTTGTCCAGGGCAGCACTAACGTATTCCATGCCGTCAGCCAGGGTAAAGGCAAGTTCCTGAACTGCCGTGGCCCCGGCTTCCTGCATATGATAGCCGGAAATGGACACGGAATTAAACCGGGGCATATGACGGCTGGTGTATTCTATAATATCCGAGACAATACGCATAGAGGGATCCGGGGGATAGATATAGGTATTGCGAACCATGAATTCCTTGAGGATGTCATTCTGGATGGTCCCGTTCAGTTTATCGCGGCCGATGCCCTGTTCTTCGGCCGCTACAATGAAATTCGCCAGCACCGGCAATACCGCCCCGTTCATGGTCATCGAAACCGACATTTTATCCAGCGGTATGCGGTAGAAAAGTATTTTCATATCCTCGACCGAATCAATGGCCACGCCGGCTTTACCGACATCGCCTTCAACGCGCGGGTGGTCGGAATCATACCCCCGGTGCGTGGCAAGGTCAAAGGCTACACTTAATCCGCGCTGTCCCTCCTGTAGCGCCTTGCGGTAAAAGGCGTTTGATTCCCCGGCCGTGGAAAATCCGGCATATTGGCGAATGGTCCATGGCCTTTCGGTATACATGGTAGGATACGGACCACGGGTATAGGGAAAAGAACCCGGAAGCGAACCTATATGGTGAATATCTTTGAGGTCTTCGGCCGTATACAGTGGCCTGATGCTGACCCCGTCAGCCGGTTCTGTATAATTTGCGTCTGATTTCGCCAATGTAATCTCCTTAATGATTTTCCATAAATCTACAAAATTATGGAGTAGGGAGCATAATAATTACCTTTGCAATCGGCCGGTGACTTCATAGGCCGACGGGCCCAGCTGGAACAGCAGGTCCAGCAGGCTCAGGTCGGGCACAAAATCCCCGAAATGCTGGGCATAGTGGGGATGGATGAAATCAGGGTCGGAACGCAGCGATGACTGGCGCTGATAATTACGGCTGTTTTCTTCCTGAAAAACCTCGGTAGCACCGAGGCGGGAGGCAAAACGGTCGGGGTTGGAAAAATAGCCGGGAATCCGGCTGGCCCATTCAGGGGTCACATCAACCTGCAGATAGATGAACAGACGCTCCATAAAAAAACGGATAAATTCCGAGAGCCGTTCATGCTCTTTGGCCTGCTGCAGATCGGAGCGGATCTCAGGTTCATAAAAGTCAAAATAGATGCTGTTGCGGTAGTTGTATTCCAGGGCCATCATATGCTTGTTCACCCAGTTCAGGCCGTGGTCTATTCGCACCTGATGTACAGGCTTTTTCCTGTCTTCTGTGGGAATGGGTACATTAAGCCATTGAAATCCTTCGGGAGTTCGTATTTTCCCCCGGTGAACGCGGCTTTTCCGTGAAAAGGGTTCGGTATCGAGCATAATGGTACGATCGGCCTGCAACAGGCAGGAAAGATAATACAGGTTTGGCAAATAAGCCGGGTATAACAGGGCAAGCTTCATTCAGTCACTGGTCGATGCCCATCATGGTTTCCTGAATCAGCAGATCGACGACATCTTTGGTATCTTCGTTCTGTTTATATACGGCGAGTTGCCGGTCGGCCGAATTGCCGTCGGCCAGAATATTGTGGATATACGAAAGCTCTTCCCGGATATTGAGATCGTCGGCCACATCATCGACGAAGGTCAACAGTTGAAAGATCAGCTTGCGGGCTTCCTCTTCGCGCTTCCGGCCCAAATCCAGCAGCTTGCCATTCAATCCATAGCGTACGGCCCGCCATTTATTTTCCTGAATCAGCTCTTTTCTGTATTTGCGCCAGGACTGGTTGCTGCGCTGCATTTTTTTCAGTTTGGCAACCAGAGCGATCTTCAGGGCGCAAATGGCGATGGTTTCATCCAGTTTCGGACAGACGTCGGCGATCCGGATTTCCAGGGTGGGGAATTTGGGAGACGGACGAATATCCCATCGGATCTTAGTGGGTTCATCAATGCAGTTCAATTTCACCGAAAGATCAATAAAGTCCTGGTAATCTCCCCATGAACGGAAATGGGGTGGTATTCCCGTCCTGGGAAGGCATTCAAATATCACGGACCGATAGGATTGCAGTCCGGTATCATGTCCGCCCCAGAAAGGGGAACTTGCCGACAGGCAAAGAAGATGCGGGCAAAAATAGCTCAGCTGATTCATGATATCAATGCGCATTTCGTCGTCATCCATCCCGATATGCATGTGCATGCCGCAAATGAGCAGCTGGCGGGCCAGGCGTTTGTTCTCAAGCTCCAGTCCGCGGTAACGGGCATGTTCGGTGATATTTTGATCTTTCCATTTCGAGAACGGATGGGAGCCGGCAGCAATAATACTCAGTCCGTGTTTTTTTGCGATCCCCGAAACGGTACGCCGGATAGAAACCAACTGTTCGCGTGCTTCCTGAAGGCTTGTGCATACCTTGGTACCGATCTCTACCTGGCACTGCATCATCTCTGATGTGATCTTATTGCCGGCATCATCTTCCGATCCCTCCTTCAACAAAATATCGATGGCAGAATTCAGCTCTCTGGTTTCCGTATTTACCAGTTGATATTCTTCTTCAATACCAATGGTATAGTCGTAGTGGGATTTTGTCATCAGAAAAAGGTTGAATTCAACATTAAGTTCAGGGTGCAGACCTGATGGGAGTTAAACGGATTCCTTTTTTTTAAATTTTTCCTCTCTGATCTTCATATAATAATCCTCATACATGGTCACGATCCGGTCCTGCTCAAAAAATTCGGCACGATGGCGTGCCGCTTTGGAAAGATCCTGATGAAGTTTATTGTCTTTCAGGATGCGGATGGCGTACTTACCCATAGCCTCAATATCGCCCAGTTCACATAAAAAACCCGTTTCGCCGTGAATATTCAGTTCCGGCAGCCCCCCAATATCTGAACTGATTACCGGCACACTGCAACTCATCGCTTCCAGGGCCGCAAGGCCGAAAGTCTCTGAGCCTGACGGCATGAGAAACAAATCGGAAATCGACAGTATCTCCTCCACCTTTTCCTGTTTTCCCAGAAAGCGAACATGCTCGCATACCCCCAGCTCGCGGCATTTAACCTCGGCATTCGGCCGTTCTGGTCCGTCACCGACCAGCAGCAGCTTTGCTTTAACGCCGCTTTCCAGTATCCGGTGAAAAACAGATACGACGTCGTTCACGCGCTTTACTTTCCTGAAATTGCTAACGTGTGTGATCACCTTCGATTCATCCGGGCTCAGAGCCTTCTTGAATTGCTCTTTGTTCGATTTATTGAACCGCGTGGTGTCGACGAAATTGGGTATGACCTCGATTGGAACATCGATTTCAAACCGGCTATAGGTTTCCTTTTTCAGGTATTCCGATACGGCTGTAACCCCATTGCTCTGATTGATGGAAAAGGTCACCACCGGAGCGTAACTGGCATCACTTCCGACGATGGTGATATCGGTGCCGTGCAGGGTGGTAATAATCGGAACATGTTCTCCCTGCTTACCCAAAATCTGTTTGGCCAGGTAGGCACTGGTTGCATGGGGAATGGCATAATGGACATGGAAAAGGTCAATCTTTTCATATTTGATCAAATCCACCATATGGCTGGCCAGGGCAAGATCATACGGTGGATATTCAAACAAAGGATAGGCATTGATATTCACCTCATGATAGGTGATGTTCGTTTCAAACGTATCCAATCTCAGGGGCCTGGAGTAGCTCAGAAAATGAACGTTATGGCCTTTTCGGGCCAGGCCTTTTCCCAGTTCGGTAGCAACCACGCCACTGCCGCCATAAGTAGGATAACATACTATTGCAATATTCATAAGATCAATTTACAAAGAAGGAATGAGATAAACACGGAGGCAGGGGTCCGGGCCGTCCGTATTTATAAATCGTGTACAACGTGCAGGATGTCAGATAAGTTCGGCCGGATTCTCTGTCAGCCCATGTAAGGTTTCATCCCGCCGGGGGTCTTCGTGGGTATGAGAAAAGATCTGCACCGTGAGCTTTCACCGGGCCTTTACCCCGCGCTTCGATTGGCATTGTTGCTGATTGCCGGAATCTGCTGCGCTGACCTGCTGGCTTTTCTCCCTGTTTGCTGGCCGGTTATCGGCTGCACCGCCGCTGTGGCATGGATAATATCGGCTTGGCGCGCGCATAACAGCGCATTCCAGGTCGGTGCATATCTGTTTGTCATCTTCGCTTTCGGGGGCACCTGGTACACTTTCCATGACCGGGAACCGGATTTCACCGGCCGGGGTTTGTCCGGTATTGAACCCGCTCCGGTCTTTTACGGTGCCGTAGCAGATATCCGGACCACTGCAGGAGGATACACTGAGGCTGACGTGAATATAGACTCGGTGTGGGTTGCGGGCTCAGGGATGTGGCGAACGGCATTTAAGACCAGGGCACGATTATTTGACCAGGAAGCCCACCCCGGTCTGGTCACCGGCCACTATATCGAATTCGAAGGCAGGCTGAGCGAAGTGCCTGAGCGAAGAAACCCTTATGATTTCGACCATCAGGCTTATCTGAAAAAGTTACAGATATACACCTACGTGGATATCAACCGGATCCTCTCCTCCCGGGCCGGGCAATCCCTGGCAGGATGGTCCCGGTGGAGGATTAAGGCCACCGATAGGGTCGGGGTTATTTTTTCTGACGAGCATTCGGGTATTGCCCGGGCATTGCTGCTGGGTGACCGGAAGGGTATCGACCGCAAGTGGCAAACGGCTTTTTCCAGGGCCGGACTGGCCCACCTGATGGCCGTATCCGGTATGCATGTAGGGTTTATACTGTTGCCCTACTGGCTGATCATTCCCTGGTTCTGGACCTTCAGGTTCGGCACGTGGCTGGGTCTGGCACTGGCCATTATGATCCTGATTGCCTATTGCGGCATTACAGGGTTCTCAACTTCCGTTATCCGCGCCTCGGTAATGGCCCTGTTATTTATTTATGGTCGTCTGTTCCAAAAACCCCGGCAATCGCTGAATCTGCTGGGTATTGCGGCTTTGGTTATTTTGCTGCTCAATCCCGGTGCCGTGTTTGATATCGGTTTTCAGCTTTCCTTTACGGCCGTACTGGTCATCCTTCTGGCCCTTCCGGTTACCGGAAGTTGCTGGCCGGAAAAGCTTCGTCATGGCCGGATGCGAACGTTCTGTCAGTTCGTCAGCATAAGCATATTGGTTCAGGCCGCCTTGTACCCGGTTCTGATGCATTATTTCAATGAATTCTCCCTGATTGGGCCCGCCAGCAATATCCTGATTATCCCGTTGGTACAGGCTATGTATCTTTGGACCATGGCATCCTTGTGCATCGAAGCGCTGCATGCCGGGCTGGGTACCTGGTTCAACAGGCCTGCAGATGTAATCGCCGGTTTTTTGCTGCGCTATGCTGAAGGCGCCTCCGCCCTGCCATGGTCGTGGATTCAGGGTTCGGTTGGATCGCCCTTCTTTTTTCTGGTCTGGGGTGTGTTGTTTTTAACCTTTGCCTCTATGTTCAAGCCGGCCCTGCGCTGGAAGATGCTGGCTTTCTTATTGCTTGCCCTGTGCATGCATCAGGGGCATTTGCTGTACCAGAAGTTGAGTACTCCCTTAACCGTCACGGTCTTCGACATCGGCCAGGGCGATGCCGTTCTGCTCGAGACCCCGGACGGAAAAAAAGTGCTTTTTGATGCCGGTATCCTGTCCCTTTATCAAAACAGTGCCGAAAGGGTCCTATTACCCGAGCTGAAGGCGCGGGGCATAAAAGAACTGGACGCGGTCATTTTAACCCATCCGCATGCCGACCATATCGGCGGAATCAGCACCTTGCTGCGTAACATTCCCATACGTATAATCTATGATTCCGGATTTGATTATGGTTCGGAGGTTTATCTGAAGTACCTGGCTGATGCAAAAAAAATGGATGTTCCTATTGAGATTGTCCGTCGCGGCGACCTGCTTGCCATCGGCGAGGCCATGCGGTTTTTCGTCCTGGGTCCGGATCCAGGGTTAAGCGTAAGCAATGCCAATACCTGGTCGCTGGTGATCAAAGCGGTCTATGGTGAAACCGCCGTGCTGCTGCCCGGTGATGCTGACCATACGGCCGAACATGCTATGGTCAGCCATTACGGCCCCTTTTTGCAATCGGAATTGCTGAAGGTGGGACACCATGGGAGCCGGACCAGCTCAGGATCCGCTTTTTTATCAGCCGTTCAGCCGGCCTACTCGGCGGCCTCCTTATCGCTTCAAAACCGTTACAGCCATCCACATGCCGAAACCATACGTCGACTGCAGCTGTCGGGAACGATTTCCTTGTTTACCAGCCTGAACGGAGCTCTGGTGTTTACTTCAGATGGCAGGCACCTAAGGCCCCTTGTCTGGCGGAAGGACTAAATCCCCCATATTTCTCCGGCATATTCCCGGATGGTCCGATCGGACGAAAACCGGCCGATCCTGGCTACGTTGTGTATGGCTTTTTGGGCCCATATTTTTTTATCCCTGTATAAAGATTCCGCCTTTCTCTGGGCATCGGCATAGGCATTAAAATCGGCCAGCAACATGTAATAATCTCCCCCATCCAGCAAGGCATCGGTAATGGGATGAAACAAGTCGGGAATGTCCGGGCTAAAGAACCCGTTGCGGATCTGATCGATAGCCTGTTTTAGTTCGGTATTCTGATGATAATAATCCCAGGGCGAATAGCCTTCTATTCGAAGCTGTTCCACTTCATCCACATCGAGGCCAAAGATCAGAATATTATCATCGCCAACTTCTTCCCTGATTTCAATATTCGCACCATCGAGCGTACCGATGGTGAGGGCACCGTTCAGGGCAAACTTCATGTTACCCGTCCCGGAAGCTTCCATGCCGGCCGTCGATATCTGTTCGGAAAGATCGGCGGCCGGAATCATAATCTCAGCCAGCGAGACTCTGTAATTGCTCAGGAATACACATTTCAGCTTATCCCCGACATCAGGATCATTATTGATCACATCGCCTATGCAGTTTATCAGTTTAATATGTTTCTTGGCCATGGCATATCCCGGCGCGGCCTTGCCTCCAAAAAGCACCGTCCGCGGCTGGAAAACGGCATCCGGATCTTTTTTTATCCGGTTATACAACACAATGGTGTGGATGGCCGCCAGAAGCTGACGTTTGTATTCATGGATGCGTTTGATCTGAATATCAAAAATGGAATCCGGGTTAATGCCGACTTCATTCTTATCCAGTATGTAATCCGCCAACCGGATTTTGTTGTTTTTTTTAATCTCCATGAAATCGTTTTGAAACTTCTCATCCCCGGCCAGCGGGTCAATTTGCTTCAGGTCCTCCAGCCGGGTAACCCAGCTGTCGCCGATTCTGCCGCTAATAAGGGCAGAGAGATCCGGATTGCATTGCCGGAGCCACCTGCGCGGCGTTATGCCGTTGGTTTTATTGGTGAACTTATCGGGATATAAATCTGCAAAATCCTTGAATATCGTCTTTTTGATAAGCTCGGAGTGCAGGGCGGCCACCCCGTTGACTTTGTGGGATCCCACGATGCCGAGGGTTGCCATTTGAACGGAGGGCTGCTCTCCTTCGCTGATGATCGACATCCGCCGGATGCGATTCAGGTCCTCGCCGTATTCTGCGCGCACGTGGTTTAAAAAACGCTTATTGATCTCGTAGATAATCTGCAGATGTCTCGGCAGCAGATTACGCATCAGGGCCACAGGCCATTTTTCCAGCGCTTCAGGCAAAACCGTATGATTGGTGTAATTCAGCGTTTTGGTGGTAATGTCCCAGGCCGTATCCCAGTTCAGGCCTTCTTCATCCATAAGGAAACGCATCAGTTCGGGCACGGCCAGATTGGGATGGGTGTCATTGCACTGTATCGCCACCTTTTCAGGAAGTTTTCTCCAGTCATCATGCTTCTTTTTGAACCGGCGCAGGATGTCCTGCAGGGTTGCGGAGACCAGAAAATATTCCTGTTTCAGGCGCAGCTCCTGTCCGACGAAAACTTTATCATTCGGATACAGGATACGTGAAATGTTTTCGTGAAGCTGAATATCCCGTATTGAATCAATATACTGTCCCTGGTTGAAGCTGTTTAAATCAAATGTATTCGATGAGGTGGCTTTCCAAAGCCGCAGGTTGTTTACCACCTCATTTTGATAGCCCGGCACCGGTGTATCGTAGGCCATGGCAATGATCTCATCCGTATTTTGCCATTTAAATCGAAGATGGCCGTCCGAATCGGTATAAGGGACTGATTCGCCATGAAAATGTACCGGGTAATTGATTTTGGGACGGGAAACATCCCATGGATTGCCATAACGCAGCCATTGATCCGGGGCTTCATGCTGGTAGCCGTCAATGATCCTCTGATAAAAAATACCATAGTCATACCGTATGCCATACCCATAGCCGGGAATCCCCAACGTAGCCATAGAATCCAGAAAACAGGCCGCCAGCCGGCCCAGGCCGCCATTGCCAAGTCCGGCATCCCACTCGGATTCCCGCAGCTGATCATAATCCAGGCCCAGTTCTTCCAGCGCTTTTTTAGTTTCATCCAGGATACCAAGGTTGATGAGGGTGCTGTCGAGAAGTCTCCCGATCAGGTATTCCATGGAAATGTAATAGACCCGCTTCACATCCAGGTTATAATAGCTCTGTTGCGTATCGATCCAGCGGTCATTCAGGCGGTCGCGAATCGCCAATACCAAACTGCGGTAATTATCCCAGTTGGTTGATGAAAATTCGTCCTTAGCCAGAGTGTGTCGCAAATGTCGTTGAATGTCTACTTTCAGAGCACCCTCATCCATATCTTTGCTGATATCCAGTGTATTTTTAGCTTTCCTGACAGCCATAGAATCTTTTTGTTTATGTTCAATTTCAATTTAACAAATAAAGCATGCATTTTTATTTAGCGAACGCATATTTTGTACCGGCCGTTGCAAACTCACCCCACCGGTAAATGTACAGGAAAAACGAATGGCAAGTGACATTGAAAAAATCCGAAAAGAACTGGACCGCATCGACCGGCGCATCGTCGGGGCGCTGGCCGACCGGTTGAAGATCGTTACCAGCATATCTTCTTCTAAAATTGAGCAGAACAAACTTATTCGTGACCCCGGTCGGGAAGAAGTAGTGCTGCGCCGGATCAGGGATCTGGCCGGCGAGGCCGGATTGGATCACTATTTTGTGGAGCAGCTTTTTCGGGATATCATCGGTCATGCCGTTCGATACCAGGCCCATGCTCTGGTGGATTATCAGAACAAGCGAAAGGGACCTTCGGTAAGCGTGGCCTATCAGGGAATCGAGGGTGCCTTCAGTTATGAGGCGGCCCGCCATCATTTTTCGGCCCGTTATGACGAAGTGGAGTGTTTGGGTTACCATTCTTTTCATGAAGCCGCTGAAGCCGTGGAGCGGCAGGATACCGAATTCGCCATACTGCCCATTGAAAATACCACAGCCGGATCCATAAACGATACCTACGATGTGCTTGGTGAAAAAAACCTCTACATAACCGGGGAGGAAGTATTACGAATCGAACATTGCCTGATGGCTCCCGAATCTGTGGAACTCGAGCATATCCGGCGGATAATTTCCCACCCACAGGCCATCGCTCAGTGCAGCAAGTTCCTGGCTTCCCTGCCGCGCTGCCAGGTTGAATCGTATACCGACACCGCCATGGCAGCCCGCAAGGTCCGTAATGATTCCGACCTTTCCCAGGCAGCCATTGCCGGAATGCATGCGGCCGAACGTTATGGGCTTCGTATACTGGCTCGCCATATTGCCAATCAGGAGGAAAATTACACCCGTTTCGTGATCGTCGCACGCGAACCCGTTCAGATTGATCCACAAATCACCTGTAAAACATCGCTACTGATGGCCGCAGCCCATGAAAAAGGGGCCCTGATCCGTTGCCTGAATGTTCTCGACCGTCATGGGATCAATATGACAAAACTCGAATCCCGGCCCCGCCCCAACAAGCCCTGGCAATATTTATTCTATCTGGACATAGAAGCAAACATCCATGATCCGGCCGTAAAACCGGCTTTAAAAGAATTGGAGGAAAAGACGGTATTTTTGAAAATACTGGGAAGTTATCCTTCCCGGCAACCGGCTTAGTCCTCCGCCCCTCTTATCGCTACAGCACCCTGACCTTGATATTTCGAAACCACACCTCATCGCTGTGATCCTGCAGGGCTATATAGCCGGGCTTGTACTGCCCGAACTGAGAAAATTCACTGAACTTGCTGCCGGCGATCAGCTCATTCCAGGATGTGGTCCCCATTTCATAAACGAGCACATCCTCCCCGTTTTGACGGTGCACGACCGTACCCTGCTGCACAATGATCTCGGCATGGTTCCATTCACCGACCGGTTTGGTATTCTGCGGATTGGCGGGGATCAGGTCATACAGTGAACCGGCCTTCCGGTTTCCGTCCGTTCCCCTTTCTGCATCGGGGTGACCGTCATTGTCAAGGATCTGCATCTCAGGGGCCGATATCCAGATAGGCTGCCCTTCAATTTCCTGACCCAGGTAAAAGATACCGGAGTTCCCGTTCCCGGATATCTTCCATTCCAGCTGCAGGACGAAATCACCGAACTTCTGGTCGTAAATGATATCGCCTGCCCGGCCACCGGCACGGCCCAGATCCGGCCCGTACCGCAAGGTGCCCTCTTCGGCAATCCATCCGCTTTCCGGAAAGTCCGGCTGGTTATATCCCCTCCAGCCCTCGGTGTTCTCGCCGTTGAAAAGCAGGATCCAGCCCTCTTCCTGTTCGGCGGGGGTAAGCGTATTATGGGAAGTTAGTTCAACTTCCCGGTCCGCATTGGAACAGGCGGAAATAAATCCGCCGGCCAGCAACAATAAGGAGGCATATTTAATGATCTTCCGGCCTCTATTAAACTTAGTTTTCATGATTCACAGCGTTAAGGGTTCACATTCACATCCACTATGGCAATTAAAAACCCTCATCCGAAGCGTAAGGATGAGGGTTTTTCATAATCGTCAGTCTGCCGGCCCTCAGGCGGGCATATCGGGCAGCTTCCAGCCTTCCCGGTATTCATGCCTGATGAGTTCGGCGGCAAACTGTTTTGCATTTACGGGATCGGTCCACGTCTTGGAGAATGACGGATTTCCATCTTCGATCACAAACCCGTCTTCAATCACCGTACGAATGGTTTCGCTGTCGGAGATATTGGTAAAACGCATATCTTCCCCGTTCCATTCGAGTTCCTTGTTCAGCGCCTGCAGCCGGACTGCCAGAACACCCATAACCACCATTTCATTGAACGGTCCGGACTCACTGAATGCGGCCTTGGATTCAACCCTGTTCTGCGGGCTTTCCTTGCAGGCACGAACCCAGTCCTTTTGATGTCCTTCCGGCACCCTTCGTTCGGTTTGCTGAACATTGGGTACCCGGCCGGAAAGCAACCAAGGTTCCCTTCCGTAGCATCCGCAAATAAGGGTATCTTTCGAGCCGTGGAAAATAACCCCTCCGCCGGCAAAATTCATATCCCGCCCTTCTGGCCAACCTTCAGGCATGGCCGGCCTCAGGCCGCCATCGTACCAGTTTACCTCGACTTCAGGCAAGGTTGTATTTTTACTTGAACGGCGTTCAGGATAGGTAAGGTGAACTTTCTGAGCTGTAGGGGCACAGTCGGTTAACAATAAAGATGAACTGCCCTGGACTTTCGTTGGATAACCCAGTTCCAGACTTTTAAAAGGGGCATGCAGAATATGACAGGCCATATCGCCCAGAGCGCCGGTACCGAAGTCCCACCAGCCGCGGAAGTTCCAGGGTGTGTAGATTTCGTTATAGGCACGCATTTTTGCCGGACCAATAAATAAATCCCAGTCCATCGTTTCCGGAACAGCCTGGTTCCCCGACGGGCGATTGAGCCCCTGGGGCCAGATCGGCCGGTCGGTGAAGGAATCAACTTTGGCAACTTCCCCGATTTCTCCGTTATTGATCCATTCCACTACCAGATTGACGCCGTCTTCAGATGCTCCCTGGTTGCCCATCTGCGTAGCGACGTTGTACCGGTCGGCCAGCCTGGTAAGCAAGCGGGATTCATATACGGTATGGGTTAAGGGTTTTTCCACATACACATGTTTCCCCATAGTCATGGCATGGGCTGCAATGATAGCGTGGGCATGATCTGATGTAGCCACTACGACAGCGTCTATGGAGTCGCCCATCTCATCATATAGTTTTCGCCAGTCCCAGTATTTTTTTGCATCCGGGTAATTATCGAAAGTATCTTTGGCATACCGCCAGTCCACATCGCAAAGCGCTACGACATTTTCCCCTTCCATTCCGCGCAAAACACCGGCCCCGCGCCCGCCAACACCAATGCCGGCAATATTGAGTTTGTCACTGGGTGCTTTATGGCCCAATCCGCTTACTACCGTGCTGGGCAGAATAGTGAAACCGGCTGCGGCCGCTGTCGATTTACCTATAAAGTTCCGGCGGGTGATGCCGGTGCCCCTATATTTTTTATCTGTTTCTTTCATAGACAATGAGGTTTAATTTAAAGAGGTTTCGTTTTACTGGTCACCTGTTGAATTTTTTTAATGTAACTAATATCATAAAACAAAATATAAATAACAGGTAATTTTATTGGCCTCCGTATCGAAGGCCGGACGCTCCACGCCTGTCATGCTCATGGAACGTCAGCCGGACTGAAAGGAGGGGTGCATGCAGGGGGTTAACAAACAGGGGCAACAGCAAATTGTGCTATCGGGCAGTGATCATAATAGCCTTCTTTACTGATTCTCGGAGGGTTGCCTTTCCCATTGCTTTGGAAGGTTGCCGGTTATATACCGGAATTCGCCTTCAAAAATATGTTTTTGCACCGTGCTGCCGATTGAGTCCATTTTTATTCTCGCTTATTGGGTCTCCTGATTTTACTTAATAACTCTATATACCTGTTTTAAATTAATATAGGAAGAATATTATTTCAAGGACAACAGGGTATTTATCATCATTTTAATCTCTTTCAGCCTTAATCTTTTTGATTTCCGCTTTTCCCTCTCTGCAATTGTTTTTTTATCTTAGGGACTCGGTCCCCATTAAATTTAAAAAACACCCCATGTCATCTTATCGTGTCGGAATATTAGGCGCCACAGGCGCCGTAGGACAAAAATTCATACATTTGTTACGAAATCATCCCTGGTTCAGCGTTGTTAAACTAGGAGCCTCGGAACGATCGGCCGGAAAGGTGTATAAAGAAGCCTGTAATTGGGTTGAAAGCTCTCCCATGCCTGATGAGGCAGCCGGTTTAAGGGTTTCCCCATGCACAGCTGCCGACTTTGAACAAGTTGATTTTGTTTTTTCCGGTTTGGATGCCAAAGTGGCTACGGAGATTGAAATAGAGTTTGCCAAAGCCGGAATACCGGTTATATCCAACGCAAAGAACTACCGACAGCACCCCCAAGTCCCTTTACTGGTTCCGGAAGTAAATCCCGGACATATTGAACTTATAAAACATCAAACATTCGACGAGGGAAAAAAGGGTTTTATCCTAACCAATCCCAATTGTGTCTGCGTGCCGCTGACCATGGCTTTAAAACCCGTCTCGGATGCATTCGGTATCGATTCTTTGGTGATGACTACCCTTCAGGCTGTTTCAGGAGCGGGGTATCCCGGCGTGGCAAGCCTGGACATACTGGGCAATGTTATGCCCTATATTGGCGGCGAAGAAGAGAAAATCGGAATTGAGCCTCTGAAAATACTGGGGACCCTGAATGGGGATACCATTAATCCGGCCCGTTTTCCTGTTCAAAGTACAGCCATAAGGGTTCCGGTCATCGATGGGCACCTGCTGTCTGTCACGGCCAAACTAACCAGGCCGCCGGATGCCATCGAGGAGGTAAGGGAGGTAGTCAGCAACTGGGCTAATCCATTGTCCGGTTTGGACCTGCCATCAGCGCCGGAGCAGCCCTTAAAACTCTATGACGATTTCCGTTATCCGCAACCCGCCAAAAATGCCCTTGCCGAAGGGGGGATGCAGGTAGGAATGGGCCGGTTGCGCCGTGCCGAAGTCCTGGATATTTCCTTTACCGTCTTAGGGCATAATACCATTCGCGGAGCGGCAGGCTGCGCCATTTTAAATGCTGAACTGCTGGTGAGTAAAGGATATCTGTAGCATTTACCCTATTGGCCTTTTTACATTTCCGGGGGAGGGCTATATTATACATACAATTTTTAAACAGCTTTTACACCCTACTTAAAGCAGTATTTTGCATATTATAGCTGCCTGGTATTGCTTTACATTATTACCTACAGAATATTAATTTTTTTCTTCCTATAAAAATGCATCCTAAAAACCGTATTTTAATTAGCTTGCCTGTTTCAGGAATGCTTTTTCTGATCACCGCCTGTGGATTTAACAGCAATGCCAATGAAGAAAATAATAACCGTGATTCCGAACGTGCGCCAACTGTTGAAGTCCTGAAAGCCGGATTTGGTTCTTTGCCCCTTGAGGAAAGGCTGACCGGCGTGGTTCGGGCCCGCAATCAAACCGGGGTCTATCCGGAAATAGCGGCCCCTATCACCGAGGTTTATGTGAATAACGGAGACCGGGTAAAACGCGGAGACCCTCTGGTCAAACTTCAGGATACGGAGTTCAGGGAACGTTTAAAACAGGCCGAGTCCGGTTACCAGATAGCGGTAGCCCAGGAACACCAAGCCCAAACCCGCCTCAACCAGATGGAAATCCGGTTAAACCGAATAGCAACCCTGGCTGATCGGCAGCTTGAAAGTCAGGCCGAACTGGAAGCGATCCAGGCTGAAGTGGAATCGGCAAAAGCCAATCTTGCCCTGGCCCAGGCCCAAAGGAATCAAGCCGCTTCTGTGGTTGATGAGCGCGAGGCGGCACTGGACAATACCATTGTCCGGGCAACAACCGATGGTTTCATTGGTTTGCGCAGTGCCGAAGTGGGCCAGCAGGCGAATACCTCCACCCCGCTTTTCGAAATCGGTGATACGGAAAATGTACAGATACAAATGGTGCTGACCGAACGCATGACCGGTTATATCAAGGTGGGCCAAACAGCCAATCTTTACTCCGAAGCCATGCCGGATACGGTAATTCAGACCCAGGTAACGCGTATCTCACCTTTTCTAAACCCGGTCACGCATACCACCCAGGCTGATATTGAGGTGCAAAACGGGGGGGGTGTACTGCGGCCGGGCATGTATATTTCTGTGGACATCCTCTATGGCGAAACCGATCAGGCCACTCTCATTCCCAATAACGCCTTATACAATCATCCGCGGGAAGGCGTACAGGGGGTTTATGTGGCCGATGCACTTGGTACGGAATATGAAGTAGATGAAGACGACCGTTCGTCTATCCTCGGCCCTACCCCCGTATCGTTTGTTCCCGTAAATGTGGTGGCCAAGGGCCGGATGGTATCGGGGGTCCGTGGTATTTCAAGTGATACCTATGTAGTTACCATGGGCCAAAACCTGCTGGTTGGCGGCCATACCCAATCCTATTTCCGGATGACGGAATGGGATCGCATCCTGGACCTGCAGCAGCTTCATGCACGGGATATCTTCCGGATCATAGAAGAAAAATACCGTCCACAGGCCAGTAGTGGCGATTCCGCCGGTGGATAAATCTTTTGCGGAGTAAACCCTGCCGCATATACTGATCATTAATTTTCATCGAACATGTCCCTTACTTCAAAGTCCGTATCACGTCCTATAGCGACTACCATGGTCTATCTGATCGTGATCACCCTGGGGGTTATTGGTTTTCGTTTTCTTCCGGTAGATCTGCTCCCTCCGATCGAATACCCCAGGCTTAGCATCTATACGGCATATGATAATGTGGGCCCGGAAGAAATGGAGCTCATCATTACCGATCGTATTGAAAATGCCATCGCCGGGGTAGCCAATATCGAATCGGTGAACTCACGGACCAGCGAAGGAAGCAGTTGGGTCTCTATAAATTTCGTTCAGGGAACCAACCTGGATGAAGCCGCCAATGATGTACGCGGTGCCCTGGACCGGGTCAGGCGTGATTTGCCCGAAGAGGTGGAAACGCCAAGGATACGCAAATTTGATCCCAACGATAGCCCGATTGTCATTCTCGGCGCCCGTTCAGAACGCGAAATGTCCGACCTGACCCGGGTTCTGGAACAGGATCTGGCCAAACGTTTTGAACAAATCCCCGGTGTTGGGTCCATTGATGTCTGGGGCGGAGTGTATAAAGAAGTACATGTCGATATGAACCGGGACCGGATGTCTTCCAGCCGGGTTACGGCCAATGATATTATCCAGGTGATCGGACGTGAGAACATCAATCTGCCCGGCGGGAACATAAAAGACGGAATGGGGGATCTGTATGTCCGCACCCTTGGTGAATTCACTGATGTCGATCAGATCGGCAATACCATAATCCGCAGAGTGGACGGACATCCCATCCGGGTCAGGGATGTCGCTACGGTAAGCGAGGGATATGAAGATATAAACCGTTTTGTGGAAATCGATGAGCGTCCCACCATCCGCCTGGGAATTCGAAAACAAACCGGCGCCAATACCGTAGCCGTAGCCCATGCTATTCATGCCGAGGTCGAACGGATAAACCTGGAACGCAGTGACCTGCAAATGCAGGTTGTTACCGATCAGAGCGAATTCATTCAGGATTCCATCGACAATGTCAGGAATTCGGCTGTCTGGGGAGGCCTGCTGGCCGTCATCATCCTGTTTGCTTTTCTGCGAAACGGCTCCACGACGTTGATTATCGCCGTCTCCATTCCGATTTCTGTCATTGCCACATTCGGGCTCTTGTACTTCAACAGCCTGACCCTCAACCAGATGAGCTTCGGAGGACTGGCGCTGGGTGTAGGGCTGATCGTGGATAACGCCATCGTGGTGCTTGAAAATATAGTGCGGCGCAGACAGCACGGTGATGATAAAAAGGTAAGCGCCCTTGTGGGGACCAAACAGGTTGGCGGGGCCATAGTGGCGGCGACGTTAACCACCTCGGTTATTTTTCTTCCGGTGTTGTTCATGCAGACCATAACCGGTATGATGTTCCAGGAACTGGCTTTGGTAGTGGTGTTTTCCCTGGGCTGCTCCCTGCTGGTAGCTCTGACCCTCGTTCCCATGCTGGCCAGCAAATTTCTTACCATACAGGCTGAAAACCCGGATCGTACGAAGTGGTCAAGAACCCAGCGTTTTTTCGACAATATGGAAAGCGGTTACGGCAAAATTCTGGCCAAAGCACTGAACATGAAAATTGCCATCGTTCTGGTGACCATCGGCTTGCTTGGATCATCCATCTTTTTTATTCCTTTAATTCCTTTTGAGCTGGCGCCGCAGTCTGATGCAGACGAGATCCAGATTCGGATGAGCATGGCCCAGGGCACCAATATTGCCGTGATGTACGAATATCTGATGGAACTTGATGAAGTGGTTAAACGGGTAGTTCCTGAAGAGGAAATTAAGCATTATACCCGCGATCTGCGCAATGGCAGGGCGGAAATAGAGCTTACCCTCCATGATCAGGCCGACCGGGGAATGCCCAGCTCGGAACTGGCCGATCACATACGCGAGAATTTGGAAGGGGTTATACCCGGAGCCGAATTTCGTGTGTCGGCGCGTTCTGGACTTTGGATCCTGCGCAGAATATTCAGTTCGGGGGGCGATGGAGAAGAGGCCGTCCAGATTCAGCTTCGGGGCCATGATATACAGATTGCACAAAACCTGAGTGATGAACTGGCAAACCGGATCGAGGGAGTCCCCGGCGTTTCCGATGTCTATAATGACGAACGGGTGGGACGTCCTGAACAAAACATTACCTTTGACAGGGAAAAAATATCAAGGCTTGGCCTTAATGTTCAGGATATTGGCCAGGCCATCCAAACCAATCTGGGCGGATCCAGGGCCGGCATGTATCGTATAGGCGGGGATGAATATCCCATTACGGTCCGCTTACGTCCCGAAGACCGGCTGAGCATACAGGATCTTGATAATATCACCATCCGGACGCAGGACAATGACATAGTACCCGTCTCTGCCCTGGTGTCCCAGGATCTGGCCAGAGGGCCCACCAACATAAACCGGGTAAATGGTCAGCGGGTGAATTATATTACCGCCAACCTGGAAAGCGGCGTTGCCCTGGGAGACGCCGTAGACCTCATCCGTGCGGATCTGGGCCAGATTACGATGCCGGACGGATTTTCCGTCTACTTTGGGGGTGAGTACGAGGAACAGCAAAAAGCACAAAAAGATTTTATCATGGCTATTATTATGGCCATAATTTTAATCTATATGGTTATGGCCGCTCAGTTTGAACGTTTTATCGATCCCCTGATCGTTATGTTTTCCGTACCCCTGGCCGTTATAGGTATCGTCCCGACTATGCTGCTGACCGGAACGACGCTCAACCTGCAAAGTTTTATGGGGATTATCATGCTCATCGGGATTGTCGTCAACAACGCCATTGTATTGGTGGATTACGTGAACCTGCTGCGGCGCGAGCAAAACCTGAGCATCTATAATTCGTTGATTGAAGCCGGGAAACTTCGACTACGTCCGATCTTAATGACCACGCTGACTACTATTCTGGCCATGCTTCCCCTGTCATTTGGCTTCGGACCCGGCGGGGAGATCCAGGCCTCTCTGGCCAGGGTCGTCGTTGGCGGACTCGCTGCCTCAACACTGATTACCCTGGTATTTATACCCATAATGTATTTCACGGTGGCCACCTCCCTGGAAAAAGCCAAAGGATACGTCCGGTCCTGGAAGGGCGATGCCAAAGAAATACCGGCAACGCAAAGCTAATCATCCGTCACTCCGCACGGCGATCACACCCTCCTTTTATAAACGTTTTTTTCATACGCTGATAATTAAGCTGTGCTTGCTTCGTAAGTTAGCAAGAGGCTTGACTTAAGAATATTTCACCTTTTTCATTTGACTATGAATTGTGCATTTTAGAATAATGCAAGGTTACCAACGGTTACACACTTGAGCAGACTATGTTAAAACCACCAGTGATTATCGGGATCGGGGAAGTATTATGGGATATATTCCCCACCTATAAGAGGCCGGGAGGCGCTCCGGCCAATGTGGTGTACCATGCCAGCATCTTCGGCAATCATGGTATTATCGCAAGCAGGGTTGGAAATGATGAACCTGGTGAAGCGTTACGGCAGTTTTTCATTGGAAAACAGATCGATTCCACCTATCTGCAGATCAGCGACCCATACCCCACGGGTACCGTCGAAGTTCGCATGGTTAACGATGAAGCCAGTTATGTTATCAAATCACCGGTAGCCTGGGACTTCCTGGAATTTAAAGATTCATGGGCCCGTCTTGCCCGTGAGGGCGATGCTGTGTGCTTCGGAACGTTGGGTCAGCGGTCGGAAACCAGCCGCCGGACCATACTCGAATTTTTGGATTCTGTAACACCGCATTGCCTTAAGATCCTGGATCTTAACCTGCGAGAGCCCTTTTTCACAAAAGAGATAATTGAAAAATCCCTTCGTTATGCCGATGTGCTTAAGCTGAACCAAAGCGAGCATCACCTGTTGGGGACCCTGTTTTCCACAAACCACCTTCAGCACTGGCTGTTCGAAAAGTATAACATTCAGGTTATCTGTCTCACCAAAGGGAAAAACGGCAGCGAACTGATCACCAGAGACGCCCACTTTATTGAACCCCGTCATGCTATCGATACCGGTAAAGGGGATTCGGTGGGAGTAGGCGATGCTTTTACCGCCGCCCTGGCGCATCAAATGCTCAGGAAAAAACCGCTGGATCAGGCCCTGAACAGCGCCAACAGATACGCAGCTCACATAGCGGCCAAAACAGGAGCCATGCCTGAGGTTTCCGAACTGATCACCCAGTCGATTTTCCATGATTAGTCTGCATTATTTGTCAAATGCCAACCGATACAACCATCAATAAATTAGAAGATCATACCCGCCACAACGACCAATCTTCGGCTTTCCACATCAGTGAAGATTGCGGAAGAATGAAAAGCTATATCCTGAACCGGTATACACGGCATTACAAAAAACATCCCTACCTGAAAAACCGGATAGAAAAATGGTTCGAAGACTTCTGGACTAGTTATGTAACCGTATATGAGGATTTGCCGGGCAGACAAAAATGGATCACGGCCCTGTTTGATTCTATCCTGCAATCACTGAATGATCGCCCGTACCGTCTGCACAAACTCGACCAGGTGCGGGAGACGGATACCGAATGGTTTAAAACACATAAGCTCGTCGGCGGGATGATGTACGTTGATCTGTTTGCCGGCAATCTGAAAAACCTGTATCGGATTATCCCCTATCTCAGTGAACTGGGAATCAACTACCTTCACCTGATGCCCATGCTTAAACCCCGCGAAGGGCTGAACGACGGCGGGTATGCTGTCCAGGATTTCCGAAGTGTAGACCCCAGGCTGGGTACGTATGATGAGCTGCGAAAACTATCGCGCATGTTACAGGAAGCCGGGATAAACCTGGTTTTCGATTTTGTGATCAACCATACGGCCAAGGAACACCGGTGGGCTCAGGCTGCCATGGCCGGCGATATGCGCTATCAGCAGTATTACATTATGTTTGATGATCGTACACTGCCTAACGAATATGAAAAACATCTGGTGGAGGTTTTTCCCGATTTTTCCCCGGGAAATTTCAGTTACTATCCACAGATAGATAAATGGGTATGGACCACGTTCTATGATTTTCAGTGGGACTTGAACTACACCAATCCCGATCTGTTCCATGCCATGTTCGAGGAGATGACCCATCTGGCGAATACGGGCGTTGACTTCATGAGGCTGGATGCTGTTCCCTACATCTGGAAAAAAATGGGAACGCATTGCCAAAACCAGGAAGAGGCTCATTTTATCATACGCGCTTACCGGGCCCTGATGCGAATAGCCGCGCCCAGCGTCTTGTTCAAAGCCGAAGCCATTGTCGGACCGGATGAGATCGTTCGCTATCTGGGAACGGGTGGCTATGAAGGCAAGGAATGTGAAATAGCCTACAATGCCACTTTAATGAACCATTTGTGGCATGCGCTGGCCTGTAACAATACCCATTTGCTGAGAACAACCCTGTTTAACCTTCCACGGGCCCCTGAGAATACCGAATGGGTCAATTACCTGCGCAGCCATGATGACATCGGCTGGGGTATTTCTGAAGAAAATGCTGCCGATGTCGGACAAAACGGGCACGACACCCGCATGTTTTGCACCAATTTCTATACCGGCAAAATTGACGGCAGTTTCTCCCAGGGCTATCCTTTTCAGCGTGATTATTGGTCAGGGGAAGCCCGGGTTTCAGGAACTCTTGCCGCCCTGGCCGGTTTACAGAAGGCCATGGTCGAAGCCGAAGAGCTGGAAATCGATGATTCGATCAAACGAATACTGCTTCTTCAGAATGTGGTCTTTACCTGGAAGGGAATTCCGCTGTTATACATGGGCGACGAATTGGGCCAAATGAACGACCTCTCCTACCTCGGCGACTACTCCAAGCGGGGGGATAACCGCTGGATACACCGCCCTAAAATGAACTGGGAAAAAGCG
>JBBDRB010000039.1:0-7543 GCA_040905685.1 Balneolales bacterium | reverse complement strand
ATTTCAGCAAAAGAGTGAATAATTTGTTTTGAAATATCTGTTTGCATAATTCTCCAGGAACACGTTATCGTCAAATAACAGCTTCAATTTTCGTTTCTATAATATCTTTGAACCTGACCTCATGTTGTTTGCCGTCTTTTGCATTCACATGTATATTGTCATTTTCCACTTCAGCAAGTTTGCCCGCCACGGTTTTCTCTTCTTCGTTAAGCCTGTACTTTATAGATACTTGACGGCCTGTATTATTAAAATATTGTCTGATGTCTTTTAAAGGGCGTCCTAACCCGGGGGAAGATACATTAATCGTGTATCGGTGTAAGAACACTTCGTTTGCTTCAATCAGGAAACCCAACTGTTTGTTTACTTCGGTACACTCTTCCAGCGAGACTCCACCCTTTTCCGATTCAATATAAACCCATACAGCCGTGTTATGGCTGTTACCTTTGAGTTCCAGATCGATTAAAAAAAGGGAAGACCCCGCGAGGGTATCCTCTATCAAATCTGTAAGTTTATGTATTAATTGATCTTGCAAAATTAACTTTATGTATGTAAATAAAAAAAAGTGCGCCTTTTTGGGACCCACTTTTCGCCACAAATATAATCTTAATAGTTGTGAATTACAATAGAGGTTCTGATGTCAGGTAACCATATATCCTATCCAAGCGGCACTTAATCGATATTCTGCCGTCAACCCTTCATACTTGAAGTAGATTTTGAATATATTTGTATGATCCTATAAATAGTCAAACTTGTTCATGAACTCTTATATATCTGTTTTTATTGCGTTTATTTTTATTTTTTTAATATTTTCCTGTGGTAATGACGATGACAGCAGAGGAACAACGGGCAGGAGCCTTGACTTTGTGACGGAAGTCCATTTCTTAAATACGGCCGGTGATACCATTTCCACAATCCGGGCGGCTGTTGCCGATACGGAGAATAAACGCAACCTGGGCCTCATGAACGTATACGAACTTCCGTCCGATGCCGGCATGCTCTTTATATTCGATAATGAAGAAGCCCGCAGCTTCTGGATGGCCAACACCCCCCTTCCCCTGGATATAATTTATATTAATCGTGACCGGGAAATCGTTAGAATACACCAAAACACGACCCCGTTTTCCGAACAGCAAATACCATCCGGGCAACCAGCCCGCTATGTGGTTGAGGTCAATGGCGGTTATACCATTAATCACGATATACGGGAAGGCATGCACGTTGACTTTTAATCCATTTCTTATTGCCCCGGCGCGGACCTTTTTGTCCGTTTTATTTATTTCCATTCTGATCACGGCCTGTTCCGTCGATGAGCAAAATCCGGAAACGGACGTTCTGCTCACGGCCGAGGGAAACATAGTCCTTTCGGTTAAGGGCCTGCATTGTGAGGCCTGTGTGGTATCAGCGACCAATGTTCTGGAGAAGATCAACGGTATTGCTGAAGTTCAGGTCAGCCTGGAAGAGGAAACGGCCATTATCAGGCCTGTTTCCGACTCCATTCCCGACTTCCCCGAAATTCAGGAAGCTCTGAGGAAAATTGGCTATGAAGTTGAACTAATCGAACTGTAGGCGTACTCCTTGAGAAAATCTTCGGCCATATTTACATTGGCCGTGGACCCCAGATAAATGGGTGTGCGCTGGTGAATGTGTTTCGGCTCGATTTCCATGATGCGTCTGACGCCCGTGGTGACCTTTCCCCCGGCCTGCTCGGTTATGAAGGCCAGCGGATTGCATTCATACATCAGCCGGAGTTTTCCATCCTGGTATTTATCAGTTGCCGGATAGATAAATATCCCGCCTTTAAGCAATGTCCGGTGCACATCGGCAACCATTGACCCGATATACCTAGAGCTGTAGGGCCGGGATGAAGGCGGGTGTTCGGCTTTGCAGTATTTGATGTACTCGCGCAGCCCGGACGACCAGGAGTTAAAACTGCCTTCATTCACGCTGTAGCAGGACCCCTGTTCAGGGATCTTGATGTTGTCTTCACACAGAAAGAACTCACCTATGCTGGGATCGAGCGTAAAGGCACTGACACCGATCCCGGTGGTATAGACCAGGATCGTGCTGGAGCCATAGAGTACATAGCCGGCTGCAACCTGATTGATCCCCGGCTGCAAAGCATCATCTTCGTCCGGGTAATCGGCCCGGTGAGATTTTCTCATATAGATGGAAAAGATCGTGCCTATGGAAACATTGACATCAATATTGGAAGACCCGTCCAGAGGATCCATATACACAATGTAATTGCCCGAGGTACTGTCAAGACGGATAATGTTCTCCTCTTCCTCTGAAATAACCATGTTGACCATATCGGAACGGCTTAGTGCATGGATCATCTGGTCATTGGAAAACACATCCAGCTTTTTGACACGCTCACCGTGGACATTCTCCCCGCCGTCCAGTCCCAGAATATTGGTTATGCCGGCTTTATTGACTTCCCTGGAAATGATTTTGGTCGCCAGCCCGATATCGCGCAGAAGCTGGGAAAGTTCTCCGG
The DNA here is from genome assembly GCA_040905685.1 of Balneolales bacterium. GTDB lineage: Bacteria > Bacteroidota > Rhodothermia > Balneolales > Natronogracilivirgulaceae > JBBDMU01. The sequence continues at coordinate 5,046 of JBBDRB010000039.1, read as the reverse complement.
TTGCTCCGCGGAAACGGTTTTGGCCCTGAATGATGAATTCTTCAAGTGTAATATGGCGCTTTGCTTTTTCCTGAAAAGCCATAGTAATTGTAATGATGAATTAGCTGATTGTTTTTCTGCTTTAAACCTCTCTTGCTTTAAAGGTACTTTTGTATACCTTTACTGTCAACTAAAGATTGGTTTCAGGAATGAAAATTTCCGTTATTGGTGCAGGGTTGGGTGGTCTGGCCGTTTCCTGCCTCTTGTCAAAGAGAGGACATCAGGTTACCGTTTATGAAAAAAATTCAATTCCGGGAGGAAAAGTAAGCCAGGTTGAATCGGGTGGCTTTCGCTTCGATACCGGACCCAGTCTGCTGACCATGCCTCGTATCCTTGACAAGGTCTTCCGTCTTTGCGGTTCCAGGCTGGAAGATCATCTTACCCTGATCCCGCTGGATCCGCTTTGCAGGTATTTTTTTGCCGACGGCACCGAATTCAATTCCTACTCCGATCGTAAGAAGGCACTTGCCGCAGTCCGGCAAATCGCACCCGAAGATGCAGAGGCTTATGTCCCCTTTCTCGAATATGCCTCCAGGCTTTACGACCGGACAGCGGCTTCCTTTCTTGATAATCCCCTGCAGCGCTTATCGGATCTGTCCGGTATAAACTGGACAGATGCTTTCCGCATTGACGCCTTCAGGACGGTGAGCAGCCGGGTGGATAAATCATTCAGGTCGGTGTATATGCGACAGTTTTTCAAACGGTTCTCAACCTACAACGGCTCTTCCCCCTATAGGGCTCCGGCTACCTTTAACGTAATTCCCCACATTGAACTTAACGGCGGTGGATTTTATGTGGACGGAGGCATGCATAAGATAACGGAATCCCTGATAACCCTTGCCCGGGCCCTGGGCGTTGAGTTCTGCTTTAATGCTCCGGTTCGTGAAATAGCCGTGACCGGCAAGACGGTCACCGGCCTGTATATTCATGATGAATATATAGGCTCGGATCTGGTGGTTGCCAACAGCGATTCAAGTGAAACGTATTTAAACCTGATCAAGCCGGAACGGCTGAGCCTGTCCAGACGAAACAGGCTCAGGAAGGCGGAACCCTCCTGTTCGGCCTTCGTCATGCTAGTGGGTATCAACCGGAAGTACGAGCAGCTGGCCCATCACAACATCTTATTTTCCAAAGATTATCGCAGGGAATTTGACGAAATATTCTCTAAACGGATCATGCCGGCCGACCCGACTATATATATAGCCAACACTTCGTTCCTGAATCCTGGCCATGCCGTTCCCGGCGGGTCCAATTTTTTCATCATGGTCAATGCCCCCTACCTGACCGGAGACGGCAACTGGAGCGTTCAGAGCCAGACATATGCAGCGTTCCTACTCCGGGAACTTGAAAACAGAGGCCTTTCTGGGTTGCATGAAAATATTCTGTACCGGCAGATCATCAACCCGGAAGATTTCCATATTCGCTACCGGTCAAATAAAGGCAGTATCTACGGGACATCCTCAAACGGGCGGTACGCTGCCTTTAACAGGCCGGGCAACCAGTCTCCCTGGTTCGAAAACCTGTACCTGACCGGTGGCAGCACCCATCCTGGCGGAGGCATACCGCTGGTAATGCTGTCCGCCCTGCATGCCGATCACCTGATCGGTCGGAGCTTTGGTTAACCGGTCGCGGTGTTGATCATCTCATCGTCCGGTTTCACGGTGGTTTTGTTGTGAGGCAGTGGCCGGCCTTCTTCATCCACACTGACGAAAACCACTTTCTCAATGGTAATGATGATTGAATGGGTAAATTTATTACGAACCACACAACGGAAGGTAATCGACGTTCGCCCGAATTTGACGACCTCCATGCCCATTTCCAGAACGTCGCCCAGTCGGGCCGAACTTACAAAATTGATCTCAGACATAAACTTCGTCACAACTCTGAAGTTGTCAAGCTGACATATAGCAAAAATAGCCGCTTCTTCATCAACCCAACGCAACAAGCTCCCCCCAAATAATGTCCTGTTGGGATTCAGATCTTCGGGTTTAACCATTTTGCGGGTATAAAAATTCATAGGATGCAGGTAAGGTGAATAATCGGTATATAACACAAATATACGGATCATTGTTCCTTTAACCACAATCCTAATGATTCACTTCAAACGATATCAAGGCATTAACACCGAAGGAAGTGATCTCATTATTGTCCACATACGCCTTCATCTCTTTTATATAAATGGACTGAATATTTTTGATTGTCGATGAGGCTTCCTTAACGGCATTCCGCGTAGCATCATCAAAACTCTTGTTGGAACTGGCTATAACCTCAATTACCTTTATGATAGGCATACCTCTCCTGTTGGATGTGTGTGAAATTTATTCATAACCCGGCTGATGCAGGGCAATACGGTTGCCTTCGGTATCCACTATGGTTGAATAATGGCCATATTTATCATTGATAAATGTCTTGGGTGTGGATATCCGGCCACCTGCTTTTTCGACCCGGCCTATCATCTCATCGATTTTATCACCTGCAAAGAGATAGAGCACAAGACCCGTACCCGGTTCAGCCGGCTCAAAGCCCGGCCATTCCGTAACAGCACCGCCCGGACCCTCACCGGACCCCGGAAAAAGCGCATAGGGATTTCCACCCATTGTCGTTTTTTCGAACGTGGTGTCGTAGAGCGTTTCATAGAATGAAACGGCCCTTTTGAAATCTTTTGCGGGAATCTCGAACCACGTAGTGGTTTTGGTCATTGTCTGAGCCATGGTATTCTAACTTTATCGTTATTGTTTTTATTCAAGTTATATATATTTCCAAACCTGATAAAGTAAATTTGAATAATATAACAGAGGCAGTACCTTAAGCGTAGACTATAAACAAATTTTAAACTCCTGCACGCTATGCCACATAAAGTTGGTTTTGCCGACATCTGTAATGCTCATCAGCGTATTGCGCCGCATGTTCACCGCACCCCGGTCTTAACCTGCAGCAGTTTGGACAAGCGGCTGGGTGCCGGAGTTTTTTTCAAATGTGAAAATTTCCAAAAAACAGGTTCCTTTAAGATCAGGGGAGCCAGCAACGCCCTCCTCTCGCTCACGAAAGAAGAAAAAAACAGAGGCGTTATAACCCATTCATCGGGCAATCATGCACAGGCTCTTGCTCATGCAGCCCGTTCTGAGGGTATTAAAGCCACCATCATCATGCCCTCCAACTCCACCCCGGTCAAAATGCAAGCCGTGGCCGGATACGGAGCCGATATTCGTTCTTGTGATCCCGGTCAGGAATCCAGGGAGGCCGTGTGCAGGGAAGTTCAACAGGAAACGGGGTCTGTATTTATTTCCCCCTATAACGATAATCGCATTATTGCCGGGCAGGGGACCGCTGCCCTGGAACTGGCATCAGATATGCCGGACCTGGATATGTTGCTGGTGCCGGTAGGCGGAGGAGGCCTGCTGGCGGGCAGTGCTCTGGCCGCCAAGGGGGTAAACACGGATATAAAGGTGATCGGCACCGAACCGGAGACGGCCAACGATGCATATCAGTCTTTCCGGAAGGGAAAAATTATTCCGGTAACCCGTCCCGATACGGTAGCCGACGGACTGCGAACTTCGCTCGGTATCCTGACCTTTGCCGTCATATCCGAACAGGCTGATGATATTATAACGGTCAGTGAAGAAGCCATCATTCTGGCCATGCGCTATGTGTGGGAGCGGATGAAGATCATCATAGAACCCTCCTCGGCCGTTCCTGTTGCCGCCCTGATGTCCGGGAATATCAATGTCCGTAACAAACAAATCGGTGTGGTGCTGTCGGGGGGAAATGTAAATCTTGATCAGCTTCCGTGGATGCAGCACGTTTAAGTTATAAGGAATATTAAAAAGTATTCTTACACAATTTCAGATAAGAACTTAGCCTCAAAGTTACAGTTTCTCCGTCGGGGATCGCACGGTGATTACAAACTTATCCGTCAATGGGTGTGTTCTATTTGAAAGTGACATATTAAACAAACATGCATACCATGAACGAGAAAAGCATTAAAGTGAACGGCGTAAACATGCGGTGGCTTGAAAAAGGGACCGGGCCTACCGTCGTGTTTATCCATGGAATTCCCACCACTCCTGACCTGTGGCGTCATGTTATACCTGAAATAACGAATAAAAGGCGAATAGCCTGGGAGATGGTCGGCTACGGAGCCTCGGTGGAAGAAGGAAGAAACCGGAATATATCGGTCGGAAACCAGGCCGCCTGGCTGGCCTCTTGGCTGGAGGCTCTAAAGCTGGATAAAGTAACCCTGGTCGGTCATGATCTGGGTGGCGGGGTGGCGCAGATCATCGCCGCTTTGATGCCGGAGAAAGTACAGGGGCTGGTATTGGTCAACTCCATCAGTTACGATTCATGGCCCATCCCCAGAGTTAAAGCTGTCCGGGCTCTCGGAACCGTGGCTGAACGGCTGCCAAACACGGCCATTCGCATTATTATGCAGGCTTTTATGCAGGAAGGGCATGTGAACAAACAAAATGCAGAAGAATCGCTGGAAAAGTACTGGAAGCATTATGAGCATTTAAATGCGGCTGAAGCGTTTATGAGGCAAATGCGTTTTCTCGATGTAAAAGATACCCTGGCCATATCCGGAAAGCTTCCGGATATAAAAATACCAACGCGAATTGTTTGGGGAGCGGCTGACAACTTCCAACCCGTTAAATACGGGAACCGGCTGGCTCGCGATTTGCGGGCTCCTATCGACCGGATAGAAGGCGGAAAACATTTTGTACCGGTGGATTTCCCTAAACACGTGGCCAGGGCCGTGGAAGAGGTCCTGAAGGAGCAGGTTTTTGCCAGGCAGTAATCTAAGGTGTACTGTTTTGGCCGCAATCGGGGCTGCCTGGTTGTCAATCTCCGGATTTACTTTATGGTTCGTAATTGTGTGCTAATTTCTTATATTTACAACCCTGAACACAACATTTAAACAAAGGCGCCGGCGTGGTGGAATTGGTAGACGCGCACGACTCAAAATCGTGTTCCTTCGGGAGTGTCGGTTCGACTCCGACCGCCGGTACAGAC
>JBBDRB010000038.1:0-1292 GCA_040905685.1 Balneolales bacterium | reverse complement strand
CCACGGCAAAGAATTTCAGCATCTTCATAAACTCTGAAACTCTCCTGGTCGTCATAACCCCGTTTACTTCCACTCTTACCTGGCTGCCTCCGTGCAGTGCGGAGATAAACGGCTTATAGAAATCCTTGTACCACATCCGTGATACCTGGGTGATAAACTTGATGTACTTGAAGAAGAACCGCCCGGTGGGTGTATCAAGGTGAATCGGCGTCTGATCGACTTTATAACTACCCTGAGTAAGGTTACTCATTACCCGTATATAGTTCTCGGTCTTGGGCCCCGTTCCGTTTTCTGTCAGCAGATCACGATAATCAAATCCATGCTCCTGAAAATGTCGGATATGTTTCAGACTTTTTTTCGCTAATGGATTTTTTTGCAGATCTGCAAGGCGGTCGGTCAGTGCATATTTGGCGGCCAGTTGCGCATGAGAGCGAATAAACATCTCCGTTGGAATGTACCCGCCCCATTTCATGGTCGTGTTGACAAACCGGTTTAGCAGCTCATTCATATTCAGCGTATCGGGTGCCCCCAGCCTCTTTAATACCTCCGGTGTTCGTAGATATCCCCCGACGTTGTTGGTGTCTCTCAGTAGGGAGATCATATCACTGTTAATCGCCCCCCTCATTCGACCCTCTTGGATCATGTCGGCCAGGTTTTTAAACTCCACCATATCGGACAGCGCCCTCATAAAGCTCTTTCCACGGAATCGCGGCGCATGAAACTCGGGCCGGGCAAGGTGTCCAAGGGCTTTTAATGACGCCATCGGCGGATTGGCTATGAAGTTCAGCGTTATACCACCGATTATGTTCAGGGTTGCCGTTCCAAAGTTACCCAGCTGCAAACCGGTGGCCAGCTTATTCATCACAGACATAGCTCGTTCAAGTCCTGAGTCGGATTGTTGGTTGTACACCCGCCCCCGTAAGGCCATAATGAAATCGCGAGTACCCTCATCGGCGATCTGTACCTCATACTCCTGAAACAAATCCTTGCTGTCCTCGGTGGTGATCTGCCCAAAGTTGTCAATCTGTGACAATCTCTCGGCCCATCTCTGTCCGTAGTCCAGCATGACTTCAAACCGGTAGTTGTAGGCAATGCTTGGCAGAGCCATTCCTCGGGCTTTTTCCATCCCCGCAAAGTACCCGTTGTCTCGTATCTGCTGGCTGTGTAGCTTCAAGTATTTATCGGCCTCGGCGCGGGTTTCAACAAACCCCTCCTCTACCAGTGCGTCAACCAGCAAGTCCCAATGCTCTTTGTGCTTGTGCGGATTGCGAAGCGTCGCCTGTGTTTTATCG
>JBBDRB010000037.1:0-43976 GCA_040905685.1 Balneolales bacterium | reverse complement strand
TATCGTTTGATTGTCCGCTGCCCAGGCCATATTACCCGTTACCCCGGGTATTTCATCAGCCAGCATTTCACCGGTTTCCAGGTCCAGGAACCGGATGGTGTAGATGCGCCGTCCCACCGTATCCACGCCGAAGGCGGCCAATTTGCCATTCGTGCTGACATTCACGCCGGTCATGGCAAAAAAGCTTTGTCCCTCAGCCAGCACATTGGCATCTACCATAACTTGCTCTTCAGCGTCCAGAGATCCATTTTTCCGGGCATAAACGGGATATTCCCGGCCTTCCCCGTAACGGGTATAGTAGTAGTATCCATCCAGGTAATAGGGAACCGAACGGTCATCCTCCTTTATCCTTCCGCGAATTTCCCGAAACAATTCTTTCCGGAATGCGCCGGTATGGGCCATCATGGCGGTCAGGTATTCATTCTCTTCGTTGAGGTGGCGGATGACCTCCTCATTCTCGCGTTCCTTTAACCAGTAATAGGGGTCGATACGGGTATGTCCGTGGCTGGTAAGTTCCACCGGGTGTTTTTGGGCCACCGGAGCTTTAAGTCCGTCAGGAAAGCGGGGTTGTTGGGGGCTGCAGTTAAGCAGCAGGCCGGTAAGGGTCATAATCAAGGTTAAAAGCGTAAATTTTATCATCGATATGCATTCATCGGATTAATCGGAAAGATAATACACCACGGTTGAAACGACCCGGATATTTTTTATATGTGGATTATTATTGTCTCTTGGACTAATACTGAACTGCCCCTGGGTTGCAGTCTTGATCTTGCCCAGGCGGCTGTTGGAATCTTCGGCAAACTTGTTCGCGACCTCCCGGGCCTCCATAGTGGCTTCCTCAATCATTTGCGGCTTGATCTCATTGAGCCGTGTAAACAAGTATTCTGTTTGAACCTGGTAATCTTCCGCGCCCAATGCAATTCCCTGTTTCCCCAGCTCCGCAAGCCCCCTCATGATGGTCCGGACCTGGTCCACGTCCCGCGAATATACCGTCACTGTTTGTGTGGCAACGTAGCGGAACTCCGGATCCCCCTCCCCGCCATAACGCTGGGCCGATTTGTCGGTCACGACCGGACTGTCGGTGGATATTTCATCTTCGCTGATGCCCTGATCCACTAAAAAAGACCGGATGACAGCCGAGCTGTTTTCAAGCGATACATAAATGTCTTCCAGTGTATTGCTCGCCTCGGTAAACCGGATCGGCCAGATCACGATGTCGGCCGGATGCTCCTGTTCGGATAAGCCTTTAACCGTTACCGTCCGTTCGTATTGCTTGATCTCTATGGCGGCATCACTGACCAGATAGCCCAGGACCGCCAGACCCAAAAAAATAGCTAGCCCGAGTATGATAAAATTGCGATAACTGCTGTCTTCCATAGGTCCTTCACTTTACCTGGTTACATAATTCCCAGCTATAATAGGAATGTATGCACACTAAAAAAAGAGAAAAAGAATAACACCAAAGCGGGCAGCACGTTATAGCAGCCATCCCCAAAAACAAAATCCGGATATTCATGGCGCGTTGGCTTATACTGGCAGGGATCGTTCTGATTGCGGCGGGCACCCTGATGCATTTCGCCCCCTGGATGTTCAGCTGGTTCGGCCGCCTGCCCGGCGATATCCGCTATGAATCCGGCCGGAGCCGGGTATTCGTTCCCGTCACGTCCATGATCATTGTCAGTGTCCTGCTAACCCTGGCCGTTAATGTTGTCAGGCGAATTATGGGATAAAAAGGGCGGGAGACAAAGGACCGTGATTGTTTTATTCCGCACGCTGTATTCCGAAAGGCTGAGTATAGGTGCGGCCGCCGTCGCTGAGGATCACTGCACGCACGAAGTTGGCTTCTTCAGGAACCTCTTCCAGGGCGATCTCCATACCGCTGTGTATGGAATGACTATCATCGGTTGCCGGATCATGGGTGATCCACTGCACCTCGTTGGACACACCGTCGACTGTCAGGGCAATGCGGTTGCCGGTTGATTCGATATTGGTGATCTGTACGTCAGGCCGATCTCCTAATACTTCAGGGACAAACAGGTAAATATGCCCGCGAAGCATCGCTTCACGTACATTCTCAAGGCTTTTATCAGGAAGCAGGAAGATATTGCGGTTGGCCCCGAAATGTTCGGTCCGGTGCGTATCGTCGTTGGCGAAACCCCAAACCGGACGCTCCGGCATCATCCGGTACAGAATGCGATCCCATTTGACCCGGTCCACCGGATAGCGATCTACCTGGTTGTATATTTCCATGCCTACCAGATGGGGATGCCTGCTGAAAAAATCTACATACCATTCCGGTTCATGATCATAACGACCGGGATGGAAGAACATGGTTATGCCGTCGCGCTCGGCAATTTCCTGAAAAACCGTTTCCTCATCACCTTCCCCTTCAGCATAATCACTCATATAACTTCCTATGTGATGGGTGCGGGACATTTCGCTTCCTTCCACCGAAAGCATATCAAGCTCTACGGGATCACGGTTCTGCCATTCCTCGTTGGCATTATCGCCGAAGGTGATCGTACCGCTCTTGATCTGATCCTTGAGTTCATGATAGATGTCATTCAGCATAGTCCATGGATACAGCGTTTGGGGACGCTGTTCAGCATGGTGGGTATCATGGTCTGTGAGCGAGAGGATATCGTAATCCAGGTCATCATACATGTCGATAGCCTGATGCGGATCATACCGACCGTCTGACAGGGTGGTATGCGTGTGCAGATTGACGTGGTAATAATGGGTAGTCTGCCAGTCCACATTCTCGTATGGACTGATAAACCGATCCCCGCCGGATGAAAACAGGGTGATGATAAGGACTACGGCTAAACCCAAAAACAAGGCGGCCAGAAGGAGGCGCATACGGTTATTCATAATGAGGCAATATTTAGGATAAAGGGAAATAACTAAATGAGTATAACCAAAGCGATGAGAAGTATCAATTCAATAATTTCCCTGCTGATTTACAGAATCGCTTGCGGATGCAGGGAAATATCTTTATATCCTGTTAACCTGTTATTGTCCGGACAGCCGAAAGTTAATGCCCATTTGAATATATAGGAAAAATATGGATATGGAAATCACAGTTGAATGCCGCAAACTCTTTTACAAGTGTAAGCCTTTTTTGCTCAGTGTATTTTTGGTCTGCACACTCACCATGCAGGCCAGGGCCGACAGGCTGCTCAGCGGACCCATGGTGGGGCATACGACCTCTTCTTCGGCCACCATCTGGGTCGAAACTGACGCACCGGCGGAGGTTCGCGTGCACTACTGGGGGGACGCCGGATCGGACCCGGCCGGGACGGGGACGGCCACGGGACGGACATCAGATTCGGCTCCACACACCGGCGTCATTACGCTGGACGATCTCAGTGGATTCCATACCATCCAGTACGAAATCGAAATTGACGGCGAAATGATTCGCCCCGGGACGCCCCAGGTTTTTTCCATGCTCCCCGGAGGGGAGGAAGGCGGCACGGCGAACTTTTCTTTTGCCTTTGCCTCCTGCGCGGCGCCTAACAGCGAACCCGGCCAGCCGGTCTGGGCCCAGGCCAGCCTGTACCGCCCGGATTTTTTCATGATGATCGGAGATAACAATTATATGCCCAATCATCCCGGCGCCTATGAAACGACGGAAGAGACAGTCAGCTATGTGATGTCGCGCACCCACCGGTCTCTGCGCGACGTGTACAACCTGCGTACGTTGCTGGCCACCACGCCCACCTATTCCATATGGGACGATCACGACTACGGGCCCAACAACGCCGACCGCTCCTTTCGCTGGCGGGATCTGAGCCTGGATATGTTCAGCCGCTACTGGGCCAATCCGGGCGCCGGTACCGACGATACACCCGGCGTATTTTACTCCTTCCGGGTTGCTGACGTCGAATTTTTTATGCTGGATGACCGGTATTACCGCGATCCGGAGTACAGCACCATGCTGGGTGAGGGACAGCTGGCCTGGCTCAGGGAAGAGATGGCCCAAAGCACGGCCACCTTTAAGGTCCTCGTCAACGGTCACGTCATGCTGGCCGACAAGCGCAACAACTCAGAGTACTGGGCTCAATATGGAAACGAGCGAGATAGCTTTTTCGACTGGATGTATGAGGAGGAGATCAACGGCGTTTTTTTCCTCTCCGGGGACTGGCACGTGGGGTCTTTGGTCCGTCTGGAATACACACGGGAAGGCTATCCGCTCTATGAGCTGATCAGCTCCAACGCCGCACGCCCGGCGCTGAACCCTTTGAACACCCCCGACCGGGGCCGGCAGGTCGGGGGCCATAACCGGTCCTTCTCCGGCCCCATCGTTAACGACGTAAGGGATTTCAATTTCGGCATGGTCACCTTTTCCGGCGGGGTGGGCAACAGGACGGCCACCCTCCAGGTCATCGATTATAAGGGCGAGGTGCGCATCGAACACGTGCTGACTGAGCAGGATCTGTCGCCTGACTGGAACAGGTAACCCTCCGCCTACCCAAAGTAGTCCGGTTCATTGCCTTTCTTCCATTTGATATTACAGCCGATGCTGGGTGCCTGGTTTACAGGAACGGGCCGGCCGGCCCGTATCCGGTCGGTGGCTTCGCGCAGATCTTCACCCGTTACAGCCAGACTGTTTCCCGGACGGCTGCTGTCAAACTGTCCCCGGTAAACCAGCTCCCGGTTTCCGTCGAACAGGTAAAAGTCCGGGGTGCAGGCGGCCCGGTAGGCCCTGGCCACCTCCTGTGTTTCATCATAAAGATAGGGAAAGGGGTAGCCGTGGGTTTCGGCATCCTGCTTCATCTTGCCAGGCCCGTCGTCCGGATATTTTTCGGAGTCATTGGAGTTGATGGCCGCGATGCCCACGCCTTTGGGCATATAATCGAGGGCGTACTGCACCAGACCCTGCTTTATGCCTTTCACGAATGGGCAATGATTACAGATAAACATGACTAAAAGTGCCTTATTTGCTTTAAAATCATCCAGTGACAAGGTTTTTCCGGAAACGGTATCCGTCAGCAAAAAGTGCGGCGCCCGGGTGCCTAATTCGAGCATGGTGGATTGTACATCAGCCATAGCGGGGGACCTTTATATTCGGGTTTGCTTTAAAACTAATTCAGGACCAGTCGTCCGATGTGACCGGTATCGGTTCCAAACCACAGGGACCGGCTCGTAGAATCGAACATCATATGACGGATGGAGCCACGGGCAACTTCTATCTCCTCGGAGGCCACGAATTCCTCTGTCTGCGTATCGAAGGCGATCAGTTTATTGGGGTCTGATCCGCCGGCCGAAAGCCAGATCCGGTCCCGGTCATCCGCCAATACGGCGTAAGGCCGGGATGTGGCGCCGTCGGGCATCTCCCACTCAGTGATCGAACCGTCCCCGGGGTTGTAGCGGCCTATATTGCCGGAAGCGTAATCCCCATACCATACATTCCCGTCTGAGGTAACATCGAGGCGGCGAGGCCTGGTTTCCTCACGGGGGAGGACAACCTCCTCCATCTCCATGGTTTCGGGGTTTATGGTAGCCAGTTTATTGGTGTTCACCATAGCTACCCAGGGCTGTTTTTTGTCCGGGTCCATCCTGATCCCATAGGGACGGGCATTCTCGGTCAGGGCAGGGAAGACGGCGGTCTCGCCGGTGGTGACATTGAAATGGCCAACTCCGTTACCGCCCTGAGCCGTAAACCAGATATTGCCGTCCGCATCGAAGGCAAAGGTATGGGGGTCACGCAGATGGTCATCCTCCATCATGTATTTGGTGATTTCGCCGGTGTCCGGGTCCATTTTACCAATGTGGCGGGCACGGTTTCCCGCATACCAGACGGTGCCGTCTTCGCCCACCGCCACCGTGTGCGGCCCGGTCCCGTCTTCGAGTTCATGGTAGCCGAATTCTTCTGTTTCGGGGTCGAAGAATCCGACATAGTGGGCACGCTGACCGGCAAAGAATATCCTTCCGTCGGGAGAGGCATAGGGATCGCGCGAACGGCTTTCCTCAAACGGTACATCCCAGATGTCGACCGAAGCAATGACGGCCGCTTCACCGGCGGGTGGAACGGCGGTTTCGTCAGGTTGATTGCAGGCGATCAGTCCCAACATCAGAACAGGCAGTGGAAGAACAGGTCTCATGTCTTATATATTTTTAGGTATTTCAATATTTACAAAAAAAATAGTCAATATCAAAATCAGGGCCACATATAACGTTAAAGCTTTGTAATGGCATTAAAATCTGATTATTTGCAAAAGACAAACAATAATATCCGGCTGGTAAAGTAAATGTAAAATACAGAGGAAAGGAAACACGACCATGAATACATCGAGGCACCTTCCCGCCCTTCCATGTAGCGAATGGAAACAAACCCGGCAGACCCTTCATTTGTATACCCAGATAGTGGGCAAAATCCGCATGGAGTTAACCCCTTTTCGCAATCACTGGTGGCATGTTCCGCTGTATGTAACGGCGGAGGGGCTGGGGACGCATTCCATCCCGTCCGTGAGTGGCTGTTTTGAAATTGACTTTGATCTCATGCACCATCGGCTAAAGGTGACCACGAATTCCGGGCAGTTGAAAGCCTTTGATCTCACCGACGGGTTGTCTGTTTCGGGGTTCTACAATAATTTGATGGCAATTCTGGATGATTTCGATATTAAAACAGATATTCTGGCCAGGCCGTATAAGCATTTTTCGGATACCCCCTTTGCCGACGATAAGGTGCATAACCGGTATGACCAGGATTATGTCGCTCGATACTGGATGGCAATGATGTGGGTAGATCGGGTCTTCAGGAAGTTCAATAGTGATTTTTATGGAAAGGCCAGCCCGGCCCACCTGTTCTGGCATAGCTTTGATCTGGCCACCACCCGCTTTTCCGGCGAACTGGCTACAGCGCTTCCACAATCCGACCGTGTTGACCAGGAAGCCTATTCTCATGAGCTTATCAGTTTTGGTTTCTGGCCGGGTGATGATAACATCCCGGATGCCGCTTTTTACTCTTATACGTGGCCGTCCCCAAAAGATCTGACCGAGACTCCGCTCATGCCGGCTCAGGCACGGTGGATGGAAATGCGGGGGAGCCCCATGGCGCTGCTGATGTATGAGGATGTGCGAAAAGCAGACGACCCTGAAAAGGATCTGCTGTACTTCTTAAACAGCGCCTATTTGGCCGGAAGTGAACTGGCCCATTGGGATATGGTACCCTTGCATAAGAAAATTGCTGATGTGGTATAGAGGCATAGTTTAGGAGCTTCTTACATTATTACATACTCTGTTAAAAAATATTTAATCAAGGATATTGACCAGAATGGTGCGTTTATTAATTACTCAGGCAAGCTCATTATTTTAAGGACAGAAAATTGATCACAATACAGATAGGAAAATTAACGAAGGCTGCAGATGGTTATCTGGATCAGATTACCCGTCTTGAATTTGACAATATTCAGGAAGCCATCTCCATTTGGAATAGATTAGCCTCTCATATCAGCAAAGAAATAGTAGATCATCTCGGGCAGGTATACACATTTGCCTATCAGATGAACCTGAATGGGGAATGTATTCACTACGGATATTCACATTGAGTACCCGGCCATCACCGCTTATAAACAGATAGTTTAATAATTTGTTTAATATTCGGAATTATGGGGTATCTTAGCATTTGCCTTTTACGAACCCCGGCTTATGAACTCCTTATTTATCATTGGGATTTTTTTATGTTTTTTTCTTCAATTTCTACTGTTATCCAAAAAAAATCAATCCGTACCTGACAGGATCCTGGCTGTGTGGATGTTTATCTTTGGCATTCATCTGTTCAGCTATTATCTGTACGCATTGGGCTACTGGGACCGATACCCCCACATGGTGGGGGTGACTCACCCTTTTCCGCTGCTGCACGGGCCCATGCTCTATCTGTATATTGTATTTTCGCTGAAACCTGATCAGCGTTTCAGCTGGCGGATTATCCTGCATTTTGCACCCGTCCTCCTGTCCTACCTATACATGATACGATTTTTTTTCTTTTATTCTGCTGAAGAGAAAGTGATGGTGGACAATGCAGAAGTAAATGATTTTATGATATTCATGGGTTTTTCTCTGGTGGCGTTCATTATCTCCGGGATCGCTTACCCTATTTTTTCCTACCGCCTTTTGGGCCGGTACCGCCGCCTTATCAAGGAGAACTTTGCTTTTGAGGAATCGATCAATCTAAACTGGCTCCAATACTGTATCTGGAGTATTGCGATTATTTATCTCGTCGTTGCGGTCATTTCCCTGCTTAGGGAAGCATTGGGCATTACATTCTGGTTTAATGCCGACCTGATCATTTATTCTTCCATCATCCTGTTTGTTTTCTTTCTGGGCTATTTCGGCATCAGGCACCAGGGAATCTTTGCCGATGAGCTGTTGGCGGATGAACATATCGCCGAACCTAAAACAGGCGGTGAATACAAACGATCCGGACTGAAAGGGGATGAAGCCGGGCAATATCATCGAAAGCTGGTGGATCTGATGACCATAAAAAAACCCTTTCTGGAGCCAAAACTCACCCTGAATACCCTGGCCGGGGAACTCAATATTTCCCTGAACCATCTGTCGCAAATCATTAACCAATATGAAGAAAAGAATTTCTACGATTTTGTGAACGAGTACCGGGTGGATGAATTCAAGGCAAGGGTCTCGAACGAGGCCAACAGCAACTACAGCATCCTGGCCTTAGCCTTCGACTCGGGTTTTAACTCCAAATCGTCTTTTAACCAGGTATTTAAAAAAATTGCCGGTCTCACCCCATCGCAATACATGCGCAACGTACGCTCTTCTGCCAGGTCTGTTTAGTCCATGCCTGCAGAGGTGGACCTGTAAGGGGTCCAAACGCATAGGCGTGGACGATTGTCCGTTCGCTGTGCCCCATCTTGGCCCTGGTTATGAAACAATTACAAAACAAAGTCACAGGACTTATCCAAAAAATAGCCATTGGCATTATCTGCATGCTGAGTATTGCGGTAATGATATTCGTGGTGTGGATTAACCTGAAAAACTAAACAGACCTTATAATTATTAAATCAAATAAAATGAAACGCCAGACAACAGTTACCTTCTTAATCGCAGCGCTAATGCTGCTTGGCTCTGCCCGAAATTCCTATTCACAGTCTATTACCCAGTCCATTAAGGGAAACGTATATGATAGCGAGACCCAAAGTCCGCTGGTTGGGGCCACCGTTCTAATTCTTGACACCGACCCCCTCCTTGGAACCTCCACCGACCTGGAAGGGAATTTCGTAGTACAAAATGCAAAACTCGGCAGGTACACCATACAGATTAACTATATAGGGTATGAACCGGCCTTTTTTTCCGAGGTGCTGATCACCTCCGGCAAAGAGGTGGTACTCAATGCCGGACTCAGGCAATCTGTTTCAGAGATGGAAGGGCTGACCTTTGTAGCCGGCATCCGTAAGGAAGTTCCGTTGAATTCTATGGCCACCAACAGCGCCCGCGCTTTTACCGTTGAGGAAACGCGCCGGTATGCCGGCGGACTCGATGACCCGGCCCGGCTGGTTTCTGCCTTCGCCGGGGTCACGACAGGCAATATTCAGGATAATGCCATTATTGTTAGGGGCAACTCTCCCAAGGGCATCTCGTGGCGGCTGGAAGGCGTGGAGATACCTGCGCCTCATCACTTTCCCAATGGGAACGTGGCCGGTGGCGGCGTCGTAACGCTGTTCAGCAGCCAGATGCTGGCCAATTCGGATTTCTTCACCAGCGCCTTTCCGGCCGAATACGGAAATGCAACGGCGGGCGTGTTCGACATGAATTTCCGTAACGGTAACTATGGCAAGCGGGAACATACCGTCCAGACGGGATTGCTTGGAATTGATGTGGCCTCAGAGGGACCCATTGTGGAGGGCTCAAATGCTTCCTATATATTCAACTACCGTTATTCTACCTTTGGACTGATGACCGATCTGAACCTTATCCCCTCCGACCAGCTGCTGAAGTATCAGGATCTGTCGTTTAAGTTTAACGTTCCGACCAAGCATGCCGGTACGTTTTCCCTATGGGGCATCGGGGGGATGGATAACGCCACAGAGCCCGAACAAAGGGACTCTACCGCGTGGTATACTGACTGGGACAGGGTGAGTTTCGGGTGGGATGTGCAAACGGGGGCGGCAGGTTTGAGCCACAGGTTTATTGCCGGCAGCCAAACCTTCATCAACACGACCATTGCGGCCACCGGCGTAAGGAATAAAATGGAGACATTCCGCCTTGATGATGAATTGACCACACGCCCGGAAATGCTTGCCGATGATAATTCCGGAAAGCTGAGTATCGGATCCTATGTGAACCATAAATTCAGTCCGCGGTTCTCTACCAAAACAGGAATAAACTATAAGGTTTTATTTCATAATATGGAGATGAACAGCACCGACGACCATCAGCCCGATACCTACCATAACGTGGTGAACAATGCCGGCAACAGTAGCGCCCTGGAATCCTACACTCAGACCCGGTATATTCTGTCACAGGGTGTAAGGCTGAATGCAGGGATTAATGTCGGTTATTTTGGCCTGAACAATGCGCTTAATGTGGATCCCCGCCTCGGGTTAAGCTGGGCTGTGACGCCCGCACACCGGCTCAGCTTAGGCTACGGGAAGCATACCCAAATGGAGGAGCTCAAGATCTATCTGGTTAAAGAAGAATCGGGGGGAAGTACTACATATCCGAACAAAGACCTGAAGCTTTCCGTGGCCCGTCATCTGGTGCTGGGGTATGACTGGAACATGACGGATAATCATCGCCTGAAGGTGGAAACCTACTATCAGCACATCGATAAGGCACCTGGCATAGCAGACAGCTCATACTCGCTGATTAATTATAAGCAGGAGTGGGCGTTCGGCAATACCCTGGAGAATAACAGTATGGGCCGCAACATGGGGGTGGATGTCACGTTTGAGCGATTCCTGAATAACGACTACTACTATCTCATAACCGGTTCCGTATTTGAATCCAAATATAAGGCGGATGACGGGGTATGGCGAAACACACGTTTTAATAAAGGGTTTGTTGCCAATGCCTTATTGGGCAAAGAATACTTTTTCAGGGATGATAACCATGTGCTGGGTTTAAACGGCCGGATGACGTATGTCGGGGGTGAGCGCATGAGTCCCATCCTGCTGGAAGAGACCATGCAGGAGAAAAGGGAGATATTCGATGAATCGCGGGCTTTCGGGGATCAGTTGCCATCCTCCTTTACCGCTGATTTTACGGTAACCTACCGTTTAAACCGCAGGAACCATTCGAGTGTCTGGGCGCTGCAGGTTAAGAATATTTTCGGTGCACCGATGCATTTTGGCCGCTATTACAACATTCAGGACAAAGAAGTGCAAATGGATAAATCCGTGGTGATCGTTCCGAACCTGAGCTACAAGATAGAATTTTAATATGGCGTATTTACCGGATCGGTGAGCGGGCGGGCGGAAGAGGCTATACATTACTATGGCTCCGTATTCAACGACACGGCCATTACCGGTATCATGAAATACGATGGTAGGGGGGCCCGATCCCGAAGGTGGTGCCCGAAGAGCTGGACGAACTTTTGAGTGATCCCGATCCGGAAAAAGCGCAACACGTGACAAAGGCGCTGATGCAAATGAAAAAAATTGAGATCGCTGGTTTACGGAAAGCCTATGAACGGGCCAACCAAAAAAACAGGAGGGTGAGCCTAAACGCCTATGGGCAACAGTCGGGCGGACCGGGTTAGCATTAGCCGTCATTGCGAAACAATAAACCGGTCGGATAGGGTTTAAATTTCTTTGCATAAATAGATTTAGTTGGGTACTATTACCTTTCAAAGACCCCATTAATGCATGAATTCAGAGATGCAAAGAAAGAGAACCAGGTTCGGATCCATACTTCTTGGTACAGGCTTATTATTCATCCTCCCGGCGTTGTCAGCCCCTGTTGCCGCTCAGGATGCTGGCGAAAGTCCCAATATTGTCATCGTTTTTACGGACGATATGGGCTATGGTGACCTGGGGACCTACGGACACCCCACCATTCGTACACCGGCTTTGGACGGCATGGCCGAAGAGGGTATGAAGTTCACCCAGTTCTATGTACCCTCGCCCGTATGTACGCCCAGCCGGGCCGCCTTGCTGACAGGACGGCTACCGGTCAGAAGCGGAGTAAACGGAGTATTATGGCCGTATTCAGACCGAGGCCTGCCGCCGGGAGAGGTTACGATGGCTTCGGCCCTGAAGACCAGGGCATATGCCACCGCCCACATAGGGAAATGGCATTTGGGTGACCATTCACCGCATCTGCCCACCGATCACGGTTTTGACTATTATTATGGCATTCCCTACAGCAATGATATGAACCGGGAACAATGGGGCCTGATTCACACCCCGCTGATGCGCAATGAGGAGATTATTGAACAGCCCGTCGATCAGCGTACGCTGACCAGGCGGTATACGGATGAATCGCTGCGGTTTATTCGCAAAAATAAAAACCGGCCCTTTTTCCTTTATCTGGCCCATACATTTCCCCATACCCCCTTGTTTGCATCGGAGGAATTTGAAGGCCGCAGCAGCAGGGGTTTGTATGGCGATGTAGTCGAGGAGATCGACTCGGGCATGAAGCAAATTCTCGATGAATTGAAGGCTCACGGGCTGGAAGAAAATACCCTGGTGATCTTTACCAGTGATAATGGTCCGTGGCTTTTGCGGGGACAGGACGGAGGCTCTGCCGGACTGTTAAGCGGAGGGAAGCACACAACCTGGGAGGGGGGCACGCGGGTCCCGGCCATAGCGCGGTGGCCCGGTACCATCGGGGAAGGGCAGGTCAGCCAGGCCCTGGCATCAACGATGGACCTGTACACAACGGTCATAAAGCTGGCCGGTGCCGAACTTCCGGGAGACAGGATTATCGACGGCGTGGACCTGATGCCGGTTTTGACCGGAAGGGAAGACCAGGTCCGTGATATCATTCATTATTATGGCAACGGAGAATTGCGGGCCTTGAGAAAAGGCCCCTGGAAAGTTCATTTTCGGACGACTAAGCTCATTCCCGACGGGACATCCGAGGTCCATGACCCCCCTTTGCTGTATAACATCGAAACGGATCCTTCCGAACAGTATAACGTGGGCGGTGAACATCCCGATATTATTATGGATCTGGTCCGGGAAGCCGATAATCATTCAGAGGATCTCATTCGCGGGGAAGAACAAACGACGCAGGTGAAGGAAAAGTTTAAATACCTTTTTGAATAATGTTGAAATGTAACTTCTGGAAGACCGCTGCGATCCTGTTCTGTTTTCTCTCCTTTTGCATCGTCTACAGCTGCAGCCGTCCTCAAGACACGGAAAGCGGTGCCCCGGACAGCAAGGCACCTGCCATGGCCAATGATCATATATACGTGGGCGATCAGGTTTGCCAGTCCTGCCACCTGGACGAATGGGAGGCCTGGAAAGGCTCTCACCATGACTATGCCATTGCTGAAGCCGGTGAGGAATCGGTCCGCGGCGATTTCAACGACGCCGAGTTCAGGGAAGCCGGCGATACCTACCGGTTTTACCGTGACGGCGACAAATATATGGTGGAGGCCCCCGAGGCGGACGGTGAGACCGGGACCTATGAAATAACGTATACCTTTGGCTGGGAACCGCTGCAGCAATACCTTATCGATATTGGCAAAGGGAAATTTCAGGCTCTGCATGTATCCTGGGATACGGAGCGCAACCAATGGTTTTCTCTGAGGCCGGATGAAACGGTGGAACCGGACGACTGGATGCACTGGACGGGAGGGTCCATGAACTGGAATACCATGTGTGCGGATTGCCATTCCACTAATCTGCAGAAAAATTTTATCGCCGAAACGGACTCTTTTCACACCACCTGGTCGGCCCTGAATGTAAATTGCGAGGCCTGCCATGGGCCGGGAGGGGAGCATGTCGAATTTATGAACAGCCCGGAGGCCGGGGATGCCCGTCCCGGCCGCATACGCAGGGATCTGGACCTGGCGCGTAACACCACTCAGCTGGAAGAGATCAACGCCTGTGCTCCCTGCCATTCGCTCCGCCAGGAGCTGACCGATAATTATGTTCATGGGGATGATTTTATGGATCATTATGACCCCCTGCTTCCCCATCCGGATAATTATTATGCCGACGGACAAATACGGGAAGAAGTGTATGTTTTCGGGTCATTTCTGCAAAGTAAGATGTATGACCATGGCGTGAAATGCACCGATTGCCATGATCCCCATACTCTGAAGCTTAAGGCCAATATTCATGACAACAGCCTTTGCATGCAATGCCATGAACCCCGGTATAATGTGCCGGATCATCATTTTCATGAAATGAATACCGAAGCGGCCCAGTGTATTAGTTGCCACATGACGGGCGAGCTGTATATGGAGGTGGATCACCGGCGGGATCACAGTTTCCGCATACCGAGGCCTGATCAGAGCGAGAGGTTCGGAACGCCTAATGCCTGCAACGATTGCCACAGCGACCAGTCTGCGGCCTGGGCCAGTGGGGCGGTAGAGGAGTGGTATGGGCAGGAACGCTCGCCGCATTTTTCCGAAACCCTGCTTAAAGCTAATGAAGAGGGCCGGGGAGCCTTTGCTGATCTGACCCGGCTGATTGCCGATGCCGCTCAGCCGGAAATTATTCGGGCGACAGCTATCTGGTATGTCGGGCGGTTTGCCGATCCGCGAAGCCTGGATGTATTGGAGGAGGCCCTGCAGTCGTCCTCGTCACTGATACGCAGCAGTGCGGCAAAAGCCCTGGAAAATTTACCAGCAGATATAAGTGGACCTATTATGGTACAATCACTTGACGATAGCGTCCGCTCTGTGAGGGTGTCGGCGGTCCGGAGCCTGACGGCTAACACACAGACGGAATTCGAACCGGTTCGCGATGACCATTTTCAGCAGGCCATGCAGGAGTACCGGACCTATCTGGATGTGAATGAATATTTTCCACAGGGACAAATGAACCGCGGTCAGTTTTTTGAGCAGCAGGGGCAAACGGAGGAGGCCATACAGGCCTACCGCGGAGCCATTGAACGCGATTCGAATTTTAATCCCGCCCGGATGAATCTGGCCTATCTGTATAACAGCCAGGGGCAAAACGATAAGGCCGAACAGCTGCTGAACGTGGTCACAGAGCAGGAACCGGAGTATGGCCAGGCCTGGTATTCACTGGGTTTGCTGCAGGCCGAGCAAAATAATCTCGCGGAAGCCATCCGGTATTTTGAACAGGCGACCCAGCTGATGCCTGATCAAAGCCGGGTGTTCTATAACCTGGCCATTGCCCTGCAAACGCTGGGCCGGTCGCAGGAAGCCGAATACGCTTATAAGCAGACCCTGGAACTGGAGCCGGAAAACGGGGATTACCGCTATGGCATCATCACGCTTTATTTGCAGCAGGATCAATTCGAACCGGCCCGCGAGCATGCCGAAGTCCTGGATCGCCTGTATCCGAATAATCCCAACGTTCAGCAGATCTTACAAGTCATCGAACGGGAGCGGTAGCTGCATCAGCAGTTTCCGTCGATCATGCAGAGAGGCCCGTCCGTTTCTAAACTTTTATTCGGATCTGTTTTTTCCTGCCAGGCTGTTTCCAGGGCGTTCAGGAACACCTCGCTTGGCTGCGCTCCCGAGACGGCATACTTGCTGTTGATAACAAAGAAAGGCACCCCGTGCACGCCAATTTGCTGGGCAGCTATGATATCTTCGCGGACCTTGTCTGCATATATCTGGCTCCGCAGCATCTTCTGTATCTCTTCGGCTGGCAATCCTGTATCGGTGCCGATCTGTATCAGGGTGGTATCGTCGTCAATGTTTTTTCCTTCGGTAAAATAAGCCGAAAAAAGCCGTTCATGCAATTCATGCTGCATATTGAATTTTGAGGCTAAGTGACTGAGCCTATGAGCATTAAGGCTGTTGGCAATAACCGCCTTTTCAAATCTGAAGATCAACCCTACTTCTTTGGCAATAGCCGTTACCCGGGTGTGGGCCTTTTGGGCAAATTCGAGAGTCCATCCTTTCTGCTTTGCCAGATGTTCGGCCACGTTGACGGCCGGGTCGGTCTTTGTTTTCGGGGATAGCTGAAAACTATGCCACAGGATCTTAATCCTGTCCCTGTTATCGAATTTTTTGAGGGCATTTTCGAATTTCCGTTTACCTATATAGCAAAAGGGGCAGGTTACGTCTGACCAGATCTCAACTGTCATTACTTTAATTTTTTTAGCCTGTTCCTGAAAGACAAGGCAAAAGGGTCCTTTATTAGCAAATGTTACGGTAGCAAATAGTATAGTAAAAAGTCCGTTGAAATATCGGCTTATTCCTAAAGATTATAAAGTTCATGTCAGGGGACCCAAACCATATGACCAATAGAGAAAAAATGCTTTCCGGACAACCCTATAACGCAATGGATAAAGAGTTGATAGCCGGCCGTGAAAAGGCGGCCGCCCTGCTGCGGCAGCTAAACGCAACCACCGCAGAAAGCAAGCAGGCCCGGGCCGGATATTTCCGGGAACTCTTTGGCAGCTCCGGAAGGGAAACATGGATCGAATCTCCGTTTTACTGTGATTACGGAAGTAACATTTTCCTGGGGGAGGATGTATACTTCAATTTTAACTGCATCATCCTGGATCCGGCCAAAGTGCAGATTGGAGACCGGTGTTTATTCGGTCCGTCTGTCCAGATCTATACGGCCACGCATCCCCTGGATTACAGGGAAAGGCGCAAAGGGCTGGAATCGGCCCGTGAGATCAGGATTGGCAGTGATACATGGATAGGGGGCGGAGCCATCATCCTGCCGGGGACGGTTATCGGCAGCCAATGCGTGATCGGGGCCGGCAGCGTCGTTACCAGAGATATTCCTGAACAGGTATTTGCGGCCGGCAACCCCTGCCGGGTCATCAAAAGCCTCTAGCAGGTACTGCTTTTCTCATTCTTCCTCATCGGCCGCTGCCAGGGCGGGCAAGCCAACCAATAGCCCATGGGTGTCTGAGTCAGCCGGCGATTTGCATAACCCGGAATTGTTTTGTTCCCGGAAAACAGAACTTTCGGAATTAGGAAATAGTTCAGGATAGAGGGTCAATGAAGGGGGGAAATGCTGTGGGATCATCACAAAAAATTAAGATCGGCGCTGTCATCAATGAAGCCTCCGGCATATTGCCGCCGGATCAGGCCAGGGAACGCCTGGAAGAAATAAGACGCTATTTGGAAAAATGGGTCTCACCGGACTGCCTGGCCTTTGTGTCCGGTGCTCAGGTTCGTTCTGAGGTAGAACGGCTTATCTCATTGAATATCAATGTACTCGTTATGGGAGGAGGAGACGGAACCATCAGTACGGCAGCACGGCTTTTGTGTGACTCGCAAATTGCCCTGGCTGTGGTGGGGCTGGGGACCCAAAATAATTTTGCCCGCGATCTCGGCGTATCGATGAAGCCGGTTGAAGCCATCGGGCTGCTCAATAAGATGAACGTGCAGTGCATCGATCTGGGTGAGGTGAATGGCCACCTGTTTATTAACAATGCGACAATCGGGCTGTATCCGCAAATAGTCGAAGAGCGGGAAAGAAGGACAAAGAAGCGGGGGTGGAGAAAGTGGCGGGCCCAGATTGCGGCCGCGCTGATCGTATTGTGGCGTGTCCCCAGCCAAAAACTGAAGGTTACCGGCCTGGGGGACCAAAACAATGATCCAACGCCATTTTTATTTGTGGGCAATAATGAATATCAGGGGGGATTCGCGTCCGATTCCAAGAGGCCGGCTCTTAGCGGTGGCTGCCTGTGGCTGTGTAAAGCCTGCGCAACAGGACGATGGGGGTTGCTGCGCATGGCATGGCATCTCCGGATGAGGGGCATCGGTGGCATACAGGATATCGAGACCCTGTTGGTGAAAGAGGCCACCGTACATTCCAGGCGGCGGAAGCTGACGGTGGCCGTCGATGGGGAGAACCGGAAATTACATACCCCCCTCAGGTTCAGAAGTCGTCCCAAAAGCCTGCGCGTGGTAGTTCCATGAAAACGATAGCGCACATATCCGATCTGCATTTTGGAAGGGAAGACCCGGAGGTGGCCGAAGGTCTGGTTGCCGATCTGCACCGGCTGCGGCCCAGCCTGGTTGTCAATAGCGGCGATTTTACCCAAAGGGCCCGGCGCAGGCAATACCGCGATGCGGCAGCTTTCATGAAGCGGTTGCCCGCCCCCCAGCTTAGCGTGCCCGGCAATCATGACATCCCCCTCTACGATGTTTTGCGGAGGTTTCTTTGGCCGCTGAACCGGTTCAGGACATATATCACCGAAGAGCCGTATCCGGGCTATGCGGATGAGGAAATCGCCGTTTTCGGCATTAATACAGCCAGATCGATGACCTGGAAGAGCGGACGGATCTCCATGGGTCAAATGCAGGAGATGGAGCGGCTTTTTTCCGGTCTGCCTCCATCGGTTATTAAAGTTGTGGTCACCCATCATCCTTTTATCCCGCCGCCGGGCGAGGAAGGCACCGGCGTAGACCTGGTGGGCCGTGCCGCCAGTGCGCTGAAGGTGCTGGGCCGTGCCGGGGTGGACCTTATGCTAGCCGGCCATCTCCATCATGGCTATACGGGAGACATCAGAACGTTTTACCCCCTGTCGAAGCGGTCCATTATCGTGGCTCAGTCCGGCACGGCCATTTCAAACCGGGTACGCCATGAACCGAATGGCTATAATTTTATCCGCCTGGAAAACAGCAAAATTGAAATTGAGGTAAGGAGCTGGGACGGGAAGGTCTTCGCCGGGGCAGGCCGGAGAGTCTTTGCCCTGGAAAAGGGGCAGTGGCTTTCAACGGTGTAAGTTTTCCCTGTAAAGTTCAAATGTTTGCCGCGGCCTGAATTCTTTATAATGAAGGAAAGCATGCCGGTAGCATTAATAATATTTTATGTCCGTAGCTGTTTAATACTTGCACGGTTAATGGGTATATTAAAGCTTTACCTATTACTTAATACACGAATTCAATGGAAGTTAATCATAACACTGATTTTGTCGATGAATTGTTCCAGCGCCTGGATGCGCTGAGGAGGTATCTTTGACTATGATAACAGAAAAAGGCGCATAGAAGAACTTGAACATCAGGCCGGCCAGCCTGAATTCTGGAATAACCCCGACGAAGCCCAGGTTTTGATGAAATCCCTGAATCATGAAAAGTCCTGGGTGGAAACCTGGGACAGGCTCGATGAACACCGCCAGAATATCATGCTGTTCAGAGAAATGGAAGAGGAGGGAGATGAGGCGGAACAGGAGATCCGCAATGAAACAAACCTTCTCGTGAAAGGCGTTGAAGAACTTGAGTTCAAGAATATGCTCAGTGATGAAGATGACCGGCGCGATGCCATCATCACTATAAATCCCGGAGCCGGGGGGACCGAAAGCCAGGATTGGGCTCAGATGATCTACAGGATGTATACCCGGTACTGTGAAAAAAGGGGCTTTGATGCCTCGACGCTGGAATACCAGCAGGGAGACGTCGCCGGAATTAAAAGCGCAACGCTGGAAGTAAAAGGTGAGTTTGCCTATGGGTATTTAAAAGCCGAAAACGGTGTTCACCGGCTGGTGCGCATCTCACCCTTTGACAGCAACGCGCGCCGGCACACCTCGTTCTGTTCGGTATTCGTAACACCCATCATCGATAATACCATTGACATTGATCTCAATCCCGATGATATTGAAATGCAGCGTTTTCATGCCGGAGGCAAAGGCGGACAAAATGTTAATAAAGTAGAAACCGGCGTGCGGCTGATCTGGACAGGGGAATTATCCGACGGCAACCGTGAACGGGTAGTGGCCGAATGCCAGCAGGAGCGGTCTCAGTTGCAGAATCGTGAAAAAGCGATGGTGATGCTGAAATCCAGGGTATATGATCTCGAAAAACGCATTCGTGAAGCGGCTAAAGACGAGCTGGAAAGCAGTAAAATGAAGAATGAATGGGGCTCCCAGATACGCTCTTATGTATTTCACCCCTACAATATGGTAAAAGACCACCGTACCGCGCATGAAACATCAAGTGTCGATAATGTGATGGATGGAGAAATTGATGAATTTATCAAAGCATTTTTAATGGCCTGATGCATACGTTTGATTTTCTGGTTTTAGGAAGCGGAAGCGCCGGCCTTTCATATGCCCTGACAGTAGCCGACCACGGCACCGTGGGCATTATCACGAAGAAGAACAAAGCCGACTCCAATACGAATTATGCCCAGGGTGGCATCGCCACGGTTTTTGACGGCAGGGATTCTTTTGAAAGTCATATCGGGGATACCCTGGCCGCAGGGGCCGACCTTTGCAATTACGAAGCGGTAAAGACCATTGTGGAAGAAGGTCCCGCCGTGGTTGGTGAATTGCTGGCCATGGGCGCCAGGTTCACGTCCAGGAACGGAAGCTTTGATCTGGGCCGGGAAGGCGGGCATACACACAACCGCATTGTTCATGCCGCCGATATGACCGGCCGAGAAATAGAACGCTCCCTGCTCGATGCGGCGGCCCGCCACCCCAACATTCAGATCTTCGAGCATCATTTTGCTATGGAGCTCATGACCGAGCACCATCTGGGCAAAACGGTGACCCGGCTGACCAGGGATAAAAACTGTTATGGCGTGTATGTATTCAATACCCGCTCAGACAGGGTAGAGCGGGTGTTTGCCAAAACGACCTTGCTGGCCACCGGGGGAGCAGGCCAGGCCTACCTGCATACCACCAACCCGGAAATTGCCACCGGTGACGGGATCGCCATGGCTTACCGCGCAAAAGCAACGGTAGCGAATATGGAGTTTATCCAGTTCCACCCAACCTCGCTGTGCATACCGGGATCCAATTCCTTCTTAATATCCGAGGCGGTAAGGGGCAAGGGCGGGGTGCTGCGCAACAGCGCCGGCACGGCTTTCATGAAAGAATATGACCCCCGCGCCGACCTGGCCCCCAGAGATATTGTTGCACGGGCCATAGATGACCAGTTAAAGAAATCAGGGGACGATTGCGTGTTTCTGGACGTTCGCCACCTGCCGGAAGGCGTGGTCCGGAAAGAATTTCCGAATATCTGCAAAACCTGCCTCAAATACGGCCTCGATATTACCGAAAGCCTGATCCCTGTGGTTCCGGCCGCGCATTATATATGCGGAGGGGTGGTTACCGACCTGCACGGCCAAACATCGATCAGAGGCCTGTATGCCAGCGGTGAAACAGCCTGCACCGGGGTCCACGGGGCAAACCGCCTGGCTTCGAACAGCCTGCTGGAGGCCCTGGTATTCGCAAAAAGGGCTGCCCGCTCGGCCATAACATATGCCGAGCATATCCGGCTTACCCATAGTATCCCGGAATGGGACGACAGCGGAACGACCAATACCGAGGAATGGATCCTTATTTCCCACAACAAAAAGGAATTACAGCAAATAATGTGGGATTATGTGGGTATTGTGCGAAGCAATCACCGCCTGAACAGGGCGTTCCGCAGGACACGGCTGCTGCACGATGAAGTGGAGGATTTTTATGACCGAAACAGGGTCAGTGTCCCGCTGTGCGAGCTGCGAAATCTTATCGCGATTGGATATCTGGTCATCCAATCGGCTTTCAGGCGCAAGGAAAGCAGGGGCCTGCATTATACAACCGATTATCCGGAGTCCCTGGATTCGGAAAAATTCGATACGGTACTATAGTTATGATAACGGTCGGTGTAACCGGAGGCATTGGAAGCGGTAAAACCACCATCTGCAAATGCTGGGAAACCCTGGGGGCCAAAGTCATTTACGCCGACGATCTGGCTAAGGACCTGATGGTTAGCAAACGAACCTTGAAGAACGCCATTATCGGGGAGTTTGGTGAGGAATCGTATGACGAACAAGGGCGCCTGAATAAAGCATGGCTGTCCCGGCAGGCTTTTGAACTCGATAAGGCGGATCGGTTGAATCAACTCGTCCATCCTGTCGTGTATGAAGAAACGGAGCGTATCATGGAAGGGGCCAGCAAGGAGGGCATCGACATTCTGGTTAAAGAAGCGGCCTTATTGCTTCTGCAGGGACGCCCCAAAAATCTGGATTTCATTGTTCTGGTCCTGGCCGGCCGGCAGGAGCGCATGGAATGGGTGGCGGTCAGGGATGAGACCAGTACCGAAAGCGTGGCCGGGCGCATGCAAAAACAGCAGGACTTTTCTACACTGAAATACCTGGCTGATTTTGTGATTGAAAATGACGGCACCCGGGCAGAGTTGCTGCAAAAGGCTGTTGATCTGTACCGTAAACTGGAGGGAGAAGTTACCGCCCAGGCCCGGTATCGTCGGCGGCCCCGTCATTGAGATCGTCTTCCATAGCCTCACGCCCGGCGGCTTCCTGCTCCTCCTGTTCCCTGCGCTGGGCTTCCTCCTCGATTTCCCGAATGGCATCAGGGTCAATCTGATCCGGCACTACCCAGGCGTTCGGATATTGGGTGCGAACCACCTGGGAAAACTCTATGGCCTCGGCACGGCTCCTGAAATCACCCAGGTGAAGCCGGTAATAGGGTTGGCGGAACCGAATGTACGTCTCGTGGCGGGGAGTGATCTCCTCCTCCCTCATCCAGGTCAGAAACTCCGATTCCGTGGTCTCGACTTCCTCAAGGTCCCGGGTGGAAATAATCTGTACCCGGTATCCCTGATTGCTGTTTCGACGCTCTTCCTCGGCCTCAATATCCCGGAACGATTCCGGGACGGTGTTATGCAGCATGGCATAATTATCGCTTAACTGGCTGATATAACGGTTTATGTCGACCTGCACCGACATAGGCATCTGTTCGGCCGCGCGATCCAGGATAACTTCAATATCTTCTTTTTCCAGTTCGCCGGTAGATGCGCAGTGCGTGGTGAAAAAAGCCAGGGAACCCAGCAGGAAAAGGGTCAGTAAAGGTCGGATGCAGGAAGGTTGCGGGTTCATGGCGTGATGGTAAATTACCGGTGGGGTGCAGTATGCGGAAAATTAAAAATAAATATAGGAATTATCGCCCCCAACAGCAATCACGGGCCTTACTTCAGGGTTCCCCTTCAGGCCTGTAAGCTTAGGTGTTTTCATTATTAACCGGCAGCTCGCCGAATGTTCGCCTGCCCTTTATGAAGTATTCGGCAACGATAGAAATATCGAGCATGGTTTCCGGGTCCTCCGGGTTGGTGCGCGCCTGCTGTAGTTTATCCCGCTTATCGGAAATATGGTCAAAATGACGAACAAAGTGGAGCTGAGCCTTTAATATGGCCCCGAACTCACCGAACTTAAAGGTCAGCAAGGCTTTGACGGATGCCACATAATCCAGCAAAAAGCGCATGGCCATTCGTTTCAGCAGGGTATGCTGGCTGCTGTTCATCACGATCATGGCCAGGTTATTCCTGAAGTTGTAATAGATCTTGCGGCTGGACCGGGCAGGCAGAGAACCACCGCCCAAATGATAGATCGTGGAACGGGGACATACTTTCACGGAATACCCGCGGTTCCATAAACGCCAGCACAGATCGATCTCTTCCATATGAAACTCAAAGTCCTCGTCAAATTTCCCGTTTTCCATGAATACGGTTTTGCGGATGGCCAGAGCCGCCCCGCTGGCCCAGAGTATTTCCCTCTCCTGATCATACTGGCCGTGATCTTCCTCCACGCAGTCAAAGATGCGGCCCTGACAAAATGGATAGCCGTGCCGGTCCAGAAATCCCCCCGCCGCTCCGGCATGCTCAAAATGGGTTTTGCGGTGAATGGACAGTATTTTCGGCTGTATGGCGGCCAGCCGGGATTCCTTTTTAAACATCGCTTCGATAGGCTGCAGCCAGCCCGGGGTCACTTCGACATCGTTGTTCAGGAACAGCAGCACCTCACCGCGGGCATGGGAGGCGGCCCGGTTGTTGCCTCCGCAATAGCCATAGTTTTTATCAAGGGTCACGATCCTGATGTCCGGATAGTGGTCACGCACCCATGTTGCGCTCTCATCGGCTGAGGCGTTATCGGCTATTATAATTTCGGCAGCGGAACTGTATTGGTGAACAGAGGGCAAATAGCGTTTTAGGTGATGCAGGGCATTCCACGATACAATGATGATGCTGAAGAATTTCATGGTAATCTATAAAAGAAACTTGGTTTCCGGAACGGTATAAATTATTTTAATGTCACTTTATGATTAAAATCGGATTAATATCAGACACACATAACTACCTGGACCCAAAGGTAGCGGATTATTTTAAAGAATGTGACGAAATTTGGCATGCCGGAGATTTCGGGAACATCGGGATAGCGGATGAACTTCGTAAAATTGCCCCGGTGACCGGTGTGTATGGAAATATAGACGGCCAGGACGTGCGCAAGGCGTTTCCGCTGCATGAACGCTTCACCCGGGAAGAGGTCCGTGTCTGGATCACCCATATTGGCGGGCAGCCCGGCCGCTATGCCCTGCCTGTAAAAGAGGAACTGGCCAGGCATCCGCCTGATCTGTTCATATGCGGACATTCGCATATACTGGTCATAGCCCGTGACCCTGATAACAAGAAGATGCTGCATATTAACCCGGGTGCGGCCGGCCGGCAGGGCTTTCAGACGAAGCGGACGATCGTACGATTTGCACTCGACCTTGGCAGGATTCAGGACATTGAGGTAATTGAATTGAGCTGAAGCAGCCATTATTACGATAAATTTTGTACTTTGATTTTCAATGTCATCAGGCTAACTCGTAAGGATATCCGGTACCATATGAATGCAAATTTTAAATCCACTTTGTTTTGCGCTGCTGTCTGCCTGGTGATGCTTAATGCTGCAGCCGTTAGCGGTCAACCTGATCGCATTACCTCCCTACCGCTGACCCCGCTCTCCCTGGTTGACCTGGACGCGTTCCGCTCCCCGGATCAAAACTGGCAGATCGTCGGAGGGGTTCGCTCAGACCTGGAGGAAGCACATTCCATGATCGTCGGTGAGGGCAGCGGTGTGATCGCAAACCTGCCGGCCGGACAGGACGACGGACATCTGTTTACCAGACTGGAACACGGTGATATGGAACTCCGTGTCGAGTTCCTGGTTCCGCAAGGATCCAATTCCGGCATTTATTTTCAGGGCCGCTATGAAGCCCAGATCATGGACAGCTGGGGCGTTGATGTTCCCGGCTATGAGGATCTCGGAGGGATCTATCAACGATGGGATGACACAAGGCCTGACGGGCAACAAGGCTTTGAAGGGTATGCTCCCGGGGTAAACGCGGCAATGGCACCGGGTTTGTGGCAGGAATATCACATCCTGTTCCGCGCGCCCCGCTTCGATGAGAATGGAAATAAGATCAGCAATGCTGAATTTGAATGGGTTTATCTGAATGGCATGCTGGTTCAGCAGAATGCAGAAGTAAGCGGACCGACCCGGGCCTCGGCTTTTGACGATGAGGTCCCCACCGCTCCGCTGATGATACAGGGCGACCATGGACCGGTGGCGTTCCGCAATTTTCAGTATAAAGCCTACAGCCTTACCGATTCCCTGGCCCTGGGTGAACTGGATTATTCGGTCTATGACTTTAACGGAGACAGGGTACCCGATTTCGACGACCTGGGTCCGCCTATCCATGAAGGGATTACCGATTCATTTAATGTGGAGAGCTTAAGTCCCAAAACGGAGCACTATGCCATGAGGTTCCGGGGTGATCTTCACGTTCCGGTTTCCGGGGATTATTTGTTTGAAACCCAAATTGCCAATGGGGGAGACCTCTACATTGACGGCGGCCTGATCGTTGGCAATAACGGTGACGGCAACTTCGAAAAATACGGAGGTGTCACCTATCTTGAGCAAGGCGTCCATGAACTTGAACTAACTTACATGCAGGTTGTGAGCAACGCCCATGTTGTCCTGGCGTACGAAGGGCCCGGCATTGAAAAGCGTGCCCTGGCCTCGGTGGTTCCCGAATCCGGTGGCCCGGCCCCGGAGCGGCTGACGGTTCAACCGGGCTCCCGTTACCCTGAGTTGATAGGGGGATTTGTCAACTATGGTAATGAAAAAAGGGTGCATACCCTGTCGGTGGGCCATCCCGAGGGTGTGCACTACAGCTATGATCTTAACAGGGCGGCCTTGCTGAATTTCTGGAACAGCCCCTTTGCCGATGTGACCGGCATGTGGCAGGGCCGGGGAGGTTCACAGCTGCTGGCCCCCATGAACGCTTCGGTTGAAGACGGCTCCGGTATACCGCTGGCCTCACTGGGAACGGAGGCCGCGTTCATGAATCAGGAGGTCCCGGATCAGCTGACAGGAAAAGAATATAATCTGAATGAGGCCGGGCGGCCTGTGTTTTCGTATCAATACGGGAACGTTTCGTTTACCGATGAGATCCTTCCCTCTGCGAACCGGCATGAAGGGCTTGAAAGAAAGCTGATATTCCATGCTGATACCCGGCAAGGCCGGCTAGCCGGCAGAGTTGCCCAGGGTAAGGAAATAGAACGGCTGAACAATGGCTTATACAGGGTCAACGGCCGGTATTACATCCGTATTAAGGAAACGTCCGGGGAAGAAGCGCAGCTATTGGACAATGGTCTGGTGAAAGCGCTATTTGTTCCTGTTCTCAGGCGTACCCATCAATCCACCATCGAATATCAGCTTATCTGGTAATCAACAGACACGAACCTGACCTATGAAGGCATCAATCTGCAGCTGCGTCCGTTTTTTTTTCTTTTTTCCGGTGATGGCCATGACCACCGGACCGGTTTGCGGACAGGCCGAAACCGTACCTCAGGAAACGGATTATTACCGCATCACTAAAATGGCCGTTCCCGATCATGTAGTGCTGGAGGCCGGTGGACTGGCTTTTAATGATAAAGGGCAGCTGGCCGTGCCTACCCGCAGGGGCGATGTCTGGCTTATAACCAATCCCGGCAGCAGCCACCCTTCTTTTGAACGGTTTGCCCAGGGCCTGCACGAACCCCTTGGTATTGCCTACCGGGATAATGCCTATTACGTAACCCAGCGCGGGGAGCTGACAAAAATCGAGGATACCAACCGTAACGGAAGGGCCGACCGGTACCGGACCATCTACCGCTGGCCGCTGACGGGAAATTACCATGAGTATTCCTATGGACCCAAGTTCCTGCCTGACGGGGATATGCTGGTAACGCTCAACCTCTCGTGGATTGGCCGCGGGGCCAGCCTCACTGACTGGAGAGGATGGATGCTGCGGATTACCGAAGAGGGCGAAATGACGCCCGTTGCAACCGGACTCCGTTCCCCGCTGGGTTTTGGCCTCAATGCCGGGGGAGATATATTTTATTCGGAAAACCAGGGGGACTGGATTGCTACCGGCCGGGTGACCCATCTTAAAGAAGGCGATTTCGGGGGGCATCCGGAGGGATTGCAATGGGCTCACCGGCCGGAATCCCCTGTTGATCTGAGAATGGAAGATATCGATGAATCGCTGGGATTGTCGCTTTACGAATACGCCCGAAAAATTCCTGCGCTCAAGGCGCCTTCGACCATTCTCCCTCACGGGATCATGGGCATTTCCACGTCCGATCTGCTGCTGATCGAAAATGATGACCAGGTAGGGCCTTTTGCCGGACAATTACTGGTAGGTGACCAGGGGCATTCCAGGATCATGCGGATCTTTCATGAGAAAGTGGACGGTGAGTACCAGGGCGCCGTTTTTGGTTTCCGTCAGGGATTCTCCTCCGGCGTAATCAAACTGGCATGGGGTCCCGAAGATGATATCTATGTGGGCATGACCAGCCGGGGATGGTCGGCCACCGGTGAGGAATCCTATGGCATCGACCGGTTGAGCTGGAACGGGGTCGTTCCCTTTGAGATGCAGGCGGTCAATGCCGAACCGGACGGGTTTACCATCCATTTCACCCAGGCCGCAGACCCCGGGCGGGCCAGCGATCCGGACAGCTATGCGATTACCGATTTTACCTATAAATATCACAGCAGTTACGGCAGCCCGGTTATCGGTCAGATGAACAAAGCCATCACCCGAATAGCTCTTGCTGCGGACCACCGGTCGGTCCGCCTGTATGTGGATGGCCTGCGTGAAGGGTATGTCAATGAGATCAAAGCCGAAGGGGTGCGCTCCCGCGAAGGAGACGGGCTGCTGCATCCGGAAGCCTATTACACGCTGAATAACATCCCCGAAGACCGTGCTCCCATGGCTACCTCCAGGGGACCTGTAGAAAACGTTTCGGCCAACCTGGCTGGGGAAGAACCGTCGAAATCAGCCACCGCCATGCCGGCCGAATGGACCCGGGGCGCCGATCAGACGATTGTTCTGGGAACGGAGCCGGGTCTGAGGTTCGACCAAACGGTAATTTCCGTTAAAGCCGGAAGCCGGATAGCCTTTTCCTTTAGCAACGACGATGACATGCTCCACAATGCTGTGATCGTGAAACCGGGGACGGCCGGCGGGGTGGGAACAAAGGCCATGCAGCTGGGCCTGAACGGCCATGATATGGGCTATGTGCCTGTAATGGAGGATGTGCTGTATCATACCTCTCTTCTCGGGCCTCAGGAAGAGGAAACTATCTATTTCGTGGCACCCGATTCACCCGGGGATTACCAGTTCGTATGTACCTTCCCCGGTCACCATCTAACCATGAGAGGCATTTTAAGAGTTGAATAAGCAAGAATGTAACCCTAACCATTAACTACCCCAGAAGAACAAATGGTCTATATTTCCTATTTCAAATTCCCCTTATTTTCATCATGGCTGGTACTGGCAATCTGCATGGGCTCTATGGCTTGCAGCATCAAGGAGCCGCCTCCCGATCCAGAAATCAAAACCGTGGCCGCAAATGAGGCGGCACGGGATGCACAGGAACTCAGGGAAAGCCTGTCGGTGACGGTCGCCGGTGACATGGACCTTTCGCTCTGGGCATCAGAGAAGCTGCTGGCCGATCCCATTGCCATTGACATGGATGACCA
Organism: Balneolales bacterium; assembly: GCA_040905685.1. Taxonomy (GTDB): domain Bacteria; phylum Bacteroidota; class Rhodothermia; order Balneolales; family Natronogracilivirgulaceae; genus JBBDMU01. The sequence continues at coordinate 15,099 of JBBDRB010000037.1, read as the reverse complement.
GGGAAGGGCCCTGATCACGGTGACGAACAGAAGCCGGAACTCCGAATTTGACATCCGTGACGTAGACAGCCGGTGGCTGACCGAATCCATGATATGGGAGACCGTGGAAGACCGCAGGGCTTTCCTGCATACGGAGCTGGCCCCGGAACGCAGCAGCGACAATACCTGGCTCACCGACCATAACGGAGACGGCTCCCATGACTGGCGGGATCTGACGGTGGAAAAGGAGGAGATTCACAGGATCGAAGATCGTTCGGGAGACGGCTTGGCCGATTTTTCCCAGCTGTTCATCCGGGACTTTCATGATGAGGTGACGGACGTGGCAGGGGCCGTGCTTTCTTATAACGACGATGTATTTCTGGGCGTGGGACCCGATATGTGGCGGATCACCGATACGAATAATGACGGCATGGGAGATACGAAAAAGTCGATCAGCCACGGCTATAATGTGCATATCGGTTTCAGCGGACACGGGATGTCGGGGCTTACGGTCGGCCCGGATGGCAGGATATACTGGGGCATTGGCGACATGGGGCTCAGCATCACAGATAACGAGGGCAGAAAATGGCATCATCCCAATAACGGTGCCATCCTCCGTTCGGAGCCCGATGGCAGTAATTTCGAGGTTTTCGCGGCCGGCATTCGAAATACTCATGAATTTACCTTCGATAAATACGGAAACCTGATAACCGTGGACAATGATGGCGATCATGCCGGGGAGTTTGAACGGCTCGTCTATCTGATCAACGGCTCGGACAGCGGATGGCGCATCAACTGGCAGTTCGGCAAGTATACCGATCCGAAGAACAACGGTTATAAAGTCTGGATGGATGAAAACTACTTTCATCCCCGTTTTGAAGATCAGGCCGCCCATGTGCTCCCGCCTTTGGCACGCTACCATAGCGGTCCGGCCGGGATGGTCTATAATCCCGGAACCGCCCTGAACGAAGCCTGGAAAGACCATTTTTTCCTAATGTCTTTCAGGGGGTCTTCGGCCAGGTCTTCGGTCTTTGCCTTTACCCTGAAAGAAAGCGGGGCTTCATTTGAACTGGATACGGATCAGGAGGTGCTGAACGGCATCCTTGCCGTTGGGATGGATATAGGCCCGGACGGGGCCCTTTACCTGGCGGACTGGATTGAAGGCTGGGGGAGGAATCAGAAAGGGCGGATCTGGAAACTGGATACCCCCCGTGATGCCGGCTCTGCGCTGAGGCTCGAAACAAAAGACTTGCTGGCTGAGGGATTTGAACGGCGAAACGGACAGGAGCTGGTTGAGCTTCTGGAGCACAGCGATATGCGTGTGCGCCAGAAAGCCCAGTTTGAACTGGCCGGCCGGGGTGATACGGCCTTGCTGCTGTCTGCAATAGTGGATAATGACCACCAGCTGGCCCGCATCCATGGCATTTGGGGCCTGGGCCAGCTGGCCCGCGAAAACCTGGATGTGGCCGAACATCTGCCGGCCTTGTTGGGTGATGACGATCCGGAAATCAGGGCGCAGTCGGCCAGGATGCTGGGCGATGTACGCTATGCTCCGGCCAGAGACGCACTGATCTCCCTGCTTGGAGACGATCGGCCACGGGCTCGTTTTTTTGCCGCTGAAGCATTGGGACGCATAGGCGACGCCCGTGCACTGCAGCCTGTCGTGGATATGCTCGAAGCAAACGGCGATGAGGATGTGTACCTGAGGCAGGCCGGAGCCATCGCCCTGGCCCGCATGGATGCCGCTGAGAGCATTACCGCTTTGGCAGACCATCCTTCACGGGCAGTAAGGATAGCCGCCATAGTGGCCCTGAAGAGAATGGAACATCCCGGCGCCGCCCGTTTCCTGAACGATGATGATGAGTATATTGTCACCAACGCGGCGCGGGCTATTGGCGATGATGTATTTGTCTGGGAAGCTATACCGGCCCTTGCCCGGATGCTGGAGCAGGACCGTTTCCTTAACGAGCCGCTGATCCGGCGGGCCATTAACGCCGGCTTATACAGCGGGACAGCCGAAGACGCCCTGCGCCTGGGGGCATTTGCACGGAGAGCGGATCGGGATGAAGCTCTGCGGGTTGAAGCCCTCAATACGCTGGCCACCTGGCCGGAACCGTCCATATTTGACCGTGTGACGGGCCGCCACCGCGGGCAGATCCACAACGATGCGGATGATGCCCGGAACGCCCTGGACCTCATGATCACCGGCCGGCTTCCGGGGGAGACTGCGGCGGTTAAAATAGCCGTGGCCGAAGCGGCCGGGTTGCTCGGCCACAGGGATGCCCTTCCGGCTATGTACGCATTGCTGGAACAGGATCCCAATCCGGATGTGCGCATCGCCGCCCTCACGGCCCTTCGGGACGGTGACTACGGTCAGATGGATGAGGCCATTGCCCTGGCCCTCAAAGACGACGGGAAAACCGTGCGGATGAGCGCCCTGAGTATGCTCCCGAAACTGGACCTTCCGGCTGAAGAAACGGTTGATCTTCTGGTGACGACCCTGGATCAGGGGACCGTCGAGGAACGGCAAACGGTGCTGACGACCCTGGGCACCATACCCAATCAGGCGGCATACCGCATCCTGAACGAGCAACTTGACCGGCTCATAGCAGGCCGTATGGCAGCGGAGATCCAGCTTGAATTGATTGAAGCCCTGGAACAGGCCACAGATGAAGGACTTAAGGAACGCCTGAAACAGTACGAATCTTCGAAGCCGGATGACGATCCGGTGGCCCTGTACCGGGAATCGCTGCGGGGTGGGGACGCACAGAACGGCAGGCGTATATTTTTTCAGCATGCTTCCGCCCAGTGCATCCGCTGCCATGCCGTTAATCAGCGCGGAGGCGATGCCGGGCCCGATTTGTCATCCACCGGACGCCACTCGCGTGAAGTCTTGCTTGAAGCCCTGTTAAACCCCATGGCCAGGCTGACCCCCGGATACGGAACGGTCACCCTGATATTGAATGACGATGACGTCGTTCGCGGAGTTCTCCAGGATGAAACGGCCTCTGAGATAACGGTGCTGACCAGCGGCCGGGAACAGGTAAAGGTTAAGCTTGCTGACATTGCCGAACGCGATAACTCTCCCTCGGCCATGCCACCCATGGGAGGGCTGCTGTCAAAACGGGAGCTGCGGGATGTCGTGGAGTATCTGACCACATTGAACGGGGAATAATTCACCCGTTTCCGGTCAAAAAAGATGGGTATCGTTTGGATGATTTTGTATGTTATTGCAGTCAAAGAAGTCAGTTAAAAAAATAACCCTAATTTAAACAGTTCGTTTTATGGATAGAAAGATCAGGATGGGAATGGTAGGCGGCGGTATTGGCGCTTTCATAGGTGAGGTTCACAGGAAGGCTGCTGCCCTGGATGGTCATATTGAATTGGTATGCGGAGCTTTCAGCAGCGATCCGGAAAGGTCAAGGCAAAGCGGAAAACTATTGTACCTGCCTGATGATCGCGTATACGGGTCCTATGAAGAAATGTTTGAAAAAGAAAAAAGGCTGCCTGAGGGTGAGCGTATGGATTTTGTCTCCATCGTAACGCCGAACCACGTGCATTTTCCCACGGCCCGAATGGCCCTGGAAAGCGGCTTTAATGTAGTGTGCGACAAACCCATGACGGTCTCGGTCGGGGAAGCCAGAGAACTGCAGTCCCTGGTCGAACGCAGCGGGCTTACTTTTGCCCTGACCCATAACTATACCGGCTACCCGATGGTCAAGCAGGCCCGGCAAATGGTTAAGAATGCAGAATTTGGTACCATCAGAAAGGTGGTGGTAGAATATCCCCAGGGATGGCTGGCGACCAAACTTGAAGATGAGGGCAATAAGCAGGCCGCCTGGCGGTCCGATCCTGAAAAATCAGGCCCGGCCGGTGCTATGGGCGATATCGGCACCCATGCGGAAAACCTGGCCGAGTACATTACCGGTCTGGCAATTTCCGAGGTCTGTGCGGATTTGAGCAGGGTTGTTAAAGGTAGATTACTCGATGATGACGGCAATGTCCTGCTGCGTTTTGAAAACGGGGCTAAAGGGGTGCTGCATGCCAGCCAGATCAGTGCCGGAGAAGAGAATAATCTGAAGATCTTTGTATACGGGGACAAAGGCGGGCTCGAATGGCATCAGCATGAGCCGAATACATTGCTGATCAAGCATCTGGACAGGCCGGTGGAGATTTACCGGACCGGTATTGACCACGGGTATCTCAGCGATATCTCCCTTATGAATACCCGCGTACCCTCCGGTCATCCGGAAGGGTTCATTGAAGCCTTTGCCAATGTTTACCGGAACGTGGCTTTCACCATTGGCAGTCGTTTAAAGGGAGAAACACCCAAGCCGGAGCACCTGGATTTCCCCACTGTGAAAGACGGACTGAGGGGCATAGCCTTTATCAGCACCCTGATTGCGTCAAACGAGTCCGCTGAGAAATGGACCAAATTGAAGTCCTGACGATCAGCCATTAATATAAACCAAACGAGGATACACTATGAAGGGACCAGCCATATTTCTTGCCCAGTTCATGGGCGATGATGAGCCATTTAATAATCTGAGATCTGTCTGCAAATGGGTTGCCGGGATGGGATACAAAGGCGTGCAGATCCCGGCATGGGACGGGCGGTGCGCCGACCTGGAGAAACTGGCCGAAAGCAAGACCTATGCCGATGAGATCAAAGGTATTGTGGGGGAAGCAGGCCTGGAGATCACCGAACTGGCCAGTCATTTGCAGGGGCAGCTGGTGGCCGTTCATCCGGCCTACGATAAGATGTTTGACGGTTTTGCGCCGGAAAAATACCACAACAACCCTAAAGCGCGGACCGAATGGGCGGTCAACCAGCTCAAGCTTTCGGCTAAAGCCAGCCGGAACCTGGGCATTACCGAACATGGGACATTTTCCGGGGCCCTGTTATGGCATACCATGTACCCCTGGCCGCAGAGGCCGGAAGGGCTCGTTGAGGAGGGTTTTAAGGAACTTGCCAAACGGTGGGTCCCTATTCTGAATGCTTTTGACGAGGCCGGCGTGGATGTCTGCTATGAACTGCATCCCGGGGAGGATCTGCATGACGGTGTAACGTTCGAAAGGTTCCTGGAGGCCACGAACAACCATCCGAGAGCCAATATTCTGTACGATCCCAGTCACTTTGTTCTCCAGATGCTTGATTATCTCGATTTCATCGACATCTACAAGGAAAAAATACGGATGTTTCATGTCAAGGATGCGGAGTTTAATCCCACAGGAAGGTCTGGCATCTATGGCGGTTATCAGAGCTGGGTCGATCGCCCGGGACGGTTTCGTTCGCTGGGTGACGGGGAGGTGGATTTTAAGGGTATTTTCAGTAAAATGGCTGCAAATGATTTTGAGGGATGGCCGGTGCTGGAATGGGAATGCTGTCTGAAGCATCCTGAAGACGGGGCAGCCGAAGGCGCTCCGTTTATAGCCAGCCATATCATCCGTAAAACCGAAAAGGCTTTTGATGATTTTGCCGGTTCCGGAGCCGATGAACAGCTCAACAAAAATGTTCTCGGTCTGGATTAAACACGTTTGAAACAGAAACCAATTCACCGCCATGAAGAACCTGTTGCTGACCCTATTCAATAACGGCCAGGCCGGTTTTGAAGTTTACCATTATCCCCTGTTTACCTTTTAACCCCCTCTCATGAAACGAAGAGTTTTTCTAACCCTTGGCGCAACAGGTGTTGCCGGCAGCGCTATGCCGGGAGCCGTTGCAAAAGAAGCCAATGCTGCAAAAAGTCAGGAAAAAAGATATCAGAATGGTGTAAGTCCATGGCCAATATGTCTTGATACGGCCACGATACGCCCGGCATCATTAAAGGAGAAAATTCGGATTGCTTCCGTGACGGGTTACGACGCCATTGAACCCTGGGATCGTGAACTGGAAGAATACGAAGCCGGAGGAGGCAGCCTGAAGGATCTGGGGCGGGAGATCAGGGACCGGGGCATGTTCGTGCCCAGTGTGATCGGCCTGTGGAATGCCCTGCCCCCCCGGCGGGACCAATGGGAAGAATCGCTGAACGATACGCGTCGCCGCATGCGTATGGCTTCTGATATCGGCTCGGAACACATTCAAACCATTCCCAATACCGTCGGGGACAATTACGATATTCATTGGGTGACAGACCGGTACAGAGATATCCTCGAAATTGGCATAGGGGAGTTCAATATCAAACCCGCAATTGTCTTCGTAAAATTTTTTCCGCTCAGTACCCTGGGTGAAGCGGCCGCTGTGGCCCTGAATGCCGATCATCCCGAAGCCAGAATTATACCTGATACCTATCATATGCATATCAGCCAGGGAGGATTCGAGGGCTTAAAGAAACTAAATGGCGATATGATTGCCATTTTTCAATTTGCCGACTCGCCATCCTCGCCGTCTGTCGAAAACCTGGAAGACCGTCACCGCGTCTATCCCGGGGACGGCGTTCTGCCATTGCCGGGCATACTCTCGGACCTGAAATCAACAGGGTATAAAGGATGTGTATCGCTGGAACTGTATAATCCGGATTATTGGGAACAGGACCTTCAGGATGTGGCGGCCACGGGGCTGAGGAAGACCCTGGAGGTGATCGGGGCAGCCGGTGTCTAAAATTGGCACATCTTCTCACCTGGCCATATTGCGAAAAAAAATTGTTCCGGCCTCTTGACTAAAGTTCCCGGCCATTGTATTTTACTACTAGGTTAAATAACTAAATGGTAAAATAAACACTTCTCATGTCAGATCATCTCAGCAATACGTTTGCAGCCCTGGCGGATCCTACCCGCCGGGCCATCCTGGCCCGTTTAAGTACCGGTGAAACAACGGTCAACGATCTTGCCAGGCCTTTTAACATGAGCCTTCCCGGCATATCCAAGCATTTGAAAGTGCTGGAGAGGGCAGGGCTGGTGGAGCGCGGACGAGAGGCTCAATGGCGTCCATGCCGCATCAGGGCAGAACCGCTCAGGGGTGCCTCTGACTGGATCGAGCAGTACCGCCGGTTCTGGGATGCGAGTTTGGACCGGCTCGACGATTATCTGATTGAATTGCAGGCTAAGAGAACAAATCATAATCAAACCAGGGAGAAAAAAAAATGACAAACGGAAAAACCAAAACGGAGAAAACCGACCGCGAACTCATCATCACCCGCATCTTTGATGCCCCGCGGAAGCTCGTTTTCGAAACGTATTCCGATTGCAAGCATCTGATGAACTGGTGGGGACCGAGGACATGGCCCCTTTCTTATTGCAAAATGGACTTCCGCGTAGGCGGAGAGTGGCATTTTTGCATGAGCGGCCCCAATGAAGGGGATGAATCCTGGGGTAAAGGCATCTACAAGGAGATTGTCGAACCCGAGCGGATCGTCTATACCGACTACTTTTCCGATAAAGACGGCAACATCAACGAAGAATTGCCTTCCACGCTGTCGACGGTCGAACTCACCGAACAGGAGGGAAAAACGAAAATGACGGTGCGTGCGCTATACCCGAAACCCGCCGATCTCAAAACAGTGCTGGATATGGGCATGGTCGGGGGGATGACCGAAACCCTGGACCGACTCGAAGAGCACCTTGCCGGACTTAAGCAGGCAACCTGAACGTCAGTCAGGTGTACAGTTCCTTCCTGTAGGCTTGCTGGATAGCCCGGGTTACAGGGCCAGGACGCCCGTCCGCCAGCGGACGACCGTTGACTTCGGTAACCGGTTGTATATCGGTTGTGGTGCCGGTAAAAAACAGTTCATCGAGGCTGAAGATATCCTCTTCGCTGACGGGGATGGTTTTTACCGGTATCTGCAATTCACCGGCGAGTTCCATAACCAGACGACGGGTAATGCCGCTGAGAATGTAATTGGAAAGAGGGAAGGTATACAGGGTTCCGTTCCTGACGCCGAATATATTCGCGTTCGGACTCTCTGTTACCATTCCGTCACGGATCATGAGGGCGCTGTTGACCCCGGCATCAACCGCCCTTTGGCGGGCCAGGGTGTTCGGCAGCAGCTGAATGGTCTTCAGGTTACACCGGAGCCACCGGACATCGGGTACGGTGATCACATCCACGCCATTTTCATGAAGTTCCGTATAGGGGGCAAAAGGGGCAGCCGACATATAAAGCGTCGCCTGGACGGGGGGATGGGGGAACGTATGGGTGCGTTGCACGGCACTGCCCCGGGTGATCTGAATATAGACGGTAGCCTCCCCGGAAAGCAGGCCGTTCCGTTGCAGGATCTCCCGTCCCGCTTCCGGTATTTGTTCCGTTACCCCGGATGCCGGCCGGATCTGCAGGGCCTGAAGCCCTTCATTAAGCCGCTCCAGATGTTCTTTTTCCCTGAACAGGTGGCCGTCAACGGCCCGGATGACTTCGTAAACCCCGTCGCCAAAAACAAATCCCCGATCCGACACCGGTACGCAGGCTTTTTCCTGATTGATCCATGATCCGTTTAAATATACCTGCATAATTTTATTCACCCTTAACTTCTCCTTCCCGACGCGGATCGGCACCGCCGTACCATCCATAATCTGTACGCTGTATGGCCTGGAGTCCGCTTGTCAGCTCCCGTTCCGAAATATCATGATCCATGGACTCCAGCGCTTCTATGACGGCCAGGGGAAAACGGCCGTCCTCCAGCACGGATGGTCCGTTATAATTAACGAAATTGGGCAGATCCAGGGCTTTCTGGGCGTCCAGATCCCAGTCCAGCATAGCAATGAGCGCCTTAGCGGTGTAATGAATGATGCCCGCTCCTCCAGGTGAGCCCAATGTGGCCACCAGCTCCCCGCTGATCCTGTCAAAAACCAGGGTAGGACTCATGCTGGAACGGGGGCGTTTTGCCGGTTCCACCCGGTTCGCTATGGGACGGCCTTCCTCATCGGCCGGTATCCGGGAAAAATCGGTAAGCTCATTATTCAGGTGAAAACCCCCCGTCAGTCCCGTGCCGCCGTCGGTCATGATCCGGCTGCCGAATCCCTGTTCAATAGTGGTTGTCATGGCCACGGCATTTCCCTCGCGGTCTATAATACTGATATGGCTGGTCCCCATTTCCGTTTGGGGGGGATGGAGGCCTGACTGTGAACGGACGGTGCCCGGTTGACCCGGCTCGGCTTCGCCCATGCTGGTTTCCCCAATAAGGGAGGCCCGCTGCCGCAGATAGGCCGGGTCCAGCAGGCTGTGCCAGCTGCCGGCAGGAGGGTCGGTAAAGGCGGGATCGGCTATATACAGGCTGCGGTCGGCGAAGGCGAGCCTGGCCGCTTCAAGGTACTGATGCAGCCAGGCTGCCGAAGGAATGCCGCCGGTCAGTGTTTCGGCCGGAGCGGGCAGCTCATCCATAATGCCCAGCATCTGCATGATGGCAATATGGCCGGATGAGGGAGGGGGGAATCCGCATACCTTCCAGGCGTGCCAGTCGGTGCACATGGGATCGCGCTGAAAATCCTGGGATGGATAGTTCAGCAGATCTTTCCTGGTCATGGATCCCGGCCGGGGATGGTTGCGAACCCGCTGAACAATGTGGCCGGCCACCCGGCCGGTATAAAAGGCATCTATTCCCCTTTCTGCAACATTTTTCAGGATTTCAGCCAAAGCCGGGTTCCGCAAGCGATAACCCACCGGGTGGGCATCCGCATTTTCATCATAATACAGCTGTCGGGCAATTTCATCATTGCGGAGGGTGCGGTCATCCTGAAGCTGCTTCCGCAGGCGCGGACTCAGGGAGAACCCTTCCTGGGCAAGGGTAATGGCGGGGGTAAACAGATCGGCCCACGGCAGTATGCCGTGCTCCTGGTGAGCGGCGCTCAGCATGGCAAGCGTTCCGGGAACACCGACAGAAAGCCCGCTGGAAACGGCCTCGGAAAAGGGGAGAGGACGGCCGCTCCCGTCGAGGAACAGGTTCTCATCAGCGGCCAGGGGGGCCGTTTCGCGTCCGTCGTACGCGTTTATACCGGTTCCGTTCCAGGTTAGCAGGAAGGCGCCGCCGCCGATCCCGCTAGACTGTGGTTCAACCAGGGAGAGGACCATCTGTACGGCGATGGCGGCATCAACGGCCGAACCGCCGGCCAGTATGATCTGGTAACCCGCATCGGCTGCCAGGGGATTGGCCGCGGCCACGGCAAATTCGGAGAAGGCCCAACCGGGTTTAGGTGTATAACCGGTGGCCATTTCTGGCTGATCCGGGATGGTGTATAAGAGATCGGACCGTGATTCCGGTTCGCCGCAGCCGGCAAAAAGCAGGTTTATACCGACCAGGGATAAAGCAAAAAATCGTGTCAAAATTATCATAAAGCAATTCTATGGATGGCTGGCCCGCAATATACACTTATTACTAAATGAAAGAAACGGGGCCGAAAAGACGGTTGGAAAAAACCGAATGGCGGCGACCATAATAAGATATTGGCACCAAAGCTAATTAAATGTTAATAAAAATTAATATTTAATTAGGAATATTTAATAAAAAGCCATTTATTAAGAAACATTAATATATTATCCCAATAACATTAATAATAGAGGATTATGATGAAGAATTCACTATCAACAAGCAAAAGCATACTGAGCCTGTTAGTATTGCTAGCCGGCATGACCATCAGCAATGTTTCCTATGCTCAGGAAAACACGATAAAAACCAACCTTGCAAATCTGGCACTGGCCGGTGGTTCCATTCATTACGAACGTGTTCTCGGCGAGTCGACTACAGCCCAGTTAGGCCTTTTTATTACCTCCATCTCCGTTGACGACACGAAGTTCAGCGGTTTTGGCATTATTCCTCAGTACCGGTACTATCCGGGCCAAAGCAATGTAGTGCCTCACGGTTTCTTTATTGCACCTCTGTTAGGCTATCAGGTTTTCTCCCTGGAAACGCCGACTTCCGGCGGTTCGAGTGCAAAAGCCAGTTATTCCCTGTTCGGCGGAGGCTTTGATATAGGCAACCAGTGGCTGGTCAGCCGCTCCCTGTCTATAGAACTTTCCGCTGGCATCTCGTTCAACAGCACCAGTTTGTCCATTGAGACCAGCGGAGCAACCGAAGATGAATTCAGTATCGGAGGCTTCGGCAGTACAACCCCCCGCCTGGGTGTCTCTTTGGGTTATGCCTTTTAAAAAAGCGGAGACAAAGCTTTAATCAACCCCTACGGACCGGCAGGTAGCAGTTATGTTATCTGCCGGTTTCGTTTATACCTCCGCCGTTTTTTACCATTCTTTCAGACGCAATTCTTTCTAAATATGATTAAATTGCAGGTCCCTCAGACCTTCATTATTCATACCTAAGAAGCCGTTATCTATGTGCTCATTTTCCCATTTGCATTGCCATACCCAATATAGTTTACTGGATGGTGCCGCTGGGATACAGAAACTGATCGGCAAGGCCGCCGCCGAAAGCATGCCGGCCATAGCCATCACCGACCATGGTAATATGTTCGGGGTTCCCAATTTTGTAAATGAAGCGCAGAAACAGAATATAAAACCCATCATCGGGTGCGAGTTCTACGTCACACCCACCCGCATGGATGACCGCACCAACCGGACCCGCTACCATCAGGTTTTGCTGGCCAGGAACATGACGGGGTATAAGAATCTGGCCAAAATGTCATCAATTGGCTACGTTGAAGGACTGTACTACAAGCCCCGCATAGACAAGGCGCTGCTGCAGCAATATGGCGATGGACTCATCTGTACCACCTGCTGCATTCAAAGTGAGGTTAACCAGACCATTCTGAAAAGCGGGGAGGCGGAGGCCAGGAAGGTTTTTGAATGGTACCTGAACCTGTTTGGAGAGGATTTTTATATTGAGCTGCAGCGTCACGGACTGCGCGATCAGGAGATATGCAATGAAGTGCTGATTCGCTGGAGCAAGGAATATAACGTGAAGATGATCGCCACAAATGATTCCCATTATGTGGACAGAGAAGACTCCGAGGCTCATGACATCCTGCTGGCCCTACAGACCAATGCTGACATCAACGACCCCAAACGTTTTCGCTTCACCGATGACAACGGCCGCCTGAGCAAGGAGTTTTATCTTAAATCCCGCACGGAGATGGCGGAAATCTTCCGGGATGTTCCGGCATCCATAGACAATACCAATGAAATTGTCGATAAGGTGGAGAACATCCAGCTCCAGTCCGAACTGCTGCTGCCCAATTACCAGTTTCCCGAACAGTTTACGAGCATGGAGGAATATCTCCGCCATATCACCTACGAAGGGGCTAAAAAACGCTATGGAGAGATTACCCAGTCGGTAAGCGAACGCATTGAACAGGAACTTCGCATTATCAGTGATATGAACTTTTCCGGGTATTTTCTGATCGTGCAGGGCTTTACCACCGAGGCCAGGAACCGGGGCGTCTATGTCGGGCCGGGACGCGGATCGGCCGCCGGAAGCGTTGTGGCCTATTGTATCGGCATCATCAATATAGATCCGCTTAAATACGACCTGCTTTTTGAACGGTTCCTGAATCCGGAGCGCATCTCCCCGCCCGATATTGACATCGACTTTGACGATACGGGCCGTCAGGCGGTTATTGATTATGTGGTTGAAAAATACGGCCGGGATAATGTAGCCCAGATTGTTACCTATGGGACCATGAAAGCCAAAACGGCCATCCGTGATGTGGGCCGTGTACTGGGGGTGCCCTTAAGCGAAGTAAACCGTATCGCCAAATTGTTTCCGGAAAGACCGGGCGTGGATACCTTTGAAAAAGCCACCGATCCGGCCAATAACCCGGAGACGGCCGAAGAGATCAACCTGTTGTTCAAAGCCGAAGATCTGAAAGTCCGCAAAATGATGAGCTTCGCCAAAACCCTGGAAGGCTGTCCCCGGCATACGGGGATCCATGCCGCCGGGGTCATCATAGCCCCGGGCAAGGTGCACGATTACCTTCCTCTGGCCCTGAGCAAGGAAAAAGATATTATTACGCAGTATGACGGACCCAGCGCCGAGCATTGCGGATTGCTTAAAATGGATTTCCTGGGGCTGAAAACCTTATCCATCCTGAAAACGGTGATCCGGATGATCAGGGAGAATCACGGAACGGAATACGACCTGGATACTATTCCCCTGGATGACGAGAAGACCTTTGAACTGTACCAGAGAGGCGACACGGTCGGAACGTTCCAGTTTGAGTCTGAAGGAATGCGCAAGTACCTCAAGGAACTCAAACCCACCACCATCGACGATCTCATCGCCATGAATGCGTTATACCGGCCGGGTCCGATGCAGTTCATACCCGAATACATTAGCTGCAAGCAGGGCCGGCAGGAGGTCAGCTATCCCCATCCCATGCTAATAGACGTGCTCAGGCCGACGTTCGGGATCATGGTTTATCAGGAGCAGATCATGAAAGTGGCCCAGATCATGGGCGGCTATACCCTCGGGGGCGCCGATATTCTCCGGCGCGCCATGGGCAAGAAAAAAAAAGAAGAAATGGACCAGCAGAGAAAGATCTTCCTGCAGGGTGCAAAGAAAAATGGCGTTGAGGAAAAAACGGCCCGCGAAGTATTCGAGAAAATGGCATTCTTTGCCGGGTACGGATTTAATAAATCCCACTCGGCGGCATATTCGGTGGTGGCCTATCAGACAGCCTATTTCAAGGCCCGGTATACGGCCGAATACATGGCTGCCGTGCTGACGCATAACATGAACGACATCAAAAAAATCTCCCAGTTCATTGAAGAAATATACCACCTCGGTCTGGTCGTGGATCCACCCAATGTAAATACCGGAGAGGGGGACTTCGTGGCCAGGGATAACCGTATACAATACGGTATGGACGGGATCAAGGGTGTTGGCTCCAATGCCGTGGATCATTTTGTGGAAGAAAGAAAACAGAATGGGCCCTTTCAAAGCCTGTTTGAATTCACGGCCCGGGTGGATTTGAAAACCTGCAACCGTAAAATGATAGAAAGCCTGGTTACCGCCGGAGCGTTTGACAGCATCGAGCCCAACCGGGCCCGGTTATTTACGGTTCTTGAAGATGCGATCCGGTACGGCCTTAAAAAACAGCATGACGACAGCATGAACCAAACCAACCTGTTTGGTGGCGGGGATGAGGGAGACCGCAATGAGGAAGAACCGAAGCTGCCGGAGGTGCAACCATGGACCAATATGGAAAAGCTTAAAAAGGAGAGGAGCCTGATCGGTTTTTACCTTAGCGGTCATCCTTTGGATAAATACAGGGAGGATATCAGGCTGTTCTGCACTTCCCGGCTGGGAGATGAGGCCCTGAATGAAATGGATGACCGCTCCGGGGTGGTTTCGGCCGGCATTATTACCTCCGTGAAACGGGTCACGGACCGCAAAGGGCGGCCCTTTGCCTTTCTGGCCATAGAGGATGAGAAAGGCAGCTCCGAGGTCCTGGCCTTTTCGGACGTGTATGACCGCTATATGAACCTGCTGGATACCGATAACATCGTTGTCGTGGACGGAAACATCAGCAAACGTGACGGAGTCCCTAAAATCATAGCCCGTACATTCGACCGAATAGAGAATCTGCGTATCAAGAACCAGGAAAACCTGAGGCTTCGCATCCGCCTCGAAACGGACCGTATCGTTCCCGGTGACCTGCAGAATCTGGCCGAACTGTTTGGTCAGAATCGGGGGAAAACGCATGTGGCTTTTGATGTGGTCAGCCCGCACACCGATAAACTTAAAATGCATGTACGCAAATTTGTCATTGACCCTACCGATGAGTTATATGCCGAATTACAAAGGCTATTTGGTAAAGAAATGGTTAAATTTGAAAAAATAGAATAGCGTATAAAGGGAAATTATTTTTTCAGTAATGATGTTACACCCAAACCGAAATAACAGATTATTAATAAAAAAGGATTAAAATGGCTAAAACAATAGCACTGACCGACGATAGTTTTGAAAATGAAGTATTACAATCCGATCAGCCCGTACTGGTCGACTTCTGGGCCGAATGGTGCGGTCCCTGCCGGATGGTCGGCCCGATTGTGGAAGAATTGGCCGGGGAGTACGAAGGCAAGGTCAAAATCGGGAAAGTGGATGTTGACAGCAATCCCCAGGTATCAACCCGGTATAACATCAGAAGCATACCTGCGCTGCTTATTTTCAAAAATGGGGAAGTGGTAGACCAGATTATCGGTGCCGTCCCTAAAGCCGAACTTAAAAAGCAGCTTGATGC
>JBBDRB010000036.1:0-8195 GCA_040905685.1 Balneolales bacterium | reverse complement strand
ATCGGGATATTCACCGATGAACCAGTTGGCCACGTCGATATTATGGATATGCTGTTCCAGGATATGATCCCCGCACAGCCAGTTAAAATAATACCAGTTGCGCATTTGATATTCCAGTTCCGATTGTCCCGGCTGACGCTCGCGAACCCAGACGCCCGCGCTGTTCCAGTAAACCTGGCCGGAGACGATATCGCCGATGCGGCCATCGTTGATGCGCTTGATGGCCTCCCGGTAATTATTCTGATAATGGCGCTGCAAGCCGACCACGACATTGAGGTTTTTTTGTTTGGCCAGTTTTCCGGCCTCCAGTACCTGGCGGATACCGGGCACATCGGTGGCTACGGGTTTTTCCATGAACACATGCTTGCCGGCACGGACGGCCGCCTCAAAATGGACCGGGCGAAAACCTGGTGTGGTGGCCAGGATAACCACATCGGCCAGCTCAATGGCTTTTTTATAGCCGTCGAAACCGGTAAACTTATGTTCTTCCGGCACATTAACCTGGCCACTTTCGGCAAACCGTTCGGCCAGTCTTTCATAGCTTTGATCCAGCCGGTCGCGGAAGGCATCGGCCATGGCTACCAGCTGCACCCCTTCTCCTGTGCTCAGGGCCTGGTTGGCGGCCCCGGTCCCGCGGCCGCCGCATCCGACGACCGCAATTTTCAGGGTATCACTGCCCGATACCCGGGCACTGGCCCCAACAGGCAATCCGCCCATCAGCAGACCGCTACCGGCGGCCATCGATGCATTCTTAAAGAAATCACGTCTTGAAATCGCTTTTTTAGACATATCTTACACCTTTGTATTATTTATTAATAGTTAATGAAAACTAACTTTACAGATCTTCCATGGGTCCAATCCAATACTCTTCAATTGCTTCCGCCGAAGGGGCAGCCACGGGCCTGACAATGCGAAATCCCAAAAATGGGGCGCTGGTATGCCACCATAGGCTTTTGGGGAACTGCGGATCGAGCATTTTCCAGTTTTCCCGGGAACCCCTTCGTTGCGTGCAGCCTATCTCTTCCGGCTCATCCCTCCAGGAACCTCCCCTTACGGCCCGGGGATAGAGTGCCGTAGGTTTAAACCACGGATTATCGGCAACTTCACCTTCGAGCTGCTCCAGATAATCTTCCAGAAACTGATCCGTAGTCCATTCAGCGACATTGCCCTTCATATCGTTAAGTCCGATTGAATTCGGCTTCCTGGTTCCGATTTTGTTATAGCTGCCCCCGCTGTTGCCCTGATGCCATTCATACTCATCAAGCCGATCGGGCTCACCGGCCTCGTCCGATGCCCCGCTCCGGCAGGCGAATTCCCATTCGGCTTCCGTAGGGAGCCTGTAAAAAACTCCGGTCTTTGCCGTCAGCCACTTTGTAAACATCACAGCCGCATAGTGCGTCATATTAATAGCCGGATATCCGTCCCGGCCCATGCCAAAGCTCATGTCCACATAGGGTGGGGTGGGCAGGGCTATGGCGTCCGCGGATATTTGTACATCCCCGTCCGGATGAGGCGCGTAATCCGACAGCCGGCTGACCACCTCTTTGGTAAACAAGTCGTATTGCTGCCAGGTTATTTCGTAGGTCCCCATCCAAAAATCATCCACAAGCACATCTCGTTTGGAAGGTGTTTCCGCACTTTCCATGGTAAAGGTTCCTCCGGGTACCGGCATCATATCTATGCTTAGATCCGAACCCGGGATCTCCTGCGAAAAAGGAGCAAAGTCCTGTGGTGCCTGATCCGTTTCAAGGGTGTGGTCAATCCATGGTAAAGAAAGAATGATAATCAGAAAAGTGATGCCCTTCATAGAATGTAATAAATGAATATATCTTTTGTTGCTTCATCCGGCTGCTTCTAAAGCCTTTGAATATTCTAACAATTTAAAAGATTACCAATACAAAAGATGGATAAAAATCGCTTTTCTTGCCTCTGCCTGTATTTACTCGAAAGACGACTTTTTATCCTGGCTTATTTGCCGTTACAGTTCCTATATGTTCTCCTGGGATTGCATGGAAGCGGCAGCCCGGTTTCGGGCATCTCTTATTCTGGCAAAAAATTTCCGAAGGGGAGCGGGACGGTAAGCGGGGTCTTTTTCCCACCGCACAAGGACGGATTCATGGAGCAGTTTCGCTGTGTCGCCGGGATCATGAAGGCTATTTGCCGCTTTGCAGATGACCCGGTCTACGCTTCGGCCCAGGCGGTATAGCCCCTGTTTCGAATTATGCAGCTTGCCCAGAGGATCGGGGGCAAAGGGAAAAGCCTGAACGGCCGTCTCGTCGAAGACCAGTCCCGCTATTCTTGCCTTGCTTATCATCCAGTCCAGGGTAATATCAGAAAGGCTGGTCGACGGGTAACCTCCGCCCACATCAGCATGGGCACCACAGAACCAAACCTGCTCGATGGTCTGGTCCGGTTTAGGCTTTAGTTGCCAAAGCGAAGGCTTAAAGGGTGCGCGATGCTCATCAATGGCCAGGGCCTGATAGGCATATTCAACCAGGCTGCTTAATTTAGTGTCATGGAAACGGTATCTCCGGCGGGTGAACCGGTGAAATCCAACAAAGGGTATGCCCAGGGCACCAACGGTATCCCAGACGCCGATGAACTTGATCCTGATATCCTTCCCTCCGCATACCGAATGCTTTTTTTTGAAAGCGACCGACTCCGGGTGATCGGGACCTTTCCCCTGCTTCTGGTAGAGGTTCAGGGCTTTGCGGTAGTTACCCGCAGATGCCCTTTTAAGTATACCGCAGTTGCGGATCAGTCCTGAAAGGCTCCGGGCGGTAAAGGCGCCCCGGCTGAAGCCAAAGAGAAAGATCTCATCCCCCTCCTCATAGTTGACAACCAGGAACCGGTAGGCATCAAGGATATTGTCTTCGAGCCCGTGACCGAAGGCGCCGCCGGTATAGCGGTCTATGATGTTGCCGGTTCCCACGCCATGGCCGTAGTACACAACCTGGGGTATATCACCATCCCTTGCGGCAATCCGGTATGTCATCTTGACCACATTGGTAGGAGGCACATTATCATGGACCCGGTCCGCGCGGTTCCAGGTTCCATCACAACAAAGTATAAGTCTTTTCATAAGGTTGGCTGGGGTTAAAAACCGGTTTTTCTGAAGAATACCTGTTTATTTTTCCAGGTGAGTAGTGGTATGGGGATGAGTTTATTGTAATATAAGATAGAACATAACAAAATGGCTCCATGAACCCCATAACTATTACTCATTTAATAGTACAGAATTCCACCAGCAGGTTCGGGTTTTCCAAAAATAATAATTAAAGGGTATTAATTCCTACAGGGAAAAAACCACTAAGACGAGGATTTATGATTATAAATGCAGAAGGTATCGCCACGATATTACTTTACATCCTATTGTTTCCGACCCTGTTTCAGGAAGCATTCATAGAATTTGCCTGGGCTGCCGGAGACCCTGTCGTTTTAATGAGCTTTAAGCGGCTGTTTCTGCTGCTGCCGGTATTCGCCGTTGTATTGGGTTGCTGGGTTACCATTCCCGCCTTGCTGACGGTTCTTTTCCGGCATAACCGTAAAGAATACGTAAACTCCCTGTTTCTGACCTGGTGGGATCTGGGCCGGGCCATTGTTTCTTTCTGGGGAGGCATTATCCAGTTTTTCTTTAATCTGTCCATTGCCCTGCTTGAGCTTATCAAGCTGACGCTGGCCGGACTCTGGTACTCGCTTCACTCCCTGCTGCTCATGCCCTTTAAAATGGTAGGCCGTGCTTCCTCGAAGGTGGTGCAATCCAACATACCGTGGATAGCCGTCTTCCTGACGCTGTTCTGGGTGTTGATCGAAACGACGATCTTCACCTATGTTACCACTCCCCTGGTGGTCGATACCCTGTCGAATATCACCGGCGATCAGCTTTCCATTGCCTTTGTTCGCATCCCTCTGTTTACCTTCCTCTTCTTTATTGTAATGGGAAGTTATGCCGTTCTCTCCACTCTGGTGGATTCGGTGCATCAAAAGAACATAGGACAGATCATGAGCATTGCCGTAATCGAAATCATTGTCCTGTCGGTTGAGGTGGTTTTCCTGTACCGTGAATTCGTGGATGCACTTATCCCCTGGTTTGCAATGTATGCCACGGATTTCACCATATCCATGACCGGAATTCTGATCTTCTCGGCATTTATGTGGTTTGGTATCCGGAGCCTTTCCTGGTTTCTTTTTGCTTCATACGGAACGCCGACCATCATGGCGGTCATACAGGGAAACGGGCTCGAACTGGCGAAAAAATCCAAAGCCACGGACCAAAGCAGGCCCCGGGATGCGAAAAATGACAGAGACTTTTCCATCGGCCTTATCGAATCCATCAAGAAGGATGCCGAATGGGTGCAGGAAAAAGGAGACCTGCTGCTCGCCTCGTTTATGCTGCCTCCCCTGCAGATTATTGCGGCCGCCGTCAATTTCTGCACGTTATTGACCAATGGCAGCCATTTATTCAGCTTACCGTTCAAGGACCTGAAAGACATCAGGCAATCCAGGGTCCGGATGGAGTCACCGGCTAAGAACAATGGCGGAATGAGCAAAGGTCCCGTCAAAATAATGCACGACCACTAGAACGTAGACAATGATGTCTTTCCATTCCTATCAGGTAACCTAATTCTATGATAATCCATATGACCCAAAAAATGAAGGCCCTTTTGTTCTGCGGGGGGTTTCTCCTGGTATATGCCGGTTGCACGACAGAGGAAAATCAACCCCGGCTTTCCATGTTTGTAGGCGTTGATGTGAGCGGCTCCTTTGTTCATACCGAATATTACGCCAATTCCCTCGCTTTCCTGGCCCATTACATCTATGCTCATGTAAACGGGGTAGAAGGTTTCGAAAAGCCTAATGTCTTCTTTATAGCCTCTATAGGCGGTATGGATATCGACGATCCCAAAACCTTTCACCCGATCCAGAGTTTTGAAAATAAATCGGTGGAAGAGATCGAAGACCAGCTCTGGGAGATGTTCCCCACCGATCAGCTGGAGCCGGTGACCGACTTCAATACGTTTTTTGAACATATAGCCAGAACCGTGCAGAACCATAACCTGGTCCTGAGACCCATTTCGGTGATCCTGCTCAGCGACGGCATTCCGGATTACGAGATTGATAATGAGCAGCATCTGCGAAGATTCAGCGACATCGATCTACATCCCCTGGAGCGCCTTTCACGCAATGTCACCATCCGGCTGCTCTACAGCAATCCCTCCGACGGACGATCATGGCAAACAGAAATACCGCGCCGCCGGGTCAAGATATGGACCCAGGATGCCGAGGTGATGAAAACCTGGAATGATCCCAAGATCCTCTTTGAAGACCGGGCTATTGAAGAGCAGGACCGCTGGATAAGCTGGACCCGGGAAAATGTGAACTACAATGTACGGTCCCGGAGAGTGGATTGATCAGAGGACGAGGGTAGTTTCGTTCACGTAGATACACGAATGCAGGAATAAAAAAACCTTCTGCCTTCCTATTCTTTAACCACCCATATTTTAACTTTGGGTTTAATATTGGCTGAAAGCGTCACCGTTGCCGTGTAATCGCCAAGCGATTTAACATCATCCTCCAGTTCAATCTTGCGCTTATCAAGCTCAAAGCCTTTTTCCGACAAAGCATCGGCTATTTGCTGACTGGTCACGCTGCCAAAGATCTTGCCGTCTTCTCCGGCTTTAACCGCAACGGTAATGCTAGTCTCAGCCAGTTCTCCGGCCAGCTTACGGGCCGCGGCTTCATCGAGTTCCTGTCTTTGTACGGCCTGTTCCCGTTCGGCTTCCCAGGCATTAACGGCACTTTTGGTCGCCATGACCGCCTTGCCCTGGGGTATGAGGAAATTGCGGCCGAAACCGCTCTTAACGTTTACAAGTTCACCGGTTGATCCTAGTTTATCAACATCTTCCTTTAATATAAGTTGCATTCGATTTCTCCTAATTTTACGGTTTTAGCGCATATTTTCTGCTGCGAAAGGCAACAAGGCAAGATGCCGTGCCCGTTTTACGGCCGTTGCCAGCTGACGTTGATATCGGGCATTGGTCCCGGTAACCCGCCTGGGCAGGATCTTACCCTGATCATTCGTGAACCTGAGCAGGGTATCGATATCTTTATAGTCGATGTAGATGACACCGGCTTTGGTGAACTTGCATTCTTTTTCCCGGAGATTGCCTTTTTTGGGATGGGAGGGATTCTTTAGCATAATTTTCTTGTGTATAAAATTGGGTTAAAATAAAAGCTGAGGCTATTCACCAGCAACGGCCTCTTCTTCTTCATCAGTTTTTTCAGGAACATCAAAAATGCTCGGAGCTTTTCCTTTTTTCTTAAGCTCACGGTTCTTAAGCATTTTATTGTCATATTTGATCGTCAGATAACGCATGACATTGTCGTCGATCTGAAAGACACGTTCCAGCTTCTGAATCAATTCACCGGGAGCGGTGAAGTACACATTCACGTAATAACCACTGCCTTTCCCGTCAATTTCGTAGGCAAAACGCTGCATGCCCCATTCGTCGACTTCTTCTATTTCAGCACCGTTTTTTTCAAGATATGCCGTATGCTGTTCTACTGCACTTTTGATCCCTTCCTCTTCCAGGACAGGATTAATTACAAAAGTCAGTTCATAAAAATTTTTTTTCATTGTTTCCTTCGGATGTTTTAGAAATAAAACAGTCGTTGGTAGCTCCAACAACAGGGCTGGTAAGATACGGTTTATTGTGAATTTATCAAAGCAGTTTTACATTTAACCAGACCCCGGAGGGTTTTTCATCCATAAATGCGCAATGCACATGCTCGGCCGGTTTGGTAGGGCACACAAGGCCCACATATTGAGCCTGTACCGGATATATGCGGTGTCCGCGGTCAATCAAAACAGCCAGCCTGACCTGTTCAGGGTCGCCAAGTTTCATAACCTGCTTAAAGGCCCTATACATGGTCTTGCCGCTGAAAATAACGTCATCGATAAGAATAACAAACGATCCGGTGATGTCAACACCGGTCACCGGCCGTCCGCGGGTTTCCTTTTTTATGGATAGTTTATGAAAAGGAATTTTTTTGCCGAGAATTTCTTCCAGTCCCGATGCCAGCAAAGCGGCCAGGGCATGCCCCCGGTCATCAACTCCGAACAGGACCAGGTTGCCGGCCCCGCGGGTATCTTCCAGTATCTGCCTGGCAATACGGTTCACGGCACGTTCCGCACGGCCGGCGCTCATCAGTTGGGTATCTTTAGTATTCGTCATAATCTATTGAAACATGGATTTGATATTGCCCCAGGTTCTCCACAGGGCATTGGATGGATAGTGTACCTCCACCTGGCCCAGCAATACCTCGCCGGTTGAATACGTGGCATAAAGCTTATAGGTCACAGGTCCGGATGGAGCGTTGGCTGTAAATACCTTGCGGTCAATATACTCAAAAGTAGCCGAAGGAACTTCCTCCAATCTAGTGAACGCGGCATCGCGCATCATTTTTCGCTCGATGCGAAACTTCTCCACCACGATATCATCATTATGTTCCAGGTTCCACCTCAGAATAATCTCATTGGGGTTGGATTCATGTACATCGGCTGTAAAGTTAGAGGGTTCAACTCCGGAAATGGCACTAAACAACAAGATAATTAGAAAGGGTATCAAAACTTTTCTCAATCATATACAAATATAAAATAACATTATTATCTGATATATAATTGTATGATAATTATGTAATATATTATATTACTATAATAATATATTACATAATATATATTAGGAAACAGTATCAATAAATTTTATTTTAATTACATCTATGGATGTATTATATTTTAAAATACGGAACAAACTATTTAATTCATTTCCACCAAAAAAAACCATTATGGCCTATCACTCAGGGGAAAAACTACTTATTGCGGCAACCGCTTCATTTCTGGGCGGGGCTTTGGTTGGCATGTTAATCGGTAAGGAAAACCGGATTTGGGTTGCCGAAAATGCCGGTGAGTTAGCTCAACGGCTGGGTGAACTAACCCAGGACGCCAAAAAGAAAACCTATGAGGGTTATGAAGAACTCAGGGAGAACGTGGAAAAAAACGTGAGACATAAGGCGTAAGACCAAAGAAACCTTTCGGGGCAGCCACTGATCCGTTACAGTACCGAGTCAGGGCTCACCTGAGTTCCGCACTGGGACACCCTGTTAAAAACCGAATAATTCAGCAAGCCTCTTTTGTT
>JBBDRB010000035.1:0-1385 GCA_040905685.1 Balneolales bacterium | reverse complement strand
ACCCAAAGCCGGGGGAGTCGATGGCAGAATATAACCTTAGATTGCTGAGGGAGGCTGGACATGTTTAGAGCACATGAACTGATAGAAAACTTAAACAAAGACAGCAAGGAATATTTTGACTGCATCTCCTCAATAAAATTTGATATTGGTGACATTAAGTCAGCAGCTGAAATGGCTGATGTGTCAACAAAAGAATTCTTTAGGATACCGGCAAAATTATGTTTATTTCAAGTAACGCAAGAGTCGGATATACATTTCTTTTTAGCTAAGGAGACACAGGGCGGGGCCATATGGAAAAGGTTCGGGCGGCAGGCGAACGATGGAAACCGTTGGGCGCAAGAGGACATAGAGCTGTATATAGAATATGATACCAACGCAGCATCTATTGTTAAAACCAGCACCGGAGAGGCGTTATTTTCTGAAAATGATTGTGACAGTAAAGCAGTATTTGAAAAAAAGTTTTATTCGCTTCCAGGCTCAAGCCAATGGTCATTGATAAAGTTATTTGATATGGCTTCTGCTGTAGAGGTATTTTCATGCAGCAACGTGACAACAATTAGTCATGACGCCCCTAAATTCATAAATATGAAGCGGAAGAAAAAGAAAAAAACACCAATATTTTCTTATGTGACACTACATATTACAGGCGAAACCACTAAAAAAGATACTAAAAATAAAAGCGGAACTCACGCATCGCCACGTTTACACTTGCGGAGAGGGCACATACGAAGGCTTTCCAATGATCGGCGCATATGGGTAACTTCGTGCCTTGTCGGGGATAGAGTACGCG
The DNA here is from genome assembly GCA_040905685.1 of Balneolales bacterium. Taxonomy (GTDB): domain Bacteria; phylum Bacteroidota; class Rhodothermia; order Balneolales; family Natronogracilivirgulaceae; genus JBBDMU01. Next base: position 595 of record JBBDRB010000035.1, on the reverse strand, counting down.
GTTTTGTTAGCAAGGATTACAGTGTTCATATGGGCGAGAAGCAAGGGACTATTAATGGCTAACTTCCACAAACACCAATACGTTGATGACCGATGAAAACAAATTTCACCCATGGCCCCGGCATGAACCCTGACGACTACGAAATAGGCCCGTATGTCCTGAATGAGGCAGAGGCGCTTGAAGTGGCATATTCTATTATTGGACATTTCCGCCCGAAAGTTAGCACGCGCTGGTTGTCAAGAAACGAGGGGGAAATTGACGCACGATTAACCGAAACTAAGAGACTGGAGGGGAAATGAGCGAATCCACATTGACAGACAGATATCAAACAACAATACCTAAGGAAATTCGCCTTGCACTTGGGCTATCCAAAAAAGACAAAATTATCTGGATGGTATATTCAGACGGGACTGTGAGGCTTGCAGCTAAGACTTCGGGAGGTAGGCCAGTTGCCCCACCACCGCCACCAGTTAAGCCAGTAGCATAAGCGCAGGAGGCCAAATGACACCAGAACAAATATCAAAACGCTATGCCTTCTACCGCAAGAAATACCCGAAAGGCCGCTACTGTGGCCGGGGCGACTTCGGATGTGATG
>JBBDRB010000034.1:0-44917 GCA_040905685.1 Balneolales bacterium | reverse complement strand
CGGTGAGCTGGGTTCGCCGTTACGGTGAGGCAAAAATTTTCTATACCTCCCTGGGTCATCCCCGGGATTTTGAGTTACCGGCATTTAACCGGCTGCTGGTCAACGCCATCGAATGGGCGGCCAGCGATTAGCCTTTACATCAACCTGATATTCTATGTTCCCCTGTAAAGCAAGTTGCCTTATTGTCTTCTGTACCCAGATGCTGTTATTGCCGGGTTGCAAACCCCCGTGGCCTTTTACCCCTGAGGTCGGGCAGTTTGTCGATATTTATGCGGAGACAGGAGGCGAAAAGCTGGAAAACTGGGTACGTGATGAGAAAGTCCGTGGACCGGAGCAAACCCTGGCATCCTTTAAAGCCATCGGAGGACTCAACATGGAGCTGGTTGTTTCAGAGCCGTTGGTTACCCAGCCGATCGATATTCATTTTGACGTGCGCGGCCGCCTTTGGGTCGTTCAATATAAACAGTATCCATTTCCGGCAGGGGTGACCATTACTTCGTACGACCAGTACCTGCGGGCCGGCTTTGACGGGATCCCGGAAGCGCCCCCCAACCACATCCACGGCGCCGATAAGATAACCGTATTTGAGGATACCAGCGGTGACGGTATTTTTGATTCCCATAAAGAGGTCATTAGCGGACTCAACATCACAACAAGCGTGCTGACGGGTGGCGGAGGGGTTTGGGTTATGACGCCTCCCTACCTGCTCTTTTACCCCGACCACAGCGGGGACGGTCTTCCCGACGGGGATCCTGAAGTCCGCCTGGAAGGCTTCGGCCTTGAGGATACGCACTCCCTGGCCAGTTCCCTTACCTGGGGTCCCGACGGTTGGCTTTACGGGGTTAACGGAAGCACCAGCACCGGGAGGGTCAGGGGGATCCGCTATCTTGGCCAGGCTGTATGGCGCTATCATCCCGGCAGGGATGAATTTGAACTTTTTTCCGAAGGCGGCGGCAATCCGTGGACCCTTTCTTTTGACAGCAAAGGCCGTGCATTTTCCGGACATAACGGGGGTGACAGCCGTGGATTCCACTGGGTACAGGGTGGGCGTTATGATAAAAACTGGCCGAAGCATGGTCCGCTTACCCGGCCCCACTCCTTCGGATCTTTTCCCACCATGGAGCATACCGGCTATCCCGACCGTTTTGCCATGACCTTTACCCTATATGAAGAGGGCAGGCTGCCGGGCTATGAAGGACAGCTCATATCAGGTATGGCCATGACCAACCGCGTGCAGGCCAGCCGGCTGGTCGGTGACGGCTCCACGTTTGCTTCTGTCGATACCGACTCGCTGGTCATGACCGGCGATCGCAGCTTTCGACCGGTAGATACCAAGCCCGGACCCGACGGTGCCGTGTATTTTGCCGACTGGTGCGACATCAGAATGGATCATGTTGATCCCCGTGATACCTGGAATAAATCCTGCGGACGCATATGGCGTTTACAGCCGGATGACTATCAGCCCGTGGCCCCCTTTGATCTGGCTTCCCTGAGCGGCGAAGAGCTGGCGGATCTGCTCGATGATGAAAGAAAATGGTACCGGGAACAGGCGCGCCGGCTGCTTGGTGAACGAAAAGAATATTCGCTCGTTGACCGGCTGCAGCGGCAGGCCCTGGAAGAACGCGGCCAGCTGGCCCTGGAGTCGCTCTGGACGGTGAATCTGATCGATGGGATCGATCCGGACTGGGCACTCAGGCTGATGGATCATCCGGATGCCGGTATTCGCTCCTGGATTGTTCGCCTGCTGGGGGATACCGGTGAGGTTACAGCGCCTCTGCTTCAGCATATGGTCAGGCTCGCGCGCACGGATCCGGATCTGGGAGTGAGGAGCCAGCTGGCCTCCACGGCACGGCGTCTGGGGGTGAGCGAAGCCCTTAGCCTGCTTCGGGAACTTATCAGCCGCGGTGACAACATGGACGACAAGCATATTCCCCTGCTCATCTGGTGGGCTCTTGAGGAAAAGATGACTTCGGACGGCGAGGCCGTGATGAGCTGGCTGGGCGATAGTGAACTCTGGCAAATGCCCCTGTTTGCCGAATACATGGCCGAACGTATTGCCCGGAGGCTAACGGCCGAGCAGGGAGATACCCTCTTTTACACGCGCATTGACCCGCATGAAAACTGGATGGAATATGCCCGTTATCCACGCAGCCGCATGCCCGGCAATAAAGGTGATTATACCGGCTGGATGAGCAATTACACGCCGGAAGTCAGCAAAAGAAATCTCACCCGTCTTGCCTCACTGCTGGAAATGGGGACGGTCACCGATTACTCTGACCGTTTGCTTGCCGGTATGGAAGCCGGACTCGGGCAGGGACCGGCTTCCCTGCCGGCGCCCGAACGTCTGTTGGCTGTAATGGACAGATGGTGGAATGAACGGCCTCAAATGGGAACCTTCCTTGCGGTAGCCTCTAAGCTGGGCTATCCCCCCGCCGTAGAAAGGGTTAGTGCAATGGCGGAAAGAATGGATACGGACGATATGGCTTCCCCCGGTGAGGGCCGGGCATTATTTTTAACGCATTGTTCGCTTTGCCACCAGGCCGACGGAAGCGGCATGGAAAGGCTGGCCACTCCGCTGCAAAACTCGCAATGGGTACTCGGACCCGATAAGTTACTGATCCGCATTGTTCTAAACGGATTTCAGGAAGAGATGACCATGCCTCCCATGGGCACTTTGAACGACGGGGAGCTCGCCGCCATCCTGACCTATATTCGCAGCGCCTGGGGTCATGAAGCCGGTGCGGTTGCCCCTCAAACCATCAAGCAGATCCGTGCAGAAAGCGAAGGCCGTAGTGCAATGTGGACCCGGCAGGAACTTACGAGCATCGGATCTGAATAGGCGCTGAGTGCATTTAATCCAGTGAAAGCCCCTGTTTTCCGGCAGTCAGGTCAAAGATCTCACCCGATTCTAAATCCAGTTTGAACCGCTTGGCCGGGAGTCCGCCGGAAAACCGGTGCATGACTTCAAACAGGGTTTTAAACCGTGCCTGAAATAACCGGTCAAACCGTATGGCATCATCTGACACCTTGGCATTCAGGGTAATATTTCTCTTTTTAAGCGCCCGGGCCAGCAGGGAATATTGTCCGATCCTTGCTCCGGGGATATCGTTGAGGGCCAGGTTACCCGCATTACGCAAACGGTAGAAATCCGTGCTGAGATCCGTTCCATTCCATTCCCCGAAGTCCGACAGGGAATACCCGTCAAGGGTGGCGAGGCTTTCCGCTTTAATCCGGGCCGTGTTCCAGGCATCCCGATCTTCAGATTCCGCTGTCTGGGTGGCGCTGCTGAAATCCCTGAATGGAAGAGTACTGTCAAGCTGTGATGCGATAAGCATGTCACGTCCATTCATCCCGGCCAGCATCATACGCAAGTCAGCCGGCCATTCCCGCGGCAGAAACCGTAATCTGGATAATTCTTTTAAGTGCCAGTCGGTATACCGGTAATAGTCCGGTGAGGATAAAACCTCCTGATTCCATAAAGGGGTTTTGCCCGTTTCCTTCAGGTGATCCCATTCAAGCCGGTAAAGCGGAAACAACAAATCAAAATCGGGAACCTCCCTCAGCATTACGGTCCGGATCTCCACAACAGCATGGCCCGGCCGGGAGTGCAATAGCTTGTAACCGGGTACATAGGCTGCCAATGAGGGGGTCTGAATGTTATACAGCGTATTTTGGCTTTCCTCATCATAATACCGGTTGGTATTGTTCATGTGCATATGTCCGCCAATATGCAGATTCAAGCCGGTCCGGGTCAGAGCCCGGCTCGCCGATTCTGAAGGCAATCTCGATAACTGAAACCGTCCCCGGCCCCATAATTGCTCAATCAGAGGCTCAGCGCCGTTATAAAAATCTATGGCAGGATAATGACTGAATGCATACAGGGTTTTACCATGTCGATCCGCCTGGCGGGCGACCTCCCCGATCCATTTAAGTAAATGTTTTTTATACGTGACTACCCGGTTATATCCCGCATTTCCGGAGCCAGTAAAATTAGCGGGATTGCCTGGTGCGGTCACATCGGCGTCGCCTCGTGGCAGGTAAACGTTCGCATCCAGGGAAAGAAGCCAGAGTCCCTCGGCAGGTTCAACGAGATAACTCATATCCATTACTTCCAGACAGCGTGAATAATGATTTTCCCTGTACACTCCACCCGATCCTTCCTGGCAGATCTCATACTGCCGGTGTTCAGCCTGGGCTTCGGCCAGAGCTGTGTCAAACAGGTAATCTTCATAGTCATAGCTGCTGAAAGGTGTTTCGTAATACAGATAATCCCGTTTCGGTGTAAATCCATAGTCACCCAAAATATGCAGCATATCTTCATATCCCGATTCGACGACCTCGTCCGTGCATATTACCTCATGTGATTCCTGCTCTCCTGAACCGGTGATCCCGTCTGATGAAAGCTGGGTGCATAATGGATGACCAAGGCTGTATACCGGTTGTGGTCGTCCGTTGTTGCCGGCGAAATTTCGTTTCCCTGCATCCTGGGTGAACGGAAGATTCGGGTCATGGTTTCCCGGAGCCAGAAAAAATCGAATTCCATATTCGTCAGCATAATAATCGAGTATTTTCTTGAAGCCTCTCAGGTGTACGGGTTGTCCGTCATCGCTGAAATCACCCGGAAATGCGATAATTCTTACTCCTTTTGAAACGGCATCATCCAGTGCAGCGAGGAAGGCAAAATAATTTTCGTTAAATAGTCTGGTAGATGACAACTGAGCTTCCATGGTTCGGATCGTGGCATATTTTGTTTCCCGGCCGGTATTCAGGGGGATGCCGGCAAAGGATCCATCCTCAAATACAGAAAAAACATCATGAAAATGCACATCGGCCATGAACGCTACCCTGACCCCGGGATCTGCATCACCTGTCTGACCGGAATCAAACAGGGTGCAGCCCAAAAGAACAACCAAGGCGACCATTTGATAAGGGATAATAGCCCTTTTCATGTCGGTTATGTTTACAGAACGTTGGTTACTCCCGGAATGGCAATGGGATAATATCCATTTTCATCCGGCAGGATGGGTGGAGTCGCATCAAAGCTCAATACTTTCGGGATAAGGTCCTCGGTACCGTTCATGGCCTCGTCCCAGGTAATCAGCTTTCCGGAATAAGAAGCCATGCGGACCATTATGGCTGTTAACGTGCTTCTGGCTCCGTAATCGACATTATTTATAACACCGCCGTTACGGATGGACTTGAAAAGTTCAATATGCTCAACCTGGGTTCCACCCGGGTCATCCCGGTCGGCATATTCATAGAGCACAGAACCGCTTTTTCGGTCACTTATTTTTGCATTATGGCCCCAACCCGTCTGAATATTCCCTTTTGTCCCCTGAAATACCTCGGCAACATCTGTCACGGTTCCCGGCTGGTGGCGGCATTGACTCATTACCTTGGCGCCGCCAGGATAAGTCAGCTCAATAAAATTATGATCAAAAATATTCCCGTATTCCTTGCCGGTCCGTACTTCACGTCCGCCCATGCCTTTGGCCGTGGCAGGATATTCACCGATAAACCAGTTGGCGACATCGAGGTTGTGTATATGCTGTTCCAGAGGCAGATCGCCCGACAGCCAGGTAAAATAAAACCAGTTGCGCAGCTGATATTCCATTTCCGTATGCTCAGGCAATCGCTCACGCATCCAGGCCCCTTCTTCGTTCCAGTATACCTGCCCGGAGATGATATCCCCTACCTGGTCTTTAATCCTGGCTTTTACTTCCTGATAATCCCGCTGGTACCGACGCTGAAGACCGACCACTACATTCAGGTTCTTTTCTTTTGCCTTTTGCCCGGCTGCCAGTACCTGTCTGACCCCCGGAGCATCGGTAGCGAGGGGCTTTTCGGTAAACACATGTTTTCCGGCATCAATGGCCGCTTCCAGATGAACAGGCCGGAATCCGGGCGGGGTAGCCAGCAGAACCACATCCGCCAGCTCAATGGCTTTTTTATAAGCGTCGAATCCAAGAAACCTGCGTTCTTCGGGAACATCAACCTTTCCGGTACCCTCATACCGGCCGGCTAGCCGCTCAAGGCTGGATTCAAGCCTGTCGGGAAAAATATCAGCCATTGCCACCAATACGACTCCCTCGTCCGCCTGCAGGGCTTGATTTGCCGCTCCGGTGCCGCGTCCCCCACAACCGATTAACACGATCTTAATTTTATCGTCACCCTGCACCCAGGCACTTGCACCTGCCGGCAGGGTATTTATTAACATAATGCCGCCGGCACTCCAGGCCGTGCTTTTAACAAAGCCGCGCCTTGAGATATTCTTTACATCAACCGGATTCTTTTTATCCATGATCGCTCCCCTTTTTATAATGTTCACAATTACAATAATGATTAATTGATTATACCGATTAATTAACTTTATTGAAAACGTTATCATAAAATATTCTTAAGATGTATGATTGTTTTACTAAAATAATGCCAATGTGCAGGGATTTAATCCATGTTTTAAAGAGGCAAAAAAGATTTGACATTAACGTAATTTAATAAGTATTTATAGTATGTGAAATCGTTTTCATCATAAGTAACTGCCGCGCCCGCGGCGGTACATACCGAACATAAATAATAAAACTGGAAAGGACTTCTTTATGAACAGAAGTGACTTTATAAAAAACACATTAAGCGCATCTCTTGGTGCCGTGGCTGCCGGCCGGTCATCGTATTCCGTTTACAGGAATACCAGATCAGATTTGACGGCCTCGATAAGCAGGGTGAACGACCGCCGGGTAGGGGAGTATTTAAATAACTTTCACCAGATTGCGCAATCCAGCCGCAACCGTTCAAAAAGTTCGTTTCTGTTGACGCTATCCGCGGCATTTTATCACAACGAATCGAGGTATTACCACAGCGCGGAACTGATTCACCCTATGGAGGAAACGGCCCGGATCCTTATTCAGCATCAACATTCCAATGGGACCTTTGACAGCGGGAATCTACAGTCACCCCCGGATTCGGCATTTATGGTGGAACAGTTCTGGCGTGCCCAGGCCCTGTTACTGAAAGATAAATCCGAACAGACAGCTACGCTGAGAAAACTGGTTGAAACGATTATCCTGAATGCCGGTGAAGGTCTGGTTACCGGTGGGGTGCACACCCCCAACCACCGCTGGGCTATTTGTGCCGCCCTGGCCGGGGTGAACACGCTTTATCCCGACCAGCGGTATGTGGACCGGATTGATGACTGGCTGGGAGAGGGAATAGGCCAGGATGAGGATGGGCAGCACCCCGAACGGAGCCCAAACTATGATTCAGCCGTTAATAATCAGGGCTTGCTGGACGTGGCCATTTTGCTGAAACGCCCTGAACTTTTTGAGTATGTGCGAAAAAACCTGGAGTTGACGCTTTACCTTGCAGAACCGAACGGTGAAGTGGAAACGGTGGCATCGCGAAGGCAGGATCAGGCACCCGGCCGGCCGGTGATGATCCACCGCTATTACCTTCCCTACCGGTATATGGCCATTAAAGATCAGAATCCGGGTTTCATTGCGATTACGCGTCAGATTGAAACGAAATATATGTCTGCTTTGGGCGGATATCTGTCCGATTTCCTGCTGCATTCCGACCTGCAGGACCCGCTTGCGGCCTCCGGTCATCTTCCGGTTCAGTACGCTAAACATCTGACCGGTTCGGGGCTGGTCAGAATAAAAAGAGGGGAGAAGAGCGCCAGCATCTATGGCGGTTCTGACTGGCATCTCGGCCAAGGGGCCTGGTCGGGGCTTTCCGTCAACCCGACGTTCTTCAAGCTGCGCAGCGGAAATGCAATCCTGGAATCGGTCCGCATGTCGCCGGCGTTCTTTTCTACCGGCTATTTCATGAGCAACGGCCTGGATGCCCGGGACCAGGCTTTTCATCTGCGGGAAGAACGCCGGGTGCCTTACCATCAGCCTTTGCCTGCACATGCGAGAAAGGAAAACGGGGTATATGAAATGACGCCCGATGGACGCTTTTACAGTAAAATGGATTTCGGCAACCGTCCGAAAGATTACCTTGCCCTGCGGTCAGAAGTCCTGGTACGGGAGGTTTCTGAAAGCGGAGCCTTTGAATTGGAGTTTCGGGTGGACCAGACCGAAAATGTAGATGTGACCATCGAATTGTGCTTCCGGAAGGGCGGAGAGCTTTCCGGGGTAACGGCCAAAGAAAATGACAGCGACGCCTTCTTTCTCGGTGAGGGAATGGGGTCGTACCGGGTCGGAAACGACGTGATCGAATTTGGACCTGGCCGGAAAGAACATGAGCGCAATCCCCAGTCCAATGAACAGTATTCCGTTCACAACGGCGGGATCACCCAGGAGGGGTACCGGGTGTACATTACGGCCAAAACCCCTTTCTTCGATACCTTAACCATCCGATAAAATGCTCAGAATCATCCTCAACCTGCCTGCCACAGCCTGGCTGTCGCTGCTGTTACTGACCTTCAGCTGCACGCCCGGGGAAACGGAACCCGGCCTTGCAGACTGCAAATCCCTCTCCCGTGATAATGCAGACGACTGCATCCGGATCAACCAGATCCAGATGCTCGGTACCCACAACAGTTACAAACTTCGTCCGGCCGGTGAACTCGTGCAGCGGCTGAATGCCGGGAGACCGGGCTGGGCCGATAATATTAATTACGAACACCGGCCTTTGACCGAACAGCTTGAAGAGCTCGGCATCCGGCAATTTGAACTGGATATATTTGCCGACACCCGGGGCGGGCTGTATTCGGAACCGGCCGGGGCCGTGATGATCGGCGAGGAGGCCTTCATCCGGCCCGGGGAAATGATGGAGCCGGGTTTTAAGGTTATCCATGTTCAGGACATCGATTACCGGTCAACCTGCCTGACCTTTGTTTCCTGCATGAGAGAGATCAGGGACTGGTCCCTAATGAATCCAAACCATCTGCCCATCCTGATCCTGGTGGAAGTGAAAGAAGGGGCACGGACCGATGAAGGATCTGTTTCTTATACGGTGCCCATACCGTTTGACGAGCCACTGATGGATGAAATAGACAGGGAGATCTGGTCGGTGTTCGCAAAGGATCATGTGATCACGCCCGATGAGGTGCGCGGCGACTTTGCAACCCTGGAAGAGGCCGTTCTCAGCCAGGGATGGCCGACGCTGGCCCGGGGTCGCGGACGGGTGTATTTTGGTTTGGATAATACCAATCATATTAAGGACCTGTATCTTTCCCGCTCACCCGTCCTGGAGGAACGGGCCTTGTTTGCAAGCGCCGGACCCGGAGAGCCTGCCGGGGCTTTTATTAAAATGAACGATGCCCTTAACACCGGCGCCCGGATCCGGGAGCGAGTCGAAGCCGGATTTATAATCCGGACCCGCTCGGATATTCCCGGTCAGGAGGGCGTTACCGGTGATGTAACACGCCGCGAAGCGGCCCTGGGCAGTGGCGCCCAGTATATCAGCACCGATTACCCGGAAGTGAGTCCGTTCGGTTCGGGATACATCGTAAGACTGCCCGGGGCCGCCGGTCCGGGGCGGTGCAATCCCGTGAGCGCACCTGCGGATTGCCGGAATGAATACATCACCGAATAGACCTTTACCGGCCTGGCCGGGAACCGATGTTGACAATCTCTGATAATATTTTTATCGTATTGAAAACGATTTCATACCCCGGCACATCATGACCAGTGATATTATTTTAAGCATGTCCCATATCCGCAAGGAGTTTCCGGGCGTCGTGGCTTTGGATGATGTGAGTTTCCGGCTGCAGAAAGGGGAGGTGCATATCCTGCTGGGGGAGAACGGTGCCGGAAAATCCACCCTGATGAAAATTCTCAGCGGCGCCTACGGGAAAGACCGGGGGAACATTTTCCTGGATGGGGAGGAAACGCAGATCCTCAATCCCAGGCATGCCCAGAAACTGGGCATCGGGATCATCTATCAGGAATTCAATCTCAATCCACATATGACGGTGGCCGAGAATATCTTCCTGGGGCGGGAACCGGTCAACCGGCTGGGAATTATTGATGAAAAAAAGCTGAACCGTACAGCCCGGGAAATAATTCAGGATCTGGGGGTTAACATTGACGCAGGGAAAAAAATAAGTGAGATAGGCATAGCCCGTCAGCAAATGGTTGAAGTGGCAAAAGCGCTTTCACTGAATGCCCGTATTTTAATTATGGATGAGCCCTCGGCCCCCCTTACGCGGAATGAGATCACCCGCCTTTTTGAGATGATCCGCAGGCTGGCCAAAAGGGGCGTTTCTATCGTGTATATCTCTCATCGCATGTCCGAGATTTATGAAATAGGAGACAGGGTAACCGTATTGCGTGACGGGAAAAACGTCGGGACCCGTAATATTGCAGAGATTGACCGCCGCGATCTCATCAGGTTGATGGTGAACCGGGACCTGGATGAGCGGTATCCTTCCAGAACAGCTGAAGTTGGAGAAGAAATCCTTCGTGTAGAGGGCCTGGAAAGGAAGGGGGTGCTCACCAATATCAACTTCAGGCTCCATCGCGGTGAGATACTGGGCATAGCCGGTCTGATGGGTTCAGGACGAACTGAACTGGCCCGGGCCATCTATGGCGTAGACCCGGTGTCGGCGGGGAAAATATACGTGAGGAATAAGCTTGCCAACATTAATTCACCCAGAAAAGCCATCAGGCTTGGGATGGGATTTCTAACGGAAGACCGAAAATCCGAGGGACTCGTACTGGTCCTTTCCGTGAAGGAAAACATTACGGTACCCAGTTTACATAAATACCTGAAATTCGGGGTATTAAATTTTAAACGGGAACTGGAAACGGTCAACGGCTATATCGAAAGCCTGAGCATAAAAACGCCCGGCGCCAACCAGATGGTGATAAACCTCAGCGGCGGGAATCAGCAAAAAGTAGTCCTGAGCAAATGGCTGTGCTGCCAGTCGGATATCTTCATTTTCGATGAACCCACACGGGGGATTGATGTAGGGGCTAAAGCCGAAATCTACAGTCTGATGAATTTGCTCACCAGCAGAGGTGTGGCCATCATCATGATCTCATCCGAGTTGCCGGAAATTCTGGGCATGAGTGACCGGATGCTGGTTATGCATAAAGGGTCCATAGCCGGTGAATTAACGAGGGAACAGGCAAATCAGGAAAAAATCATGGAATATGCAATCGGAGAACACAGGAATTACAATTAGATGATGCAGATACAAAATCTCAGGCAATTCGGTACATTCATCGGTCTTCTGGCCCTGTGTTTGCTTTTCTGGATATTGTCACCTTATTTTTTTACTGTTTCCAATCTGTTGAATATTGCCCAGCAAACCTCAATAATAGCCATCCTGTCGGTGGGCATGACCTTTGTGATCATTACTGCGGGAATTGATTTATCCATTGGCTCGGTGCTGGCCTTCTCCGGTGTGGTGATGGCCAGCGCCCTGCATGCCGGCGTTCCCATTCCGCTGGCCATTTTAGTGGGATTGGGTGTTGGCTATCTGTCAGGAACCGTCAACGGCCTGTTGATCTCTTATGGCAAGCTTCCTCCTTTCATTGCCACCCTGGGTATGATGAGCATTGCACGCGGCCTGGCCCTGTGGTTTACGAACGGCCGGCCGGTATCGGGCTTCTCCGACAGTTTTCGTTTTCTCGCAACCGGAGATATCCTGTTTATCCCGGCTTCGGTCTGGGTAATGGTCATCGTTTACCTGATCGCCCATTTTGTACTGACACGGACTAAATTAGGCCGGTACACCTATGCAATCGGTGGTAATGAAAAGGCCGCCATCCTGTCGGGCATCAATGTGAACAGGTATAAAAACATCATCTATGGACTTTCGGGACTGCTCGGTGGGCTGGGCGCTGTTATTTTAACGGCAAGGTTGAACTCGGCCCAGCCGATTGCCGGCATCATGTACGAGCTGGATGCCATTGCAGCCACCGTAATCGGCGGCACCAGTCTTATGGGGGGGCAGGGCACCATTTTTGGAACCCTGGTGGGCGCGCTGATCATTGGCGTTCTCCGAAACGGACTCAACCTGCTGGGGGTCGCTTCATTTATACAGCAGATTGTAATCGGGGCTGTGATAATCGGGGCCATCCTGCTGGATACCCAGTTGAAAAAACAAAAAGAATGAACCTAAAATAAAGGATCATATGAAAAAGCTGCTTCTGGTTTCGTTATCAGTTTTGATGCTCAGTGTCTTCTGGGGATGTAACCGGGAACAATTCCCTGGTGAGCCGACGGTAGCCCTTGTCGTTAAAACCCTGAATAACCCCTTTTTTATGGAAATGCAGCGTGGTGCGGAGGATGCGGCCACCGAACTGAAGCTCAATCTTGTTGTTCAGGCTGCCGAACGTGAGGTGGACGTGGAACAGCAAATGCAGATCATCGAAAATCTTATCCAGCGAAGAGTGGACGTACTGGCCATTACTCCCAGCGGTTCCAGGGAAATTATTCCGGTCATAAGCCGGGCGAACCGCAACGATATTCCGGTCATCATCGTGGATACCCGCCTCGACGAATCCCTTCTCGAGAGCGATGGAGCACACATTGCCACGTTTATCGGATCAGATAATTATGAGGGCGGACGTTTGGCCGGCCTCTATGTGGGCCAGAGGCTGAACGGAAGTGGCAAGGTGGCTATCCTGGAGGGCATACCCGGTCATGAAACGGGCGATTCAAGACGGCTGGGTTTTTTGAAGGGGATTGAGCAAAGCAGCGGCATTCAGGTGGTAACCTCGCAAACGGCCAACTGGGAAAGGAACCTGGGCTATAATGTATTTGAAAATATCCTGCAATCCTATGCTGATGTGCAGGCTGTGTTTGCGGCCAATGACCTTATGGCGTTAGGGGCAGTTGAAGCCTTGTCATCGAACCGGCGGGGCGGCGGTGAGATCATCGTAGTCGGTTTTGATGCGCACAGCGAAGCACTTGAAGCCATCCGCAAGGGGGCTATGGCTGCGACGGTGGCCCAGCATCCTTATGACATGGGCAGAATAGCATTGGAGAATGCCGCTAAGCTGCTCAACGGAGAAGAGGTCCCCGCTGAAATCCCCGTCCGTATTGAGCTGATCACAATAGACACCCTCCCCGGCCTGTAAGGGCGGATTTAATATTAATGAACGAAAAATAAATATGAAAAAAATCAATGCAGGGATTATTGGTTTAGGCCGGCTTGGCAGCACGTATTCGGATTATTTCACCCACCGGATTTCAAATGCACAGTTAGTCGCTATTTCGGATGTCAGGGAACCGGTCCTTAAAGACATGGCCGCGAAATACGACGTGCAAAAAACCTATCCGGATTATCGTGACCTCATTGCCGATAACCATATTGATGTAGTGGTGATCACCACCCCCACCAATACCCACCTTGAAGTGGTCACGGAATGTGCCAAAAAGGACAAAGCCGTTTTTTGCGAGAAGCCCCTGTCCATTTCCCTGGATGAGGCCCTCTTGATGCAGGAAGCCGTTGAAAGCAGCGGTATCTTCTTCCATATGGGGTTCATGAGGCGCTTTGACCCCGGGTACGCCGCCGCAAAGAGGAAAATAGAAGAAGGGGTGATAGGCAAGCCGGTAGTTTTTAAATCCACATCCAGAGACCCTTATCGTCCGAGCCTTGAATATGCCAGGGGTAGCGGAGGACTGGTAGCCGATATGGGAATTCATGATTTTGACCTGGCCCGCTGGTACATGGGGGATGTCAAAAGTGTATACAGCACCGGGGGCGTGCTCGCTTATCCGGAGATGAAGACCATTGATGATATTGACAATGCCATCGTTAATTTAAATTTCGCCAGTGAGGCTTTGGGCGTCATCGACCTGAGCCGGAACGGAGTCTATGGGTATGATATCCGGACGGAGATCCTGGGAACCGGAGGCACCCTTCAAATCGGCTATCTTCGCGAGACCCCGGTAATGGTCATGCTTAAAGATGGCATCACACATGATGCCGTTCCCTATTTTATGGAACGCTTTGAAGACGCTTACATCGCTCAGCTGAAAGATTTTGTGGATAGCTTCATTAAGGGAAAAGAACCTTCTATCCTTGTTGAAGATGGGGTAGCCTCCCTGCTGATCAGCCTGGCCTCTTCCGAATCATACCGGAAGAACAAGCCCATTGAAATTGCAACGGTCAAACCAGAAGTCGGTGCATAAAAGTTAAACCCGTAAAAAAAATCAATATGGATAAAAAGAATATCATAGTATCGGACACCGCATCCAGAGCCGGCCGATGCCTGCCCATAACGCCCGAAAATTCGGCATTGAATGGGCTGGCCTATGGCCGCATCATCCTGAACAGGCAGGTGAACGACATAACCTATAACACCGGAAGCCGTGAGATGTCGCTGATCTGCCTGCATGGAAGCGGCACCGTTCAGGCCGGCGGTAAAACCTTTACCCTGGGAAGCTACGATACCGTGTATGTTCCGCCTCATACGCTCATAAGGGTGAAAACCGAAGAAGGATTTGATCTGGTGGAAAGTTCGGCTCCCTCAGATCATCAGGGCGAACCGGAGTTCGTATCATTCAGTGCGCTTCAAAATGACCCTGTACTGCACATGGAGTTGGGTACACCTGCATGCAAGCGAACCCTTTACCGTCTCATCGACGATAATGTAAAGGCTTCAAGACTGCTGTGCGGGCTCATATTCAGTGAAGATGGGAACTGGACCAGCTGGGCTCCGCATGAGCATGCGGAAACCAAAGAGGAGATCTACCTTTATTTTGATATGCCTGCACCGGCTTTTGGCATACAGATGATTTATGAGGACCTGAGAAACCCCGAATTCGTGGCTCCCGTTTTTGAAAATGATGCCGTGGTTATCAAGAAGGGATATCACCCTAATGTAGCCATACCGGGACACCCCATGAATTTTGTCTGGATGATGGCTACCAACGATGCGTCCATGAAGCGTTCATGGGCCGATGTCAATACACAACCCGCTTTTAAAAAATAGATATGGCCGACCGGAAATATGATATCCTGACAATGGGGCGCAGTTCCATTGATCTGTACTCCAATGATGTTGGAAAACCCTTTGTAGAGATTAAAAGCTTTGGCGCTTTCGTGGGCGGATGTCCGACAAATATCAGCGTGGGCACCCGGCGGCTGGGCTTGCGATCGGCCCTGCTTACGGCCGTGGGGGAGGATCCCGTGGGTGATTTTATCATCCATTTCCTGAATCAAGAACAGGTTGAAACCGGTTTTATCCCGAAAAAAGCAGGGAAGCGAAGCAGTGCCGTGGTGCTGGGTATTGAGCCGCCCGATAAGTTTCCTCTCGTTTATTACCGGGATAACTGCGCCGATAATGCCCTGAACATCAATGATGTTCTGGCCGCGCCGGTCGGGGAGAGCCGTATTTTATTGATTTCCGGAACCGGGTTGAGCCAGGAACCCGGCCGTAGTGCCACGCTGTTTGCTGCAGAGCGGGCTAAATCCCTGGGTACGAAGGTCTTTTTGGATGTAGACTTCCGTGCCGATCAATGGGATAGTCCGCTTGTTTTTGGTACGGCCATCCGTTCGATCCTGCCTAATGTGGATCTGGTCCTGGGTACTGAAGATGAACTTAAAGCCGCAGCCGTTTCCGAGAACGGCCGGCTTACGGTAAGTCATTCCCAGGTATCGGAATCCAGGATCAAAGGGGATCTGAACCTGGCCATAAAAACCGTTATGCAGGCCGGCCCGGAGGCTCTGGTGCTGAAGAACGGGGCTTCGGGCAGCACCGTTTATCTGCCGGACGGAGAGGCGATCAAAGCCGCCGGCTTCCCTGTGGAAGTGTATAACGTGCTGGGAGCCGGGGATGCCTTTGCCAGTGGATTCATCTATGGGTATACGCGGGGCTTTGACTGGTATAAAGCGGCCAGAATGGGTAATGCCTGCGGGGCTATCGTGGTTACGCGGCACGGGTGTGCCAATTTCAATCCCTACGAGCAGGAAGCTTTGGAGTTTATTGATTTGCATGGAGGCTTTTGAATGGCGGTCTTTAACACACATGACGTTCTGCCTGAATCCCTGTACCGCCAGATCACGCAAGTCCGGGTCGATGATCCCGGCCGTTCCCTGAAAATCGCACAGGAACGCAGAAAAGCCGGAAGGCTGACCGGAGACGGAAAGCTGAACATGCTTGCCATTGACCATCCGGCACGCCGGACGACGGCCATCGGAGCCGACCCCTTGCGGATGGCCGACCGGCGCGATCTCCTGGGCCGGATCATGCGTGTGCTGGCCGGCACCCGGGTTGACGGCATCATGGCCACCATGGATATACTCGAAGAACTGTTTATACTCGATTCGATAATGCCGGCCCGCAACGGCGGAGGACTGCTAAAGGGTAAGCTCATTATGGCAAGCCTGAACCGGGGCGGGCTGACCGGTTCGGCATGGGAAATGGATGATCCCGTTACCGGTCCGTCTCCCGGGACCTGTTTGCAGTGGAATTTTGACGGAGCCAAGATCCTGCTCAGAATTCATGACGGGGAGCCGGCTTCCCTGAAGACTTTGCTGGCAAGTGCAAAAGCCATAACCGAAATGAACGCACTGGACCTGCCGGTTTTCCTGGAACCCCTGCCGGTGGTAAAGCAGAAGGGGAAATATGCGGTGGTAAAAGACCGCGACGCCCTGACGGCCATCGTCGGGGTGGCATCGGCCCTTGGAGACAGCAGCCGCAACCTCTGGCTAAAACTCCCCTACTGCGCTCATTTCGAAAAAGTGGCCGCTTCCACCACCTTGCCGATACTGATCCTGGGAGGGGATTCGACCGGTGATGATCTTGCGATGCTGAAGATCCTTTCCGGCGGGATGCAGGCCGGTTCGAATGTTCGGGGTGCGATGATGGGGAGGAATGTGCTGTATCCCGGAGACCGGGATCCCCTTGCCGTGGCCGAAGCCGCCGGAGGCATCATTCATGAAGGCTGGTCTGTGGAAGAAGCCGGTGAGTTTCAGCAGCAGCGCGTTTAATAACAATCCAAACTATACTCTATATATCATGAAAACACGGAGATTAACGACAGCCCAGGCCCTGGTTTTATTCTTAAAACAACAGCATGTAGACCGGGACGGGGCGGAGCAGGCCTTCTTTGCCGGGGCCTGGAGCATTTTTGGCCACGGCAATGTAGCCGGTATCGGACAGGCGTTACAGCAAAATCCGGATTTCCCTTACTATTTGGCGCGCAATGAACAGTCCATGACCCATATTGCAACGGCTTTTGCAAAAATGAACAACCGCATGCGCACTTTCGTCTGCACCAGTTCCATCGGGCCGGGATCCACGAACATGATCACCGGGGCGGCCACCGCGACGGTTAACCGCTTACCCCTGCTGCTGCTGCCCGGTGATATTTTCGCCCGGCGCAATGTCGCTCCCGTCCTTCAGCAGATTGAATCGGAGCACAGTCAGGATTCTTCGGTGAACGATGCCTTCAAATGCATTTCAAAATACTGGGACCGGATCAACCGCCCGGACCAGCTGCCCTTTGCCCTGCTGGAGGCCATGCGGGTTCTTACCTCGCCGGCCAACACGGGTACCGTAACGCTGGCCCTTCCACAGGATGTTCAGACCGAAGCCTGGGATTACCCGGTTGAACTGTTCAACAAAAGGATATGGACCATTGCCAGGCCAAGGGCAGACATCAATCAGTTAAGGAAAGCGGCCCGGATGATCCGGGATTCGAAAAAGCCGTTTATCATTTCCGGTGGAGGGGTCATATACAGCGACGCCACTCAAACCCTGGATGAATTGGTGTCGAAAACCGGTATTCCAGTCGGGGAGACCCATGCAGGGAAGGGATCCCTGCCTTTTGATCATCCCCAAAACCTGGATGCCGTGGGGGTTACGGGTACGCCGGGGGCGAATATTATGGCCCGGGAGGCCGATCTGGTAATCTGCCTGGGAACCAGGCTAAGCGATTTTACCACGGCTTCAAAGACCGCTTTTCAGCATCCGGATGTCCGGTTTATCAGCGTTAATGTGGCGGAGATGGATGCCTTCAAGCATGGCTCCCTTCCCCTGGTCGCCGATGCCCGGGTCACGCTGGAAGAGCTTGCGGGGTTGCTTGACGGATACCGGGTTGACCCGGCTTATGCAGACCGGATAGGCGAATTTAAAAGAAACTGGGAAGCCGAAGTTACCCGCGTGACCAGCCGAAACGGGCAGGACAAGATCACTCAGGGCGAGATTATCCGAACGGTCAACAGCTTCTCCCAACCCGGTGACGTGATGGTCAACGCCGCCGGCAGCCTGCCCGGCGACCTTCATAAATTGTGGCGAACCAGCCACCCGAAAGGCTACCATATGGAATACGGAAACTCCTGCATGGGGTATGAGATTGCCGGCGGACTCGGTGTGAAGATGGCCGATCCGTCCAGGGAGGTTTACGTGATGGTCGGAGACGGTTCCTACCTGATGCTGTCGGCCGAGATCCTGACGTCCATACAGGAAGGCTACAAGCTTAATATCGTTTTGATCAACAACCATGGCTTCAGCAGCATTGGCGGATTGTCGAAGTCGATAGGCTCAGAAGGCTTCGGGACCAATTACCGCTACCGTGATGCCCGTACCAGGCAGCTGGACGGAAACCATCTGCCTGTTGATTTTGTTAAAAATGCCGAAAGTTTCGGTGCCTTGGTTATCCCGGCAAAAACGGTGAATGAACTGAAGGAAGCATTGGTTACATCAAGACGATCGGATCGCACCGCGGTCATCGTTCTGGAAACCGATAAAGATGAAAAGGTACCGGGATATGAGTCCTGGTGGGATGTGCCCATTGCCGAGGTTTCCGAGAAGAAAGCCGTTCAGGATGCCCGTAAAGCGTATGAAAAGGCCGTGCTGAAAGAAAAAAATTATCTCTAATATTTCTGTCTATGTATTCGGAAGAATTGAAAACCGCCGTTCGCGCCGCTCAGGCGGCAGGGAAAGTTATCCGGTCTTATGAGGAAGAGAACAAAAACCTGGACGTAAGCTTCAAGGGCAAAAATGACATTGTTACCGATGCCGACCTGGCGGCCGAGAAGGTTATCATCGGCATGATCCAGGATGTTTACCCAGGGGACCGGTTTCTGGCAGAGGAGAGTTTCGATTCCCTGTCCCTGTCCGATGATCGAACCTGGATTATCGATCCCATCGACGGAACAACCAATTTTGCCCACGGATTTCCCATTTTCTGTGTTTCCATTGCCTTATGGGAGGATAATAAACCCAAAGTGGGAGTGATCCTGGATGTCAGCCGCAATGAATTATTCTCTGCCCGCAAGGGTAAAGGCGCCTTTGTCAATGATAAGCCTATTAACGTGTCCGGGCTTCAGCAGACACAAAACTCCCTGATACTGACCAGTTTTCCTTCCCCCAAAATCGGTTTCCTGAACGAATATATGGACCTGTTTTGCAATCTGATGGAAGAAACGCAGGGGCCCCGCCGCCCGGGGAGTGCCGCTTACGATTTGATATGCATTGCTTCCGGCCGCTGTGACGGATACTATGTCTATGGATTGTCACCGTGGGACCTGGCCGCCGGCGGACTGATCATTCAGGAGGCTGGAGGCATGGTAAGTGATTGGTTGGGAGGGGACAACTGGCTTTTTGGCAAACGGTTTGTTGCCGGTAATGCAACCATGCATGCGTTTCTGATGGATAAGCTAAAATCGTATATACCCCGGGAACATCTGTCCTGAAAACCGGACGCTAAACGCCGATGCTTTTCAGGTAATCCCGGTTTCTCCGGGCACTGTCCAGCGGCTTGCCCATGCCGGGCAGAATATCCTGTTCAACCACGATCCAGTCATCATACTCGATTTTCCTGAGCCCGGCCAGCACGCCGGGAAAGTCTACTTCCCCCCGGCCAAGCTCACAAAAGACCCCGTTGCCCACTGACTGGAGATAATCCCAGTTTTCCTGCGCCGATTGCTTCCGGAGTCCGGGATGACAATCCTTGAAATGGACGTGTTTGATGCGATCACCATATTTTTGGATGCCTTCCACCGGATCGCCGCCGCCAAACCGGTAATGGCCCGTATCAAAACAGAGTCCGACGATATCCGGATCGGTAAGGTCAAGCAATATGCCGATCTCATCCGGGGTTTCAACGTACCCGGCACAATGGTGATGAAAGACCGTTTGCAGGCCGGTCTCCTCGAAAACACGCAAAGCAATCCGGTGAACGCCGTCCGCGAATACCTTCCACTGCTCCGGAGTCAGGCCGTCGGATGGTTGAATACGTCCGGCTTTTTTTGTCCGGTCAGCCTCCGTTGCGTTATCGTCAGCCAGAATGATCCGGCCTCCATTTGCCGTTCCGGCCAACAGCCTGGCGGTACGCAGCGCATTCGCCAAACCCGGTTCATGGCCTTCAGGCCGGGTTAAGGCAACGGGCACGAATCCGCCCAGAAGGTGCAGCTGGCGGGCAGTCAAAACGCTTTTTAACGACTCCGGGTCCGTGGGCATGAAGCCCCAGTCACCCAGTTCGGTGCCGGCATAGCCGGTTTCCTGCATTTCATCCAAAACCCGCGTGCATTCACCGGTTTTACCATCAAGACCGAATTCCAGGACACCCCATGAGCAGGGGGCGTTAGCTATTTGGATCATGGCCTTTCAGAATTGCCTTGCCCATTGTTTAGGCCAGCGTTCAACTACAACCTTCTTTTGTGTGAAAAACTGGATGGCATCGCGTCCCTGTCCGTGCAAATCTCCAAAAAAGCTGTCCTTCCACCCGCTGAAGGGGAAATGGGCCATGGGGGCGGCCACACCGATATTGATGCCAATGTTTCCTGCCTGGGCCTCATAGCGAAATTTCCGGGCGTTGGCTCCACTGGTGGTGAACAAACAAGCCATATTTCCATACTCCCCGTTATTGATCAGGGCAATAGCGTCGTCAAGGGTATTTACATGCATAAGTCCTAAGACCGGTCCGAAAACTTCAGTTTTAGCTATGGAACTTTCCGGGTTCAGGTCATTCAGCACGGTGGGCCACAGAAAATTTCCTTTTTTATTCCCATTCCGGCGTCCGTCAATCAGGATATGCGTCCCTTCCGATTCTCCTTTTTTGAGGATTCCCTCTATCCGGGATTTACTTTCGGCCGTAATGACCGGCCCCATATTTACGCCTTCATCCAGTCCGTATCCAACCTTCAGTCCGGCTGCGGTCTGGCTGATGGACTCTGTAAACGTATCACGGCTTTTGCCGACGGTAATGGCAAGGGAGGCGGCCAGGCATCGTTGACCTGCGCAGCCAAAGGCGCTGTCGGCCACTATTTTGGTGGTTGCTTCCAGATCGGCGTCGGGCAGGATGATCACCGGGTTTTTGGCCCCGCCCGAACACTGGGCCCGCTTACCGTTAGCCGTGGCCCGTCCGTATACATATCTGGCTACAGGGGTGGAGCCCACAAAGCTGACGGCCCTGATCAGGGGATGATCCAAAATGGCATCTACCGTTTCTCCGGACCCGTTAACGAGATTTACAACCCCTTTGGGAAAACCGGCCTCATCAATGAGGGCAAAGATCTTTTGCATGGTTAGCGGTACCTTTTCGGATGGCTTCACGATGTAGGTATTGCCGCAGGCCAGGGCATAGGGCATAAACCAGAAGGGGATCATGGCCGGGAAGTTGAACGGAGCGATTACCGCGGCCACGCCCACAGGCTGGCGGATCATGATTTCATCGATGCCACTGGCTATATCTTCTGAATTATAACCCTGAACCAATATGGGGGTCCCGCATGCCACCTCGACATTTTCGATGGCTCTGCGCACTTCTCCTTTTGATTCCGCCAGCGTTTTGCCGCTCTCCCTGGTGATGGTAACGGCCAGATCGTCGATATGATCTTCAAGCAGGCTCTTCAGCCTGAACAGGTATTGTATACGGGTTCCGACGGGAACCTGCCGCCATTCCCCGAAAGCCTTTTGCGCCGTTTGGGCAGCGGTATCGACATCTACCGGGCTTGAAAGGGGTACCTTTGCCAATATTTCACCAGTTGCAGGATTCAGCACATCCAGATCATGTTCTGAATCAGGCGTTACCCATTCACCGTTGATATAGTTTTTCAATATATTGCTTTTCCGAGGCATACATAAAAATATACCCATTCATAAAATTGATTGCAAATCATTTGTGGTAACGATTTCAACAATTTTTCCCCGCTTAACCGCGCTCCGCAAGCCTGGGTGTTAAAAGGAGGTTATTCTACTGTCACACAGTTGATTGACAAATTTTATAAGTATAATATTTTGGGTATATCCCCGCTATTTTGTACATTGTAAAATTATGGGAAAAAGTACTTTTAGAAATCGTTACCATGGCCACTCTACAGGAAGTTGCAAAAAAAGCCGGTGTATCCATCACTACCGTATCCCGGGTATTAAATAATTCATCGAAGGTCAACGAAGATACCCGTACCCGGGTTCAGGGAGCCGTTAATAAGCTGGGCTATCAGCCCAGCAGGGTCGCCCAGAGAATGCGTTACCAACAGGGCCATTCCAAGCTTCTTGGATTGATCATACCGGATATACAAAATCCCTACTACTCAAGTATTGTTCGTGGGGTAGAGGATGTCGCCTATAAAAGGAATTACGCCCTTATTTTGTGCAACTCGGATGAAGAAGCAGCCAAGGAGAAGTTTTACCTTGAAGTGCTGCGTTCAGAATCTGTGGACGGGGTTATTTTTCCGCCCATTCACGAACACGGCAGGATGATCGGTGAATTGGTTAAAAATGGTCTTCCCGTCGTTTGCGTGGATCGCCGGCTGGCTAACCTTACCGTTGATACCGTAGTGGTCAACAATCACAAGGGAGCCTATAATGCCACTTCAGAACTTATAAACCTGGGGCACCGGCGCATCGGGTTCATCTCCAGCATGCCTCATTTTTCGTCATTCAAGGAACGCCGGCAAGGCTATGAAGATGCCTTAACTTCTCACGGTATACCGGTAAATGAAGATTATATACGCCTCGGTGATCAGAGAAAACCGGAAAGCGGCCGGGTGTTTGCGCATGAGCTGCTCGGTCTGGATAAAAAGCCAACAGCGTTTTTTGTTTCAAACAACCTGATGACCCTGGGGGCTATTGAGGCCATTCACCAAAAAGACCTGAAAATTCCCGATGACGTTTCCATCATTGGTTTCGATGATATGCCCTGGGCCAAATCAATAAATCCGCCCCTATCCGTGGTCAGGCAGCCCGGATATGAAATGGGCCGCCGTGCAGCCGAAATGTTTTTCCAGCGCATAGAAGAGCCGGACAGAGAACCCGTACTGGTTATGCTGGAACCTACCCTGGTTTTGAGGGATTCCTGCCGGGCCATATCCCCGGATGGTCAGAAATATGCAGAGATAAAGAACCTTTAGGGCCGGCCGCGGCCGCGGTTGTTCATTCGGTTAGCCATCACGGAATCGGGATGCAGATGATGGTCCAGTCTTTCAAGCTGGGCCGGAGTCAGGATGTCGGAGACATCCTGTTTCATGGCTTCATAATGCCTTATCATCAGCACGTTTTCATTGCTTCTCATCTCTCTCAGCTCTGTTCGGATACTGGATCTGTACACCGACATTTGTTCATAAAACAGTTCCTGCTGCTCAGGGGTAAGCTCCAGCAGACGGGCAAGCCCCCCCTGGCGGCGTTGCCTGATCTCTTCCGGTGTGGGACGGGGGCGTTCCTCTGCATATTCATAGTCATTCCCTGAGCCTGGAACAACCGTTTTCCCAAGGAGGAAGCCGGATGCGAAACCCATGATGAAAAGAAATGCAAAGGCCAGTAATGCTTTAGTTTTGGTATTCACGATTAGGCTCCTTATTATTCGATTAGTTCATCCAGAAAGATTGCATAGGCCTCTGCATGGCTTTCTTCGTACGGATATAAAAGTTCGGGAAAAGCCATGTCTCCCTGCCCGCTGTAGAGCAGGGGCATCAGCATCTGGGTCATGGAGGCCAGGGCAAAGATCACAAATGATGCAGCCAGTGCATATTTTTTGAACCAGGATACGGTTTGTATCTCAAATGAAGCGGAAGTGATCAGCTGCAGGGTACGGCGCATGCGCAGGTCGTTCCCGTATGAAGCTGGATTCGCTGTGTAGGCGGCCCTGATATCGGGCATATCCATGATATCCCGGTAATCCTGCTGAAGATCAGGGAAATGCTGCAAGTCGTGTTCCAGCCGGCCTATACCCGCGACATCAAGCTGTCCATCGGCGGCATCGCTGATCTTTCCTTCCAGTTCCGTGCGCTTTTTTTGAGAATGGGCATCTGAAGAAATCATTTATTTGTCTACTCCCAATTTTTTTAAGGATGCGGCCAGTAACTTCCTGGCCCTGAACATCTGGCTTTTCAGGGTTTGTTCATTGGTTCCGGTGATATGAGCTATTTCCGGGTAGCTCATCCCGTCAATAGCCTTCATTACAACAACTTCACGTAATTTATCCGGCAGCCCGGCAATGGCTTTCCTCAACAGCATAATCTCTTCATTTTCAGATTCATCCGCAGAGGGTTCTGCGGCCAGTTTAAACTCTTCTACCGGAACAGGGCTTCTGCCGTTCCGGCGCTTTTGTTTTCGGAATTCATCGATGCAAATATTTCTGGCAATCGAATAAAGCCAGGTATAAAGTCCTGAATCACCGTTGAACCGGTCCAGGTTTCTACAGGCCTTCAGCAGGGTATCCTGGAGTATATCATCCGCATCCAACTGGCTGCCCGACAGGTAGGCAGTCAGTGCACGATTGAGCCGTGGGTATAAGATCACCATTTCTTTCTGGAATGCCTCATTGCTGTAACGGTCCATGTTTACCGGTGAAGCGATTATGGCCTGGGGGCTGATTGCCGCCAATGATCCGAAGGCAGGGTAAACTTACGGAACTTTTCATATTCGTTTGCCGTCAGGATGTCCCTGACTTCACGATTGCCCTTACGAATGGTGCTGAATGCTTCCTGCATATGTTCGCGATTGGTTTCTCCGGGATGTTGGATCCGTTGACGGCTGAGCGCCGCCAGTTCCTGACTCTGCCTGTCCAATATATCCATAACCTGGCTCACTTTCCCGTTTTCAACCCCGGCCTGCCTGAGGATCTCATCATACCGGAGCATGCGGAATTCATGTTCTTTTTGGATGCGCTCCGACAGCAGGATTTTCAGCATGTCCGTTTGTTCAACACTCAGGATTTCGTATACGTCCTGATAAATGCCGGCGGTAACAGGCGGGCGCCTGCCGGGGCGCATTCGACGGCCCTGCCCGGCCTTTCGACGGTGCAGCCTGAGTCCGGCTAAGGCTGATTTTTGGTCCCCGGAGAGGCCAAGCTGATCTCCATAATGGATGATGATCTGTTGTATGGTGGGTTCGGGGGTAACCATCACCCGGGTGTAAGCACTGAGGGTGAATAAAATACCAAGGATCCATGCTGTTTTCATACTTTGCCCCGCTAAGTTAAGGTTTTGTTCTGTTTGCTTATTAGACGGGGTACAAACCGAACCGTTTTATATCAACCAGGAAAACAAAATTGCATATTATTTTCCTGTAATCGTTAACAAAAGTTATATTCCTTCGTCTTCAGGTTAAACTCTACGATAGAATGTCTATAAAAGAAATTGCCAAAGCTGCCAATGTATCTACAGCAACCGTTTCCCGGGTGCTGAACGGATCGGGTAAAGTGCGGAAAAAAACCACCGAACGGGTGATGGAAGTGGTCGGTAAAATGAACTATCAGCTTAATCACGTGGCACGAAGGATGAAGGTCAAAGCAACGGATTCCCTTATATTCGGGCTGGTAATCACGGATATAGAGAATCCGTTTTTTGCCAACATTGCCCGGGGCGTCGAAGAGGTGGCCTATAAGAACAAGCATGTCATGTTGATATGCAACACCAATGAAAGTCCTGAGAAAGAAAAATTTTTCCTCAATTCCATGCTTTCGGAAAAGGTATCCGGTGTGATTATCGTGCCCTCGGCCGGCAATGTGGCCTTATTTAAACAGCTGGTAGCCGACCGTTTCCCTTTGGTGATGATCGACCGGTACCATAAAGACCTGAACATCGACACCGTATCCATAAATAATGAAGCGGGCGCTTACCAGGCGGTTCAAAGGTTGATCAAAAACGGACATCAACGGATAGGCATTATAAACGGCATCAGGGGACTGAGTAATACGGAAGGCCGGTTTGAAGGCTATAAAAAGGCGTTAAGAGAAGCCGGCTTACCCATTTTGAACCAGCTTATTACCTATGGCGATTATGTGGAATCGGGGGGGAGGAAAGCGATGCATACCCTGTTATCCCAGGATAACCCGCCAACGGCCGTTTTCTCTGCAAACAATCTTATGACGCTTGGCTGTATTAAGGAGATCTACCAACGCAACCTCTCCATACCCCATGAAATCGCCCTGATTGGATTCGATGACTCTACCTGGGCGGAGGCTTTGATCCCCCCCCTGACCACCGTGAAGCAACCGGGTTATGAACTCGGAAGAAACGCAGCGGAACGGCTGTTTAAGAAGCTGCATAGCGGTCCGGACGGTACCATGAACATCGTTCTGAACCCGGAGCTGATTATACGGGAGTCCTGCGGAAGCAAAAAAGCCGATTTCCCGTCCCCGGCGCTTTTAAGATAACCTGAGATTAAGGTTGATTATAACTTCCAGGAGTCATACTATTTCTGTTAATTGTAAACGGTTACATTAACGGGTCTGCATGAATGCTATAGATTTTATCATTATTGCTACCTATCTGGCTGGCATCGTCCTGTTTGGCATTTCCTTTTACAGGAAGGAAAGAACCTCTGCCGACTATTCCACCGGGTCAGGCACCCTGCCCGCATGGGTAATCGGGCTGTCTATTTTCGCCACCTTCGTCAGCAGCATAAGTTTTCTGGCCCTGCCGGGCATTGCCTTTTTGTCGGACTGGAATGCCTACGTCTTCAGCCTGTCCATACCACTGGCCATGATCATGGCCATCAAATTCTTCATCCCCCTATATAGACGAGTCGGGAGTCCGTCCGCGTACACCTACCTGGAAAAACGCTTTGGCTATTGGGCCAGAGCCTATGTGGCCTCCTTCTGGTTGCTGACCCAGGTTATGCGAGTGGCGGTCATATTATACCTTTTGGCTTTACCGATGTACGTAATCCTGGGATGGGATATGCGCATCATTATCATCCTGACGGGCCTGAGTGTTATGGTATATTCCATCATGGGCGGAATCCGGGCTGTAATCTGGACCGATGCCATTCAGGCCATCATTCTGCTGTCAGGGGCCATTGTGACGCTGGGGATTTTGATGTTTTCCCTGCCGGAGGGTCCGTCCCAGTTCTTTGAGGTGGCCACCCGGCATGATAAATTCAGCCTGGGAAGCTTTGGGATCAGCCTGACGGAATCAACCTTTTGGGTGGTTCTGGTCTACGGCATTTTTATTAACCTGCAGAATTTCGGTATCGATCAAAACTTCATTCAGCGTTACATGAGTGCGCGAAATGAAAGAGAAGCCATATCTTCGGCTCTGGGAGGGGGGATGCTGTATGTGCCGGCAAGCCTGCTGTTCTTCATGACAGGGACGGGATTGTTCGTGTATTATACCGTCTTTCCCGTTCTGCTTCCCGATGAATTTCGTGACAGTGGCATGTCGGACAGTGTATTTCCGTATTTCATTGTCCATGCTCTGCCGGCCGGAGTAACGGGCCTGCTGGTGGCATCCATTTTCGCCGCCGGGATGAGCACCATATCGACGAGTCTAAACAGCGGGGCTACGGTGATCCTGAATGATTTCTATAAAAGATATTACCGTTCAGCCAATGAAAAGCAATCAGTGGCGGTGCTGTACAAAGCCTCAGCGCTGATTTGCATGCTGGGCATCCTCATTTCATTTTTGATCATCCGCGTGGAGAGCGCCCTACAGATCTGGTGGAATTTAGCCGGTATTTTCAGTGGCGGCATGCTTGGGCTGTTCCTGCTAGGGTACTTTGCAAAAAAAGTGCGGAATGTCCCGGCTGCAACGGGGGTGGTAACCGGGCTTCTGGTCATTATCTGGATGAGCCTGTCCCCGGTTTACTTTAGGGGGGATCTGGAAAACTTTCAAAATCCCCTGCATAATTACATGACGATTGTCATCGGGACCCTGGTCATATTCTTCACGGGTTTTCTGGGTTCAGTCTATGCATCCCGAAAGAAAACTAAGCGCCCCGATATGAGTGAGATCTCCTGAGGGCGGTATTCTAACAGGTAAACCCAAGTAACATAAATATGACCGAATCTGTCAAAGGCATAATACCCCCCATGGTTACCCCGCTTCTGGATGATGATACCCTGGATACGGCCGGACTGGAACGGCTGGTTGAGCACTTGATCGGCGGGAAAGTAGACGGCCTGTTCTTGCTGGGAACGACGGGCGAGGGCCCCAGCCTGCAGTATACCCTCAAAGAAGAACTGGTCAGGCGGACCTGCGAACTGGTTCAAGGCCGGGTCCCGGTCCTTGTGGGGGTAACGGATTCTTCCTACCGGGAATCGGTGAATATGGCAGAAAAAGCGGCCCGGTACGGGGCGCAGGGCCTTGTGATGGCCCCGCCGTTTTATTTCCAGATTGATCAGGAAGAGCTTCACAATCATGTGGATGCTTTTACGGACGAGTCGCCGCTTCCGGTTTACCTGTACAATATGCCCTCGCTCACCAAGGCCGCCTTTAGCCTGGAAATGGTGGCCGGCCTGGTAGAAAAGCCGGGAATTGTAGGTTTCAAAGACAGTTCGGCCAATTTAACCTATTTCAACAAGGTAAGAAGGCTGGTCAAACAGGGTCCGGGATTTTCGCTGCTGGTTGGCCCGGAGGAATTATTAATGGAGACCATGATCATGGGCGGGGACGGCGGCATCCCGGGGGGAGCCAATATTTTTCCGGAGTTGTATGTGTCCCTGCATGAAGAAATCAGGTCGGGGTCGGTTGAAAACGGATTGCGTCTGCATGGCCGGATCATGGATCTTGGGTCCCATGTGTTTGGCGATACCCTGCACGGCTCAAGTGATGTGATCAATGGCATAAAATGTGCCCTCCATATTCTTGGGATATGCAGCGGACATCTGGCAAAGCCGTTGAAACAGGCCTCTCCGGAGAAAGCAAAGAAAATCCGGTCATATTTAGAAAACTATACGGGATCACGATGAAAAATGGCTTTTTTATAGGCTGTGACGTAGGTACCACCTCGGTCCGGGCCGGCATTTTCGATGCATCGGGGGTTATGATCGCAGCCCGGACGCATCCTATCCAAATATGGCGGCCTGAAAACCAATTTGTTGAACAATCCTCGCAGGACATCTGGGAAGCGTGCTGCCGGTGCTTCACGGGCGTGCTTGCCGAAGCGGACCTGGAACCGGACCGGATCAGGGGAGTAGGGTTTGATGCAACCTGCTCGCTGGTCGTATTGGGCGAGGATGACAGGCCTCTGCCGGTCTCGCCCAGCCATACCGGTGAACAGAATGTTATCGTATGGATGGATCACCGGGCTGTCAGTGAAGCGGCACAAATCAATCAGAGCGGCCATGAGGTCCTGCGGTATACGGGCGGCTCCATCAGTCCGGAGATGCAAACCCCGAAGTTGCTGTGGCTCAAAAATAACATGCCTCAAACCTGGAGTAAGGCCGAGAAATTTTTCGACCTGCCCGATTACCTGGTTTACCGCTCTACCGGAGAGGATGTGAGGTCACTGTGCACGACAACCTGTAAATGGACCTACTCAGGTCATCTGGGCAAATGGGAGGATGATTTCTTCAGGCAGATAGGATTAGGGAGCCTGGTTGATTCAGGTTACAGGCAAATTGGCAACCGGATCAGACCGGCCGGAGAGCCTGTGGGGAGTGGTCTGCATGAACAGGCCGCCCGGGATCTGGGACTGCCGGTAAACACCCCGGTCGGGGTGGCCATCATTGATGCTCATGCCGGCGGCATCGGGCTGATGGGCATGCAGCCGGATGATCGCTCGTTCAACGACCGCTTCGCCCTGATCGGCGGCACGTCAAGCTGCCACATGGCCGTGTCGGCTGAACCCCGGTTTATAAACGGTATCTGGGGACCCTACCACTCGGCCATGATACCGGAGATGTGGTTAAACGAGGGAGGGCAGTCGGCTACCGGATCGTTGATCGATCACATGATCTTTTCATCGGCCCGCTCCGACGAATTGCAGGAACAGGCGCAAAATGAGGGCAACAGTGTCTATCAGGTCCTTAACGAACGGTTGCATCGCCTGGCCCGGAAACAGGGATTAACATCTCCGGCTCTGTTAACACGGGATCTTCATGTATTGCCGTACTTTCACGGCAATCGCTCACCGCGGGCCAATCCCGGGTTAACCGGAAGCATTTGTGGTCTGCACCTGTCCTCAACCCTGGATGATCTGGCCCTGACCTACCTGGCTACCATTCAGTCCATTGCCTACGGCACGCGTCATATTATAGAGGAATTAAACAACCATGGCTATTCCATCGATACCATCATGGCCACAGGCGGAGGAACAAAAAACGAGGTTTTCCTGCAGGAGCATGCCCACATTACCGGATGCAGGCTGGTTTTGCCGGCTGAAAGCGAAGCCGTCCTGCTGGGCAGCGCCATCCTGGGATCGGTAGCCTCCGGCGCCTATGCCAGCGTTGAAAAAGCAATGCAGGCCATGAACCGGTCCGGCCGCATTATTGAGCCCGTCGGCGGTTCGGTCAAACATTATCATGGCGGCAAGTACCGTGTTTTCCGGAAAATGCATGACGATCAACTATCCTATAACGAGATCATGAGTCAATAAACCCGGCTATTACTATGAATAAAAAAGAGCATGAAATGCAAAACCCGACGTTTCAGGAGAGGCTTATCGGTATCCTTCCGAAAATTGGCATCCGTCCGGTCATCGACGGCCGTCGACAGGGAGTGAGGGAATCGCTGGAGGAACAGACTATGACTATGGCCCGGACGGCCGCCTCGTTTATTGCTGAAAGGATAAGGCATCCCAATGGCATGCCCGTTGAATGCGTCGTAGCGGATACCTGCATTGGCGGTGTTGCCGAAGCGGCGGAAGCGGATAAAAAATTCAGGAAAGAAGGGGTCGGCGTTTCCCTGACGGTCACTCCCTGCTGGTGCTACGGATCGGAAACCATGGACATGCACCCCTGGTACCCTAAAGCCATTTGGGGATTTAACGGCAGCGAAAGACCGGGAGCCGTCTATCTGGCAGCGACCAAAGCGGCCCACGATCAAAAGGGACTGCCGGTATTCAGCATCTATGGAAAGGACGTTCAGGACAGCGATGATAATTCGATACCGGAAGATGTGCAGCCCAGGATCCTGAATTTTGTCAAGGCCGGACTCGCCCTGACAGAAATGCGCGGCAAGTCGTATTTGTCTATTGGCTCAGCCTCCATGGGTATCGTCGGCTCTATGATCGTGCAGGAATTTTTTGAAGATTACCTGGGCATGCGATGCGAATCGGTGGATATGTCGGAGGTGTCACGGCGAATAGAGCAGAACATATTTGATAAGGAAGAATACGGCAGGGCCATGCAATGGGTACAGGACTATTGCATGGAAGGCGATGATTACAATCCGCCGGAGAAGCAATTAAGCCGGGAAGAAAAGGATGATAACTGGAAATTTGTGGTTAAAATGACCCTGATCATGCGTGACCTGATGATCGGGAATCCCGCGCTGAAGGAAGACTTTCCCGAAGAGGCCCTCGGGCATAATGCCATCGCCGCAGGATTCCAGGGGCAGCGGCAGTGGACCGATTACCTGCCCAACGGCGATTTTTCTGAGGCGGTACTGAATTCCTCATTTGACTGGAATGGCATCCGGGAGAGTTTCATTGTTGCCACTGAAAACGATACATTGAACGGGGCCTGCATGCTCTTCGGTCATCTGCTTACCGATTCAGCCCAAATATTCGGCGATATCAGGACCTATTGGAGCCCGAACGCCGTCAGGAGAGTAACGGGCCATGAACTTACGGGCCCGGCCAAAGACGGGCTCATCCATTTCGTAAACTCCGGGTCGGCTACCCTGGATGGCACCGGCCGGCAAACCCGCAATGGGAAACCGGTAATGAAACCCTTTTGGGATCTCCGCTCCGGGGAAGTGGACGCCTGCCTGAAGGCGACCCGCTGGTGTCCGGCTAACCTGGAGTATTTCCGCGGCGGCGGGTATTCCTCTCAGTTTTTAACCGCAGGGAAAATGCCGGTTACCATGACCCGGCTGAATATCATCAAAGGACTGGGTCCGGTACTTCAGATTGCCGAAGGCTGCACCGTCGAGCTGCCGCCGGAAATTCATGAACCGTTGAACAGCCGAACGGATCCTTCCTGGCCCACCACCTGGTTTGTCCCGAATTTAACCGGCCGGGATAGCTTTAAAAATGTGTACTCGGTGATGAATAACTGGGGATCCAATCACGGCGTGTTGAGTTACGGCCATACCGGGGATCTCTTTATCACCCTGGCCGCCATGCTGCGAATTCCGGTAGCCATGCACAATGTGTCAGAGGAAAGGATATTCAGGCCCAGCGTCTGGGCCGCTTTCGGCACAAAGGATCTTGAGAATGCAGACTATAGCGCCTGTCAGGCTTTGGGGCCTTTAAATGGTAAGATCTTAAGGTAAGATTACCCCCGGCAAACCCGTTTCATTTATCAAATAATAAAAAGGATCCGAACCTATTTGTTTGCCTTCACCGGCGACGACATACTGTTCTGTGGCATGTCCTGGCCTATACCCGGATATAAAAAAGGCGTTGCTTCAGTATGTATTGGTGCTCTTGATCACAAGATTTCAGTATGATTAATACTGATTCCTGACACCCCGGTATTTTTGACCTTTTACCGGTACCTGGCTCCCAAAGTCAACGCCTTAGGTACATGATAATATTATACCTGGTCATCGTCAAGTTTGTTTATTTAATTTAATATAGGCTCCAGAGGCAACCATTTCGTCCTGAATTCTGTATTGGTTTTAAAAGAGCCCTTTTTAATTCAAAATATTCAGACCATGAAAATTTCAAACTCAACCTCAGCAGCTTATTTTCTAAATAGCTTACTATTTTTGATGACATCCGCTCTTATTCTGGCCGGATGTGACCTGAACGATGATAATGATGATGATGATGATAATGGGAATGATCTCACCGGTAATTCAGAGGTCTATGAAATTCATCCCGCAGAAGGTTCCGATGTTAGCGGGATCGTTGCATTTGAAGAGCGTACAGACGGATCGACGCTGGTTACCATCGAGCTGGACGGAACCGACGCCGGTGCCGAACATCCGGCTCATATCCATTCCAATGCCGCCGTGGAAGGAGGGGGAATTGTGCTGCATTTCGAGCATGTGGATGGAAGCTCGGGCACAAGCGAAACACTGGTAAGCAGCCTGGAAGACGGTACAGCCGTTTCCTATGATGATTTGATAAGCTACGACGGACATGTCATGGTTCACCTCAGCGAAAATGAACTCGGAACGATCATGGGAAGGGGAGATATAGGAGGCAATGCCTTCACCGGAGAATCTGTAACCTATGAATTGCATGAAGCCAATGAATCCGGGATCAGCGGTGAGGTTCATTTTGAAGAACGGAATAACGGGAATACCCTGGCCACCATTGAGCTTTCCGGCACCCCCGAAGAAGGGGATCACCCCGCGCATATTCATGATAATTCCGTAGAAGAGGGAGGGGGCATTGCCGTGCCTTTTAATAATGTTGACGGCGGTACCGGTATCGGAAGGACCAATATACGTGCTGATGAGACCTCAGTGGAGGATCTTACCTATACGGCTCTGCTTGACTTTGACGGTCACGTTAATGTGCACCTAAGCGATGATGACTTTTCGGTGATAGCCCAGGGTAATATCGGAGCCAATGATGAGGGAGAACAAAATAACGGCAATGGCGGCGGCAATGGCATTGAATATTAAACCGTATAACGGGTATATCCCGGTCATGCTGTGCATCGGGATGTATCTGGCAGGCGTCTCCTGTGATAACGATAACGGTAATGACATTGCAGGACCGATAGAGGATATGAGTTTTCAAACCGATGTCGCGCCTATTTTCTCTGGATCTTGCGGAGGGGCGGGCTGCCATGTCGGAAGCTCGCAAAGCGGTGTTAATCTCACCTCTTACCAGCAGGTGATGAACAGCAGCGGTCAGCAGTACGGCCGGCCCATCGTCCAGCCGGGTGAGCCCGGGGATAGTCCGCTGGTCGACAAAATAGGGCCGGAGCCTGAGT
This sequence comes from Balneolales bacterium, assembly GCA_040905685.1. Classification (GTDB taxonomy): domain Bacteria; phylum Bacteroidota; class Rhodothermia; order Balneolales; family Natronogracilivirgulaceae; genus JBBDMU01. The sequence continues at coordinate 10,786 of JBBDRB010000034.1, read as the reverse complement.
ATGGTCAGCGGATGCCGATGGGGCGGGCTCCTTTAAATAACAGTCAAATTCAGGTGATACGCGTATGGATTGAGGAGGGAGCCATAAATAACTGAGTTCATCCCTCATCAGTCCCTGATACGAATCCCACCACTTCCAGATTATAATCGGTGTAACTTCGGTAATCCCCCCGCAACCATAGCACGGCCTGGTAACTTTCATCGGCCAGTATGACCGGCCGGATGTTATCCGTTTGCGAATTTTCCGTAACCGGTTCCCAATTCCAGGTCGCGCCCATATCTTCGGTTATACCCTGAAATATCTCATAATGGCGCTCGCCATTTGCTTCGCTGATGAGCGGTTCTCCACTTACCGGGTGGGCGTCGGTAGATATATAGACCATATCCGGGTTGACCGGGTTCAACGTAATCAGGCCGGTGTATTCATCCTCGTTGGTATACAGCCGGGTTCCGGCATAGGCAATTTCATGATCGTTCCATTGACTGCCGTCCCAGCGGGCATACCGGTAACGGTGATCAAACCCCCCTGATCCCTGTTCCACGCGGTCTTTGGTAACCGAATAACCAATATATGGGTGACCGTCATCATCAAGTTCGATCGAGCTTGTCCAGGCCACGTTGTCCTCGTCACCCTGAAAGATCAGGGTTAAGTCGGTAGGCCTGATCGCACTTTCGGTGCCGGTACTTAATTTGCCGGCCTGGCTTCCATCGGTCTTATAGATCGTACCCTTGCTGATATATCCATGATAAATGCTGTTGGTATAATCTCTGGGGTGGGCTTCAGTGGTTATGACATGGATTTGGTCCCGGCCGTTGGATGCATAGCGTGGATACGGCCTGTCAGGGAACTCCCACAGCTTTCCACCGTAGGTCCAGCTGTCTCCGTCGTCATCAGAGATCATGTAGTTAGGATCCCAATCCCTGCCCCGGTGAAAGTTATAGGTAAGCCCCTCATCCTCCAGACGGTGGAGATTGGAGTAACAGGCTTGTCCTCCCACATCCACCAGCTGCTCAGGCACCCATTTCGAGGCATTACCGGGCTCCTCCGAAATGCGGTACCGCATATAATTGTCTGAGCTGTGGCGTGTATAGGCCGTCAGATAACGGCCATCCGGGCGCACCATTAAAGCGGGCACATTGTGATCATCGGCCTGCAGCTTTTCATGCAGCACGACAACTTCCGTCTCCCCGCTTGTAAAATCATAGGTCGTGACGGTGATGTTGCCTGATGAGCTCACCCCTCCGAAAAGAAGCGTTCCGTTATCGATTATCGCCCGTTTATCCTGAAACCAGCACCAGCCTCCGTCGGTATTGAAAACGATGGGTTCATCGTCAGGATTATCGTGAACCATCCAGTTGTGTTCTTTCCCTCCGGGTGAACAAGCCGTTATGCTTAAAACAGCAAGCAAAAAACAGGACAAAGCAATACATTGAGGCATGGTTTTATTCATTTTAAGAGGGTTTTACATGGGTTATCTTACGAAAACAATGATAGTATAACTTTCTATCTATTGCCACCGCCACCGCGGAAACATTTTATTCAACGGACATGTTGCATGAGAGACACAATACATTATTCACCAACACAAAAAACGTATAATGGAGACAATTGCCTGGGTGGTCCTGATTTTATTTCTTATAACCGTAGTCCTGTGGATCTATGTAATTGCCGATATTTTCGGAGGCGCCATCCAGGGCAGCGGACGTAAAGCACTGTGGCTGATAGTCGTTATTTTTTTCCCGATTATCGGGGTAATCCTGTACTTTCTATTCGGAAGAGATGAACCCCGCAGGGTTGGCGGAGGGGACAGACCCACAGGGACAGATAAAAATAACCTTTAGTTGTCTGCAGGAAAAAAAGTTGTAGTTTGTCTGCGTTAACTAATCATATCCTGTAACGGTAACCAGTAACGCTATGCCCGGTAAATTTTACAATATGGTTCTGCTGTCAGGCTTTTTCCTGGTCACTGGTTTTGGAACCATTTCCGCTCAGCCGTCAATCGATCGCGGACTGATAAACACCCCGGAACAATACGAGTTCATGCGCCAGATGGTAGCTCAGAGGGAAGAGCCATGGATCAGCGGTTATGAAATTATCCCCAAGTATCTGGAACACCAACCTCAGCCCCATAAGCATTATGTGGATCCTGCCGCACATCAGGGTCCTCCGGATGATATGATCAACTCAGCCCTGGGTTCCGATAGCCAGGCTGCCTACGCAAGTGCCTTGCACTGGATCATAAGCAGGGAAGAAGACCACGTCGAAAAAACCATCGAAATCCTGAATGCCTGGGCATGGGAACTCGAGCGCATCAATCCCTGGCAGGACGGGCCCCTGTCCACGAGTTATAACTGGCCGCGGATGATTTATGCTGCCGATATCATCAGAAAAACGTACGATGGCTGGGCGCAAGCGGATCAGGATCAGTTTGCAGATGTTCTGAGAAATATAGTCTGGAAAGGCACCGGAGGAAGAGGGATCAACAAGGATAATAAAAACAACTGGCGCTCTCATGCGGTACATGCGAGAATGACCATTTCCGTATACCTGGAAGAGGAGCAATGGTTTAATGAATCTGTTGAAATACTGAAAGATCAAATTGGTTCCTATTGCTACCCGTCGGGACAATCAATAGAGACAGCCCGGGATGTCTGGCATGTTCAGATGGGACTCAGCGGGATGGTGGCCGCTTCCGAAATTGCCTGGCATCAGGGAGTGGATGCCTATGGTTATCTGAATAATCGCTTGCTAACCTGTGTTGAATGGCATATCCCCCATATCGTGGGTCTGGAAGATGCCGATTGGCCCGATAGCTTTGACAGTCCCTTTTATGCCCCGGACCATTTACGGGAAGAAGACGACTATGTTGCCATATGGGACCGGAAGGTGCCGGTTCGATCCGGAAATTTTGACGGACCCCGGAATACCGGCAGGGTATACCATTTCTATGAAAAAGTATTTAATCACTACCACGGCCGGAAGGGAATGGATGCGCCCTACACCAAAAAAATACTGACTGAAGAAAGTCCGGAGCGGGCAGCCCGAACAGCGGGATGGGGTACGTTGACTCATAGGAAGTTATATCCGGCCGGGGAATAACGGCAACATAGATTGTAAACCATCAATTAATAGTGTATTATTCCGTTAAGCTTAAATAAACTATGTGCATATAACGGGGGAAATCATGAGCCTTATTTCAGCCAATGTTTTAATGATGATGTTAGCCGCTTCCTTGCTGACCATCCCGGCCATTGCGTTCGGGCAGGACGAGGGACCCGGCGTGGGGGATCAGGCCCCTGAGTTTGAAGCCCGGTCCGATGACGGGAATATGTGGAGCAGCAAAGACGTAGTCGGCGAGTCTTTACTGGTTGTGTATTTCTATCCGGCGGCGATGACCGGCGGCTGCACAGCCCAGGCATGCAGTTTCCGCGATGACCGCACCAAACTCACCGAAATGGGGGCTGAGGTGATCGGGATCAGCGGGGATAATGTGAACAGCCTGCAGATATTCAGGCGTGCGAACAACCTGAACTTCCCGCTCCTGTCGGATCCGGACGGCTCCATTGCCCGTTCCTTCGGCGTACCCTTGCGGGATGGAGGAACCATCACCCGTGAAATTGACGGCCAGGAGGTTGAACTGACCCGGGAGGTATCAACGTCCAGGTGGACTTTTATCATTGACCGGGAGGGCAAGATCGTGTACAAAGACACTGATGTGAATGCTTCCGGCGACAGTCAGACTGTGATGGCGGCAATTGAAAGGCTGCGTTGAACAATATGTGCCGGCCCGGACGGAATTTAGCATTTGTTTTATTCCGATGATGCAGGAAGTATAATCTTGCATTGCACACCCTCAGGCATAAACTGCAGGGTGACTTTACCGCCAAAGCCCCTCAGGCTGTCCTCGATCAGCATCTTTCCGAAGCCAGGTTTTTCCGGGGTTTTTACGGGCGGACCGTTTTCCTCAATCCAGATCAGTTCCATCGAGGTACGGTCCTTGGATGTAATGGAATCCCATGTTATGGTAAGCCGGCCTGCCGCTACAGATAGTGAACCATATTTGTATGCATTGGTTCCAAGCTCGTGCAACACCATAGCCAAATATAAGGCCACATGGGAGGAAAAGCAGACCTGAGGGCCATGGTATGCAACCCGATCATCTTTTTCATCTATCGCTAATTGCTCACGCACTATATCATCCATGTAGGCGTCACCCCATTTTGTTTTTGTAAGCAGTGAATGGGCACGGGAAAGAGCATGCAACCGGCCGGTGAAGCTGCCAACAAAATCATCGAGACTAATGGAATTTTTTAGCGTCTGTTGAGTAATAGACTGAATCGTCGACAACATATTTTTCACGCGATGGTTCAATTCCCCGATCAGAAGGCGCTGTGTTTCTTCAGCTTGTTTATGTTCGGTGATATCGCGCGTTGTCCCGGCAATGGTTTCGACTTCACCTTCGGAATTAAACACCGGCACTAAAATATAATCATATATTCGGCGACCCAGCGTAGCGTGTTGAAAAGGCACTTCACCGCGGATTGGCTTTCTGCTACTAACGATTTGTTCAATTTCGCGTTCATGCATCTCGGCATGCCAGGGCTCATAACCAACTTCCAATAGGCTCTTGCCGATGGATTCTTCAAGGGAACGCCCCCACATGTTCAACAACGCGTCGTTAACAAATGTGAAGCGATAATTCAGATCAAATACATATACCAGGTCGGGCGTGCTGGAGATGATGGTCTCGTACAGTCGCTTTTGCTGTTCAGACTCCGCAGTCAGCCTTGCCAGCGCTATCTCCGCTTCCTTGCGCCTAGTCAGATCCACCCCCTGAACGAAGATTCCGGTAACCGATCCATCCGGATCACGAATTGGCTGGTAAACAAACGTCAGGTAATGCTTCTCGCCCGGACGGTCGGAACCCGACTGAATCAAGATTTCCCGATCTGTTCCTGTGTACGTCTCCCCGGTCCGGTACACCTGATCCAGGAGTTCAAAGAAACCCTGTTCTTCTATTTCCGGCAGAGCTTCCCGCACCGGTTTTCCGAGAATGGTACGATTTCCCACCAATTGCAGATAGCGATCGTTCGCCCGCTCAATTACGTGGTCTGGTCCCTGCAAAATACACATGAACGATGGAGCCTTCTGAAAAACCCTGGCGAGCAGTTCCCGATCAGTCTCAGCTTCCGATTTCGCCGTGGCAAGTTCTGTTTCCGCTTGCCTGGGGCCCGTTATTCCGGTAGCCATAGTAAAAATGGCAATGATCTCGCCTTGATCATTTCGTATGGGATTGTAGGTAAAATCACAATAAGCCGCCTTGACAGATCCGTTCCGGACGAAAGGCAGGGATTTGCATTTGGTTTCCACGGCTTTACCTGTTAAAAACACATGGTTTAGCGTGGGGCTTATGGACTCCAGAATTTCGGGAAACACTTCAACAGCCGTTTTTCCCAGGGCAAAAGGGTGTTTTTTCCCGATAAGGCTTGCCATAGCATCGTTGTACAATAGGATGAAGTCACCGGTACAATATATAATAATTGGGGTGCTTGATTCCAGGCACAGGGTAACGGATGAATACAATGTATGTGGCCAACCCTCAATCGGACCTAATGGGGAGCCCGCCCAGTTGTGGCGACGAATTAGCGAGGCCGCTTCCCCATTTTCGGGGAAATACTTACCTGAAAATTTTCTTGTTTTGGATTCCATAGTAATTTGTTGATACGGTTACCTATTGGATGATAGCATCGTAACATCAATCACTTGAACAGATAAAATATATTTTCTGCCTACCTTAATTTCAATTTAATGTATGGCTAAATAATATTAAATAACATCGTAATTTTATTGATTTTACCTGGCCATCCACCTGGTGGGATTTCTGGCCAGGCTTGTTTGCCTTACCGTGCTGATGGATTGTTCCGGTATTAAATTTAACTATTAAAGAAAATTAATCTTTATAATATCTCTACAGCATGTAACCAATATGTTATTCGGTCGTCTCATTAGAAAAGATCATCGGATTGCATCGCAATCTATTTTGGATGTAAATGCCTTTAAATGCTATATAACGAATACAAGATCATTGAAAAAATTCTCAGTGGTGATAGCGATGAATATCGAATACTGGTTAACCGGTACAGCCCAATGGTCTTTCATATAATACGCGGCTTCGAAAAAGATGAGGATGAGGTTGCTGAGCTTGCACAGCAGATTTTTGTAACGGCCTATGAGCGGCTGAATACTTTTAACCAGGCTTCAAAATTCTCATCCTGGCTGCATTCTATTGCGGCAAATTTGTGCCTGGATTTTGTAAAGAATATCAGACGAACGAACAAACGATTCAGCGAAATGGCATCAGAGCACCTCGAAAATAGCCTGATTGAGCATGCAAATCCTCATGGGAACCTGGAAATGAAGGAGTTGGATGTTATGCTAAATCAAGCCCTAGGTCAACTACCGGAGGAATATTCCCAACTTATTCTTCTTAAATATCGCGAAGGATTAGCTTATGAGGTTATTTCCGAACGATTGGGCATCCCGGTGAACGCATTAAAAGTAAGAGCACACCGGGCCCGTAAAGAGTTAAAAACAATTATGGAAAAACAAGGTGAACACAATGGCCGATAACGACAAACAAGAAGATTTACTCCGAAAATTTTTAGACGGTGATTTAGATCCCGAGCAGGAAAAACAGGCCCTGCATATGATTGCCGATGACCCTGACATGCGGGATATGCTCCGGTTTGATCATGGACTTAACCGAGCCGGCCGATGCCTGGACCCTGATTCTTTTCATGTACCGGAGGGGTTCGCCGATCAGGTCATGTCTCAGATCACTGCCGGCCAGCCTGCCCAAAGCGCATATAATTTACGCGACAGGATCACAGTTGCCATGAACAGGCTACTTACCCCGCTCACCGTAGAATTCCGTCCGGTATTTGCCATGGCTGCTGTATTAGTGATAGCCTTAACTCTATCATTTTTATTGGTCCGGGATCAAAGCCCGGCTATGACGACGATGGTTCAGGAGCCTGCCGTTAAAATGGTCGCCAGCCAGGAACAGCAGGTGTGGATCCGGTTTATCTACTTTGATGATCAGGCCGAGTCGATTGCCGTAGCAGGCGATTTCAGCGATTGGGAGCCTATATCCTTAGCCGAAGAAGTATTAGATGGAAAACAAGTCTGGACCGGCCTGATACCGGTAACCCGCGATGAACACCGCTATATGTTTGTGAAAAATGGTGAGCAATGGGTTACTGACCCTCTTGCTGAAATGCACCAGGATGATGGATTTGGAAATAAAAATGCCGTGTTGTTCCTATGAAAAAATCGATTTTGTTCCTGGTTATTTTATTCTTTCTACCGTTTGTGGGAAGTGCACAGCAATGGCAGGGGCAATTTACTATTGATTCCAGGGCTGGATATTCCACCAATACCCTTTTAAATCCGTTTTCGGGGGAATGGAATCGCAGCTCCGGGTCAGGCTACGGCCTGGTTGCCCCTATGGGGCAGCTCTCATGGACCGGCAAATACTACAGCGCAGATATGTCAGGTGGGGGAGTATTTGAACCTTATTTTGACGGACGGGAAACGCTCAGGGGCGGATTTGCCCTGATGAATTTCAGGCGGCGTTTGGGATCTTCCTGGTCAGTAGGGGCAGAGACGGGCGGCAGTTATTTTTCCCGAACCCTTGACCGGGGCATGGCCTGGGTCCAACCCACCATCTCATGGTCGCCCACACTTTTTTCTCAGGTTCGTTTAAAGGCCGGGTCGACGTTCCGCGGTTATAGCCAGGCTGACTTTATCGACCGCTTTGATCTGTATGGGCTTGAATACGAAGTTTGGCCCACGTTTACCTGGAAAATCAGTAGTGGGGTGTATGGCAATATGGATAACCCGACCGGAAACCTTAGTTTTCTAATTAATACGGAACATCACATTACGGAATCTTTACGGTTTTCAGCGCGATTGACGGCCGATCGATACATTTATGAACTCATTCAGGAAGGAGGCGGCAACGGTCCGGGGTCTCCATTCGCAGGTACCGGAGACGGCGAAGGATCCGTATTTAATGAGACCGACCGGCTGCTAAGAGCCGGGATTACCGGTCGATTACGACTCAGCCAGTCGTTTTCGGTGTCGCTTAACCTGGATCATCTTAGTCTGCACTCTTCGGCTGCTGAGGGAACGCCAATGGATTATCACTTTTCAACGGGTGTTCAGTATACGTTTACTCCAAGATTAAATAGCCGGGGTACAGCCCAGGCCCAGTGGGATCAAAGGGAAAAACAGACCGTATCGCTGAAGATCAATTACTCGGGAGACGGACAACTTTATCTGATTGGAGATTTTAATGATTGGGAAAACCCGGGAATCGCACTGAGCAGGCAATCCTCAAAAAGCTATGTCACCCAATTAGAACTTCCTACAGGCTCATACGAATATAAGATCTTACTCATAGAAGGATCAGAAAAACGGTGGATTGAATTTTCTGAGGATACTTATACTATTCCCGATGGTTTTGGCGGCACCAATGGATTGGTTTTTATACAATAAACTTCAAATTAAGTAACCATTTTACGGGTTGGTCGTCTTATCGATAAAGACCAACCGATTGCATATAATCAGGAAAACTCATGAACAAGAATCTGAACAGATCACACAAACGGCAGGCCGGCAAACTGCTGGCCATTGGGTTAATTATAATGGTGCCGGCACTGGGCATGGCTCAAGACCAGCCATTGGGCGAGCTGATACGATCAGCACGTAATGCAGGCATTGAACAGGCCCGGCTGAATGATTTGCAAAGCCGTGCAGCCAGTCACGGGATCACCGACGGGCAGTTAACGCAGATTATTGGTACGGCTACAGTCCTGGCCGAGCAGAACCTGCCGAGCGATATGATATTTCAAAAAGCAATGGAAGGCATGGCTAAAGGGATAGCCCCCGAACGCATGCAACCGGTCCTGCAAAACCTGCAGCGAAGTACCATATCGGCCGTGGCTATTGTGGATCCCTGGATAGCACGCGGTGATGTCGCGCAGATGATGAGCCGGTCGGGGGAACAGATGAGCGGGCAGGCATTCCGCAATGAACTGTTAAAGGCAGGCTCCAAAGCCATGTCTCAAAACGTGAGCCCGCAGTCCCTGCAAAATCTGTTTGACGCCATTGGTCAGGAAGCCACCCTTTCCCGGGCCAGGCCCTCAGGTATAGCGGCGGCCATAAGTATTTTTGCTGACCTGCCATCCACGGCTCAGCACCCTGACGCCTCCGGAGCGGTTGTTGCCCGGGCGCTTCAAAGCGGCTTTGAGGCTGGTGACATGCATAAATTGCCGGGCGCTATGAATTCGGCCCAGCGCAGAAGCCAGCTTCCCGCGACAGCCGTGATTGAAGGCGTAGCCGGACAAATGGTGCAGGGAACACCGGCCAGCCAGATCCTGCAAAATCTGTTTAACGGCAATATCGGGGGCGGACCTCCCGGTAATGTTCCTTCGGGCATGGGGAACAGGCCGGGTCAGGGCCGGGGCGAACAAGGCGCCCCATAATTCAGCTTAGGGGTGGGGGGTTGCATTATTTGCGGCTCCCCTTTTTTTTGACCGTTACAGAAAAATTAAAAAATACTAATATTTCTGTAACTCTTTTTCATCCCACTCGTCCTATCATTACAGAACAAACCTAATACAAACAAATTAATCAAGGACTACTTATGATACGATCGATACTTAAAAAATCAATTACGGCCATTGCAACAGTGGCAATTTTCTTTACGATAGGTTGTGATACGGATGCAATAAATGCCGATGCAGGAATGGGAACTATGGAAGTTCGCCTTCACGACGCACCCGGTGATTACGACGAGGTAAACGTGTTTGTAGAAAGCGTTCAGGTTAATCGTACCGAAAGCGATGGAGGCTGGCAGACCATTAATGAGCCGAACCAGTCTTTTGATTTGCTAAAACTGACCAACGGTGCCTATGAAGTCATCGGTGATGCCGAACTGGAAACCGGCACCTATCCTCAGATCCGATTGATTTTAAGCAGGGAAAACAACACTATCGTCAAAGATGGCATAGAACATGATTTGTTTATTCCCAGTGGCGCGGAAACCGGCATAAAGCTGCAAATTAATGCTGAAATCCAGGATGATATCACCTATGTCCTGCTTCTTGATTTTGATGCCGGTCGCTCAGTGGTTAAAGCAGGCGAGGCTCCCATCAATTATCTGTTACAGCCGGTTATCCGGGCAACCAACGAAGCTATTACCGGTAATATCGATGGCAGCGTATCCTCCGCTGTTCATGCCTCTGTATATGCCATGCAAGGATCGGAGGAAAAGTCATCAACCGTTACCGGCCCCGATGGTGAATTCCGGTTGGTTGGCCTTGAAGCAGGCACCTACACCGTTTCTATTGAAGCCAGCGAAGATGGCTACGATATAAAAAACATCGATGATATCTCCGTAACCGTCGGTGAAACCAATGATATTGGAGAGCAGGAGATTTCACCCTCTGATGCCTCCGGTGAGTAAATAGGTTAAACAAATCTGCGTAAAGGGTCCTTACTGTAAAAAGTGAGGACCCTTTTTTGTGTCCGGCAGGACATATCCAAAGGCTAAGATGATCCGTCCATAGTTATAACGAGCCTGGAGGATTCAGGGGACTGATCTTTTCATCCATAAAAAACAAAACCCCTGCAAGTCTGTTATTATTTGACCTGCAAGGGCTTATTTGGTACCGCCGACCGGACTCGAACCGGTACGAGGTTTTAGCCTCATTGGATTTTA
>JBBDRB010000033.1:0-8390 GCA_040905685.1 Balneolales bacterium | reverse complement strand
CCATAAATGGCCGCCGAACTGGCATCTTTTAAAATGTCGATCGACTCAATATCGTTGGGGTTAATATCCCGTAGACTGCCATTAAATATAGCCCCGTCAACAACAACCATCGGATCGGTACCGGCCGTCAGGGAATTTCGTCCCCTGATCTGCATGGAACTGCCACCGGCGGCGCCCGTACTTTGATTGGCATTGAATCCGGCTATCGTACCCGTAAGCATGTCCGTTAACTGCGTCATGCTTTGGTTTTGAAAGGTCTCCCGGCTTACACGCTGGACGGACCCCGTCAGATCACTTCTTTGCACCGAGCCATAACCTATCACAATCATTTCATCCAAGCGGGCAAAATCAGGTTCCAGACTTATGTTAACCACATTCCTGTCACCGACGGTAACCTCTTCCCTGACATATCCTACGTAGGAGAAAATCAATACACTTTCTTCTCCTTCCACAGCAATGCTGTATTCCCCTTCCATGTTGGTGGTCGTACCGCCGGCCGAGCCTTCAACCTGGATATTCACTCCCGGAAGTGCATCCCCGTTTTCGGCATCCGTCACGGTTCCGGTAACCGTTTCCTGGAACAGTTCCTCTCCGGAATCCAGTTCGGCAGGGAAATCCAACTGCTGCCCATCCTTATGGACGATTAACAATCCGTGCTGGGATATTTTCAAACCCAGTCCCGTATTGTCGATTGCCGCATGGAGGGCGCCCAACACGGTTGCATTATCACCCAGTTGCAGGGTAATGGGCTTATCCCATTTTTCCCGGAGTGTAACGTCTTTGCTGTAAGACAGCCTCAGGTTTCCCTGATCTGCAATATACTGCAGCGCATCTTCCAGTTTAACATCACTCAAATCAACGGAAATGATCCTGTTCAGCGATGAACGGTTCTTATCATTGACTTCGGTGGGTGCAAAATGCAGGAAACGTCGTTCAAGCTGCGTGGCCGTTGCAACCGTTACAGCTTCCGAATCGCCCATGATGGACTGTTCAGAAACGTCTTGTCCGGTTACCGGACCGCTAAAGAGCAGACACAGGACCAGTGTTAATGGGCCTGTTATCCTAAATAAACTTCTTTGTAGGGTATATAGCATTGTTCTTTTCCACTGCGTTTACGTTAGTGTTGTTGATTTGGTGCTTCGTTTAAAACTTTAATCACGGTAAAGGGTGACTAATCGTCCCTGAAATTCATGTTCAAGCTGTAGGGAGTACTTTATTGCGCTCAGGACTTCGGTTATGGGTTCATCATCAAAAGTGGCGGTAAACCGGAGATCGTTGTAATCCGGGTCGGAAACTTGTATGTCGATCCTGTACCAGCGTTCCAGTTTTCTGGCAACTTCCTCAAGGGGGACATCATTGAATTCAAGACGATGATCAAGCCATCCAAGATGGCGCTTCAAATCTACGTCATGGCTGATCTCGAACTCACCGTTCCCTTCTCTGTACAGCTGTGCCATATCACCTCGTTCCAGGACAGCATCATCAACCTCCCCGGAAATTCTGGAACGGACCCCCACTTTTCCATCAGCAACAACGACCTGAACGCGCTCCTGATTGTAAGCCTGTACGTTAAACTCTGTGCCCAAAATCTGAATTTCGGCGTCATCCGTCAATACAAGAAATGGGCGATTGTCATGGACGATCTCAAAATACGCCTCTCCGGTCAGGTGAACCGTTCTTTCCTCCGTCTCAAAAGCCTTGGGGTAAGAAAGCTGGCTGTCCACCCCTAACCGTATACGGGATCCGTCATCCAACTGAACGGTAGCGCGCTGACCCCGGTCTGTTACCACTTCCTCCATAACCTCTGTTTCCGGGGCGTTTGCCTCTTCATCAGCCTGGAAAAAATAAACGGTTATAAAACCCGCAACCAGCAGGGTGGCTGCAACCCGCATAAATACATTCAGAAACGGACGGTGTGATCTTCTGGAGCCGCCTTTTAATGAGGGAAGACCCTTTTTAATTTTGGTATCTTTATCCATTTCCCTGCTCAGTCTCTGCCAGGCCTTCTCGGCATCCCACGGATGGGTTCTTTTCGACTGATTGTTCCATATTCTTTGAAATGTCTGCATCATATATTTTCGATCCGGATCCTCATTAATCCAGGATTTAATTGATCTTTCCTCCCGCGCGGAACATTCACCAGCTAAGTATCGGGCTATCAGATTATAATCAATGTCTAATTTCACGTCAGAGGCTTGGTTTATTGGTATATTGGCAAAATGATTTACCTATACGACGTTTACTTAGGTCAGGACCCTGACAGATTATAAAATAAATTTTCTTTTCGGTTGATTTACAGGCCTGGGGCTGCCTTAGAATTGAAATAGAAGTAGAAAAAAGGGAAGGTATTCTACAAGATACTGTCTCAGGGTTTTGATGGAGCGGCCCATCTGCGTTTCCACCGTTTTGACAGAAACATTAAGTACCTCTGCAATCTCTTTATAGGTAAGGCCATCCTCACGACTCAGTAAAAAAATTATTTTCCTGCTTTCCGGAAGCCGGTCTATGGCCTCTTCAATAGCGGATGCGATCTCCTTGTTTGCTTCCCGGTCCTTCAGGTTGTCTTCGGGAGATTCGACATGAGATAATTCAAGATAACGTGATTCTGTTTCCCATTTTCTTTTTACCTTGTTATGCCTGTGGTAATCTAATGCACTGTTTCTTGCTGCCTTATACAGATAGGGTTTAAGTCCGGTTGCGGGGGACCAGGTTTTCCGGTTCTGCCATATGCTCAAAAAAATATCCTGAATGATATCTTCTGAAACTTCAAATGAACCGGTATAACGAAGGACAAATGCACAAAGGCCGGAATAATGAGTATGAAAAATATTGGCAAACAAAACTCTGTCACCGTTTTGTATGTTCCGGATTATGTTAGCATCCTGATTTTCTGAGCCATCACCATTCATTTTAAAATTGCCTGATTCATCTTGCATCAATTTTACAATACCAAATACTCCTGTTTTTTACAAGATTTGATTTATTATAAAGCAATGGAATGTTATTAATTGTGACAACTAAATATTATAATATAATTAGTATTTATGTATATTTATCATAAATAAGTTAGGTCATTCTAAGATACTACTCATCCATTTAAATTAGAAATATGAAACCAATAAAAACAGCATCGGTACAATTAAACCACGTTCCGGGTGATAAAGCCGGAAATCTTAAACTTATCCGGACTTTTATCACCCGGGCTGCCGGCCAATCGGTAGATCTGATCGTTTTTCCTGAAATGTGCATTACCGGCTACTGGCATGTCAGGAATCTATCCAGAGGGGAAATAGAAGGTTTGGCTGAAAGGGTGCCGGACGGCAAATCCACTCAGGAGCTGCTGGCCTTATCGGCCAAATACCGTATGACCATAGGCGCCGGCCTGATTGAAATTACCGGAGACGGCACCCTTTATAATTCCTATGTGGTGGCTATGCCCAATGGAGAAATTGCCGTTCACCGAAAGCTCCACTGTTTTATCAGCGGACATATGAGCAGCGGCGATCAATATACTGTCTTTGATATTCCCCAGGGAGCCAGGGTGGGGGTTCTGACGTGTTACGATAATAATATTAGTGAAAATGTGCGCATGACGGCCCTGAAGGGAGCTGAAATTTTAATGGCCCCTCACCAGACCGGTGGTTGCCACTCACCCAGCCCGCGGTGCATGGGTAAGATCGACCCGGAGCTATGGGTACGCAGAAATGAGGATCCAGCTCTTCTTGAACAGGAGTTTCAGGGTCCCAAAGGAAAAGAATGGCTGATGCGATGGCTTCCGGCCCGGGCCCATGACAATGGCATGTTCCTGATCTTCAGCAACGGGGTCGGATTGGATGATGACGAAGTACGTACAGGCCATGCCATGATCCTGGACCCCTATGGCAGTATCATCACAGAAAGCCGGGCTATTGAGAATGATATGGTCATGGCTGTGCTTGACCCGGAAATCCGGGAAATGTGTACCGGTCAACGCTGGATGAAGAGTCGCCGGCCGGAACTGTACAAACCACTTACGGAGTCTACCGGCAAAGAAGAAGATACCAGAACGGTCCGTTTTGCCGGCATAAAATAATGTACGGCAATTTCTCCTTACGGGAACATTGCCATCGTTCTCAGTGAATGGTAAATTACGCCCCTCACCAAAATTTGTAAGAAAATTAACAATATGGATATCAGCGTATTTGGTTCAACAGAAGAGCTGGGAAAAAATTCAGCCCTACACGCAGCCGGCAAAATCAGGGAAGCCCTGGAGGAAAAAGGAACGGCTAATATTATTTTAGCAACGGGTACGAGTCAGTTCAATACCATTCAAAATCTCGTACAATATACGGACATCGACTGGTCCCGCATTGTTATGTTCCATCTTGATGAATATGCAGGCCTGCCTGTTACCCACCCTGCCAGCTTCCGCAAGTATCTGAAAGAGCGATTTGTTGCAAAAGTACCGGCCCTGAAGGGTGTGCATTTTATTGAGGGGGATGCAGCCGATCCTGACGCTGAATGTGAGCGGCTAAGTCAAATTATAACCGGCCACCCTATAGATGTAGCGCTGGTCGGCATTGGAGAGAACGGTCATCTTGCTTTTAATGACCCTCCGGCGGATTTTGAAACGGACAAGCCTTATATCGTGGTAACCCTTGATGAAGAATGCCGCAGGCAACAGATGGGGGAAGGCTGGTTTGACAGCATAGACGACGTACCGGAACAAGCGATAAGCATGTCGGTCAGGCATATTATGAAATCAAAGCAGATCATCTGTTCCGTTCCGGATGAACGAAAGGCAAATGCTGTCCGAAATTGCTTCGAAGGGCCGGTAACCAATCAAAATCCCGCCTCCATCCTTCAGGAACATCCATCCTGCTCGGTTTACCTGGATAAGAAATCCTCTTCCCTTTTATCGGAAACCGGTTAATGAATGGCATGGGAATACCCGGTTTTGCCGACCTTCAGGTCAACGGCTATAAAGGCGTTGATTTCTCCAGTCCGGAGCTGACCAGGGAGGCTTTTGTATATGCCTGCAGGGAATTGATCCGTCAGGGGACGGTACTGTTCCTGCCGACCGTGATCACATCGTCGGTTGCCCTGTATAAACAGAATCTGGGCCTGATAGCCGGAGCCATAGAACATAAAGACCTTAAACAGCATATTCCGGGCATTCATTTAGAAGGTCCTTTTATATCGGGGGATGAAGGGGTCGTAGGAGCCCATAATCCGGATTGGGTACAGAAACCAACGCCCGCTTTCCTGGATGAGCTCTGCACATGGGCAAACGGCAAAGTTAAGCTCCTAACCATAGCTGCCGAAACCGAAGGCGCCGCTGCCCTCTGCGCCCATGCCAGGGGTCTGGGTATTACCGTATCCCTGGGCCATCAAATGGCCACCGGTGAAGACCTTGCTAACCTTGCCCGTTCCGGGGCCGTTTCCCTTACCCACCTGGGGAACGGATTGCCCAAAACCCTGCATCGGCATGATAATCCCCTGTGGCACGGAATAGCCAACGATAGCCTGAAAGCGATGATTATCACGGACGGACATCACCTGCCGCCGTCCATTATAAAGACTATTCTTCGCACCAAAGGCAGTGAAAATGTAATTGTCGTAAGCGATGCCTCACCCATTGCCGGACTCCCACCCGGTAAATACAACACCCTTGGAAACGATGTCGTACTCGAGAAATCGGGACATTTATACAACCCGCAAACCGGCTACCTGGTAGGGTCTTCGTCGTCCATGATCGATTGCATGAATTATCTATTGTCCCTGAAGCTGCTGGATACCAGGGACCTGTTTAAGGTCGGATTTTTTAACCCTTTGAAGCTGATCCATATAGATCCCCAAAGAGTCATGGATACGATCCCTCCCCAAGTAGGGAAAAACGGGCCCTTCGTGATCCTTTGACGATCACTCTTCCGGCAAAGAAAAAGCGACATAGGTATCACCTGACCCCGTACCCATTTTGCCTCCGCCAGCTGCAATGACTACATATTGTCGCCCGCCTACTTCATAGACCGACGGTGTGGCATATCCACCGGCCGGCAGGGTCGTTTCCCAAAGCACCTCGCCGGTGTCTTTGTCAAAAGCCCTGAACTTTTCATCCTGGGATGCCCCTATAAACAGCAGGCCCCCCGCTGTAATGGCGGGCCCGCCGTAATTTTCCGTTCCGGTTTTCGGGATCCCTCTTGCGGTCAGCTCTTCAAATTCACCCAGCGGCACCTTCCAGATATACGCCCCCGTATTCAGGTCAATAGCGTTTAACGTCCCCCAGGGTGGTTTAATGGCAGGGTAGCCCTCCGGATCAAAAAAGCGGTTATAGCCGGTGTGCGTATAGGGAACCTGGGGGGCATAATCATGGTCAATTTCAATGGGCTCTGCATCCGGTGCTTCCGGATCATTCAAAAAACGCACTACGGAAGCCATTTCATCGTCAGATAGATGACCGAACGAGGGCATCACTCCTCTGCCCCCGCCGATAATATCATGCAGTTCTTCGTCGCTGATCCGTTCTCCGACACCGGCCAGTGAGGGAATGGCCCCATGCTGCACACGGGTTCGGTTTGAACCGTGGCAAGCAGCACAGTTTGACGTGTAGATGCGTTCCCCGTGCGTCAGGGCCGGTCCGCCATCCGATTCGGTTTCCACCATCTCCAGTATCCACGGCATTTCGTTGGAGTTGACGTAGAGCACTCCGGTTTCGGGATCGTAAGCTGCACCGCCCCATTCGGCGCCCCCGTCAAAACCGGGAAAGATCAGCGTTCCATCGGTGCCCGGGGGATCCCATTTGCTGCCGGTTCGGATTTCACGGAAGCGGTCCAGCACGGCCTGATGGGATTCCGGTGAAATATCGGTAATGTCCTCTTCGGTGAAGACCTGCCGGGCGAAGGGTTCGGGTTTTTCAGGTACAGGCTGAGACGGCCAGGCCTCTTCACCCAGAAGACCGGATGGGGGAACCACTTCTTCCGTAAGCGGGTAAAGAGGTTCTCCTGTCACCCGGTCAAAGACGTAAACAAACCCTGTTTTGGTTACCTGAGCAACGGCGTCTATGGTCCGGCCTTCCCGTTCAATGGTAATCAGGTTAGGAGCGGCCGGGGGGTCGTAATCATAGATATCGTGACGCACGAACTGGAAATGCCATATCCGTTCACCGGTTGAGGCATCCAGGGCAAGCAAGGAAGTACCGAACAGATTGCGACCGGGACGGTCACCGCCGTAAAAATCATGTCCCGGCGAGCCTACGGGGACATAAACAATGCCGCGTTCCCTGTCCAGACTCATGCCCGGCCAGCTGTTGGTGTTCCCCACCCGGGTCCAGGCATCCGGCGGCCATGTCTCATAACCGTAATCACCGGGATAGGGGATGGTCCGGAATATCCATTCAATCTCGCCGGTCCGGACATTAAAGGCGCGGATATGACCCGGAGCCCTGTTAAACACCCTTGATCCGTGGATCAGCATATCCTCATGAACAATACCCGGACTCGTGGCCGTCGCGCTGATGCCCATAGCATCCCGGTCGAGTCCGCCCGCAAAATCCAGGGAGCCGTTATCACCAAAATCCATGGCCGGTTCTCCGGTAACCGCGTCTATGCACCACAGCCGGGATCCGGCAACATAATAAAGCCGATGGTCTCCGGCCCCGTCGCTCCACCTGGCCAGACCCCTGTTCACACCACGGGCACGGGGTTCTTCCCCCTCAAACGGATCAAACATCCAGAGCAGTTCGCCCGTATCGGCTTTTAAGGCAAATGCCTTCAGCAATGGGGTCGTGGCGTAAAGAATTCCATCGATGATAATGGAATTAGCCTGGATCTCTGTCCGTTCGCCCTCGACCAGGTCGCCCGCCTCAAATGTCCAGGCCACTTCAAGCCGGTGTACGTTGCCCTTGTTTATCATATCCAAAGAGGAATACTGGGTAGCCGCATCATCGCCAAGGAAAGATTGCCATGTCTTATAATCATCCCCGGCAGGATCAAAAGATTGCTCTGACTGAAGCTTTGAGCAGCTTATCAGCGTAAAGACAAGCACAAAAAGGAAACCGGCCGAATATATATCGCGCATAGTAGAAACTTAATTGTTAGGCTGCAGGTGCAGAACCAGATGGTCCCTGTCGGCAGGAATGTGCAATTCGAGCAGTCGGGATTCTGTGGACAGTGAATTGCGCCGGAGCTCCTCTCCGGTGGCGGGGTCTATCCACCGGGCCGTCCATGTTCCCGGGTTGAGATTAAATGAAAACGACTGCCCCTCGGAAACCTCAAACAACTGGGCCACAATATGCCCGGCCGGTCCAGCCATAATATTCGCCTCCAACGTTTTATCCTGCTCCTGAAGTAGTTCAGGGGCAGAATGCATATTCCAGAAGGGAATTTCAGCAATAAAGCGGCCTAAACGTTCTA
>JBBDRB010000032.1:0-8638 GCA_040905685.1 Balneolales bacterium | reverse complement strand
CGCTGCACTAAAGCCAGTACGATTTTTCTTCGGTAATACAATGGCCTGCTTTTTATTTATTATACATATTTAGCACATATTAGGTGGTGCATGTGCTAATTGCAAATTGTTAATTAATTAACAAGGATTCCCCTCATGATGCCAACACAGCGAGCAAATTCCCACGAAGCAATAAAGGAATTTGGCCCGTTTTTCCTAAATAAATTACGTTTAAACCAGCCCCTGTATCTTCGCCCTCTCAATGTCGGGAAACCTTCGGTCCAGGCTTTGCTGGCCGGTGGGCTTTTGTCGAACCTGACCCGAACCTGTATCGAACCTGACCCGACTGTGAGTCGTCAGGCTGATCGCATCCTGGACCTATAATGGTGGATTGAAACCTTTACTGCCTAACCCGGGGGAACTATCATTATGTCAACAATAGGATTTTAATCATCTTATAATATTTTAGTCTGAGGTATCACCCTTTTTCCACCGTAGCTGCTGTGAGCTAGCTCCGTATTTATGCGGACGAAAAACGGACCAAATCTTGACCAAGTCCGTACCAACTCCTACAAAAGCCCGGCTGGTAGTAGGAGTTGTATAGGGGTTGCTGGGGCTAAAATCGTTTCGGAGAAAGGGCAAGTTGGAGAGGGATGAGGATGAGGATGAAAAGTGCTGAGTATACTGGTGGAAAATTAAATAGCTTTTTGCAAAGGATGCAGCAAATACGGAACTATAAGAGGGTTTAAGTCAAAAAACCTCTTCATGCTTAAGCCTCCTTTTATCCAAACAAGTTAGCCTGTCGTGTCGGTGGTTCATTTTAAACCCTGCCTTCCAGTCCCTGTCATCTTTCTGCTATGTAAACTTTGTAATATGCGAGGGTTTGAATGTCTCCAGTGATAAATTTTTAGGATCCTTTTTAACCAACCCTGTAACCGCTGCATATTAGCGCCTTTGCTTTCAACGCAATGCTCAAAAGACTCCGGAATCACAATGAGAGTTTTTCAAAGCACAGCCTTCACTGATTATTCCGTTGATGTTAATAACCATGCTATAGCCGCTTTGTTTTCAATAGTGATATATTAGAAGTATATTTAAATCATGAGCCAGTTTGATTACATAAAAAACATTACTCGTTTTGCCTTGCAAAATGATCAGAAACAATTAAAGGATACCGTCCGGGGCCTTATTGACTATTCGAAAAAGATCAAAAAGCATAACTTTGCTCTTGAATTGCAGGCTATTGTAAAAGAAAACCGCACCATGCAGGCCGTTAGCGGCGGGGATCTCCGATCGTATGCTCCTTTGGAAACCGGCGCAGTTCAGGATACTGACCTTAGCGATTTGATCCTGGAAAAAGTGAGCTCCAGGTATACTTTTGATGATCTGATAGGTGATGAGAATACTAAAAATGACCTTCAACTACTGGTCAAAGAGCAAAACAGTTTTGAATTCCTAAAAAAGTACGAATTGCCTGTTTCCAACAAACTGTTTTTACACGGCCCTTCCGGATGCGGCAAGACGCTTGCCGCCTACGTTCTGGCGGGTGAGCTTGTCAGACCGGTTTACGTGGTGAATATCGGAGCCATTGTATCTTCGAAGCTGGGCGAGACCAGTAAGAATCTAAGTAAGCTATTCCGCAAGGCATCCCGAAGTGAATCCATTCTCTTCTTTGATGAATTTGATACCTTGGGGAAACTGCGCGATTACAGCCAGGACCATGCGGAAATGAAGCGTGTGGTGAATACATTCCTTCAACTCTTCGATTACCTGCCCGAAAACGTACTGCTGATAGCCGCTACCAACCATGCCCACGTCATCGACCAGGCACTGCTCAGGCGTTTTGATTTCAAACTTGAACTTAAGCACCCTAAGAAAAAAGAGATTGAATTGCTTATCCGCAAAATCCTCAAAAGTGGTCAATTTGAAACCGATAAGGCAATTAGTCTACAAAATCTCGTCAAGAAAGCCGAGGGCTTGTCGTATTACAGTGTTCAAAAAACACTGATTCAGGCTGTCAAGCAGAGCCTGTTCGATATGAAATCCAATACGATCCGTAACAAGCCAGTAGTCGATACCCGGGTCTGGCAAAAAATGATTGCCCAAGAGCAGGAACAGCAAAAAAGCCTGGGTTAAATTTCAAGATCGATATCGACGTCTCCTAAAGCATCGAGTGTATTTACCGCAACAAGCTCATCGTACAGCTTTTCGGGCCGTTTGCTCGCTTTACGGTTGTCTGTTATAGATATGGCCAGTGAGAACGGATGAGAGGTATTATATTCTGTATGCTGATGCTTGGCTAAATGGCCATGGAGCACGCTGCGAACACCAATGCGAATCGTGTTATCCTCGGTAATGATATCCTCCCTACCGATGGAAAAGGTGACCTTTTGGCAATTACTTAACAGCTTTTTCTTGAAGTAGTAATCCTCAGTCCAACACTGCTTTACCATTATGTCTGCTTTCTTACCTTCTCTAATCTCATCGGAACTTATATTTTTAAAAAAACCAAAGCACATATGCACCGGACAATAACAAAGTTGATTGTCTGGAATAGGCTTGAAATTATAACAAAGCGTGGCATTAACTTTTAGCAGACTTACTTTTTTGTAGGCTTCATTTAAATATTCCGGCAAATTAAGGGTATATAAAACCTGTTCTGCAGGAGAAACATCGCCTTCTAAAAGGAAGGTTACCTGGTGGTCATCAGAGTACAGGCACTTCTGTTCATTTGGTCTCCCATAACCGGACACGGCTGTTTTCTGTGTGGGTTTGAAAGAACTAAATTCAGGCCCTAACGAGATATCCTGAGCCGAATTCACAATCAATGATTTAATGGATTGCATGTTTCTTACATCAGGATAAATGCGAAGAAGCTTAGCTGCCAGATTTGCGGCTAATGGGGCAGCATAACTTGTTCCAGGCATTCTCTTGAAGTATTGCCCCTTCTCGGCAGATAAAACCTTAATGCCATGAACGTCAGCATTTCCTGCCGTATCATAATCACCACCGCTCATTAAGATGTCAGGTTTTCTTAATAAGATATTTTTGAACGAATTCTTTAATGTTTGGTCTTCCCAATTCAAATGAAATTTGAGAGAATAAACGGCAGGATATGTTCTATCAATGGAATACCCATCGAATTTGTTTATCATTAAATCATCTGCTGATGCCCCAACAACCATATTATTCATTGAGTCTGCCGGCACTTTCAGGTTCATTGCAGCAGTCAGAAAATGGTTCGGATACGTGATGGGAATGCCCCGCTTATCCAATACGCCACCCTCACCATTAGCCGTAGAGATAAATATTAGAATATCCAACTCTTTAGTCAACATGTCCAGGGCATACGTGTAATGAGTAGGCTTTTCATGATCTTCTTTTGAAACCATCCAGTTTGTGGTCAATACAAAGATTTTTACACCATGGTCATTATAAGCTCTTCTAATTGATTCCAGCATGTTATGCTGATTAACCTGCCCCTTTCCAGCTTTCAGGATTTTTATAGAAAGAATACGGGCATCCGCTTCAATCTCGCCCTCGTAATCAGGATATGGACGATGCCCTAAAGCGGCCAGGGCGGCTACACCGGTTCCATGATCCGCCTCATCATCATGAGGGTTGGTTTGAGTTAAGTCAAAAGGGAACTCGGCATCAAGCAATAAGGGCTTAAGAGGAGTCTGGTCGCTGACACCTGTATCTAAGATACCTATGACAGGCAGATCTTCGGTGTTTTCAGTGTTTACAGAAAAACCAAACCCTCTGATTGCTGTTTGCCAGCGAGATGGCTGTATTATTCCTGAATCAGGAGAGGATATTTTCTGAATATGATCAAAATTATCGGCTATCTCCAGAATTGTACCGCGATCCGGATCTTCAAGAGTAATCAGTTCGGCTTGAGGGTCAAACTGGTACGACATTCCCTTTTCAGTAAGGTAACCCTGAAACTCACGATTCAGTGGATCAACAAAATCGTCATGCAGCTCCGGGCTGCGGATAAGTTCTATGACAACAATTGCTCCCTGCTCAGGGGTTTCCAATATTTCTTCCCTGGAGTATCCATTAAAAGAATCAATGAAGCGAATATAGGGTGAGTAATTCTTTTGAGTAACCGGATCTTCGGATTCAGTGAATCTCAGTACATCACGCATGAACATCTCAAACTTTTGAGGATCATGAATAGCAAAGAGCCCTTTTCGATTATAATTCCAAAAAGACACCGGCACAAGTCCAAAATTACTTCGATACTTTTGAGCGTATTTAGGAATATAAAACGCGTTAAAAAAGTTCAATTGGATATAATCCAGATGCCGAAGGTCTAAATCAGGATTTCGCCTCTCCCTACGCTCTTGCCTCTTTCTGTTAAAACTAATCAGGCTTTGGCGATGCCTTTGCTGTAAAATTGAATAATCCTGCTTTCCTGATTTTGTTTCTTGGTCCAGAGCACGGGTATTAAAAGAAAATCTTCCCTGTTCAACAGTTCTTCCTGAATATCTGAGATGTCGGCGTGGCATAGTGTAATTATGGCTATGAGGTATAGTCAATCCCGCAAATTTGATTATACTATTTTATTATGTAATATCCTGCTGTTAGTTTCAGATTTCATGTTATCCTCCACAATGGCCTATGGAACGCCTCCCATCCACGACAGGCACCCGTTAATACAACCCACCACGTCTTCGCGCTGCTGGGTCTGGCAGGCCCTGAACGTAGGCATACTGGCTGGCAGCATGATGGCCATGACCACCTGTGCCTGGTGAACCTCACCGGTCTGACCCAAAATAGCCACGTAAAGCTATACCCTGATTGACGACATCTAATCCTCCCGAACGGGAATTATAATAATTGACGTTGGTCAGTTTGCCAGCTAATAAAGGAGCAAAGTTAAAGGGTTAAAACCAGGCTTATGTACAAAGTCCGGCTTTTCTATTGCAAACCGAAGCTACCCAGAATTTCAAGCTTCTGACCCTTTTTCGGCTGTGCTGTAAGTATGGGTATGGCACGGTTAAGTTGAAAAAAACACTTATTTAGCCGTCACACTCTCTAGTGGGGGACGTGGCTTATTGAGAATCGGAAGTACCGTTCTTCTTAAGCTCATCGAACTTTGAGGCCATTGTGGGGTTACTCTTAGTTAGTTTCTTTACAGACAAGTCGTCGGCTTTGTTGTTGGCAAGGCGAAGATTATTTTCAGACCCGAGCAGCGCATTCTTGGTCTTCTGAAGGTGGTCAATGGTTTTGTCGATCTCATCAATAGCTGTTTTAAATTTCTTGGACGCCAGTTCATAGTTCCGAGCGAAGCCTGTCTTAAACGCCTCGAGATCATCCTCGAAGTTCGTGATATCAATGTTTTGTGATTTCACTAGCGCGAGCTCATTTTTGTACTTCAGTGAGTTCTGGGCGGCGTTCCGCAACAGCGTAATGATCGGGATGAAGAATTGTGGCCGGACGACATACATCTTAGGAAAACGGTGCGACACATCTACAATGCCGGAGTTGTATAGTTCACTGTCAGGCTCAAGAAGTGAAACGAGGACTGCGTATTCACAGTTCTTCTCAGTCCGGTCCTTGTCAAGCTCCTTGAGAAAGTCGTCGTTTCTCTTCTTAGTAGCTGTTTCGTCGCTTTCGTTCTTCATCTCGAACATGATTGAGACGATTTCGGTACCAGCCTCAACCGTGTCGCGAAAGATGTAGTCGCCCTTGCTGCCAGTCCGCGTGTCGTTATCCTTCTCGAAATATGCCCTCGGAAACGCCGTCGCCCTAATGCGGTTGAACTCGGTCTCGCAATGCTGCTCGAGGGTTTCGCCAACCATCTTTGTCGACAGGCGAGCCTTCATGTCTCGGAGGCGCTCTATCTCGGCTTCGCGATCCTTTATCTGCGTCTCGTACTTGTCCTTGAGCGACGTCTCGGCGAGCTGTTTCTCAAGCTGCGCTCGCTCAAGGTCGCTCTTCAATCCCTGAACTTCCGAGTCTTTCGTTGTAGCTGCTTTCTGCAATTCATTCACAAGCTTCGCCTCGGCAAGTTGGGTAGCAGTCTGCTTGTCATGCGTTGCTTGTTTGAGTTCGTTCGCAAGCGCGTCACGTTCCATTTCCAAGGCTCTTAGCGCTTCCGTCACTGCGAGTTTCTGTGTGACCTTACCGGCATCAAGCTTAACCTTCAGTTCGTTGATCTCAGTATCCTTTGCTGCGGATGCCTTCTCCAACTCACTTGTGACCTTGGTTGTCGCTAGCTCAATAGCACTCCGCTTGTCCTGCTCGGCCAACTCGAGCCGCTCGACCAATTGCTGTTCGAACTCGTGATCGCGAACCTGCTTGAGAATATCCGCATATCCCGCCTCGTCAATCTTGAATGCTTTTTTGCAATGTGGACAGATGATTTCATGCATAACTATTATCCTTCGCGATTTCACTGGTTAATTATTAATATCTATTTATAATAACCATCTCATTCGGATAAACCTAACACACCCCCTCGCACCTGCCTGATCAACGAAAATTAGAACTCCCGACGGCCGGCGTGTTTTTTGCATGGTCTTATAACACAGCCTTCACAGATGCCCTGAATACATCCACCGCGGCATTAACGGCGCGCTGAGCGGTTGCCTTTTTAATGGTTCTAACCGTTAGCAGCTTTACCTCCATCACCTTCAATTCGCGGTTCAGTTCGCGTACCAACCCCGCTTCATCGATCAGTTCACCCCGAAAAGCATCATAAAGCTCTTTTAGGGAGGCTTCCTTCTCCTCCAGGCTCTCCCTTATGAACGTGCCGATTTCCCCTGCTCCCTCCTTGATTTCACCCAATGAGGCAGCGGCCATATCACTCAATACATCACTAAAACTCATACTCCATCTCCTAGTCATTCATACGTTTGGTTTCCTCAGCCCGCGCCATGGCTGTGAACACCTCATTAAATTGCCTTCTATGCCGGTTGATCAAAAAATCGCTAAAATCATCCTCCTCACGATGAAGCTCACGATCCTCCACCCATAATTCGAGCACAATCCTCGCCTGATCAGAGCTCAATTTGTTATCCTGGCGAGCCTCGCTTTTCATCAGCAGAATACGCAGCTTGGTTTCGATCTCCACATAATCGCCACGAAACCCCACATACCTCCTCTCATCCTGCGGAAACTCGGCCATAAACCCCCAAAAATGGTCCACATCCGCGGCGATTTCATAAATCTCGTCGCGTATCGTCTCGTCGTAATCAGCTACATAGCGGACCGTGCACCCTCCCAAAAGAAGAACGGCTAGCACGGCGGCGGTGAGGGACTTAATGGGTAATAGCTTGTTCAAGTGCGCTTTTGTGAATGAGGAATTCGTAACCTTCTCTAAATACAAATATTCTTCATTAGTTGCCATGTGATATAGCTCTCATACCATCTTTGCTTGATGGGAACCAAGAGCTTTAACCAAACAAGCTTGTCTGATTAGACGGGCGTTCTTTTAGCGGATAAAAAAACCAATAATGACAAAAGGGTTCGAAGCTCTCCTGCGATGAAACTGCATGGTAGTGCCCAGACCCGTTTTCGTTCAATCTGGCACTTTATCATCAAATGAGAAGTTTAGTTTATAAATGCTCCACTAGCATACCATCATCCTTCTGGAGATGATCGGAAATTTTGTGCCTGTGGCAGGATGTATGCTGTTTTTCGAAACAGGTTATGGCTATACGCTTATGGATGGAGATCAGACCCTTTAATGTTTCCAGATAAACCTTGCGATCTGGCAGCGTTTGGTCCTCATATTCTTTGAACAGCAGTGTATAATCCTCCATACTGTTGAGGGTTTGCCGCTTATTGGATTCAATACCAAGCTCCGGGATATGAATAAATTGAATGCCCAGTTTTTCGCACATGCCCCTGAGCTGCTTTTTGGAAAAGCCATACTTCATGCTGAACGAGTTCTTGCGGACATCCACGAGCAGGCGGATATCCTTCACGATCAGTTTATTCATATACGTTTCAGCGGAAACGTCTTCATAGCCAATTGTATAAAGCTTTTGTTCATTATTGGCCGGACGAACCAATTCTATCCGTTGCAATTCATCCTCCAATAAATGCTGATCTGCAATTTTACTATGGATGGCATAAAATGGATACTCCAGGTAGGTATGCCTGATCAATTCACTTGCGGAGTATTTATTAAACTTTGCGTAAAGATTATTAAGCAGTCTTTTGTCAGGACCTTTAAGTAAGCCAACATAATCCTCATTGTCGGCAAGCGCCCAATTACTGCTATCTTTGAGCATCCCGTATTTGATCATAGTCGATTGATCGGCCCTGGCCTGAAAAGAATAGGCTCCGTATTGATAGGGCACGAAATCATATGCAGGTTTAGCCTGCTGCCGGGTTAGCATAAGAAGCAGCTTATGCAAACTGGTCGGGTTCAGCTCACCGCCGAATCGCTGCACTAAAGCCAGTACGATTTTTCTTCGGTAATACAATGGCCTGCTTTTTACACATATTAGGTGGTGTATGTGCAAATTGCAAATTGTTAATTAATTAACAAGGTTATCCCACATGATGCCAACACGGCGCGCAAATTCCCACGAAGCAATAATGGAATTTTACCCATTTTCCCTAAATAAATTAGGTTTAAGCCAACCCCTGTATCTTCGCCCTCTCAATGTCGGGAAACCTTCGGTCCAGGCTTTGCTGG
>JBBDRB010000031.1:0-46050 GCA_040905685.1 Balneolales bacterium | reverse complement strand
TGTTCGGGACTTTCACCCTAGAGTAAGTGCCCGTGCCGGGCACACAAAAAAAGCCTCTGTCCAGGACAAGACAGAGGCTAAGGACTAAACTCCCTTGATATTAAGTTTGTCCGGGACGGGCTTAAAAGACTGAATAAAATGTCTGCGAAATTCGCAATACATGCTTATCAGAATTTAAAACCGCTTGTACCGGAAGCGAAAAATCTGCCTGTTATGGTTTTAAAACGAACTTTATGAATAACTGGACTAGAGTGTATTCGGTTACATTTTAAATGGACTAAATACCATGGCAGTTAATTTTCACATTGGTTAATGTACCCTGTCTCTTTTCGATTGGCAATGATTACAACTGGGTATATTAAACAATTGAATAATAAAGACCACAGAGAAGTCCTTACAGGGAGCATTAGGAAAAGTAGCCTGTTTTAAGCCGTATAATTTTTTTATGTGCATCTTAAAAATAATTTTCTGATATTAGGAACACATGCAAACAATAGGTTTACATAGTAATCGCCCGTTCAATCGTCGTCCCCGTCGTCCCGGTAACCGACCCCGCGGAGGCTATGTCTTTTAGTTGTGCTTGATAAAACAATTTTCAAAAAGGCAAAACCTTCCCGGTTTTGCCTTTTTTTTTGCTCAAAATTCCATACAATAAGATGAAAAAAAAGATCATACTGGCTTACAGTGGCGGACTCGATACCAGTTTCTGCATTCCGTGGCTTACAGAAGAATACGATGCGGATGTGCATGCCGTGATGGTGGATTGCATTGGTTTGAGTCCGGAAGAAATAAAAACCACCGGAGAAAGGGCCTTGTCTCTGGGTGCCGTCCATTTCGAGGCCATTGACGGCTTCCCTGAACTTTATGAACGGATCATATCCTACCTGATAAAAGGCAATGTCCTGAGAGACCGGACCTATCCCCTCTGTGTCGGTGCCGAACGATTCATTCAGGCCGCCCTTATTGCCGGTTATGCCAAAGATAACGGCACAACATCGATCGCTCACGGTTCTACAGGTGCCGGTAACGACCAGGTTCGTTTTGATGTGGCCCTGAGAACCATTCTTGAAGAGGTAGAGATCATAACACCCATTCGCGACCAGGGGCTGAGCCGGGAATATACCACAGGATACCTGAAAGAACGGGGATTTGATGTACCCCAAAAAACCACTACCTATTCGATTAATGATGGGATTTGGGGTACAAGCATAGGTGGCAAAGAAACCTCAGGCTCAGAAGAAATGCTGCCTTTTCATGCATTCCCGAAACTGAAAGCTCCTCATGAATACGATGAAGAGCCTGAAGATATAAACATGACGTTCGAAAAAGGGCTGCCGGTGGCTATAAACGGACAACATCTGGAGCCACATGCCCTGTTGAATCATCTGCTTGTTTTTGGAAGACATCATGGCATAGGGTTGGGCATGCATATGGGGGATACCATCCTGGGAATAAAAGGACGCATCGGTTTCGAAGCACCGGTAGCCACCCTTTTGTATGCCGCCCATCGCGAACTGGAAAAATTAGTACTGACCCAGCAGCAGCGCCACATTAAAGACACTCTGGCCGATACCTATGGCATGATGCTGCATGAAGCGAGGTTCTTCGATCCGGCCATGCGTGATATGGAATCCTTTTTTAACAGTACCCAGGAAATGGTTACCGGAACCGTTACCCTGTATGCCTGCAGGGGAAATGTTTTCCCTAAAAGCACGTCCTCCCCTTTCAGCCTGATGACGGCCTCAAAAGCCCTCTACGGTGAGCAAGCTTCAGGGTGGACCGGTGAGGAAGCCCGTGCATTTTCAAAACTAAACGGATTTAGTTCTCAATTTTCATATAACCGATCAAAAGCATGAGCGGAGAATACCAAACAACAAAAGCCGACATCATCGCCTCCAGTTCAGCCTCCGTCAAATTGACGGCTGATTTAAAACTAGCTAAAAACATTGTAGCGGAAGAAGGCTACCTGGTGGCTGTCAGAACCCTTGATGATAAGGAAACCTATAATCAAATTGAAAACAGTAAAGGGGACTTTATAACGTACGGGAAAGGCAAGATTGTTGTCGGAGCCCTGGGTGAACGTCAAGCCTTGCGCGGGTACAGCGGCGTGGTGCCCCGGTCTATAAAAACAGGTGATGTGCTGCATATCCTGAATATGGGTGGCATTATCGGTTTTTGTCAGTCCCCCCACCCGGATAACGGTCCCGCTATGCGTGTAGAGGTTCTGGGGGCCGTGATGATACCCGATGAGGATCTGTACAAGCATGCCTGCATCCAGGATTTTGCCATTGAATGGGAATACCAGATGGATGAAAGCGCTCCGCTCATTGCTGTTACCGGAACCTGTATGCATGTGGGAAAAACCATGGCCGCCGGACAAATAGTACAGCAGCTAACGAAGAAGGGGTATAAAGTGGCCGCCGCCAAACTTACCGGGGCCTCCTTAATGCGAGACGTTCGCTTCATGGAGGAACAAGGGGCTATTGCCTGCACCCATTTTTCTGAAGCCGGACTGGTGTCTACCACTGGAAAAAACATACTGCCTATGGCCAAGGGCCTGATCAAGCACCTCAATTCCTTTAATCCCGATGCCATTGTACTTGAGTTCGGTGACGGCATTATCGGCGCCTATGGAGTCGACAGTCTGCTGATGGACAAAGAACTGCAACGCCATATTAATACCCATGTAGTGGCTGCACAAGATTTTATGGGATGCTGGTCAGCCGATCATTTCTTCCGGAAGCGATACACAAGCAGCATATCCATTATTACCGGACCCGTAACCGATAATCTCGTGGGCATACAGTTCATCCAGAATACCCTCGGCATTCGTGCTGTGAACGCCGTTGCCAATCCCGAAAAACTGGGTGACCTGGTTGCGGAGTCCACGTTTCCGGCCCAACCAAAAACTGCGAACACCTTATTATGAAGACCTGGAATGTTTCGGTTGTCGGAGCCAGCGGATATACCGGCCTGGAAACAATACGCCTGTTGGTTTCCCATCCCCATGCCCGCCTGAACCGGATATACTCGGACAGCACAGCGGGTCAGTCCCTGGCTGATCTGTATCCCGGTATGGCTGAAGTCATACCTCATACCCTGCTCCCTATGGATGAACTGGATAGTGATGATTCCGATGTGATTATCATTGGCCTGCCTCACGGCGTTTCTGCGGCCGTAGTTCACAGGCTGCTTAACCGCGAATATGAGGGACGTATCATCGACATGGGATCGGATTTTCGTTTGAAAAAACCGGAGTTGTATGACCTGTATTATGGATATGCACATCAGCATTCTGATCTGCTTGGTTTATTCGAATACGGACTTCCTGAATTTTATGGCGATGATGTAAAAAAAGCACGGCTTGTTGCCAATCCAGGGTGTTTTGCCACGGCCATGCAACTGGCCATCTGGCCTCTGGTTAACCACAGTATAAGCCGGGAGTTCACCGTGACCGGAATTACCGGCTCATCGGGATCTGGTGCAAAGGCGTCAAAAACGACTCATTATTCCTCCCGTTTCGGTAATGTCAGCGCTTATAAGATTTTTGAACATCAGCATCTGGGTGAAGTTTACCAGTCTTTGGAACAGGCGTCCGCCAATAAACCGGATATTCATTTTATCCCCGTCTCCGGTCCTTTTGTTCGCGGAATCTGGATGAATATAGTTTTCCCGTGTGATGAAAACACCGATCTCGATACTATTTTCACAACCGCCTATGATGATTGCCCTATGGTGCGCTTTTCCCCGGGCATGCCCGAGTTGAAATCCGTGGTTGGCAGTGCCTATTCCGATATCGGATGGATCAAAAAAGGAAATCATGCCGTAGTAGGCGTGGCGTTTGATAACCTGATTAAGGGAGCCGCCGGACAAGCCATTCAAAACATGAACCTGATGCTGGGAGCCAGCGAAGAAGACGGCTTGCTGACCCCGCCCCTGATGCTGTAAGTCATCCCCGGACAAGTGGACCATTATGACAGATAATAATTTTACTTCCTTATCGGAATTCAGCAACGAAGATCTTCTCGATATGCTCGCTCTGGCATCCCGAATAAAAAAGGACGACTACCGGAGCCGAAAAGCAGCCGGCAAAGTACTGGGCCTGCTGCTTTTTAACCCCTCGTTGCGAACGCGGACCTCCTTCGAAACGGCGGCTGGCCATCTGGGGGCCACAACCACCCTCATCCAGCCCGGCCAGGGAACATGGACATTTGAAAGCGGACACGGCGTAGTCATGGATGGCGCTAAAACAGAACATCTCCGGGAAGCCATTCCGGTTTTGTCGGAGTATTGCGACCTATTGGGGGTGCGCGCCTTTTCGGCTATGGAGGATTTTGAATACGACAGGAACGATCGATTCATTAAGGAGATCCGTAATCTGGCTACCATCCCGCTGATCAACCTGGAAAGCGCATGGGAACATCCCTGCCAGGGTATGGCCGACTGGCAAACCCTGCTGGAACTTTTTGGAACAGGCCTGAAAAAAAAGAAAATAGTGCTGTCCTGGGCCCCCCATCCGAATGCCCTTCCAATGGCCGTACCGAATACCGCCCTGGAAGTGGCTGCCCGAAGCGGAGCCCGGGTCACCCTGGCCTGCCCCGAAGAAATGATGTTACACCATTCGGTAATCCAAAACGCAGAGAACAGGGCTGCTGAACATGGGAAGCACCTTACCGTCAGTCATGATCAACAGGCCGCCTTTAAGGGTGCCGATGTAATCTATGCCAAATCCTGGGCTCCTCCCCTGGTTTATCAGGATAAAGAAAAGATTGCCGGTCTGCGCAAACAGACCTATAAAGACTGGACGATCACCTCAGCCAAAATGAATATGACCAATAATGCACGATTTATGCACTGCCTGCCCATACGGCGAAACGTAGTGGCTGACGATGCCGTACTGGACAGCCCCAATGCCGCTCATATTCAACAGGCCGGCAACCGTCTGCACGCCCAAAAAGCCATCTTAATGAAATTATGGAACCTGTCTTAATTAAAATCAGTGGCAATCTGGCCGGTGATGAGCGGTCTTTGCAGCAGATCAGCTCATTTGCACAACGCCAAATAACATCAGGACGGCCTGTGGTGATCGTTCATGGCGGCGGTCCTCAAATCAACGCACTCAGCAAGCGCCTTGGGGTGGAGGTAAAGCAAATTGCAGGAAGACGGGTAACGGACCCTGCCGCTTTGGACGTTCTGCTTTATACGGTAGGGGGATTGGTCAACAAACAGCTGGTTGCCTCTTTGCGAACACTGGGCCTGAACGCCGTAGGGCTCACCGGAATAGACGGCAACCTCACCCGTTCCCACAAACGTCCGCCACTCGACATCAACGGTACCGATGTTGATTTTGGCCACGTCGGTGAATTTGATGATATCGATCCGGCATTGGTGAACACCCTGCTGGCCGGCCATTATCTTCCGGTGATCGGATGCCTGACCTGGTCGGAAAAAGATGGTATCCTGAATATCAATGCTGACACCTTTGCCATTCATCTGGCACGAGCCACAGGGTGTAATGAACTGATCATGTTGATGAGCCCCCAGGCCGTACTCGATTCGCACCGTCAACCCCTGTCCACACTGAACCGGGAAAGCTGGACATCGGGCGTTCATGACGGCTGGATTACAGACGGCATGCAGCCTAAGCTGCTTACCGGTTTTGAAGCACTGGAAAATGGAATATCAAAAGTAATATTAACAAACCCTGACGGACTGGAGAAAAATAATGGAACCCAATTGGTTCATTAGGTTCTCCAGCGCCGCGTATCTGCGTAAATAAAAAAACATGAACCTTCTTACCGCTAACGCCACCGATGTTCTAAAAAAACTCGTAAGCTTTGAAAGCCTCAGCAGCCAGGAAAAAAATCTGGTGGACTGGCTTGAACAAGCTGTCCGGGAAACCGATGCCCTTGAAATTGAGCGGCATGGAGAAAACCTGATCTTTCATTTGGGATCAGGCGAACCCTGGCTACTCCTGAATTCCCACTCCGACGTGGTGCCTCCCTCGCCCAGCCACCTTGGGGATCCGTTTGTACCGGTAGAGAAGGATGGAAAAATATACGGCCGGGGCACAACCGATGCCAAAGGCTGCGGTACCGGTATGCTGAAAGCGCTGCTGGAATTATCACAGGAAGGATTCCGGCCCAACGGGCGAGCCAGCTTTGCGCTGACCGTTTGTGAGGAAACCTGCGGGGCCGGTAACGGAATGGATTTCCTTCGTGGCATTATTAAAAAACCGGATGCGGCCATAATCGGTGAACCGACGACGCTGGCCCCCTGCATCGCCCAGAAAGGGTTGTTCATCCTTAAGTTTATTACAGACGGCGTCTCCGGTCATGCTGCGCGGGTTGAGGGGAAAAACGCCCTATATGAAATGTCAGCCGTTTTGGAAAAACTCAGGACTGTTTCCTTTGAGACGGTAAACTCCTTCATCGGCAAAACTAAAATAACGCCAACGGTCATCAATGGCGGAACGGTCAAGAATGCCTATCCCGAACACTGCGAGCTGATGGTCGATATCCGCACTATACCCGAAGTGACCACGGATGAGATTCTGAAAAGGCTTCAACGCGAATTAAATGTTACGATTGAGGTTCACAGCAACCGCCTGGTGTCTACACAAACCCATGCTTCCGAAAAAATAGCCCAGGCCGCACGAAAAGCATCCGGTCAGGAATTTTTCGGATCCCCGACGGCATCTGACTGGGTCTTCCTGAAAGATGTGCCCGCCGTTAAGATCGGTCCGGGACATAGCCAGGTTTCCCATACCCGGGATGAATGCATTGAGATCGATCAGCTGGTACGCGGTGTGGGTGTATATAAGGAAATAATAAAGAATTATTTTGCGTGAAGCCCTTTCACCTGCTGGTTTTTTACCCGTTTTTTAACTAGGTTTTCGACATGTTCGGAATTGCCCTTCACCACAACCCCGCTGAATTATATCGATTTCTGATAGACCGGATTAAAGAATCCCCGGAAAAAAAGCTGGTCCTGGTCCGCTCTCAGGCCACCAGGCGTTTCCTGACCCGGCAATTGCAAAAGGAACTAAATTTTCTTGCCCCCCGGATAGAAACCCTTGAATCCTGGCTGGATGATTTAGCCTCTCTGTGTTTCGAACATTCAGAACGTCCGGGGTTAATCCTAAATCCTGATGAACGGGTTTTGGTTTTAGAAGACTGGCTCCGGAATCATGCAAGGGAAGCTTACCGAAAATTTGCGGGAGCCCAGTCGGTCCAGGCAATTTCCAATATCATTGCCGATTTGCACCGTGCTGATATGCCGCTTGACCGCCTGTCCGGGGTAATTGATCCGGAGTCTTTTCATGGAACCCCCCACTTTGCGGAACTACTTAAGGATTACCGGCTGTTTCTAACAGAACAGAAGCTGATTGATCGCGAGCAACTCCCCGGACTGCTAAAGCACATAGATGCAAGCCTTATCCCTCAGGATGAACTGATTCTCTATGAGCAGAATTACCTGTTTGCCGGCCAGAAAAAGGGCCTTAAAGTGGTCATGGATTTTTGCACTGATGTAGAAAAAACATTTACGCTTATCCAGTTCAAGCCAAAATATGCTGACCGGGAAGATCTTACGGCTGATCTTGTGGACTGGTGCAAAATGTCTGGCCGGGATCCGGAATTTTTCGGACTGAATGAAGAAAAGGAGGAACAGGTATATTCCCTGCTTGCCAGCTGCTCCCCAAACCTTGTCTTGCATACCCAGGTCTGGCATGATCCGCGCACGGAACTCGATCAGGTTATGCGCAGCATCTGCCAGCAAATTGACCAGGCGGAGCCAGGAGATCACGGCTCCCGATGTGAGCATTACGTAATACTGGCAGGCGACATCAGTCACTATGAATCGCTGGCAGAACCCCTTTCCAGGCGGTACCAACTTCCGGTTTATTGTACACGCGGACCTTCACTGATCAGCCATCCGGTGGTAAGGCGCCTGCTGAAGCTGCTCCGGCTACGCCAGGATGGGTTTCAGATGGATGATATGTACCAGATCTTTGCCGACAACCAAATCCGGATGCCAAAGCTGGACTACGATGCCGACTCCACTCCGAACGTCCGCAGCTTTTCCCAGTTTTGCCGCCGTTATAATCTGCGTACCCTGGGGGAAGTCCGCGGACAGCTGGAATCCATTTTTGAAGCTCAAAAATCCCAGATCAACTCACGGGCATCAACCGACGGTACCTTTGATATCAACCGGGCTCTGGAAAAACTGGAAGCGAACCATCGTTTTTATAATGATATAACAGATCACCTTTCGGTTTTTGAGAAAACCTACGCGGCTGACGATATCTGTCCGCTTCATAAATGGATCAGCCAGGCCATAAACCTGCTGTCCATACCTGAAAACCTGTTCAGCAGTCAGGCTAACCTGATTCGTTCTAAAATGCTGGAAACCCTCAGGGAGATCGAAGCAACCCACGATAAACTGGGGCTTTCGCCTGAACTGAGTTATGACGATTTCTACGATATTCTCGAACTTTATCTCACCAGGGAGCGTGAAAAACCCGAAGAACAACCCGAAGGAATTTTACTGACCCAGGCCGGGTATTTCTCCGACACGTTTGGCAAAACCGTTTTTCTTCTGGGGATGAATGAAAATGGGTTTCCCGCAGGGGAGAACCTTGATTATCTGCAATTCCGGTATGAAGATAGTCTGCCAGGGATGCTTTATCAGGCCCGACCAGACCGGTATCTGGAAGCAAGGCTTGAATTATCCCGCCAGCTGGCCGGAGCCCGCCAACTGTACCTTTCCAGACCGGAGCATATCGGTCAGCAAAAGATAATTGGATCTTCATTATGGCAGGATCTTTTGCTGGAAATGGAGAAACATGGAACAGGCCGGTTCACCTGGCCGGCCGATCCGGATAACGTTCTGCTTAGCCGCCAGGATGTAAAAAAGGCGCTGGCCCAAAAAATCACCGTAAAAACCAGCGCCCTGTTCACAAAGCCTGTTCCTGAACATTCCGAACTCATCTCAGCCATTACCAACGAGAGGGCGGATCCCGGGACCATGGGATGTTATGATGGCATGCTCGACGGATCGGAGGCCCCGGAATGGAAGCCGTTTTACTCGAGACAGCACCAAGCCTGGTGGAACCGGAACTTTCCTGATAATCTGATTCATACTTCCATCACCCATCTGGATGAATATGCCTCATCACCGCTTGATTACTTTTTCAAGCGCGTGCTGAGGCTCAACCCTCCGGAACTTTATCGAGATGACGCCGAATCTGATGTGAAGGGAACACTGCTGCATGAAATCCTGGAAGCTTTTTATACCTCCGGGACTCCTTATGCGACAACCTTCCGTGAGCTTGTCTGGCCTGTCGATGATATGGATTTAGCCCGCAGGAGGATGAACGAGATAAGGCAGTCGCTTTTGACCGAATACGGTAACCAGCTGGGTTACAAAGAATCTCCGTTTCCTGCAATCCTGACGGGTAATATTAAAAAAATCACCGACTGGTTTCTTTTATATGAAACGAAGCTTCACGATCACCTGGTCAAAGAAACTCACCCCATCCGGCCGGCACCATTACATAGGCATCCGGATTTTAGCATGGAATATCACTGGACGCTGAACAAGGATTACGGAGATATACAGGTAAGGATAGCGGGCAAAATTGACCGGATTGATATTGATGAAAAAGCAGGCACGGCAGTGGTATACGACTATAAATCAGGTTCCGGGGGAGTAAAGAAATTCCATCAGCATGTCAACCTCGGGGAGAGTTTTCAGCTTCCCGTCTATGCCATGGCTATATTCGATAAAGGAGTTGAACGATTTGCCGGTGGGTATTACCGTCTGCCGCTAAGCCGGTCCAGAAAGGATGTATGCGTGCATTATGTAATGGGAGATGAGACGCTTTTTAGCGATTCCTTCTATTCCCGTAAACAACCCTCAACATTAATGGGTATTGCACAAAAAAAAGAGTTGCATGATTTTCTGGGCAAGATAGAAAACGAACGTCTTTTATGGATCTTGCGAAACCTTAAAAAGGGAACCTTTAACCTTACCTTAAACAAGCAGCCTGCCTATTCAGACTTTAAATGGATATCACGGTACAATAATAATGTCCAGAAAGAAAGAAAAACCATAGAAGACCTGCAAAGAATGGAAACACCGCGGCCTGATCAGCTTTACCGCTATTATGCACCGTTGGAAATTATCCCTGAATGCTGAACACCTTTCTCCCCATACCATTGCAGGCAAAGTGCCTTTACATCAGCAAGGCTTTTAGCCTCAGAAAAAAGACGGGCTCCGGGACCCTGAACAAATAAAGGCACCTCATTCATGGTATGTGATTTTGTCGCAAGATCTTCCACATTGCCGTGATCGCTGACGAGGAGGACGGTATGATTCGTACGATTGTTGGCTAACAGGGTGCCCAGAAAATCATTAAATCGTTGCAGAACCCAGTCGGCTTTTTCGGCATCCTGTTCGTGGCCGGCCTTATCGGTGAGGTAATACTCGGTCAGCACCATGTCATATTCTCCTGCTTTTTTCAGGACACGGTTAGCCGCTTGTTCGGTAGTTATTTGTGGTACTTCAAGATCAAGAACCGAATGCCAGATGTCCTGAAGGATTTCAGCGGTTATAGCATCCCCTTTCAGGACTTCTTCCACCGTATTTAAAGGTATATCGGCGCCCCTGGCCATTAAGGTAGTGCAACTCCACCTGTTTTTAAGTTCAGCTCTTTCGAAGAATATTTTTGGATAGGCATTCATGAAATAACAGCTGCGACCTGTTTTTTGAAGGTCGTTA
Organism: Balneolales bacterium; assembly: GCA_040905685.1. Lineage (GTDB taxonomy): Bacteria > Bacteroidota > Rhodothermia > Balneolales > Natronogracilivirgulaceae > JBBDMU01. Next base: position 35,268 of record JBBDRB010000031.1, on the reverse strand, counting down.
AACAGGCTCTGCTCTTCCAGCAGATAGCGCATTTTGGAATGAGGGTAGGGTCCAAAATGCCGGCCGAGCAACCGGGCTGCGTTCCGCCCCGAAAACAGAGTGGCCTGGCCCGTCCCGCTTTGCGGCAAACCCTCTACCGACAGACGGGCATCAATGGCCTTAAACACATGTTCTTTTTTATCCGTTGGTTCGAGGCCTCTTAAAAAAGGTCTCGCTCCCGCAGCCGCTTCAAAAGCGGGGTAGGTTTTGGTATGGAAAGGATTGCTTCCACTGGCTAAGCCCAGCCCTACTCCATCTATAAATAAAAAAATTAGGGACATGCTTATGTTATGGGCTGGTTTGCGATCCCGAACTTTCCCTGTTCTTTTCCACAATAAGCGTTACCGGTCCGTGATTCACCAAACTCACGTTCATCATACTGCCAAACAGTCCTGTTTCCACCTGAATGGTATACCGTTCCCTCCAATATTTAACCATTTCATCGTAGAGCCGTTCCGCTTTCTCCGGTTTGGCGGATCTTCCAAAACCCGGACGGGTCCCCTTCTTAACGTCTCCATACAGGGTGAACTGGGAAACAACCAGTAATTGGGCCCCCTCATCCAAAACCGATCGGTTCATTTTTCCTCCTTCGTCTTCAAAAATACGTAGTTTAACTATTTTATCGGCAATCCATTTCATGATTGCATTATCGTCATCCTGGTGGACGGCTACGAGCAGCAGCAATCCCGTTCCTATCTTACCTATATTTTCATCGTCTACTTCAACCGAAGCCTGGCTGACACGCTGAACTACAACTTTCATGGGATGGTTAATAATGTGGGTAATCGTGTGGGTAAAAAACGCATAAGTTGTGTGTGAATAATATCCGGATATTCCAAATAAACTTATACATCGCCGTGAACATTCAAATGCGTTCATCAACATGTCAAAAGAATAACTATTTCTGTTAACAACAAAAAAAGGTATCCATGTGTAAAGTATATTATTTTGTTAACAACAAAAAGAATAGATAGCAGGAGCCTTATTTTACGGCGTTCTTTCTCCACAAAGTTATCCACCTGTAAGCAACATTGTCCCGCCCCCTCAGGCAGGGGAAAGTTATCCACTTTTCCACAGCGCTTATTACTATAAAAAAGAAACTTAAATATCATATACTAACAGAAATGGATGTGGAAAACTTAAATAAATAAACCTATTCGGTCGGAATTTATTTCTTATGCTCAATTTATTACAAATAGAGTTAAGTCATTAAAGTATAATAACTTAATTGTTTCCCCATCCTACAGGATAGCCGGTAAGCAGCCCGCATGGGTAGTTGCAATACGCTCCTGCAGAGGGGTAATTCTCTATGTATGAACCCGGCGCCAGAAAAGCCCTCCCAAAGAATTGCACAAGTTATCAACCGGCCGGTTATCTTTCATGGTATGCTTTGGTTACAAACAACAGAAGTACTTTTACTTTGATATGCGTTAATGAAATCCTAATTTAGCCATCCTGTCACTTAGTCTATTTACCATCGGCGATCTTGCAAATATCAGAACTTATTACCGAGGCCCAGTCTGCCATTGACGCTGAAATCAAGGCGGTTCTGGAAAAGCCTTCCCGTGATGTATTGTGGTCGGGTGTTAAAGTAGCCATTCCCGGTAACGGACACTTTTATCGTTTTGACACGACCAACCCGTCTCTGCGTTTTGCTGAAAAATTTAAATCCATAGTAAATGATAAAAAATTTAACACGACGGCAAGTGAATTTGCAGAGAAAAGCATCATTTTAAAATTCCCCGAAAATATGGGTCCCAGGATTGGGGAAGTAAACCTTGAATGGGAAAATGATTTTATACTGCGCAGGGTAAAGGATCATTTAAATAGCATCGCTGAGGGAAAAAATCAAGATAAATTAACGGCTGTGGAAAATCTGTTTTTCCCTGGAAAGAGACGCCCCCCCGCTACAACATCCATCATTAAAGACGACGGGGATCGTAATCCGGCTCAGAAACGAGGCATCGAAATGGCTATAAGGGAGCCTGTAAGTTTTATCTGGGGGCCACCGGGAACAGGAAAAACATCCACCCTTGGCTATATTATAGCTAATTATCTGATTCGGGGAAAAAGGGTATTGTTTGCTTCCAATACAAACCGGGCGGTCGATGTTGGCATGATCAGCACCATACAGGCACTGGGGCTGATGGGCGAACAAGGGGTTCGGACCGATATTACCCGTTACGGGGAAGCGGCGCTGAACCAAAAAGGATTGGAAGATATTCAGTTTGATCATCAGCTGGAACAGGTAAGCAGGCTGCAAAAAGAGAAGAGCCTGGGGCTGTTCAAGGTTTTGGAGGAATATAAAACCCTTGTGGATGCTTATCAGGACTATGAATTCAAGAAAAAGAAGATACCTCCCGAGCTTCGCTTACGGTTGGATATGCTTACCGGAAAAGTTGAGGATTTAGGAGGGGAGGAAGCCGTTGAACAAATGTTGGCCGATGAAGAGACCGGTTATGATCAGCTGGCTTATAAAACCCTGAAATCAAAAAAATTGGTAGGAACTACCCTGGCCAGGGTTTGTACATCGGATATTCTTCTTTCACAAAAATTCGATGCCGTGGTTGTAGATGAGGCATCTATGGCCAACTTACCCTATCTCATTGTATTGGCTTCTAAGGCTAAATCACATATGGTGATGGTTGGCGATCCCATGCAATTGCCCCCCATTGCGATTACCGGTGACCGGGTTGCCAAAAAATTTCTTGAGCAGGATATATTTGCCTTTGCTTCCCGGGCCAAAACAACAGCAGATCTTTTTAAATGGCACGACGCCAATCCGCAGCGTACGGGTTTTTTTGACACGCAGTACCGGCTGAACAGTGACCTGGCCGAGGTGATAAGCCGGATTTTTTATGAAGGCCGGCTTAAAACCGACATCAGCAAACAAAAAATTAAACGGAAAGGTAAAAAATCAATGCATGTGATTAATAGTGCTTCAAGGAATCCGTTTATTATTCAGAAAAAAAACAGCCTGGGCTTTCAGCCGGAAAATGAAGTTCATCAGCAGCTGGTCATGGAGATGGTCGAGGGACTGGTAATGCGTAAGAATCTGCCCATGCGGGAAATTGGCGTCATCGTCCCCTTCCGGTCCACGTCCTGGGAGCTTAGAAAACAACTCACCAAAGCCGGGTATGGAGAGGTTGAGGTCGGAACGATACATACTTTTCAGGGTCGCGAAAAACTGGCCATCATTTTCGATACGGTTATGAGCGGAGAAATGCAAAACGGCCAGGTGCGTCATTATTCCGTGCGTCCCTTTGACGAAGCAAAAAATGGGTTAAGCGTTCCCCGTTTGCTGAATGTAGCCTTTTCCCGGAGTAAAGAGAGTCTATATGTGGTCAGCGATATGAAGCACATCAGGAAGGTGTACGGAAATAAGTTCCTTGGGAAGCTGCTCATTGAGATGAAATGATCCCGTTTGTTGCTACCGTCATCTCTCTTTTTCCCAGGGTACCCGGAACTTTTTTGGGTCTCCAGCCGCCTTTGGTCATGGCATCCCGGGCCTTGGCCGCCGAACTATAGGTAGATAAGATGCACCGGGCAGAAGCCAGCGTCCTGAGTTTAGTGAATGTTTGCGGCGTCCAGAGCTCCGCATTGACGCCGGGCGAAAAGGGGTCATGCAAAATAAAATCCGCTTTAAGGGAAGGATCATGAAAATCAGCAAACAGCCCGTTGAAAAGGTGAAGGCGAACCTGACCGGCCATTACAAAAGTGTTCATTCCGGGCAGAGCATTGCATATATCAGGGAGAGCGTTCATGAGTTCCGGTTTTTCCAGATAAGCGCCATAATTGAGCTTTCCGGCCGTTGCCCGATCAATTAACCGGGCCTCTATGGAATAAAAATCGATAACAGAATCTGATTGCACATGATGGTGCAGGTCTGCGAGAAGCATCAGGTTCAGTCCGGTCCCGAATCCGATTTCCAGTATGGATAGGTCCTGACCGGCTTCCATGGCCCCTAGCAGGCCGTTAGCATTAAAAAAGATGTGCAGACTTTCTTGGACGGCACCGTTTGGATTATGGTAATGCTGGTTATAAGCCGGTGAAAAAAGAGTGTGAGAACCGTCTTTACAGGTTACAATGGAGAGCTTGTCCATAGTCATAGAATTCATAAAATTTTCGATCCGTATACAAGTTAGCTATCCGCAGGCTAACAACCATATTTATGGTATATTTAACTTCTACAATTATATTTTGTCTATCCACCATTCAAGGAACCCGGAAATGATCAACCAAAATGAACCCATCGCTGCCATCGCCACTCCGGTTGGAGAAGGCGGCATATCGGTGATCCGGGTATCGGGGACCGGTTGTCTGGATCTGGTTCAAAAGATCTTTAAAGGAAAAGAACTGGCTGAACAGCCCTCCCATACCGTTCATTACGGGTACATCGTAAACGGAGAGAAAAAGATCGACGACGTACTTGTAACGGTATTTCGGTCTCCAAAATCGTATACCGGTGAGGATACCGTAGAAATCTCCGGACACGGGGGGGTACTGGTTACTCAGGCTGTACTCGAGTCGGTCTTATCGGCGGGGGCCCGTCATGCCACGCCGGGGGAATTTACCCACCGGGCATTTCTTAACGGGAAGATGGAGCTGTCACAGGCCGAAGCGGTGGCCGATCTTATTCATGCCCGCAGCACCCGGGCTATTGAAGCCGCCCGGCAACAGCTGGAAGGAAGTTTAGGGATATATATAAAACAATTCCGCCAACAGATTATCGATGCCACGGCTCTGGTCGAACTGGAGCTTGATTTTATTGAAGAGGATGTGGAGTTTGCCAGTCGGCAGAAACTATCCACCCTGCTCAGCGAATTGGATACGGAGATTATGAAACTTCTGGACACGTATGAGAGCGGCCGTATCATAAAGCACGGCGTGAGGACCGTCTTTGTAGGATTGCCCAACGCGGGGAAGTCTACGCTGCTTAATACATTGATGGGGAAAGACCGCGCCATTGTTTCCTCCACGGCAGGCACCACCCGTGACGTTATTGATGCCGACTGGAGTTATGAGGGTTTGCTCTTCAAGCTCACAGACACGGCGGGATTGCGCGAAACAGCAGACTTCATCGAGGCTGAGGGGGTCAAGCGTTCACAGAAAGCCATGAGTGAAGCCGACCTGATCGTATACCTGAAAGACATTTCCGATCCATTTTCGGATGAGGAAGTCGGGCAGGTCCGAAAGCTGCGGGAAAAAGCCGTAGGGAAGGGCTTCATCTGTGCAGGGGCAAAATACGACTTGTTCCGGAACGGTGATCTGAAGAAAGATGTAATCGATGTATTCATCTCTGCTGGGACCGGCCACGGCATCGAAGAGCTGAAACGCATGATGAAGGAGCTTGTTCATCAAAGCAAGACCATTGACACATCTGGCCTTCTGGTTACATCCAGCCGCCACCGTGATGCACTGTTGAAAACGCGGCATCATATTCATGAGGCCAAAAACGCTCTTGAGGGCGGAATAACAGGAGATTTGCTTTCCATAGACCTGCGCGCCGCGCTCCGCGAACTTGGGAGCATCACGGGCGAGATTACTACTGAAGATTTGCTGGATAGCATCTTTTCCAGGTTTTGCATCGGAAAGTGAAAGTACGGACATAGACCAAAACGCAAAACGGAACTTTTCCGGACCTGGGCAGGTTATTCAAATATGGATAGTAAAATTACTAGTTATATATTACTGGTCTTCATCCTCATGACTTTCTCCGGTTGTGCGATGATTGAAGATATTTTTGCGGCCGGGGCCTGGGTTGGTGCCATAGGCGCGCTGATAATCTTCCTTGTCATATTTTTTATAGTCAGATCATTCAAACGTTAACTATCTTAACAGCTGACTAACCGGTGTCGATGGTACGGGGCTGGATATATGGATAAGGATTATATGGAATGGCATTGCTTATTAAAGAAATTACATTAACTTTGTAATGCTAATTCCCCTTTAGAAAAAATATTAAATAGGGGCAATATGAAAAATATATTAATTATCGAAAGTGAATCTATTATTGCACTGAGCCTGAGTAATTTTCTTTCCAAGCTTGGATACACCGTGACAAGAGGTTATCCGGACAGTAAACATACCATAGATTGCGTGAAGCAAAATCAGTTTGATCTGATAATAATTAATATAAAAATGCAGAATGGATTGGACGGGATTGAAACGGTTGGTAAAATAAGGGATTTTTCCCAAACCCCGGTTATATACCTGACCGGCGAAACCGACAGGACGACCCTGGATAGAGCAAAAAGAACCAATCCGGTAAATATTATCAGCAAGCCCTTCAATTATACCCAACTGGGTAACGTAATCGAACAGTGCTGGGCAGGCTGATCCGGTTATTTTCCATCCAGACTGTATATGCCATGCGCCCGCGGGTAATGGTCAAGGTCAGGGTCATAACAACTGATCATTTCACTCACCTCTTCCATAGCCATAGACTGACTGGCGGGAGGAATCGTTTCACCGCGAACGTTGTTCCCTGCCGGCAGGCGAAATCCAAACTGATTTCGCGTTTCCTCTTCGACGATCCGGGTTAAACTCATGGCCAGGTCCAGGCTTTCCAGCAATCGTTTCCCCACATTATCGGTAAGCAGGGCCTGTGCGCCGGCCCGGTTACCAGCTTGTAACAGGCCGGAAGCTTCAGCTTCAAGCTGGTCCCGCTCAATGAGCATGGTGGATTCAAAATCTTCTATTGCGGCGGTAACCGGGTGCAAGAACAGCTGCGGATTCTCACAGGTATAGTACATGAGCCTTTTAAATTCGCGAACGGCATAACGGCTGGCTTCCTGCATGGCATAATCAAAAGCCAGGAACCTGGAATCAGAGTTTTTAGTCAAATACCGGTGTTGCAGAAATTCGGGGGGCACCTTTTGGGTGGCAATGGGTATAGGGACAAAAGGAGTTGTCACCGCGCCGGTAACGGCAAGCCAAAGCGTCTGAAGCTCATCGTCTATTCCAGCCCGCAGGTGAGCGACCTGTCCGTAACCGGACAAATCATTGGACCATCGTGGATCACGCACATGGGCCAGCATGTCTTCAAGACCAACAGGAGCCATCTTTTTGAGTTCAGCTTCCCGTTTGTGAGGCATCCGTGCCGCTGCATAATAATTCTCCTCTTTGTTGATTCCCTGACCGGGAAAAGGTTCACCAAACACCGCCTGAAGGTCAAGGGAGTCCGCGTCATCCGTTTCCGGGTCCCACCATCCGTGTTCTATTGCAAAGCCGACCAGGTTATCAGAGGACATAAAGTCATCGTTGTTTTCACGGTCAGCCGGAAAAGCATTGATATATCCGGGATAGGAGACTCGTATATCATCCGGACCCAATCGCTCCGCTGCCCAAAGCCTATGACCGCCCGCATAATTTATAAATACCCAGCCTTCCTCTTTATCGGCAAATAAATGGGAATTGCCTCCATAGGACGAATAGCCGTATTCATCAATTAATTTTCCGATAATTTCCACAGCCTCCCTGGCTGAACCCGCTCTTTCCATGGCTATACGGGCTAAATCGCTGTAATTCGGTCCACGTTGCGGCACTTCGGTCATGGCTACAAGTTCCCTGCGCGACGGCGACCATATATCGCGTGCGGCCAGTCCATGTTCATTCAATCCCCCGTTGGTCAGGGGTGGCGGAAAGCCGGCATACTCTGAATAGGTAGAGCTTATATACTTGTTCGTACGGCGAACCTGGGGAATATGGGTTAGCTCGCCACCAATACGCGAATCCATCGTGACGCCAACCTGAAGGGTTGATCCATCGGGATGGGTTTGGGCCGGTACAATGTCAATCCAATGACTGGACGGCTCATGGCCAAAACCGCCGAGTATGACAGACCCGTCTTCCGTCATGTCGCTACCTATATAAAAACCAATGCTTTTATCCATGACCGGGTATGCTGCCGTGGTCAAAGGGACCGGGGCGCTGGTATTCCATGAACCCATATGCCAGCCGGCCGTTACGGCCAGAACGGCTATGACCAAAAGCTGAAAAGAAGATTTATAGTAGTTATTCATCAACTTAAAAATAATTTATTAACTTTTTATGTATACTAAAATATCTTATAACAAAGACATCAGAATGAAAATTCAGAATCTATCACGCAGAAAATTTTTGAAGCAGGCCGTGTTGGTTGGCGGATTGTCTCCCTTGATCCCCAAAGGGTTAATAAATCTGACCCCAAAACAGCCCTCCCTGGAAATCCATATTTTCTCCAAACATCTGCAGTTTTTAGAATACACGGATATGGCCGGGGCCGCCGCCGCTCTTGGTTTTGACGGAGTAGACTTAACGGTTCGCCCGGGTGGACATGTTCTGCCCGAAAAGGTAACAGAGGATTTGCCAAAAGCCGTTGAGGCCATTCAACAGGCCCGACTAAAGGCCAGCATGATGACCACCGCCGTAACCGATGCCAACAGCCATACAGACCGCAGCGTGCTGGAAACGGCATCCGGGCTGGGCTATGAGTTCTACCGGATGGGTTACCTGCATTACGATGACCACAAGCCGATGATGGATTCCATGGAAGAATTTCAGCAGGCCATCAAAGGGTTAAGTGAAATGAATAGAAGGCTCGGGCTGATCGGTTGTTATCAGAACCATGCCGGCCGGTATGCGGGAGCTTCCATGTGGGAAAAAAAACAAATGCTGGCAACGGCGGAGATCGCTAATATGGGCTCTCAATATGATATCCGCCATGCCCTGGTAGAGGGTGGCTTGTCATGGGAAAACGGACTGAGGCTGATATCACCCCATATTAAGACCCTGGCCCTTAAAGATTATAAATGGGAATTTTCGCAGGACCGATGGAGGGTTGTCAATACTCCTATTGGAGAGGGAATGGTTGATTTCAGCCGGTATTTCACGCTCTTGAAACAATACAACATCCATGTGCCGGCTTGCCTGCATTATGAATATCCACTGGGTGGCGTGGAACATGGACGGACCCAAATTACGGAAAGTGAAGCGACTATATACAAAGCCATGAAAAAAGATCTTGAAACGCTCAGAGCATTATGGGAAAATGCTTAGAATAACCACATAAAATATTTTAAACAGGATTGCATATATGAGTATACAAAAACAAAAGACAGCACAAAGCCGCCGTAAATTTTTATCCGACATCACACTGGGTTCCATCGGCACAATAGGGACGGCCGGCTGGCTGTCAGGTTGTTCGGGCTCGGGACCACTGGCCGCGTCTCAGGACGCAATTCCCCCTCTTGGGGCGGACAGAGCTCCGGGCGGTAGGGTCCTGAAAGCCGGGTTGGTGGGCTGTGGAGGAAGAGGAACCGGTGCGGCCGTGAACTTTGTTGATGCCGGACCCGATCTGGAAATAGTAGCTTTAGGGGATGTTTTTCCGGATCAGCTTGAAAAATGCCGCCGCACGTTAGAGGAGGGCCGGGGTATTCGCATTGCCGACGAAAACTGTTTTACCGGCTTTGACAGTTACCAAAAGGTTATTGATTCGGGTGTGGACATAGTCCTGTTTGCTACCCCGCCGCATTTCCGGCCTATGCATGTGGATGCAGCCGTAAAAGCAGGCAAGCATATTTTTCAGGAAAAACCGATTGCGGTTGACCCTGTCGGAGCCCGAAACATGATGGAGACTACCCAACTGGCCAGGCAAAAAAACCTATGCATGGTCAGCGGCACGATCCGGAGGTATCAGAGAGATTACGTTGAAACGCAACGCAGAGTGGCTAACGGCGAGATAGGCGAAATCACCGGCGCCACAATCATCCGTAATGGAGGGGCTTTATGGTGGATAGAAAGAAAACCCGGCTGGACCGATATGGAATATATGCTCCGCAACTGGGGAAATTTCAGCTGGTTGTCGGGCGATCATATTGTGGAAATGTTTATCCATGAACTCGATGCCATGAGCTGGCACGTGGGGAGCCATCCCGTCAGGGCTACCGGGTATGGAGGCCGGCAACAGCGGATTTCCGGAGATCAGTTTGATAATTTCAGCATCATTTATGAATATGAGAACGGAAAGAAAGTCCACTGTTCAACACGACAGATCAACGGCTGCGATAATAGAAGAGTTCAAATTATACATGGTACCGAAGGATATGCCGATGCGAGCGGGTCCTTATATAATCACAACGGAGATCGCATCTGGCAATATCCCCATCCGGATGAAAATGATGCCGATCAAACCTGGAGAGTAAACAGTCCATTGGTTCAGGAGCACGTTGAATTGGTAACGGCCATCCGGTCGGGAAACTATATCAACGATTCGGAAGAGCAAATTAAATCAACCCGCATTTCCATAATGGGTCGTATGGCAGCTTATACCGGCCGGGAAATATCATGGGAGGAAGTTCTTGAATCTGACCTGCGGCTTGGACCCGACCGGTATGAATTCGGGCCTGTAGAGGGCATACCCGAAACAGCCCCGGTTGTTGGGACGGCCTCCGCCCCAACCGACAGGTTTCCGAACCTGGGTTAAATTCTAATCTATTATAGGTAGTTTTTTATGAACAGAAGAGAATTTGCGAGAAAAACTCTGTTGGCTTCAGCTATGGTTACGGCCACTTCCCGGGTGCACAAGGCCAGCGCCGCCACCACCCTTGAAGATCAGCCGGCGCCAGGCTTTAAACCGCTTTTTAATGGAAAAGATCTAAAGGGATTCACCGACGTGAACACCTCCGAAGATACCTGGTGGGTTGAGGATGGCATTCTTAAGTGCACCGGTTTGCCGATCGGAGTCATGCGCACGGAAAAGCAATATGAAAATTTCGTCCTGGATATCGTATGGAGACATATGAAACCCGGAGGAAATTCCGGTGTGTTCGTTTGGGCGGACGGAAAAGCGTTTGGGGATACTCCCTTTCCTACCGGCATGGAGGTGCAAATGCTGGATACCCAATGGCCTGTCATTAACGAGCGGCCAACAGAATACGCCCATGGCCACTTGTTTCCGGTTATGGGCCTTGAAGGGTCCATTCCGGACAATCCATCGGAGGCTGTCCCCGGAAGAAGCTATTCCCTTGAAAACAGGGTGAATGGAGCCGGAGAGTGGAACCGGTATATCGTAACATGCGTGGATGGGACCCTTAAGCTGTCCGTTAACGGAAAGTTTGTCAACGGAATCCGTTCGCCCAGGCGAAAGGCCGGATATATTTGCCCGGAAGCCGAAGGTTCGGAAGTTCACTTTGGACGAATAGATATCATGGAGCTTCCCGGCGGACTCCTAACCGAGGATCAGACCGCGCCGGTGGAAGGTTGATATTATGAAATGGAATAAGCGCTGGTCTTTATTGGTAATTTTAGGTGTCCTGACATCCTGTAACGCCGGGCAGAACGAAGAAGCCCTGGAACCGGTCGGCATCATCTTTGACACAGACATGACCACCGATTGTGACGATGCCGGGGCTCTTGCCATGCTCCACACCCTGGATCAAACCGGCGAGGCAAACATACTGGCCACCGTCGTGAACAACAAGGGCGATCATTCAGCCGGGGCCACCAAAGCGATAAATACGTTCTATGGCCGGGCGGATATTCCCGTCGGCGTCTATAAGGGAGATGATGTCGGCCGCGATGCCGCTGATTTCTTCTCGGCGATATCCAGGGATATCGCCGCTTATGGACATTCGGCCACATCCCGTGATCAGCTTCCGGATGCCGTGGATGTATATCGCAAAACGCTGGCTGAAGCCGGCCCGGGAGAAGTGGTGATAGCCAGCGTGGGTCACCTCAATAACCTGTATGATCTGCTGCAGTCCGGTCCCGATTCTTACAGTCCGCTGAACGGACGGGATCTGGTAGAACAAAAGGTCCATCATTTGGTCGTCATGGGCGGGCATTTTTTACCGGATGCAGCGGGGCAATACCCGAACGGGTGTGAACATAATTTCCGGGCACGGGGAAGTGCCCGGTTCACCGGACCTGCACTGGATCTGTGGCCCGGGGAAATCCTATTTTCAGGGTATGAAATAGGGGAAAAAATAATGACCGGGTCCGGCCTGACCCGGTTGGGCGAAGGGCACCCGGTTCGAAGGGCTTATGAGGGTCATCCTTCCGAACCTCTGGTTAACGGGAGGATGAGCTGGGACCAGACGGCCGTTCTGGCTGCAGTCAGGGGTCCGCAAGCGTACTGGGATGTGAGCGAGCCCGGCCGGATTAGAGTGGATAGCGAAGGGTGCAATACGTGGACCGATGACCGGAACGGGCAACATGCCTATCTGATCAGCCGGGAAAATCCCAGTCCGTCCGATATCGGTGAGATCATTGAAAAATTAATGGTTAACAGCCCCTGAACCCGTCTGTACGGGTTTGAGAACATCAATCCACCAGGCTTCGTATATACTTCAGACTTTCGGGAACCCTGGTATGGACCTCGGCTGACTCGTCTTCGATATAAAAATGTTCGATGCCGGTATTTTTGGCAGCCCTTAATACAGCCGGATAATCAATCTGCCCGGTGCCTAACGGAACATCATACTCATTGGGTGCCCGGCCGGAAAAATCGCCGTCTACCCCTTTCTTCAGGTCCTTCAGGTGCATCAGGGAAAATCGCTGCGGGTATTTTTCCAGCAGGGCTACCGGATCCTGACCGGGATGAGCCACCCAAAACAGGTCCATCTCGAAATTAACATGGTCAGCATTGGTGTTCTGTACCAGATAATCGAAAAGGGTGCCGTCTTCATAAGCTTGAAATTCAAAACCGTGATTGTGGTAAGCGAACTTAAGCCCATTTTCGTTCAGGATGCGGCCTGCATGATTGAAATCGGTAACCGCTCTCTTCACATCTTCAATGTCAAATGGTGAGTCATGGGGTATCCAGGCAATACGAACGTGACCGGCTCCAAGGATGCGGGCATCTTCAACAACCTGTTCCGGATTGTTGACAAGGTCATCGTAGCCCACTCCATATGAAGTGCAGACCAGGCCGCGTTCGTCCAACGCCTCCCGTACTTCGGCAGAAGTTTTTCCAAAAAGGCTGGAAAACTCGATATTTTTGATATCAATTTTCCGGATAAAGTCCAGCGTACCGTAAAAATCTTCCTGAAACTGATTGCGAAATGTATAGGATACAACGCCTGGATCGGACAGCAACTGCTGCCGTTCGCGGTTCCGTTCCTGATCAGAGGACGAGCAGGAGCTTAACAGCACGGAACCAAATAAAAAAAATACTAATGAAATCGTTCGAAAACGCATTACAGGATCTCCTGTTTTAAAATTTTTACAAGGTCAACAATATGGGTGGATCCCGGTTATTTAACTTCCCAGGTTTCCGGACCCCTTAACAAGGCATCCAGATCAGGCTCACCGCGCTGCTCCATAGCCTGCTGATTCTGGGTCGTCACCATTTCATCATAGCATGGTCGGTCCACAGCGTATAATACTCCAAAGGGACGAGGGAACAGCAGGCCCGATCCTCTGGCAGGATGTTCAAAAAAGCGGGACAGCAAGTGGGCTTTGGTAGAATCGGTTTCATCATGTACCCAAAGGTCTTCTTCGGAGTATTTTCCGTTCAATTCCACTACCTCCGGCTTCAGCCCATCCAGGCGTACTCCTTTATCTTTATCGGCCCCAAAGATCAGGGGTTCACCCTGTTCCAAATAGATCGTTTCTCTGGGCCGGGATTTCTTATCCGTAAAGAGCTCAAAAGCCCCGTCGTTGAACACAATGCAATTCTGATAGATCTCCAGCATGGAGGTTCCCTTATGCTGGTGGGTTCTTAGCATCATTTGTTTCAGGTGCTTGGGATCCCGGTCCATTGCCCGGGCTACGAAGGCTCCTTCTGCTCCAAGGCTTAAAGCCAAAGGATTAAACGGATGGTCAAGGGATCCGAAAGGGGTGGATTTTGATATGGTCCCTTCCGGCGCCGTTGGAGAGTACTGCCCTTTAGTTAATCCGTAAATCTGGTTATTGAACAGCATCAGGTTTACATTGACATTTCTCCGTAACAGCTGTACAAAGTGATTGGCACCAATGGAAAGCGAATCGCCATCGCCGGTAATAATCCAGACACTCAAATCCGGACGGCTCACTTTGAGTCCGGTGGCAATGGCCGGGGCCCGCCCGTGAATGGAATGCATGCCAAAAGTATCCATATAATAGGGAAACCGGGCTGCGCATCCGATACCGGAAATAAATACGATATCCTCTTTAGCCAGACCAAGGTCGGGCATCACATTCTGTGCCTGTTTTAAAATGGTATAATCGCCACAACCCGGACACCAGCGAACATCCTGATCGGAAGAAAAATCCTTAGCTGAGTAGGCGGCGGCTTCGGCAATTTCGCCATTTCCGCTTCCATTCAGAAACTCATCAATTTTTGTTTGTAAAGCCATGATGCCTGTTATTAAGATACTTATGCTAAAGTTTCAGTTTCAATAGTACGCAGGATCTCCTGTTTGAGCTCTTCAACTCCGAACGGACTTCCCTTGATCTTGTTGATTGCCCTGGCCGGGATAAGGTATTGATCCCGGATAAGCCTGACCAACTGCCCGTCGTTAAGTTCCGGGACGATCACGTGTTCAAAATTGTTCAGCAGGGTCTCCAGGTTCCTGGGGAACGGACTGATATACCTAAGATGGATATGCGACACATCGTGCCCTTCCTTGCGTAAAGCAAAAACCGCCGTGCGAATGGCACCGTAAGTAGATCCCCAGCCAAGAATGGCTATTTCCCCTTTTTCATTACCCTGATCAACATCCTGCAAAGGAATAAAATCAGCGATTTTATCACGTTTGGCTTTACGAAGTTTCACCATTTTCTGATGGTTTTCAGCCTCGTAGGAAATATTCCCGGTTCCGTCTTCCTTTTCAAGTCCGCCTACCCGGTGCTCAATGCCTGCCGTTCCGGGAATCGCCCAGGTGCGTACATGCCGATCATCGCGCAGGTATGGAAGAAAGGGTTCATCTTCGCCGTTTCTGGGTTGTTCAAAACGAACATCGATCTTTTTCAGATCGCTGGTCTGCGGATACTTCCAGGGTTCGGACCCATTGGCCAGATACCCGTCGGATAAATACATGACCGGTATCATATGCTCGAGTGAGATCCGGCAAGCTTCAAAAGCCATATCAAAACAATCGGCCGGGGAGCGTGGAGCCACGATGGCCACCGGACTTTCACCATTTCGGCCGTATACAGCCTGCATCAGATCCGACTGTTCAATTTTGGTCGGCATACCCGTGGAGGGCCCCGCCCTCTGGATATTGAGCACAACCAGCGGCAACTCCAGCATTACAGCCAGTCCGATAGCCTCTCCTTTCAATACCACGCCGGGTCCGGATGAACTGGTAACGCCCAGGCTGCCACCGAAAGCCGCCCCTATAGCCGAAGAAACAGCGGCAATTTCATCTTCAGCCTGAAATGTGGTGATCCCGAAATGCTTGTATTTTGACAAGCCGTGAAGCACGTCCGAAGCCGGGGTGATCGGGTACGATCCCAGAAACAAAGGCAGGTTGCTTTGCCGTGCCGCCGCAACCAGCCCGAGCACCGTTGCATCGTTTCCAACGGTGCTCCGGTAGGTACCGGGTTCCAGCGCGGCTTCTTTTATGGTAAACCGTGAAGTGAATACTTCGGCTGTTTCCCCGAAATGATAACCGGCTTTGAGAACCTTTATGTTTGCTTCGGCTATGGTGGGTTTTTTAGCAAATTTTCCTTCCAGGAAATCAATGGTCGAATCCAGTGGTCGGTTATACATCCAGTACAGCAGACCGAGAACAAACATGTTCTTGGACCGCTCTTCATCTTTATAGGACAGATCCATGCCTTTAAGGCTTTCCTTGGTAAACTTGGTTACATCAACCTCGAAAACAGTGTAATCGGCCAGGGAGTTATTCTCCAGCGGGTTTTCATCATATTTGGCCAGGTTCAGGTTTTTTTTATCAAAACCGGCGGTATTTACGATAATAACCCCTCCCTTTCGGAGCAGGGCAAGGTTGGCTTTCAGGGCCGCTGAATTCATGGCCACGAGAACGTCACAGTCATCGCCCGGCGTCATGATCTCTTTGCTTCCAAAATGAAGCTGAAAGGATGAAACACCCGGGACCGTACCGGCCGGAGCGCGAATTTCGGCCGGAAATTCAGGAAGGGTTCTCAGGTCGTTTCCAAGGAGAGCTGTGGTATTGGTGAAGAGTAGTCCGGTTAGCTGCATACCATCACCGGAGTCACCGGCAAAGCGTATGGTAACTTCCTCACGTTCCTGGTCTTTAATACTCATGCCTTTAATAATATAGATTTAATGGGTATAACTTGGTAACTAAAAAATTATTTGTTCGTTTTACTGCGAGCAAAGTAAGAATAATGATTTTTTTACTATCCATTTTATGTTATAGCAACTTACAAAATTTCTCTAACTAAATCCTGATAATCGCACTGTATTCTCAGGTGCCGGGCCTGCATGAAGTAGTCACGATTGTATCCGAATTCCGCTGTCTTCCTCCTGCCGAAGAATACGATGATCGACCGACCATTTTCCTGCCCCGTAAAAAAAGAATACGACGAGCAAAACCAGGACGAGCAGGCTATATTCGAGTTCCGTGGCCGGGCCAAAGAACCCCATACCGCGGACAAAAAAAACAGCCCCGATCAGTACAGGGATCTGGATCAAAGCCGCCAGCCGGGTTAGCAGGCCGATAGCAAGCAACAGCCCTCCCACAAGATGAGCAAAAACCACATAATGAGCGATAATAAAGGCTGATACCGGCAGGGCATCCTCAATGATGACATAGATTTCCGAAAGATTTTCGACAAAATAGTATCCCCTGTAACATAAAAGACCTCCCAGAAAAACACGAAGCCCTTCTATCCAGATATGCCGGTGCCGGATCATCAAATCGTTTATGGACAAATGCATATTGTCGCCGTTTACATTCGGTGCTATAACGTGATGCAGGTACAACGAAGGTATATGAATTAAGGTCTTCAGGTTTTATATATATATGTTACATAAAATTTGAAATAAATTGATAATATGTATATTCATAAATCAATTCTAATGTGTAATACAGATTATGAGAATAATTATAGCTATGGTTCTGTTGCTGGCACTCCGAACAGCCTATCCTACTATGGGATATATCGAAAAACTGGATGCAGAACTCGATCAGGTTCTGAATACCCGGTCCATTCCACAGGTCATCGGTGATGGATATATATGGGCAGAGGGTCCGGTCTGGGTTGAAGAACACAGCTTTCTGCTTTTCTCCGATGTCCCGGCCAACAGGATCTATAAATGGACAGAAACAGACGGTATATCTGTTTATCTGGAACCGTCCGGCTTAACCGGTGAAGTGGAGCGCGGAGGAGAAATAGGATCTAACGGCCTGGACATAGGGTTAGATGGCAAATTGTTGCTGAGCCAGCATGGTGACCGTGCCATCTCCCGCATGGAAGCGGCCCCCGCCAGTCCGGCTGCAGTATTCAGCGTGCTGTCCAGCCATTTTGATGGCAAAAAACTTAACAGTCCCAATGATCTGGTACAGCACAGCAACGGCGATATCTATTTTACAGATCCGCCCTACGGCTTGGAGGAAGGAGTAAATGACCCAGCAAGGGAATTGGATTTCCAGGGAGTCTACCGCATTGACTCCAGCGGTGAGACAACATTGCTTACCGGTGAGCTTAGTCGCCCGAACGGACTTGCCTTCTCCCCCGATGAGAAGGTTTTGTATGTTGCTAACTCCGATCCGGACCGTGCCATCTGGATGGCCTATGATGTAAGAGACGATGGTACGATCGCCAATGGGCGGGTGTTTTATGATGTGACCGCAGTGGCTGCGCAAGAGCGCGGCCTGCCCGACGGGATGAAAGTAGATGATTCCGGTTATCTGTATGCCACCGGACCCGGAGGGATTTGGATCTTTGCCCCGGATGCGAGGGTACTGGGAAGAATAAAAAACGACGGTGAGTTTACATCGAATTGCGCTTTTGGAAACAATGGAACCATGTTGTATATGACGGTGGATTCTTATCTGCTGCGGTTGTCGCTGAATTAATGGCCAACACTGTTGCGCTTGATGATTTGAACTATTGCATCAGAACGACCACTTCAGCGATCCCGCCACCACATTTCCGGCATTCCCGAATGCCGAATCATCGCTTCCTGTAAAAAGCTGCGCCAGTACGTTCAGGTCCAGGTCCTGCAACACAGAATACGTCACCGATGGTGAGATAAAGACCGCTGGCTCATCGGGATAGTAGACACAAGCCAGGGATCCGTTAAGTAGCGGGGAAAACGGGTAGGTGACCTGGCCGGTAGCCTGATAACGGGAGAATGAGGGATTGTCTGCTGAAAGCCGTTCGCCGATTAACTGGAATTCACTCTGCCCGCCTGATTGGTTAAACAGGGCCTCAAGAACCAAAAACATACTGTTGTCAAACATGTGGTCGGCGGAGACAGCCATAACAAAATTGATTTCCCGGGCATAGCTGTTTTTATCAAGGTCGGAAAACAGCATGGCTTCCCCCTTGAAGCCGGTTTGGTTTATACTGCCTGCCCAGCCCCCGCCCAGAGCCAGTCGATGACGGTAATATCCGCTTAAAACCTGAATATCGTACCCGTTTGTATTGAAAGCATACATCAGGGCTGCCACCGACTCGTCAGGCTCCCTGCCTGGACTTACGGCCAATTCCCATCTGGATTGCAGGCCGGTATACCGTTGAATGCGTATGGCATCGGTTCCCGGCCTTTCGGGATAATCGAAATCGTAAAAAGAATAGATATTAAACAAGTCGTTGGGATTGGTAAGTGTATTTATGCCCCAGTTGATTCGCTGCCGCCCAACCCTGACCGACCAGTCACCGGTGTACCAATCGACGTACAGCCTGTCGGGTATATAATGAAGCAGCCAATCGGTCCGGTCCGCGATCATCCAGGACAGGTCAAAAAATCGGTCATCGGTACCGATGCCCTCTGCATAAAAGGGTATTTCTTTAACCAGTTCTCCGGCAAAAAAACGGGTTCTCATCTCCCAGGTGAAGGTCCAGTCCGGTGACAGGTAATATTGCAGGTTAAGGCGATTCTGCAGCCTGTACTCCCAGAAAGCGTCTGCATCCAGCCCCGGCAGTTCGGCCTGTATCCACAATGGCATCCCCTGCACATAGCCGCTGATCTGCAGATTGTCCCTGTCCTGGGCCATGCTGATCGTCAGCGACCCTGCGGCAAGGAGACATAACAGTATTAACAATTCCTTTTTTAGCATATGCCCTAATAGGAGGATGCAGTTATTTTTTTTGTTGCTTCCGGCTTCCATCACGGTCTATAGCCCCGTCAACCATGGTAATTACCCTTCGGGCCCGGTCAATGACCCGTTGGTCATGGGTAGAGAACACAAATGTGATGTTCTGTTCCCGGTTCATTTTCTCCATAATGTCCAGCAGATTCATGGCTGATGAGGTATCCAAATTAGCCGTTGGCTCATCGGCTAAAATAAATTTGGGATTTGAAGCCAGTGCGCGGGCGACGGCCACGCGCTGCTGCTCTCCGCCCGACATTTGAGAAGGACGGGCATCCAGCCGCCCAGACAAGCCGACGTCTTTGAGAAGCCCTTCTGCCCGCGTTTCCATTTCCCTTTTATCTCTTTTCTGCAACAGCATGATGAACGATACGTTCTCTTTGGCCGTAAAAACCGGTATCAGATTATAGTGCTGAAAAACAAAGCCGATATTGTTTAGCCGGAATGCAATCAGCTTGCTGTCCTTCATTTCTGTAATATTCTTACCATTGATCAGGACCCGCCCCGACGATGGCTTATCCAATCCACCGATCATATTCAGCAACGTGGTCTTGCCGGAACCGGAAGGGCCGACAATGCTCGTAAATTCCCCTTCTTCAATATGTGTGGATACATCACGCAGGGCATGTACCGGAACCGTCTCCGGGTTATATATTTTTGATAATTTTTCGGTTTGTATGATGGGCATAACAAGTATTAACGGGTTATAGTTGTAAAAAACATCTTGACCTATTCTTTATTCACTTCCACCGGATTCAGCCGCATTGCTTTAAGAGCAGGGTATATGGATGCAAGCAAGACCGCAACGATGACAATTAGCAGCACCACGGCATATTGGCCGGTGGTCATTACCGGATAGACAATAGGATCATAACCAAACTCAGCAAGTCCCTCTCCAAACATAGTCAGGTCGATTCCATGCTCCCCCAGAACCGCGATCGTAATAAATGCCAGAAGCAGGCCGGAAACGGCTCCGGTGAGCGTCAAAATAATGGATTCCAGCATGATCATATTAAATACGCGCGGCTTGCTCATTCCGATAGCCAGGAGCATACCCAGTTCACGCATACGCTCAAAAATAGCCATTAACATGGTGTTCAGTATGCTAAAGGCCAGTGCCAGCATAATGATCCCGGTGATGATGGAAACCATAAATCCTCCCATATCAGACAGATACCGTAGCTCAGGTGAAATTTCGTACCAGGTCTGTGCTAAAATAGCAGAAAACTCCTGATTCAGATCAGCCGTTACGGCGTCGGCCATCTCGCTTCCCTGCAGCATCATGGCTATTTCATGATATACGGGCCGGCCGGCAAGCAGCATGGTCAGATCTTCTGAACGAACATATACATTTTGTTCATCATGGGAGGTGGAAGGGGTCCGGTAGATGCCGGCGATGTTAAATGCCACCGAGGTGAACTGATTTTCCACATCCTGAAAACTTAGAACAATACGATTCCCAATCTCAAGATTATGCTCGCTGGCCAGGCTTAGTCCAATTAGGACCGGATTGCGTATATTCCCGACGAGGTAACTTCCTTCAATCAGGTTTTCATGAAAGGTCGTTGTCTCCGGCTCTCTTTGAGCATCAACCCCGTGAATCCGGACGCCGGCTGATTTAACCGGCGACTGCAGCATACCGTCAGACAAAGTCCTCGGTGCGTAAGATCTCACCCGTTCATCCTCTTCCAGAAAGGCGAGGATATCCTTATGGTTGGGGATATTCATCCAGGGATCTCTTTCGGTCAAATAATCGGGGTGATGAAGCTGTGCGTGGGTAAGGTCATTTTGTATGAGGTAATCGGTTCGCTGCTCCATCAGTCCGTTACCCCAGGCCGATACCACAACCCCAGCCCATAATCCGGCGATAATGGCGGCCAGAAGTACGCCGCTCCGCCCCGGATGTCGCCATATATTTCTCCAGGCCAGGATCATTAATATGTTCATGGCTCACTTCCTCGCGGCTTCTAATATATTTAAGCTTCCTATTTTGAATGCCGGGTACAGACAGATAACCAGGGCTAACATGAAGATTATGAGACCCTGATTATAAAATATGTTGGGTGTCAGCGCAAATTGATAAATTGGCTCTACCCCCATATCCAGCATAGTATCAGCCATATCCCCCGTTATCTCGATGGGGTTCAGGGAAAGATAATAAATGATGGGAAAACTGATCACAAACCCTGTCAGAACCCCGAGTATACTGATAAACAAAGTTTCGATAAAAACGATCAGCGAAAGCTGTGTTCTTTGCATGCCCACGGAGAGCAGTACGCCGAATTCGCGCAGCCGCTCCAGGGTCATTGTAAGAATGGTTCCAAACAAACCGAAGGCTATGACCACATAAAGAATTCCCAGCATTACATACATACCGGCTCTGTCGAATTCAATCCCCTGAAGCAGCTCGGGCATCATCTCCGGCCAGATAAGGACAGTATAATTCCGGCCGTTTGGCAGATTCCCGCGCAAGGCTTCAGCGACTTCATCCGTATAACCTACCCGGGAGGGCGTCACCAGCAGAGAAGTTATATGACCTTCAGCAGACAGCAGCCATTGAGCATTCGGCAGGGATAAGTAGACGATCTGATTGTTCATTTCCGTTATGGGATGATCCACTAAGCCGCCTATGCGATACTGACCGGCCGCTGTCATACCGAAACGGCCCTGGCCCAGCAAAACCAAGGTATCTCCGACAGTTACATCCAGCCGGCCTGCAAGTCCGCTTCCCAGTACCAGGGTTTCATCGCCGGGGTCAAAAAAGCGTCCTTCGACAAGCCGGTCCTTTAGTTCATTGAGCAGGTTTTCCCGTTCTGCATTGATACCCAAAACCATCGCCGCCCGGGTTTGATCCTCGCTGGCCGTCAGCATAAATGTTTCGATCCGGGGCACCACATATTCAATATCTGAATGGAGACCGGAAACCCGTTCAAGAAAAGATTCATCATACGGCAGAGCGTTATCAAGTGAGGGTTCATCCTCATAACGGTAATCCTGTACCTGAATAAAACCCGTGTGGAAACGAACCATATTATCAATCATCTGATCATAGGTACCCTCGGAAAGTGACTGTGCAAATATGGCGAGCAGAACGGCAAACATGATCGATGTAACGGTGATCAGCGTCCGTCTTTTATTTCGCCAGATATTTCTCCATGCAAGAATAAAATACATCAGCGTATCCTTTTCATATTCTGCCGGGTAAAGAACGACTCATTAATATCAATATCGAATTCCAGATCCTGGTAGCTTATTATCGTTCTCTGATCAGGCTGATCGGCTGGAATCATGGTCATGCGTGTCGGGATCCCCCGTCCGTCCATCTCCCGGACCTCGTCCAATTCGATGGTGTTGGCCAGTTGATCGCGCTGATCATAATTTTCCACCCGCAGCTGCAAGTATCCCTCTTTGGCTACCCATACAAGTACCTTGCCCCATACAATCGGGCTGTCCGGTTTAGGGATCATTTCGATCACCCAGGTGTCGATCTCTTCAACCTCTTCTTCACGAAGGATGCGATGATCATAATCCCCGATCAGCGAACTTTCCCGAACCAGATCATCATTGGTGAAATCCGACCCCATCCAGGACTGTGACATCATCGACGGTGGCATTTTGATGGTACGGTCAATGGTGGGCACATAGTTCCATATTTCGTTCTCCCTTTTTAAAAAGGTCGTACCCTGATCGCGTGCCGGTGCCGTTATCAGGATGAGGGAATAATCTTCCCCCATTGCCCAGGCCCTCATGGAAACCTCTCTGCTATAGCGGGGACGCTCGATGGTCATGGTCATTTCCGCGTAGCTGGATTCCCCGCGCATCACCTCTTCCATGTTAGCAATGATTTCCCCGGCGTCCTGCGCAAAGGCTTTTGTGAAAATACCAGCCAACAAAGCGAGGGTTAATACCTGCAGAAATTTCATAACTTCTTCCTCATTTGTTCGATAATTTGGTGCTTATCCCTTTCCCATCGATTGATCATATCATCGGTTTGCTCTTCCAGCCAGGAATAAAAACTGGAAGATTCAAGCAGCCACTGCGATACATAATCTTCCCTGGTTTTGAGTTCCCGGCCCCTTATAAACAGGTCGACAAACTTTCTGATGATACCATACCGGGCTTTCATGATGTCACTGATGTTCATCGGGCTTAACCGGTAATAGGTCTTGCGATCACGCGGCAGGGATATAGGTTCAATGAATCCGACCTGGATCAATTGTTTCAAATTGGTGCTTATGCTGCCCTTGCTTGCATGCAGAACTTCCCTGATGCGGTCAAAAGAAGCAGCGTCTTCATCGCATATGATCAGATAACCAAATATCCGGCCGGCCATGCGGGTCATGCCCGTCTCTTCCAGCAGAAGACCGGTTTCTTCTATGTAATGTAGACGGGTCTCTTCTATAAGTTTTCCCTTTTCTTTCGTCATGCAATCAAGATAGAAAAAAAATTATTTAGTTCAATAATCAATGAACTAAATGAACAAATAAACCTGGTGGGTGTTCTCTTTAAACAGGCAATCAGGACTGGGCTAATTCCGGCCGAACCAGCTTCGAAGCCTGTTGCCCAAAGAGCGGCTTTTAGTTTCTTCTTCTACGCGGCGGGGTTCGTCAGCGCTTTGTCCGGTAAAGAAATCGCGTACCCGGTCACGGAAACGCGCGTCACGCTGATCAGCGCAGTCGAGCTCAAAGGGTGTTTGCAGCTGATAGGGGTAAAATGTGCCGGCCGGTTTTTCCAGCCCGGCATGCTCGCCAAGATGATTCAGAAAATATCCGGCAATGGGCAGTGCGGTCCGGGAGGCATAACCCAGGCCTTTGCTGAAACGGACACGGGGACTCCACCCGCCTACCCAGGTTCCAAACACCATGTTTGGGGTCATGCCTATAAACCACCCGTCGGTGCCGTTTTGAGTGGTGCCTGTTTTGCCGGCCAGGGCATGGTCAATGCCGAAGCGATCACGCAATTCCCTACCGGTTCCCTCATCCACAGCCTTGGAAAGCATATGCACCATAGCCGCAGCAGATTCAGGGGAAAGGGCTGCCCGGCGTTCCCCATCGGAGTTGGGGTTAGAAAAATCATAGATCAGTTCCCCCTCCCTGTTATAGATAGCCTTAAGATAGAACGGGGACGCAGGGACGCCATGGTTTACAAAGGTGGTGTAGGCGGAGGTCAGTTCCAGCAGGCTTAATTCCGCCGTACCCAGGGCAATTGAAGGCTCAAAAGGGATAGAAGAGGTAATGCCCATGTTAACCGCCATCTGGCGGACAGAGCCTATGCCCGTTTCCATGAGCAGGTCAACGGCTATGGTATTCACCGAATGGGCCAGGGCCGCCTGCAAGGAGTAGTAGCCCCCGTATTCCTCCCCGGTATTGCGGGGGGTCCATTCCTCATAACCGGCATAGGTAGAAAGCCGGTTGGGTTGATAGCTACAGGGCCTGTTTCCCGCTTCCAGGGCCGTGGCATAGACAACGGGCTTGAAAGCGGAGCCGGGCTGCCGGCTGGCGTTCACATGATCATATTGGAAATAACGGTGATTGATCCCGCCAACCCAGGCAAGCACCTCTCCGGCGTTCGGTTCCAGGGCCAGGAACCCCGCATTAAGAAACGAAAGATAATGTGAAATGGAATCATGAGGAGATAACGTACGCTCCTGCTCACCGTCCCAGGTAAATACATCTACAGGAACCGGTTTGTGCAGGATATCCTCGATTTCCTGATCGGATTTTCCCTCGTTCTTTAAATGGGCGTAACGGTCGGTTTGGCGCCATTCCCGTAGAACAGCCGGGTCATTTCGAATAAAAATAGGCTGGGTTGCCACCTGGCGGTCGAACTCGGTTTGGAGCGCCTTCATCTGATCCGATACGGCTTTTTCGGCGGCTGCCTGCATGCGGGAATCAAGGGTGGTCTCAATTTTTAATCCGTCAGTATACAGGGAATAGGTCTTACCGTCCAGAGCGGGTTGATGGGCAAGGATGTGGCTGAGTTTCATCCTGATATGTTCACGAAAATGAGGAGCCAGACCGTCATTTACGGTAATCCGCTTGTATCGGAGTCCTATGGGCTGAGACGAGGCGCGGCCGGCTTGCCCGGCGGTGATCATATCGTAGCGTTGCATCTGGGTTAAGACCAGATTTCGACGCTGCAGGGCACGCTCGGGAAATCGGCGGGGGTTGTACCAGGTTGTGGCTCTTAACAGCCCGGCAAGCGTAGCGGCTTCATGAAGCTGAAGCTGAGAAGGGGTGATATTGAAATAACGTCGTGCGGCCATCTCCAGCCCGAACGTTTCCTCACCGAAGCTTACGGTATTGAGATACAGTTCAAGCAACTGTTCTTTGGAGTATTCCTGCTCAAGCTTACGTGCGATAATTATCTCGCGTACTTTACTGCCGGCCAGCCCCAGGCGCCCGCCCTGGTTGCGGGGATATAAATTCTTGGCCAGTTGCTGGGTGATGGTGCTCCCGCCGCCGGTGTCCTGTCCCATCAACAGGGTCCTTACCAGAACGCGGGCCATAGCCCTGTAATCAACGCCGTTATGCTGGTAGAAGCGCACATCTTCGATAGCCAGCAATGCATCAAAAAAAACAGGAGGCACTTCCCGGTGTTGAATGCTGGCCCGGTTCTGAAGGTAATAGCTTCCCAACCGTTCCCCATCGGATGAATAGATGCGGGAGGCTTCGTGATGCCGGATGTTTCGAAGTTCGGCCTTGTCTGGTATGGGACCGAAAACGCCGGACCAAACCAACAACAGGAAGGCAAAAGGAGGTATAAAACAGGCCAGGGCTCCGAATAGGAAGAACCTGGATCTCCGGGGGGGTATTTTCGAACGCATCAACTGACAAGACCTTCATTCCAAATGGAGCTAAAACGTGAAGAAGTATTAGAAAATTTTAAGAGGATGATATTTTTTTTCGAGTCTTGTCGGTCGTCCAGCGGTTATCATTACCTTTCCGGACTCACGGCATCATATACGATTACGCGTTCCCACAACGAAGAATATTCATCTACGAATTTCAAGTGATCGGGATGTACCTGGTATGCCTGTTCGGCCTCCTGATCTTCAAAAATAAAGGTGATGGAAAAGTCATAGCTGCCGTCAATGACAGAGCGGCCGGCTACAGCTGGCACGCCGATATAGCCCTCCATTACTTCGGGAATATCTTTTATCATCTTAAGGCCTTCATAAAGCTTCTGGGCGTCGGTTTCACTGTCTTTATCTTTGAGCCAGAAGAAAACGGTATGGACCAATTGACGGTCTTCCATGTTGACCGATTGGTCTGCCTGTTCGCTTTTAGAGGATGTGACTGAAGCAAAACCGAAAAGTAAACCTGCAATTAAAAGTAATTTCATTGTTTTCCTGAAAATAACTGGATGTTTAATGGAATCTTAAAATAGGAAACTAAAAGCATATATCAACCTGCTTCTCATTCCCCGCTGGTAACATGTTCCATCTTTAATGCAATTTCTTTTGGAAAGAAGCATTACAGGGTAAAAAGGAAAAACTAAAATATTCATGAGGGTGCTATGCTGTTAAAAGAAGAACTAAAAGCCGAGGCGGCCAGGCTTGAAAAGGATATGGAAGAAATAAAACAGAAGGATAAAATTGATCAGCGAAATTTTGAACGCCTCGGTAAACTCAATCATGAGACGGAGTATATATATCTTCTGCTGAAGGCTATGGAAGATGAAACCGGTGTGAATAAAAAAAAATTACTTTCCAGATTCATCTGCGATCTCAGGGATGAAGTAACCGAACTATCCGATAGCAAGCTAGTATCTGACAAGCAGTCGCTTAACTATATAAACCGCTGTTGTGAAGAAGCCCAGAGTGAAGGCCGCTATGTCAAGTGTGCAAAAACCATCCTTGATGATTTTCATCCCGAACTCAAAAGAAAGCGTTACATCAATCTCGTATATGAAGGATTATTCTTAGCAAACGAACCGGCCAGATGATTAAAACCCTTTCACTTTTCTCTACGCTTTGATATATTGCATTGAAAATAAATGTAAAATTATCTGATAGTTACGAACGGTGAAAAAGCATGAGCAGGCAGCAGGGAACAAACACTAACGCCATCAAGGAAATAGCACAAAAAACTACCATGACCGAAGAGCAGGCCCTGAGGCTTTTGCATATCACCGAAGATATTGGCCAGGTCAGAGGGTTTGCAAGATTGAAGGATTACGGGCTTCCTGTCAAATCCATATTTGTTACCGCCGCATTAGGCGCCACCTCCCACGATCTGAAAGAAGTCTGGCAGGATATGATGGGTGAAAATATTATCGTAGATTGTCATCATGCGGTTCAGAAAATGAAAAGTTTTCTGAATTCAGGCCAGTAGCCCCGGCAAGCCCACCTCTTATAATTCACCGGTAAAACTATTTCTTAAGCCTGATTTATAATTCTCCCTCTCATATTAGAATTGGCAAAGCCTTTAATAATTAAAGCCTTATGTTCAATCTAATTGGAATTTTGCGTTATGGTAAAAACCAAAAACAAAAAGCAGAGGGGTAATATGGCCTCTAGACGCCAAATACGAAGACGGCATCCTGAAACTAACCGAAAAAAAGACAGAGAGGTCGAAGAGCAAGCAGATCAAGGTTAACTAGGCGCGGAACTACCTGGAGAAATCTATCAGCTGTTTGATGGGCTCCGCCAGAATAGGTGTTCATGATTCATGATCGGGTCATCTTATCTGCCAGTTCTATCCATTTCAGGGTTTTTTCATCGGCTTTTTCCAGAATTTTGCCATATCGGCTGGATTTTTCTTCCAGGTCCTTTTGTCCTAAGGCACCGTTTCCAATCTGTGTTTCCAGTTCAGCCTTCTCCTTTTCAAGCCGTGCAATCTCTTTTTCCAGATTTTGGTATTCTTTCTGCTCGGCATAACTAAGTACTTTTTTTTCAGCCGGCGGCGGTGCAGGCTTTTTGCCGGCCTTATTTTCTTTTTTTATCTCGGTGTCCTGACCGGTCAGTTTTTCTCTGTATTCCTGATAGGTTCCGTTGTGATCGCGAACCACACCCTCTCCTTCAAATATGAAAAAATGGTCTACCAGCTTATCCATGAAAAAGCGATCGTGAGAGACCAGAATCAGGCAACCTCCAAAATGGATAAGGAACTCTTCGAGTTTGTTGAGGGTTAGCAGATCCAGATCGTTGGTTGGTTCATCCAATATGAGAAAATTGGGATTTTTTATGAGCACCATCATCAACCCGAGACGTCGCTTTTCCCCACCGCTGAGTTTTGAAACAGGAGTGTACTGCATTTTGGGTGAAAACATGAAGTGTTCAAGAAACTGAGAGGCTGTTATGCGTTTACCATCGGCAAGTTCGATTACCCCCGCAACTTCTTTGAGCACCTCGATGACGCGTTTATCTTCGTCAATCTCCAGTCCCTGTTGCCTGTAATGGCCGTACATTATCGTCGAGCCTGTATTGATCTCTCCTGAGTCCGCCGTTTCTTCACCGGTTATGATCCTGAGGAAGGTACTCTTCCCTACCCCGTTTTTCCCGATGATGCCGATCCTTTCACCCTTATTGAAAGAATAGCTGAAATCCTTAAGTATTACATTTTCGTCAAATCGTTTGTTGATTTTTTTGAGTTCCAGGACCTGACCGCCTATCCGTGTCATGTTAACTTCGAGCCGAAGGTCCTGATCCGGTTTGCGGATTGCCGCTTTTTCTTTAATGTCATGAAAGGCACTTATTCTTGATTTTGATTTGGTAGTTCGCGCTTTGGGGGAACGCCTCATCCATTCGAGTTCTTTTTTCATAAGCTGACCGGCTTTCGCCGTCTCGGTCTGTTCCACTTCTTCACGCTCAGCTCGCTTTTGCAGGAAATACCCGTAATTTCCCTTGTGGTGATAAAGCAGCCCACCTTCCAGCTCCAGTATATGATTACACACCCGGTCGAGAAAATACCGGTCGTGGGTGACCATAAGCAAGGTTATATTGGTTTTCATAAGGTAGGCTTCCAGCCACTCAATCATATCAACATCGAGATGGTTGGTCGGCTCATCCAAAATAAGCAAGTCGGGATTATCCAGTAACACAAAGGCTAACGCGACTCTTTTGCGCTCGCCTCCTGACAGGGTGCTGATAGACTGATCGAGATCATGGATGTTCAGTTTGCCCAGAACCTGCTCCATGCGCTGTTCATAATCCCATGCATCGGCAGCGTCCATGGCCGCCGCCGCTGCTTGATAGGCGTTTTGGGTTTTGGTGTTGAATGCTTCAGCCTGATCGCGCACCGCTTTTTCATAGGTCTGAATAATCTGAACCATTTCCGATTGACCCTGTGAGATGAAGGTACTGATCGTCATGCTATCATCCAGGCGGGGCTCCTGCTCCAGAAAACCGATATGGATCCCGTTGCGGGTCATAACTTCCCCCTGGTCAGCCGGCTCGGCTCCGGCAAGTATGTTCAATAAAGTGGACTTACCGGTCCCGTTTTGGGCAATGAGCGCGGTTTTATCCCCTTTGGAGATGCCGAACGTGAGCCCTTCAAACAGGATTTTGATGCCGTAATTTTTGGAAAGGTTATCTGTCGAGAGTAACGTCATGTATACGTGAAATGGGAATATATTAAAATGGAATTACAGAGGTAATAATGTTCTAACGCAGTTAAAGGAGTATTCTTAGAAAAATCTGATAAAAATGATCATATTATTTTAGCGGATATACCGGGCTGCATGATCCGGAAAGAATTCACCATTAATAAAAAGAGTATCAGGGCATTGCTCCAGGCAATCTGTGAAAAGGTTATTCCACCGTCTAATAAAAAGCCGAATAGCATGGGTCCTAATGCCGAGCACACCACCATCCCTACGGAAAACAGGCTTTTCACCTGCCCGATTCGCTTCACCCCATAGATTTCTGCAATGACCGCTGCTTTCACCACACTGCTTAAACCCATTGTTACGCCTGTCATCAGCAGAAACAATAAAGCCGCATATTTCCCGGGTATCCAGGCCAGCGAGCCCAGGCCAATGATAAAGGGCATCAATACAAACGGAAAAAGGTTTTTAGCGGTAAAACGATCGTTCAGTATGCCGCCATACAAAGAAAAAATCAGTCTCATTAGCGCATATCCGGTGAAACAGAAGGCATACCACTCGATCGGCCAGCCCCGAACGTCAGCCAGTACATACTGGTAGAAGAAAAGTCCGGTACTTGTAAAGGGAACCATGAAAGTTGGCAAGGCAATGATCCAGAAGGTCTTTTCCTTTAAAAGATCAGCGAAGTAACGCCATTCAGGACCTTTAGCAGGTTTTTCTGTGGATATCATTTGATCGAAAGGTTCCAGATTCATCAGGCGCAATGCCGGTAAAAAACCCAGAAGCAGCATGCCGGAAGCGGCAAACAAGGCAATTCGCCAATCGAAAAAGGCAATGATAAGGGCAACAACGGGCGGGAAGATCATTTCTCCGACACCAAACCCCAGTGAAGTTAAACTCAGGGCCTTTCCCCTGTCGGCTTCAAAATACCTGGAGATAACACTTTGGCTGATATGGCTCATCAGACCCTGTCCACCCAAACGCAGCCCGATCAATGCGACGAAAATCATGGCCGGGTGAATGGCCAGGCCGAGCAGCAAACAGGCACCGGCCAGCAGGACAATGGTTTTGTAGGTAAAAGGGCGCACCGGACGATCATCGATCACATGGCCGAACCGGAGCAGGAAAAACGATGCAATGATGGTGGCCACGGCATAATACGTGCCAAAGGCCGATTTCGATAAAGAGAATGTGGCCAGCAAACCCGGCACAAACAGGGAAACGAAAAAGGTCTGCCCGAAGCTGGAGAAAAACGTTAACAGCCATCCAAACAAGATGGCCTGTGCATAATTTTTTAATAGTGTGAAGTAGGCCTTCAAATATGACTTCCTTACAATTGCTTTCTTAAGATATTTACCCGTTTGTTCCTGACTGGCAACCGGTCAAAACCGTATCGCTCACCAATAAACCGGATGGTATTCTCATGAAAAAAAGAAATGTGGGTAGGATCTTTGGCATAAAACCAGGTTGGAAAATCATGCAGATCTTTCCAAAGAATGGTCATAATGATGAGATAGCTTCCGGGGTGCAACAAGTTGACGAGTTTTTCGATTTCCCTGCCCGGTTGATTAAAATGTTCAAAGACTTCCGTAGCAAAAATAAAATCGTAGGGAGGAGACAGTTTCAGCGGAAAGAAAAACGGATCGTAATCGTCACAGGAAATACCCTTCCGGCGCAGCAGAATGGACAGGGCCGGTCCCGGACCGCAGCCGTAATCAAGACCGTGCATTTTCGTACTCAGGCAGGGAAGTGCCGGTTCAATAGCCTGGTTGATAAACCGTACATATCCGGGATACTGGATTCCGTTATTATGCTCTTCATACCGGGCTTTTTCATCCTTATTCGATAAATGCGAGGCCGGGTCGGCAAAAATGAGGCTGCAGTGTTTGCAGTGTTTGTGCATCCTTTCATCCGGTCCGGAAAGCAGATCAAAATCCTTATTTTGATTACACAGAGGACAATAGGCAGTGGGTGAAGGCAATTATACAGACTTTGGATACTTCGAAAAAATTAAGCTGCAAAATAAAGCTTTATTTCATTAACCTGAAGGGCAATCACCGGTTTTGCCTAGAAAATATTTATTCAGCTTCTTTCCGGATAAAACGAGTGGTCGGATAGGCGAATTCGATATCCTTATGAAGGCTAAACTCGGTCAGGATATCTTCCCAGATCTGCTGCTGGGTGCCGCGCCGGGTCCGGGGGTGGGTCAGGTAACGTATGGTAAGCAGGGGGCCAAAATCTTTTACCGTGGTATAGACGGTCGGCGTCAGGATGGTATAAACGATCATATAGGTTTCCGCGGTCTGGCGAAGCTGGTTTTTAGCCTTGGTGGACAGATTGGCGCTGTGCTTGTCCGCAATTTCCTGCAAAATGGTCTTGGCTTTTTTCCAGTTGCTTTCAAAAGTCAGGCGGACAGGAATTTCATTCCAGATAAACTGAAAATCAGCCGTATAATTGGCGATGGCATCGGTGAAGACTTTATGGTTGGGCACATGTATGATACGCCCGGTGCTTTGCTCGGCATCTATCCAGTTGCCAATCTCAACCAGGGTAAATTTAAACAGCCGTTTATCAACAACATCGCCTTTGATGGTGCCGACCTCGATCCGGTCGCCGATCTCAAAGGGTTTTCTCCATATTAAATAAAACCAGGCGGCACAATCGGCAACGATATCCCTGAGGGCAATGGCCAGTCCGGCGGCGATTAAACCCAGAAAGGTAGCTATGGACTGAAAGCCTTCAATCCATATTTTCCCAAGAATGAAAGCCCCGATAAATACAAACAGATAGGTCAGGTTTTTCTTCCATTTGTAATGGGCCCCCAAATCATCCAGTTGCCTGAACACGATGCGCAGCAAAATGGACCGCACAATGAGCAAGACCATGATGACGGTTATGCTGATGATAACCTGATAGGTGAAAACCGGTTCGAAATCCAGCAAATCGGCAATCCAGAAGCTCAGTTCTTTCATAGAAGGATGAGATGCTTAAAATATAAGGTGCAAAAAAACGTATGTATCGTTCAGGGTTTAGCCAACTATACGTTGTTAAAGGCTAATATATTCGTTAACATTAGGGACTTTTAAAAATAATTTCTTTCAGGTTATGGCATATACGATAATAATGATTTTTATAGCGATCATCTGCGTTCTTCTGACCGCCGTTGTATTGCTTCAAAGCGGCCAGGGCGGCGGCCTTTCCGGCGGCATTGCGGGTAATACAGGCGGTGGCGGTGGTAATATGATGGGCGCCCGCAGGACGGCTGATTTTCTATCTAAAACGACATCTGTACTGGCGGCTTTATTCCTTACCCTGTGTCTGGCAGCGAACTTCTTCATCGACTCAGACGCCCCGACCCGAAGCACCATACAGGAACGCGGAGTGGACGCGCCTTATGAAACGGATTTTGTGATGCCGAATCAGGATCAGGAAGAACCGGTCGAAGTACCCGGCGATATTCCTGAACAGCCACCGGCGGCAGACCCCAACCAGCAGTAAGCCTTCCGGCGGGGCCGGTTACATTACGGGTTTAATCAGCTCGACCGAATTTTTTTTCAGGTCGTTTACCTTATTGGTTACCCGGTAGGTGGACATCAGGTCCGTTGGAAAGGGTTGGAGCAATTTGCCCAGTTTATCCTGATCCGAATGGATGGGGTCCAACCAGTAATCATAATGCTCGGGGTGAAGGATAACCGGCATGCGGTCATTGAGCGGCTGAAGCAGTTCGTTTGACCGCGTGGACAGTATGGCGAAGGTAAAGATTTCCTGGTCACCCGAAGTATACCGGTCAAAAATACCGGCAAAACCAAAAAGCTCATCATCCAGCAATCGAATATAGAACGGAAGTTTAATATCTGAAGTCAGGGTTTTCCACTCGTAGAACCCGTTGGCGGGGATAATGCAGCGCTTGCGTTCAAAGGCTTTTCTGAGATTACTGTGCTGGGTCAGCGTTTCGGCCTTTGCATTGATTTCCTCTTTGTCTACGCTGTCAGGCGACTTTAGGCCCCAAATCAGCCTTCCTATGCTTTTCTCCCGGGCTTTCTCCATATATACAACAGGCATGCTGTCGCCCGGGGCTGCATTGTAGTTAATTTCGTAGTGGTCTTCCTTTGCAGCAGCCTGGAAATGCTGTTCAAGGGTATCTTTTCCGGAAAACAAAGCATATCGTACGGTCATATTCCTGGCTATTTCGTATTCTATAAATTGGTATCAAATAAGATACTGTTTCCATCAATTTATGGAATTGCTCAAACGTTCCCTATTTTCATTTGGGCATTTACCTTAGCGCTACTTTTTCAGAACTCATGCATATTTTTGATAATCCACATGAAAACCGGATCCGGGCCGGATGGCGGTTGCTGCTTCAGTTTATAATTTTTCTGTTTTTGCTGATGTTTTCCCGCTTATTACTGGGGGATGTACTTGGTGAAAACCTCATGCTGGTCTGGTACTCGGTAATCGCAACCCTGAGCGTTTGGTTTGCCGCAAAGACCCTGGATCAACGCCGGCTGCGTGAATATGGCCTGGAGGCCGACCGGGAATGGGTGAAGCATTTTCTGACAGGAGCCGTCCTGGGAGGTGTGACCATGGCGGTCCTTTTTTTAGTTTATCTGGCCCTGGGCTGGGTAGAGTTGATAGGCTTTGGATGGGATCGCTCGCGAAACGGAAGTTTTTCGCTTGCTTTTGCAGGATACTTCCTGGCCATGTGTTCGGTCGGGTATTATGAGGAACTTTGGTCAAGAGGCTATCAGACGAAAAATCTGGCGGAGGGACTAAATTTCGCGCGGTTCAAAACCAAATATGCGGTGCTGGCGGCCATCCTGCTTACTTCGGTTTTTTTTGGTTTGCTGCATGCATTTAACCCTTTTGCTTCTGTGCTGTCGACGATCATCATCACCCTTGCCGGGGTGATGTTCGCCATACCGTATGTGGTGACGGGACGCCTGGGTCTGTCCATCGGCCTGCATATATCCTGGAATTTTTTCCAGGGGGGGATCTTCGGCTTTCCGGTCAGCGGGGTGTCGAACCGAATTTCCATCATTCAGATCCGGACTTCCGGGCCGGAGCTATGGACGGGCGGCCTATTTGGCCCTGAAGCCGGACTCTCCGGATTGCTGGCGGTGATGGCCCTGACGGGCGTTATTATTCTGTATTTGAAAAAAACAGGTTACAATTTAACGCCGGCAGCCGGATTTGCGGGGTGGGTGGATAAGGATGTAAGCAAATGATAAACAGGCAATTAGAAGCTACTGTAATTAAAAAGCGCTCGGTTCGTTAACAGGTTAAAGATTTCTAAAAATTTTGTTGATATTTAGCAGAAGAATATTTTGTATCTTTAATTAAGATTTACAGATTTTTGAATACCAACAGATAACTATTCTAAATATAAATACTTACACATTTTGACATTTACAGATTTTAAGCTCAACGAAAAAGTTGAAATGGGCTTGAAGGATGTGGGTTTTGAAAA
>JBBDRB010000030.1:0-1465 GCA_040905685.1 Balneolales bacterium | reverse complement strand
TCCGCCAGTTCCTCTGCCTTCTCCTTTTCTTTCTTTAATTGCTCTTCAGTCTTCTTTCGCCTGGCCAGGTCGAATTCCATATTACTGTAGAGGCGTGTTACCTGACTTTTCTCCTGTTGCAGTTCCCTTAACAGTTGCAGGTTTTCAAACTGGTATGACAACGATTCGATTACCAGTTTGTTCAGCTTATAGGCACTGAATGAAATAAACGCGATAAAGATAAATATAATCAACGCAAAGAAGTTCATCTGGGCTGAATCCTGCCAGAGCATGAAGAAGCCGACCGGGAGTGACGCGGGCAGGGCGAAGGCAAAGTACGCGGCCAGTTTGACCGCATTGGTGGCAACGGCACCGGCAGCGAGGCCACTGAGAACAAGTACTATGATGATACTGTTATAAAAATCGACTGTAACAAGCAGGTATATGGCTATTCCTGACCATAATATCCCTGCTACGACTGAACTCACCAGGTGCATTGTCAGAGCTTTGGTGTAATCACGCTGCTCATCGGCCAGTTTGTTGAAATGCTGGATATGATAATAACGGAAGGCAAACATGCCAAGAT
Organism: Balneolales bacterium; assembly: GCA_040905685.1. Classification (GTDB taxonomy): domain Bacteria; phylum Bacteroidota; class Rhodothermia; order Balneolales; family Natronogracilivirgulaceae; genus JBBDMU01. Next base: position 900 of record JBBDRB010000030.1, on the reverse strand, counting down.
AGAGGGTAAACCAGCTGCCGAGGATGAGTGGATCGGCATTGCGCCAGAACAGCACCATGGTGATCAGGGCCGCAACCACGCCGGCTGAAATGGCTACCGGCGCCTGACTCAGCAGGACAACGACCTTACGGCGCTCCAGGCGCTGGTCGGTTAATGCCGGACTTGGCTTATTTATGTTCATGGATCAATATCATAGACTGATATTCATGAAGGCTATGTGTCCTGTTTTGCAAAGGCAAGAAATACGAACTGTTGCCAATGAAATCCCGGGGGACTGCAAGTTATCTATCCCGGGGTTAGTCTTTTTGTTATTTTCGGGTATTGTTACCGATACGGGGTTATTTTTCCAGCCTGAATCCTGATATTAGCCAGATTCATACGGGTTTGACAGGTCATAATCTATCGTCAGCCTATTAAAATCAGGGATTATCAGCTTGGAAGCGGCTCACAAGGGAAAAACTTCTGCTCCGGTAGATACGACAGGATCTCATCCCGGCAGAACGAGAGCAAATGGTGACGGATAGTCTCTTCATACGAGACCATATCCTGGCTCTCATCCAGTGCTGCTGCAAACAGTTTCTCATCCGGGTAAAGTGCGGAAATTTTCCGGAAAAACGGCTTTGGCAGGCGAAAACTGCCCAGACTTACAGAATGAATTAATCCCGGATCGAGGCTGGAGAATACGTTAGCAAACAGTTCCCTGTAATCCCGTTCGAAACCGGTCTGATAGATCAACGGGTCGAACCGGAGCCCGACTTGCCAGCCATGCTTCTGTAATTGCTGCATTGCATGAATCCGACGGCCCAGATTCGGGGCTTTGTGTTCGATTGCCCTGGCTACTGAGACGGGACTCAGGCTGAAGGCGATAACACAGTTATCAATCGGTTTCATGCCCAGCAG
>JBBDRB010000029.1:0-47630 GCA_040905685.1 Balneolales bacterium | reverse complement strand
GATCGCTACCCTGCCTGCATCGGTGGCGGGAGTTGAAACAGCCATACCCGCCTTTATTGGCTATACCGAAAAAGCTAAAAAAGATGACGTCGACGGCGCCCTCATTAATGTGCCCACCCGAATAACCTCCCTTTTGGATTTTAAGGAGTATTTCGGAGAGGCGTTCAAAGAGCCGTTCAAGCTGAACCTTCACGATGATTACGACGACGAGGGCAACCTTGACAATCGTAAATTCAGCGTTCAGCATGACGGCAACGCTCCCTCGCCTTACAACCTATTTTATAGCATGCAGCTTTATTTCAGCAATGGCGGCGGTCCGTGCTATATCGTGTCGGTGGGTGGATACGAAGAGGCTATCGTAGCTGGAAGTCCCGGTTCGGGCAAGGGACTCATTGGCGGCCTGGAAACGCTTGAAAAGGTGGACGAACCCACCCTCCTGCTCTTTCCGGATGCCGTGAACCTGGCCGGTATCTCCGAATTCGGGGAAATTGCCAAACAAGCCATGGCCCAGTGCCGGAAATTGCAGGACCGTTTCACGATCATCGACCGGTTTAACGAGGATACCGAGCTTGTGGATTTCAGAAACGCCCTGGGCATGGCTAACCTTGCTTATGGAGCTGCCTATTATCCCCATCTCAGAACAACGCTGAATTACCGGGTCGATGAAAAGGCTTCCAAAGTGGCACACACCTCTTCGGGAGCCGCCCCGGGCGGAGCCAATAGTCTGGATGTAAAGGCGCTTGAAGATATGAAAGGCGAAGACCCAAGCATCTACCGCTCATTTTCAGCAAAATTGCGGGAAGTGCATGTTGATCTTCCGCCCTCCGGGGCTATAGCCGGTGTATATGTGCGGGTAGATCAGAATCGGGGAGTTTGGAAGGCGCCGGCAAATGTGGGCTTGAATACCGTCATCGGACCTAAAAAGAAGATTACCGATGAGCAGCAGGCTGATTTGAATGTTGATCCGTCAACAGGGAAATCGATCAACGCTATTCGCGCATTTACCGGAAAAGGGACCCTGGTTTGGGGGGCACGGACCCTTGCCGGTAATGACAATGAGTGGCGATATATTCCGGTTCGCCGGTTGTACATCTATGTTGAGCAATCGGTAAAAAAAGCCTCCGAGTTCGTGGTGTTTGAACCAAATGATGCCAATACCTGGGTGAGGGTAAAAGCCATGATCGAGAATTTTCTATCCGACCTTTGGAGGGAAGGAGGCCTGGCAGGGGCTGCCCCTGACGATGCCTTCTTCGTGAAGGTAGGTCTTGGCGAAACGATGACCCCTCAGGATGTTCTCGAGGGGCGATTGATTGTAGAGATAGGAATGGCGGCGGTGCGGCCTGCCGAGTTTATCATACTTAGATTTATGCACAAGCTTCAGGAATCGTAATTCAATTATAAAACAAAAAAGGAACAATTATGTCAGATCATTATCCAATATCCGCGTTTCATTTTGTGGTTGAGTGGGGAGGAGAACGAGTCGGGTTTACCGAAGTGGAAGGCTTGAGTGTAGAACTTCAGCCGATTGAGTATCGCGAGGGCAACGCCAAAAACTATCAGGTTACCAAAATGCCCGGTATTCCGGAATACAGCAACATCACCCTGAAGCGTGGAATCTACCGGGGAGACAATCAGTTCTATCAGTGGCTCAATACGGTGAAAATGAACAACATTGATCGCCGCGACCTCACGATCAGCCTGCTTAACGAGGAACATGACCCGGTAACGATATGGAAAATAAAAGAGGCCTGGCCCTGCAAAGTGGAGGGTCCAGCGTTGAACTCTACCGGCAATGAGGTTGCCGTAGAGTCGATCGAGCTTTGTCATGAAGGCCTCTCCATAGAATTCACATAACCATGGCTTTATTCTATCCACCGCTCGGATTTCATTTTCGCGTTGATGTTGACGGACTTGGTGATTCGGCCCTGGATGCCGGCTTCCGGGAGGTCTCCGGCATAACGGCAGCCATTTCCGAGACCACTTATGAAGAGGGCGGGGAAAACCGCTTCATACATCGTCTGCCCGAACGGGTTACCTATGAGAATCTGGTGCTGAAGCGGGGAGTGCTGCGTGGATCAAATTTGATAAGCTGGTTTAAAGATTCGGTGGAATCGTTTCAATTTGATCCCAAAAGCGTGCTGGTGACACTGCTGAATGAGGAGCATGTACCGCTGGAAGCCTGGAACTTTATCAAAGCCTACCCGGTGAAATGGTCGGTCGACAGCTTTGATGCGATGAACAATGAAATCGCCGTGGAGACCATCGAACTGGCTTTTCAGTATTACCGGCGAATGGATATAAGTTTTTAATATTATTATGCCAATAGAAATTCGGGAACTGGTTATCAAAGCGGTCGTGAGCAGGGCAAGTGAGCAAACCGGTTCGGACAGCAAAAAAAAGACAGGTGACCCGTCAGATGATGCAGGCCGGCTCGGGGAGATCGTGCACCAGGTTTTGGAGCAGCTAAGTGAAAACAAAAATGAACGATAACGAGTAATGGAATGAGCGCTTTCAGCGAATTGGAAGGTCTTGCAAAGATGACCGTTTCGGCCTATCCCGACGAGGAATATAACGATGGGGAAGAAATCGATGTTTTTGAGATGATGTATAATCCCAACACGTACAGCCGGGAATACAAAAACAGCTATGTTAAACGCAATACCCAGGGCAATACCGGAACCCTGGTCTTTACCCATACCGAACCGGAAGCCATTTCCTTTGAATTCTTGTTCGATGCAACCGGGGCCTCGGTTTCGGGCCGTTCCAATGTGGCCGACCGGGTTATTGATGAGAAGCGAACAGACAAAGTTATAAAAGATTTCCTGGAGATGACCTACCACCGGTCGGGCGATACCCATCAGCCCTATTTTTTAAAGCTTCGCTGGGGCGATTTTGAGTTCCGGGGCTTGCTGGAAAACGCCACCGTAACCCATAAACTTTTCAATACGGATGGAAATCCAATCCGGTCAACCGTTTCGTGCAGTTTTCGTCACCATACTTCGCTGGAAGAGCAGGCCGCTGAAGAGCGTCGAAGCTCGCCGGATATGACGCATTATCATCTTGTAAAGGAAGGAGACACACTGCCGAATATAGCCAATAAGATCTACGGCTATCCGTCTTTTTATCTGGAACTGGCGCGGGTGAACCGCCTGATTAATTTCAGGGATCTGAAAGCCGGAACACGGCTGATACTTCCCCCTCTGGAAAATACTGACCAATGAGTAAGAGCCGAAACATACCCACACAGGCCGCTACCGACCTGCCAACCTTTAGTATTTTTGTGGACGGCGAAGAACTCGGCGCGCAATTTGGAATCCTGGGCATCACCGTATCGAAGACGGTAAACCGAATTCCAAAAGCACAATTGATCGTCGGCGACGGGAACGTGGCCCTCGGTGATTTTTTGAACAGCAGCAGCGATCAGTTTGTGCCGGGGCGGGAGGTGGAGATCAAAGGCGGTTATCACAACCTGGAGAGCACGGTTTTCAAAGGTGTGATCACCGGGCACAGCATCAGGGCTAATGAGAACAAAAACCCGGTACTGAAAATAGATCTGAGGGATGCGGCCGTGAAAATGACCCGGGGCAGAAAAAACCGTTATTTTGAGGAAGTCACAGACAGTGATCTTTTTGAGGCCATTCTCAGTGAGTATGGCCTCCCGGCCGAGGTGGAAACTACCGGTGTACTGCACCAGGAAATGGTACAGTACTATACAACAGACTGGGATTTTTTGGTATCCAGGGCCGAGATGAACAGCTGCCTGGTCTTTGCCGATGATGGAACGGTCACGGTGAAGAAACCGGACGTGAAGTTCGACCCGGTATTGAACCTGGCGTTCGGGCGAAACGTGATCTCGTTCGAGGCGGGGGTAGATGCCCGCGATCAGCTTGATACGGTTGAGAGCCGATCCTGGAATTATGCCACCCAGGAACTGATTGCTGAAGAAGGGGATCCCCCCGGCATGGAAGAGCATGGAAGTTTCGTGATCTCCGAGCTTGCAGGGGTATCGGGACCTGAACGTTATTTGCAGCAGCACAGCGGAAGAGTCGATGATGCCGAACTGAAAGCCTGGTCGGATTCAAAGGTTTTGAAAAACCATCTGGCGAAGGTGCAGGGAAGAGTAAAAATCACCGGCTTCAGTGATATCCGGCCGGGCGATCATATTCACCTTGAAGGATTTGGAAACCGGTTTAACGGGCCTGCCTTCGTATCGTCTGTTCACCAACAAAAGACCTCGGAAACGGCTTGGTATACCGATATCGAATTCGGTCTGGACCGTCAGTGGTTCATCAACCGCTATGAAGATATTGCCGCCCGGCAGGCTTCAGGGATGCTCCCGCCTATCCACGGACTTCAGATTGGGGTGGTAACCAATATTTCCGGTGATCCAGACGGCGAAAACCGGGTGAAGGTGCGCCTGCCGGTCATCGATCCCCAGGGTGAAGGGGTATGGGCGCGAATGGCAGCCCCCGATGCAGGGAACGGGCGCGGAATCGTTTTCCGCCCGGAAATCGATGATGAGGTCATTGTAGGATGCATTAATGACGACCCGCGGGATCCCATAGTGCTGGGTATGGTTCACAGCAGCGCGAAACCGTCTCCCATTGCAGCGGAAGAGGACAACAACCTGAAAGGAATTGTGAGCCGCAGCGAGCTGAAGCTTCTGTTGGATGATGATAAAAAGAGCATTGTGATCGAGACGCCGGGCGGTAACCGGTGGACCATGAGCGACGATGAAGGTGCTATCCTCATCGAGGATCAAAACGGGAACAAGGTTTCTATGACGGGCGACGGCATCACGCTTGAAAGCGCAGGGGATCTTAACCTGAAAGCGTCCGGCGATGTACTGATTGAAGGAAATAACGTCTCAGGGTCGGCAACAGCTGCTTTCAAAGCGGAAGGGGGTTCCGGCGCGGAGCTGACCTCAAACGGACAAACAGTTGTAAAAGGATCACTGGTGGCGATTAATTGACGTAATTGTTTAATATACAGATATAGGAGATACAGGTTATGCCAGCGGCAGCACGGACAACGGATACAACCAATCATGGCGGCACTATTGTGGGCCCCGGAGAGGCTACGGTACTGGTAGGCGGCATGCCCGCGACGGTGGCGGGCGACAATCATATCTGCTCTTTGCCACCCAATTCCCATCAGCCTACCTCCAGCCCCTTTCCCATGGGAAGCGCCACCGTTTTGATCGGGGGAAGGTCAGCCATTCGTGTGGGAGACACCTGCCTGTGCGGAGCCTCGGCGGCAGTCGGTGAACCAACGGTAATGATCGGGTGAGGAATATGGGCAGCAAAGACGAACATAGCAGTGAAAACAATGATTTTCTTGGCAAAGGATGGGAGTTTCCCGTCCGGTTCAGCAACCGGGGGGAAAACGTAGGGATGTCTGAACAGGAGATTGATATCCGGGAGAGCCTCGAAATTTTAATCAGCACCACCCGGGGGGAACGGGTCATGCGCCCCGACTACGGAACCAACCTGCAGGGGAATATATTTGATGCAATGAGAACCTCCTCGGCAGCGCGTATTTCGGAGGATATTCGCCGGTCCATCCTCTTTCATGAACCCAGGGTGGTCCTCGAAGAGGTCAGCTACCGGGAAAAAAGAGAGGAGGGGTTGATCCTGATCACGGTTGAATACACCATTATTGCTACCAATACCCGGACCAACCTGGTATATCCCTTTTACATCAATGAAGCGACGGATCTGTAATGAGTGAACAATGTGATAATACGACCAGGCTAAACCGCGACGGCACCAGCCGTCAACAGCGCCTGTTGAAATCGTTGCTTCCCGGGAATCTCGCTGTGGATGAAAGGAAAACAGGAGATCTGCTTCGGTTTATAAAGAAGTTAGCGGCTGAGGTCAATTATTACGGTATAAACAATGAGATCATAGGGTCCTGGGAAGGTTTCCTGGACGGGGATAAAGATCTTCAGCATTTTCTGGATGATAACCGTGATCCCGAAGCCGCCTTCCAGGATTATATTGAGAGGAAAAATGGCCATACGGAACCTCATATAGCTCTGCTGCTGACGTTTCTGAAGTTGTATAAGACAGCTCAGGGAGATTTGAATCTCATCACCGAAAAACACCTCGATTTTTATTATAAAGAGGTTCTCCGGCTCAGGAACGTAGCGCCTGTGCCGGATAAGGCCTTTCTGACATTTAAACTGGCGCGCCATGTGGAGGGCTCTCACCGAATCCCGGAAGGCTCGGCACTTAAAGCCGGTAAAGACGATACCGGAAAGCCCTTAACCTACCGTACGGCCCGGGAATTGATGGTCAATCACGGGCAGGTGGAGCAAATAAAGGCTGTATTTGCCGATGTTTCCAATCCGGATAATACATTCCGCCTCTTTGCATCCCCGGTTGCAAACTCCTCGGATGGCCTGGGAACCGAAATCGAGGCCGAGGATCAAAGCTGGCTAACGTTTGGCGATCCGGATCGTGCGGAGGCCGAGATCGGCTTTGCCATCACCTCTCCCCTGCTTCTTCTGTCTGAGGGTGACAGGACCGTTACGCTGACCTTGCAATTCGACAAGTCTCCGGCCACATCAGACCAGCTCGGAAAGCTTTCACAAGGGGAATATCCGCTGGCGAAATATGCCTTCCAGGTCTTGTTCAGCGGAGAAGAGGAATGGATTTCACCGGGAGATGAAGAGCAGCTCCTGAAAGGCAACGAGGAGTTACCTGAGAAGGTAAAAGACAAGGTCCTTGCCTTCGTCAACACCGCCCCTGCTGAAAAGATCGCGACAAAAGTGAAAGATGATCCAACGCGTGGCTATTCGACCGTACGAAGAGGATATGCCATAGGCGTAAAAGTCGCCCAGGCGATCCTTGAAGAACGAAAAAAAGGAAATTTTACGACGCTGGACAAGCTTCGTCAGGTACAGGGCCTGGGTCCCGATAAGATAGACGACCTGGTCTACACGTTCGGAGGAAATAGATTTAAAACCAAAGTGGACACGGAGCAGTGCACCATAACGATCACCCGCACGATTAATGAAGGCCAGCCGTCCGTTGTGGCCTATAACCGGGAGATACTTCAGGATCAATTCCGGACAAAATGGCCGGTAATGAAGGTGCTGCTTCGAAAACGCGTCAGCTCCCTGTTTGAGGATTCCATCTACAAATCGTTAAAGGGCCTGCGCATCACCGGCGCGGGATTAACGGTCACGGTTGAGGGAATGAAATCCAATATTGTCCAAAATGACAGCGGCCTGCTGGATGCCGGAAAACCATTCATGCCCTTTGGCAACCGTCCGGCTCCCGGGTCGTCGTTTTATGTCGGAAACCAGGAGCTTTTTCAAAAAAACCCGCAGAAAATCTGGATCAACGCGCACTGGCACGATCTGCCGGATAGCAGTTTTGGTACGCATTACGATCTTTACGCCCGGGATCCGGAAGACAGCAGCCAAAATGGTAATGGATCCGGGAACCGGCAAAATGATTCGTTTAAAGCCTCCATCTCTGTACTCGACCGTAGGAAATGGAAAGAGGTCTCCGACAGCAGGCAACTATTTGAGTCTGGCAGTAATGATCAGCCCGTTGAGCCGGAAAGAGATTTTTTCCTGGGCGGTGAGGCGCTAACAGCGATTGGCCGGGAACCGGAGCTGGGCGAACTGACCGGCTACAATACCGGTTCACAGAGGGGCTATATCCGGTTCAGGCTGAAAGGCGTCGATTTTGGGCATAAAGATTATGCCCCCGCCTATACCAGGCAGGCGATCAAGGCGATAGAGGATGCCGGAACTGTTTTCCCCAATGAGCCCTATACGCCGGTTATAGAGGATCTGTCTATCGATTACACGTCCACTGCAGACCTGGATTTCAAGGAAGACCCGACGGACCAGTTCCTGCACGTGGCACCGTTCGGCACCGCGTTTCCGGAGATTCAGAACCAGTCGGCCTTACTGTTGCCGTCGTTCAACTCGGAAGGTAATCTGTATATCGGATTTCGTGACTTTAATGGCGGACAAACCCTCTCCATGCTTGTCAGGGTAGCTGAAGGGAGCGCCGATCCCGGCTATCTCAGGCAGCCGGTTGGCTGGAGCTATCTGTCGGACAACAGGTGGATCCCTTTCGATGAACGCGAAATCCTTTCCGATACGACCGATCAGCTTCTCACGTCCGGAATCATCACCTTTAACGTGCCCCGGCAGGCATCCCTGGACCATACCCTGCTGCCTGCCGGACTGGTTTGGATACGGGCCGGCGTACAAAAAGATACCCCCGCCGTTTCCCGCCTGGTGGATATCCGTACCCAGGCAGTCGAAGCCCTGTTTGAGGATAATGATAACGATCCGGGTCATCTGTCTGAGCCGCTGGAGGCGGGAACGATCAACAAGCTTGCCGAGAGCGATTCGGCGGTGAAAGAGGTTCATCAGCCTTATAACTCTTTTGGCGGCACGATGAAAGAGCTGCCGGTTAATTTTTACACCCGCGTGAGCGAACGGCTCCGCCACAAACACCGCGCGGTGACCATCTGGGATTATGAACGCCTGGTCTTACAGCAGTTTCCATCCGTTTATAAAGTGAAATGCCTGAATCACACGTATTATGAAGGTTCGATGAAAGGCTACTCGGAGATAGCCCCCGGCCATGTTTCACTTGTAGTGGTATCAGACATGACCAACAAGAACGCCGTCGATCCGCTGAAGCCGAAAACGAGCCTGATTATGCTCACGGAGATTGACCGGTATATCCGGCAGCTGAAAGCGCACGGTGTGGAGCTCCATGTGCGCAATCCTCTTTACGAAGAGATCCGGGTGAAATTTAACGTGAAATTTCACCACGGAAGGGATGGCGGGTACTACAGCGAGGTGCTTAATACCGAAATAAAGTCATTTCTATCTCCATGGGCCTATAAATCCACGCCGGATGTTGTGTTTGGTGGAAAGATTCACAAATCCAGGATCCTGCATTTTATCGAAACCCGTGCATATGTGGATTTTGTAACCTGCCTGAAAATGTCTCACCGCATCCCGGGTGAAAATGGAAACAAGGTTAAGGAGGTCGATGAGGCAAAAGCCTCCACGGTAGCCTCGGTGCTGGGTTCGGCTCCCGGGCATACCATACACGTTTTGGAGCAGAAGGATTGTTCATGCGATGATAATGAAGTAAGCGCCTATAAGGAGCTTGAGACCGATAATTGTGGTTGTTAACAGATAAAAGAATGAATGAACCGGTCACCATATCAAAAAGGGAACCCCCGCTGAAGAGCATGGATTTTTCAGCTCTCCGGCAAGACGGGATCGAACATGTTCAAAAGCTTGCCGGAAAGCTATGGACCGATCATAACACGCATGATCCGGGCATCACCATACTGGAGCTGCTCTGCTATGCGATCACCGATTTGGGACATCGGGCCAATCAACCGATCGAAGACATTCTGTCGGAAAAACCGCCGGGTAGGGAGACGGCCGGCTTCACCAATTTTTTCAGCGCCGCACGGATATTACCCAGCAACCCGGTCACTCTCCGTGATCTTCGCAAGCTGCTGATGGATGTTTCCATAGAAGCCGGGTCCAACGGTGATGACACCTTGTTGGGAGTGAAGAATGCCTGGATCTCCATGGCAAAAGATCCGGAAGTGCCCCTGTGGGCCTACCGGTCCAAAAGTGAGCTTTCCGATAAGGCCAGGGGCGGACACGATCCTATTGCTATAGATCCTCTTTATGAGATCCTGCTGGAATTTGAGTATTCCGAAAAGTACGGCGACCTGAACAGCCAGGTCCTTCTCGAGACCATGGCCATTGCCAACCCTGTCACAGCCAGGCTCCATGGTGTCGAGATCACGATTGAGATCCGGTTTGCCAGGTGGGATGATCCGTTGACCGACGAAGCGGATGAATGGGCATGGATCCGTGATCTGGATCTGTCGATCCGAAAGGTTCCTTCCCGCTATTCGCTGAAAGCCGGCCTGGATGAGAAATACCGGGCAGGGTTGAGCGGGACCGGGCCGACGGGGGAAGAGTTGAATGTAGAGGATATAGAAGCCGGCCTGAACGATAAAATTAAGGAGATGACAGCCCATTACCGGGCCAGGGTTGACCTAATCATTCAGATCGTATCCGAGGCTGAAAAAAGAATTCATGCCAACCGTAATCTTTGTGAGGATTTCAGCAGCTTTAATGCGCTGAAAATCGAAGGCATTGCCGTCTGCGCGGATATCGAATTGCACCTCGAGGCGAATGTGGAAACCGTACAGGCTGAGATCTTTCACCAGATCGCATCTTTTCTCTCCCCACCGGTCACCTTTCACTCGCTGGCCGAAATGATGGATATGGATATTCCGGTAGAGAATATTTTTGAAGGGCCCCTTTTGAGGCATGGCTTCCTGATGGATGAAGAGCTGGATCGCTCAGAGCGGAAGGAGTCGATCTATGTTTCGGATCTGGTTCAGCTCATCATGAATATTGAAGGCGTAGAGGCGGTAAAACATATCGAGATCGCCAATATTCCACATGGCAACGAAGAGAATATTCCGTCACGAAGCGTGCAATGGTGCCTGCAACTCGCTCATGATCATAACTATGTGCCGAGGCTGTCCATCTCCGATTCAAAGATCACGTTTTTTAAGGAAAATCTTCCCTATACGGCTTCCAAAGAGGAAGTTTACGAAAAAATACGGGAGCTTGAATCGGACAGCGGATCCTCAAAAATAAAGGGCCGAAGCCTCGATCTCAAGTTCCCCAAAGGTGAAGCTCGCGGACTCTATCAGTTCAGAAGCATTCAGGAAGATTTCCCGGTGACCTACGGAGTGGGTTATGCCGGGCTGCCCCCGACGGCCAGCAGGCAGAGGAAGGGCGAAACCCGTCAACTAAAGGGATACCTCACGTTTTTTGATCAGCTCCTGGCAAACTATCTCTATCAGCTTTCGAACGTGCGTGAGCTTTTTGCCATGAATGCCGGAGATGATGATCATCCGGTCGACAGGACCTATTTCGCTCAGGCCATAGCCGGTCAGATACCCGATGGAGAGAATATCTTTGCCGGTGGATTGAACTATGGGGATAAGCTGCAGGATATTACAGAATCTCCCGGAGAGTTTGCCCACCGCAGAAATAAGTTTCTGGATCATCTGATGGCCCGATTTGCCGAACAGTTTACCGATTACGCTACGCTCACCTATCGCCTTGCCGGGATGGATGCCAAACGGGACCTGATACAGGATAAACTTACCTTCCTAAACGCGTATCCACAGATCAGCTCTGGCCGCGGAACCGCCTTCAACTATACCGACCACTGCAAAATTTGGCATGTGGAGAATAAATCAGGGCTGGAGAAGCGAGCTTCCCTCCAGGTTGGAATTGATGAAACCGGTCCGGATAAGCTTTTCTTCACCGATGCATTCAAAATTACCGGCCAGGGAGATCAGTTTGGTTTTCAGATAACCGGGCCGGCCTCGGAATTGCTGGCAGAAAGTCCGCAAACTAACCTGTTTGCGGAAGAAAAAAAGGTGAGAGCAGCCCTGGAACAACTTATCGCTGCGGGGCAGTTCAGGGAGAATTTCATCATCAGTGAAGACGACGGAAAGTACTTTTATACCCTTAGCTGCAATGGCGTTACCCTGGCGGTAAGCACCCGCCGGGATTTTGCCAGCGAGCAGGATGCCGGGGCCGGGGTGGACGCACTGATAGAGGTGCTGAAAGAGGAATTCTACGCCAATCCCGGGTCAAACAGGAATAATTATACTGCGCCGGTGTCCGCTTTTTTTGACATTAAAACCGAACTGAACGGCACCGAATATAAAATCAGCTACGCTCTTTACGATACGCCTTACCGGTTTGAAGCCGGTCATCTGCTTTTGGAAGGGGAATTAACCGGTGAAGCTCAAAACCAAATCAGCGCCGAACAGGAGTTGGAAGAGCAGAAGGAGGAGTTCATCTGGAGTGTGATTACCTCGGGGGGCCGGTCGGAAAACTACCGGATGACGGAGGAAGATAACGAGGAGCTGCAACTGTTTAAAGGACGGTTTGGAGGGACCCTTGGAGTGGCAAGACCCGAAGGTATAAACACGGCAGAGGCTCCGGAAAACCTGACGGGTTTTTTCTATAAAACATTTTTAAGCAATGAGGGCATGCATCTTGTTGAGCATCTGCTGCTGAGGCCAAAATATAATAATACCGAAGATGAGGGAATCCGGGATGAATTGATGTCGATCCAAATTGATCCGGATTGCGCGCATTGTCAGCTCGATAACCCCTACCGTTATGTGGCGACGGTGGTGCTTCCCTACTGGCAGGGACGCTTCGGTAATATGGATTTCAGAACCTTCTTTGAACGGAAGATACGCACCGAATCTCCGGCTCATGTCTTTCTGAAAATATGCTGGGTCAGTAACCGCCATCTCAGCGAATTTGAGCGGTGCTACAAAAGGTGGCTGACCGAAAACGCCCGCACGGAAAAAGATCCGGAGGCTTTGAGCGCCGCCCTGAATGATCTGATCGAACTGTTGGAAAACCTCCGGAATATCTACCCGGTCGGCAGACTGCACGACTGTGAGGAATCCGATACGCTTGAAGACTCTATCATTTTGAATAATACAATTTTAGGAAGCGCCTAATCCCCAAACAATGACGACACAAATCCATCATTCTTACCCAACATTTGAGAAAAACCAGGTTTTAACCCATTCTCAGCTCAACCAACTTGCCGCTTATCTGGAAGAGCAGGGAAGAATGACCCGTTCCAGGCTGATCGGAATGGGCATTGTTTGCGGGCTGAACCTGCGCCATTCCGGTTCCGCTACGCTTGAAATATCAAAAGGATTAGGCATTACCTCCCGCGGCTACCTGCTATCGCTGGCCGAATGCAGCATTACAAAAAAAAGAGCCTATTTCATTAATGAGTATACTGACTATCCTCCCTTTCAGGATCCGGACTCGGGAGAACAGGATATCAGCCTTTTGGAACTGCTGTCGGATAAGTATTCGGGCGATGAGGAGGGGGTTGAACCGCTGAACCAATCCGACCTGCAAGACAGCGTGGTGCTGCTTTTTCTGGAGATCTTCGATAAAAACCTGAAATCCTGCCTGAGCAAAGGGTGCGACGAGATAGGCGTGGAGAGGAAGCTGAATGTCCGGAAATTGCTGATCTCAAAGAGCGATTTGAACAAGGTGAAGGGGCGGACCGGCGGAGGCGAAACGGAAGAATTAGCAGAGGGAAGAGAGGAACTTCCACCGGTAAAGATCAAACGCCTGTTGCTGAGGCCGGATTCACCGACCTCGGGATCCTACCAGGAGATGGCATCAGCATATGTTGAAGGAGTCCGGAATCAATGGGAGACCCTTCAACGAGCCCTTTCACGTTCCTATGAGATCTATCAGCCCATTCTCCGGGACCTGTACGATGAGAATCCCTTTGAAACCGAAGCGGTCCGGCGCTCCATAGAGATGATCAACGACTACATGGCTACGCAAAGTGGAAGTTCAGCACCGGAGCCCGGGGTTCAGTACCTCTACGGGTTTATCAAAGATCTGATCATGGCCTATGAGGAGTTCAGGCTGACCGGCTATGAATTGAACGGGATATGCAGCCCCGACGCGGGGCGTTATCCCCGGCACCTGATGCTGGGAGCCGCCCTTGAAGAGGAAACCGGCCTCTGTGGTTCAGGCGAATTTCGCCATGAATTTGCACCTTCTCCCGTTATAAGCGATCGGAAACAATGGGCCGGGCGGCTGAAAATGCTGCACAAACGGATCGTGCTGCTTCTGGAAAAGGTGGAATTAGGCCATAAGCGCGACCTTAAGATCACACCCAGCCGGGAGAAAATGGGGCCGCTGTCTGAACGTACCATTCCGGTTTACTACCGGTCAAAAGAGCAGAGCGAAATTAAGGGACTGGGAAGCCTGGAGGCCTGCTGGAATTTTGATCTTCAGAGACAGTGTTTGCCCGGAGATAAATCCCGGCAGATCTCCTATGACAACCATCAGCCGGAAGCGGACGAAAGCCCCGTTCAGACACCGCTCCTGTTTGATCTGGACAGCTACAATTTCCTGAGGATCGAGGGACACATTGGCACCGGTCCGGCGGAGGCGCAACGTCTGATCCAACAGATACGGCATGAGCATAATCTTGGCTTTGACCTGAAAACGCTTTATTTCACCGCTCCGGGCACGGCCTCTGCGTTGCCAGACTGCCTGATAGAGGATCTCCAGCCTCAATACGCCATATGGAGAAACCGTATGCTGCTTTTTGTAAAAAACCTGGTTAAGACCAGTGCAACGGCTGAGCGCGTCATAAAGCGTGGACTAAAGCGTGGCGACACCGCCTCCGGCAGGTTTTCCGGGGAATTTGAGCCCGCAAGCATACTCGATACTGGTTTGTCCGACCTTCGGAACCTGTTTACCCGGGATAAGCCTCAGGAGTTTGCGAGGTCATCGGAACGGATGTTTACGTTTATGCGGACGCTCGAGGAGGCTTCCCGTGCGGAGGAAAGCGGCGGGGAAGCTGACGGGGATGAACCTATCAGGAAACAATTTGCCCTGCTCAATGATTGCCTGCACGGGTTGATGGCTAGCCTCCCGGTATCCATACGCGATTTTTCGATGAACAAATGGTTGGATCAGTATAAATGCACGCTTCGGGTACTTGTTGATCTGATGAAGATGCAGGCGGAAAAAGTAAGCAACGCATTGACGCAGCTCATTGCGCTGATCCTTCTGTATATATTATCGGCTATCCATTCCTTTCTGATGGTTCTTGCCATCTATCCCTACATTCCGATCGGTGTTCTGACGCAGACACTGGAAACGAGAATGTCGGCCTGGCTGGAATCTATGCAGCTTTCCCGTTACCTGAACGATCACCCCGGTCTGGAACACAAAGCCGGGGTGGCTCCGGGGGAAACTTTTTTCCTGATCTGCCAGTCTGAACCGGGAGACGAAGACCGTGAACCCGAAAGCCGGATCGTAGCGGATTTCACCGCCCCCTTTGTTTGCTGTGGGGATTGCGGAAAACCGACCGTTGACGAAAATGAGATAAAGCCTTTTGCTGCCCCGGTCACCGCCGTGATAATGACCCAACAATCGGAATCCGAACGGTTTGACTACCAGCCTGCAGAGCTTCAGCTGATCAACAATTTGTATGATCCCGGTTTGTACACCCCGGAAGGGTTGGGTGAGCCTGAATTCGGTGCCTATACCTTCCGGGATGTCGTCTATGAACCGGATCCTTCCAGGAAAAAATCCGTGCTTGTTTATACAGTGGATAGAAAGGCCGTGGATCATGCAGCAGAGAATACCGATAAATTGTTTTTGATCGATGAATTTGATTACGTGATCAACGATGCAAGATCTGGTGAGCCTGTGGATAAAAACACGATCACAATTTTTATTCCGCTTCTGCAAAATATTGAACCCGAACCCGGCACCGTAAAAGGAAGGATCAGGGCGGATAACCCGGAAGGGGTTATCGAGCCGCTTGCAGGAGCCAACGTGACCGTTGAAGGTCAGACCATCGGAACCGCTGCGGATATGGACGGAAACTATACCTTGCGCAATATCCCGGCTGGACCCCAGGTACTGGTAGCAAGTTTTATCGGCTACGGTCAGGAGAAAAAAGAGGTAACCGTTGCTTCCGGGGAACAGGTCGTAAACTTCACGATGCACCCGTTCATCATCGATGTGAAATATGATGTGCTGCTGGAATCTATGGACCTGGATAGGCAGTCGCGGGAAGCCCGGGACCTGATTGAACATCATAACCAATTTTTTGCAGAGGCCAACCAAAAAATCATGGAACTGGCCGGAAATGAGGAGGATGACCCCACCCTTAAGAAAACGGCATCCGCTGTCAGGGAGTTTACTCATTCCGGGGATATGAATGTGGTTCGCCTGAACAATGAATACGATAAACTCAAGGATGAGCTTGTGAAAGATATAAAAGGCTCTGAGGAAGAGGAGAGAAAAAAATATGAATCCGCGTTCGAAACACTGACCGAAGTCTATCTGGACCGTATCGCTATCATGCAGCCGAAAGCGTTCAGCACCACGACTAAAAAAGTAGTTGATAAAGTAGCCAAACTGGCAAAGGATGAACCCGCCCTGAAACTTGATGATGCGGTTTCAGGATGGCAGGAACGGTCAACAGGATTTTTGAGCAGTGATTTCAGCCGTAATCTTTCGAATGTTTTCAGGAGGAGATAATCAGACGCAATCAGCATCATATCATAAAAAAGCAGGTTTTTGAGATCGCACTAAACGAAAATGAAGTGGATGGCCGGGTAATGCAGCGCAACGTCAGCGAACTTTTTCATGATCGGATAAAGGGCGCACTGGCTTCTCTTTTTGACCGGATAAGCGGACCCGATGAATGGATTCGGATCACCCGGCTGGAGATCGATCTGGGCACCATTGATATAGATCGTTTTGACGACCAGTTTCCCGAAAGAATCGTACAATCGATGGATGAGCTGATCAGAAAAAAAATTCTGCATCACAATTCGATGGCTCCGGCAAAGGATAGGGTTCCGGCGCCCGGCGGTGGTGATATTGAGATAGTTTCGGCTACCGGGACAGGCTTACAGCGACTGCTCCGATTTTTACAGGCCGGTGTGCTCGACAAACCCCCCCTTGGGGGTAGGGATATTAAATCCTTTTCGGTCCTTCTCGGTGTAATGCTCCGCCTTGATGAACAGCCTGTGCTGGAGGTTCTGCAAACTGCACTTAAGAAAAGCCGTCTGCGCCGGCGATTTATTTTCCAGGCGACGGATGCTCAAATTATGGAGCTGATGCACAAGCTTTCGGCAAAACAGGGCAGAGGGGCTAACGAAAAAAAGGCCCGGGAAGATTTGATTGCCTTCAGCCAAATTCTGATCACCATAAGCAAACGTCAGCCTGTAAACCTGGACCGGCAGAAATTCAGATTTGAAATTTGGAACGCCGCTTTAGAGTTGATTTTACTTCCTGAAAGGGGACTGCTGGCGCTAAAAAAATCCTCTGAACCACCGGCTTTATTTATTTTGAGGAATCTGCTCTCATTCCTGCCCCTGGATAAAGCCGGTGCGGCCGGATTGCCGGCGATTCTGGACCTGGTAGAGCGGGAGATCGCCTCCGCGCGGTTTTCAGGTCGAAATCGCAGCGCCTGGCTGCCGGCGATCGAAGCTTTTAAAGAGGAAGCGGAAGAGCGGGTTCAGAAGAATAAGGGAGCTGCCGGCCAGGACAAGGCGCAGGACATGCCGGCCATGGGCGGTGAGATCAGCACGAATGGATTTTCAGGCAGGCGTAAAAAACCCTCTTTTACCCTGGATATATTCGAGACAGAGGGTGTGCTGGTCGGCAATGCCGGTCTGGTACTGCTTTATCCCTTACTGCCCGCTTTTTTTGACCGGTCCGGCCTGTTGAAAAACAAGAAGTTTATCAATATGGAGGCCTGCATGCGGGCGGTTCATCTGATGCAGTATGTCGTGACTCAACGAGAGGATACGCCTGAAGAAGATCTGCTGCTGAATAAAATTTTATGCGGGCTTGAACCGGACGTTCCCGTGGTTTCGGAAATTGAGGTCACTGAAGCCGAGAAAGAGGAGGCCGGGCAGATGCTCGCGCACTTTGTGGGGCAATGGCAGGCTCTGAAAAATTCCTCCGCCGAATCGGTTCGCAGAACCTATCTCCGGCGGGAGGGCTTGATTCGACGAGAAGGTGAAAATAGGGGGTGGAAAGTTATCATAGAGCGAAATTCATTTGATGTGCTACTGGACCGGTTGCCATGGGCCATTTCCATGTTTAAGCTTCCCTTCAGTAAATCCGTATTCCGGGTGGAATGGTGAGTGAAAAAATCAAACATAACGCTGAAGATATTCGCAATGAGCTGGGCTGGTTCAGGGAGATTTTAAGTGTTCGATCCAAACTCAACGCGGGGGAGTCCTGCAAATACAGCGACCTTTACCAGATCAGTCCACCCGAGCTGAAAGAAAGCCGTTCTGCTTTCTCAACCTTTGTTTATAGCCACCGGTTGGGCTTCAGTGAGCGTTTCCTGCTGATCCTGGCGGCCATTCCCCATATCAAGCCCGAACTGCTGGATATGTTCCTGGCACAGAACAAGAAAACTCAGCAATCCTATACGGAGTTTGGCGGCAAGAAAGCCAAACACCATTCCGGATTTCTTCCAACCGGCGAAACGGTGCTGTTTATTCTTGCCGGAGAAGACCTGGATAAACGATTTTCGGTTCAGCAGCTTTTTGACAGCTCCCATCCCTTTTCAAGGGAGCGGATCTTGTGGCTGGATGAGGTCGACAAAGGCGAACCCAGGCTCAGCGGCTCACTTTCGATCTCCGAAGAGGTCCTGGATCTGTTTACAGCCGGAGAACAAAAAAGGCCGGTGTTCAGCGCGGAGTTTCCCGCGAAATTATTGACCACCAAAATGGAATGGGAAGATCTGGTGCTGCCCGATTCGATTCTCAGGCAGCTGAATGAGATCGAAACCTGGATCCTGAACCGGGACAAAATGATGCATGACTGGGGCATGGATAAGTTCCTGAAGCCGGGCTATAAAGCCCTTTTTCATGGTCCGCCCGGTACGGGGAAAACGATCACCGCTTCTTTACTGGCCAAAAAGACGGGCCGGGACCTTTACCGGATCGACCTCTCACAGACGGTCTCTAAATACATCGGAGAAACGGAGAAGAATCTCGCCGGTGTATTTGACCGGGCGGAAAACAGGGAATGGATCTTATTTTTTGATGAAGCGGACGCTCTGTTTGGAAACCGGACCAAAACCCAGGACGCTCACGACCGGTATGCCAACCAGCAGGTGTCGTATCTGTTGCAGCGGATCGAAGACTACAATGGCCTGGTGATCCTGGCCTCCAACTTCAGCAACAACATAGACAGCGCATTCATGAGGCGGTTGCAAACCATGATCCAGTTCCCGGTTCCCGGCGTGGATGAAAGATACAAGCTGTGGAAAAATGGCTTTGGAAGCCATGTATGCCTGGAAGACAAGGTTGATCTCAAAAAACTGGCGAAAGAATATGAGGTAGCCGGAGGGATTATCGTCAATGTGATCCAGCATTCCATGCTGCGGACCCTCAACCGGCAGAGCACCTCCATTTTACACGGTGATATCATGGATGGGATGAAGAGGGAGTTTCAGAAACAGAGACGAACCATTTAAGACCGCACCATGCAAACGGCTAAATCCATTCAGAGAAAACCCGGGCCGGAACCCATAGCGGCTCACGCCAACAAGAGAAATGGTCCGCAACTGAAAATTGCCGATCCCAACGGGATACAGGAGAAGGAGGCAGACAAAGTAGCGGATGGTTTTGCTATGAAAGGTCATGGCGCCGGTACCGAAGCCATTCACATGAAACCCATGTCTCCGGCGGCGACCATGGCCGTACAGCAGGAAAGGCCGGAATTTGAATCCATGGAGATCCAAACGAAGACAAATCTGGGCACAGCGACCGGAAGGCCGGTGGCCGCTTCAGTTGATCTAAGCAAGCGGATCGGCAAGGCCAGGGATTCGGGAAAACCATTGGATCGGCAAACCGGTGAGCACATGGCCGGCTTTACAGGTAATGATTTCAGCGGAGTGCGGGTTCATACCGGACGGGAATCGGCTGCAATGAACGACGAACTGCACTCCCGGGCTTTTACCGTAGGCGACGATATCTTTTTTAACCGGGGCGAATACCGGCCGGATACGGCCGGGGGACAGCACCTCATTGCCCATGAACTGACACACACCGTGCAGCAGGGACAAGGGCCGAACATTGCGGAGAAAAAGATACACATGTCCCGGCTAAGGCGGATAGGCTCAGCGATCGGGAACAAGGTCCGTGGTGCAAGAGAATGGGCTGGTGACAAGCTGTCTGATGGATTGAAGTGGCTCCGAAACAAAATCGGATCGATGGTAACCGAGCTTCCCGGGTATGGTTTGTTTACCGTGTTCATGGGTAAAGACCCCGTTTCGGGAGATCAGGTTGACCGGAACGGACTGAATTTTATTGAACAGGGTCTGGAAATAATTCCCAACGGCCGGGAATACAGGGAGAAACTGGCTGCCGAAGGTGCTCTGGAAGAGGCGGCAACCTGGATTGATGATCAACTTGCCGGGCTAGACCTGCGTCCCGGTGAGATATTAACCCGGTTCCGGAATTTTTGGGGTAGCCTGGGACTCTCTGATGTAAAAAATCCCGGTGATGTGTTCGACCGGCTCGTGGCCATTTTCAGCGGACCCATCAACCGGCTCATTCGGTTTGCAAAGAATCTTGCCCTTAAATTTTTGGAAATCGTTAAAAATTTCCTGCTGTCCAGGCTGAGGGAATATGTGGTGGACCGGGAAAGCCCCACCTGGTATCCGCTTCTTACGGTCATCCTTGGACACGACCCTATTATGGATGAAGAGGTTGACCGTAGCGGTGAAATGATCCTGGACGGGTTTATCCGTCTTCATCCGGAAGGGGACGAGCAGCTTCGGCAGATGAAAGAATCCGGTTCCTACGGACGGGCGGTTGAATGGATCAATTCGGCGGTTACCCGCATTCAGAACATCGCCGGCGGACTTAAAACTGCTTTTGAGAATGCCTGGGCTAAGGTTACCGATATCCATTCACTCATGGATCCCATAGGTACGTTTGCGGAAATCTACTCCGATTTTCGAACCCCCATCAACGAACTGATCGATTTTGCCGGCCAGGTAGCCTCCTCCATCCTGACCTTTATAAAGGATGCCCTGTTGCGCCGGCTCTCCTCCTTTGCCCGCAACCGGCCCGGCTACCCCCTGTTAACGCTCATTATCGGCCGGGACCCGTTTACCCATGAGGCTGTTGACCGGTCCGTTGAAAATATTATTCATGGTTTTATGAACCTGGTCCCCGGCGGGGAAGAACAGTTTATAAAACTCAGGGAAAGCGGGGCGATCGATCGGGCAGCAAGCTGGATTGAGGGCGCCATTGAGGATCTGGATATTACCTGGACCTATTTAAAAGGACTTTTCACCAGGGCGTGGGACTCATTTGGTTTGAATGACCTCGCCCGGCCGATCGCCGCCTTTGAACGTATTGTACGCCTCTTTATCCCGCCCATACAGCGGCTGATTCGATTTGTGGTCGTAGTGGTCATGAAACTAATCGAGATCGTATTGCAGATCATGCGGTTCCCCATCGACCTGATCCGCTCGATCTTCAGCAGAGCCGCCGAAGCCTTCGAAAGCATAAAGCGTGATCCGGTCGGATTTCTTAGGAATCTGCTGTCAGGGGTTAAGCTCGGGTTCAGCCAGTTTTTTGACCATATCCGCACCCATCTGCTGGGTGGTATCACCGACTGGCTTTTCGGGCAACTCGGCGATGCGGGAATTTCCCCTCCGAAAGACCTGACCTTTAAATCCGTATTTGGCCTTGTTCTGGAAATACTGGGTGTGACCGCCGAGCGTATTTTCGAAAAAATTGCTGAACGGATCGGCCCGGAAAATATGGAACGGATCAAAAGTGCGGCAGACCAAGTAAGCGGTGCATGGGCGTTCGTTAAAGAGGTGGTGACCAGAGGTCCCGTGGCTATATGGGAGCGGGTTCGCGAAAAACTCAGCAACTTGTGGGATATGGTGCTGACGAAAGTACGGGACTGGGTCGTGGTTCAGGTTATTGAAAAGGCCGCAAAAAAACTGCTCTCCATGCTGGACCCCACCGGTATTATGGCAATCATTAACAGTGCCATCGCCTTTTTCAATGCAGTGCAGTCGGTGATCCGGTACTTCACAAAAATACTGGAAATGATCGACCGGTTCCTGGAGGGCGTGGTCAATATCGCCATGGGCACCCTGAAACCGGCGGCAGACCGGCTTGAAAGTGCCCTGGCCGGCGGACTGTCCATTGCCCTCGGTTTTCTGGCCAATCAGGCGGGTCTGGGGAAAATAGGCGCCCGGGTCGGCGAGATAATCGAAAGCCTGCGGGAGCGCGTGGATCGCGCCATCGAATGGGTGATTGACAAGGCCGTAGAGGCGGGCAGCGGACTTCTGGAAGCGGGCCGGTCGGCGGCCGGACGAATCAGCAATATCTGGAACCGCAGGGAAACGATCAAAGTGGATGCCGCCAATAAACATGAACTGTACTTTAAGCAACGGGGAGGCCGTCAGGTACTTATGCTGGCTTCCAATCCATCTCCGCTCACCGGCTTCCTGGATGCCTATGAACCGGGTGCGGATTCTGAGAAGGCAACCGCCCACCAGGAGGCCATGCGACTATCGGAAAAAATTGACCGTTTGAAGGAGTCCATTGAGGGCGGTTCTGCTCAACCGAAGGCAGAGGAGGAAATTTCAACAAGCATGAAAGCGTTGATTCCTGTCCTCCAGGTGATTTTCGGTAACAGAACCCGGGATGCGAACGAGGATCTGCCGCTCTACCATGAATTTCTGAACAAAGAGGTTAGGACCGGGGAGTTGCGAAGTGCCCTGGATAGTCAGGAAAACAAGGTGGCGGGCCACCAGGTATATGTACTCTATGGTGATAACCAGATCCGCAGGGGGGCGGGTATGGCGGAAAAAGGGTATATGAAACTAAAAATTGAAAACGGCTTTTTGCTACCCGACACCGAAAGTGCATCCAAACCCACACACAGCGAATTTGAGCCCCGAAATCTGACCATCTCCAATGAGAACGATGAAGCCTACAAGGCTGAATACACAACCGGCCGCCTCGATGGGGGTGAACAAACCTTCACCGTAAAAATCCGTTATATGGAGGTTTTGAAAAGTGGAAAAGGATATATGGAAAAGCGAAATGTTGCAGGAGATGAGCTTATCAGGAAACCAAAAGGGGTAGGACGCGGCCGGTGGGACTCAGCCGGAAATGGGTTTGATAATGCCCATCTGATCGGAGATCAGTTCGGAGGATCCGGTTACAATCAAAGCCTGAATATTTATCCCTCTTCACCCGACTATAACCGGAAAGTAATGAAGGAAACAGAAGATGCCCTGATCGGTAATATTATTGAAGGCGTACCTTTTGAAATGAACGTTAATGCTGAGATATTTCACTGGTTCAGAGCCGGAGAAGATAAAGAGGTTGCGGAGAAAACGTCGAACCACTTGAAAGAGGAGTTACAAAAAATCAGCGGGGTACCGTCCGAAGCGGACGATACTATACAGCAGGAGCTTACAAGACAGCTGCGGAGCACGATAAAGGCGGATATAGAGGGTATGCCCGGACAGTTCGATAAGGTGTCATACAAGGTTGAACAGGATAATAAGCTGGCAGACGATGAGATTGGAAGAGATGATAACTATGAAGAGGCTGTAAAAAAGCGGGGTTAATTCATTTCGGCCACACCCAGCACAAAGCTTTCGCTTTCGTTTTTGATGCGGGCGATCGTTTCCAGATCCGGATCATCCTATTCAGCCTCCAGAAATGACAGATGAAGCGATCAGCGCTTCCGTATCGTAATTTTCCGTACAGAATATCACATTGCCGCTTTGGATATACATGCGAACATCCCTTAAGACGGCCGGTTCGATGTATTGTTCCGGGTTGTCGGCTCTATGTGGCATAATGATTGATCTGGAGGCGGGTGAATGATTGGACACCCAAAAAGGTTTCCTCTAACGGAAGGTATTATTCTGCCGCCTTCTTCCTTTAGTAAAATACAATTCAGGACATGAAATTTTCCCATATTCTTGCATTTTTTGCTTTCGCGGGCATGCTGACGGTTATTACAACCGAACCGGTAAACGCCCAGGCAGCAGGCGATGACGGCGAAAATTTCGGCGTGGGCATCATGCTGGGCGAGCCAACGGGAATCTCGGTTAAATCCTGGAACAGTAACCGTTCGGCATTCGGCATAGGGGCGGCATGGTCTCTTTCCGGCAGAAATGAAGCCCTTCATTTACACGCCGATTATTTACTGCACTCATGGTTCCGCGACGTGCGAAGAAGAAGGCTGGCTTTTTATTACGGCCTCGGCGGAAGGGTTATATTTGCCGGTGATGCAACGGCCGGGGTTCGGATACCGCTTGGATTAAATTATGTTTTTCAAAGCATTCCTTTTGATATATTTGCGGAAGGGGTCCCGATTTTAGACCTTACGCCCGATACGGAGTTTGCCGGCAACGGGGCTGTGGGGATCCGGTATTATTTCTGAGCGTCGACGTTGAGCTCTGTTACCCCTGAATGATAATACAGGAATCGTTTCGGACCATGAAGTCCTGTCTTTTTTTTGCGTTTGAGCCAAAAAATACATAAATAACCATGTACCTATATTTAGCTGGCTTAAGGCATCTT
This sequence comes from Balneolales bacterium, assembly GCA_040905685.1. Classification (GTDB taxonomy): domain Bacteria; phylum Bacteroidota; class Rhodothermia; order Balneolales; family Natronogracilivirgulaceae; genus JBBDMU01. Next base: position 23,399 of record JBBDRB010000029.1, on the reverse strand, counting down.
TACACTAATCTTTAAATTTTTTAACGATGAGTCACAACCACAGCAACAATGCAGAAAACTCTGGCGGCATTAACCGCCGCGATTTATTTAAAGGCTCCGCTGCCCTGGGAGCGCTCTCTTTTCTGACGCCGGTTTCCAGGGTATTGGGAGCGAATAACCGTCTGCGGTTAGCTTTTTGCGGTGTAAACGGCCGGGGAAATAATCACCTGCAAAGTTTTTCCAATGAAGAGAATGTGGAAGTAGCGTGGATTGTCGACCCGGATAAAATACTTCTGGTCCAAAGGGGTCAGGAAATACTGGAGCAAACCGGGAAAATGCCGAAATTAACAACGGACCTTCGCCATGCCCTTGACGATCCCGATGTAGACGGCATCGTAGTGGCCGCCCCCAATCACTGGCATTCCCAGATGGTGATTTGGGCCGCACAGGCCGGTAAGCATTGTTTTGTCGAAAAACCGGCCAGTCATGATTTTCAGGAAGGCCGCGTGGCCCTGGAGGCCGCCCGAAAGTACGGGGTGGTCGTTCAGCACGGCACCCAACGGCGCAGTGATTCCCGGTATGCCGACCTGATCAAGACCATCCACTCAGGCAGGTACGGCAAACTGGCTGTAACACATGCCTTTGCCTCGAAACCCCGGAGTGGCATTGGTCATACCCAACCCTCTGAACCGCCACCCTGGCTGGATTGGAACCTGTGGCGCGGACACGCCATGATCGAGCGCTATCATGATAATTTCGTTCACTATGACTGGCACTGGTTTTGGCAAACCGGTAACGGAGACCTTAATAATCAGGGCACGCATCAGCTCGATGTAGCCTTTTGGTCACTTGACCCGAAAATGCACGGTGTCCACCCTACGAGGGTTATGAGCCTGGGCGGACGTTTTGCCTGGGACGACCAGGGCGAAACGCCCAACACGCAGTTCTCCATGGCCGAATATCCAAACGGCCAGAAAGTGCTCATGAATATCCGCAACGTCAATTATGACGGATATGAACGCCGCGTTGAAAACCGGTATTACTTTGAAGATGGCGGACAGATCATCGGCGATGAATACATTTCACCGGATGGCAGCAGGGAACCGCTGGAACTGGAAAAGGCTGATATTCATCCCGGCGGCAATACGGGAAGCTTTGTCAGGGCTTGCCGGTCAGGAGATCCGAATATGGTCAACGCCGGCATGTTCGAGGGCCACTACTCCAGCGCCCTGGGTCACCTGATGAATATTTCGTACCGGCTCGGCCATGAAGTTCCTTTTTCCAGCGATGTTATCAGCTTCAACGATCCGGCGGATGCCGTTGTAGAGGAGCAATTCAACTGGTTCCATTCCGTCATGCAGAACGGTGTCGGACTCAACCAGAATAACAGCCGGTATCGTCTGGGTCCATGGTTGACGTTTGATTCGGATTCGGAAAAGTTCGTCGGTGAATATGCGGCCAGTGCAAATACGTTACTGCGCAATCCCCGACGATCCGGTTTCGAAATACCCGAACCGGATAAAGTCTAAACAGGGCACGAATCCTGAGTAAGTTGCTATGAAGCAGGCCATGGTTTTACTTGCCTTATTTTCGTTCACTGATTTATTTGCTCAGGAAGCCAGCCCGGGGAAAACCCGATTTGTGCTGGGCCTCTCCGGTCCGGAGCTGTTTCATGCAGGATTAACCCATCGGATAGGGGATTTCAGTCAATTCGGCTTCAGCGCCGGAGCTGGTCCGTCATGGGGTATGATATGGACGTCTATAAATCTGGAGCATCGGTTATATCTGGGTAAGCCCTCAGAAAAAAGCAATCAAAAAACCTATTTCTTTCGCCAGGGTAGTACATTTTTCCCTTCCGCAACTGAATCATCCCGGCACTTCACCGTTAATTTAACGGTTGGTAAGGATTTTCTGTTCAGTAAAATCCGCAACGGCCTTACCGTTGATGTTGGGGTATTTTATCTGCCGGATACGGAAGAAGCTTCCATAATGCTCATCCGGTCTGTGAATCTGGCCCCCGCTCTCCGATTTCAGTTTTATTTTTCTCTATGACCAGCACTAATTTGGTTCTACCTTAACATGAAGATGGGTGGTGGCCGTACCTTGAGGCGTTTCCCGATGAACCTTAACCAGATAATCGCCGGCTTCCCGGTACCGGTGGCTGACAATGGAATAGCCAACCTTCGCGTGGTTTTCTGCATCTATATTGGACTTAACGGTTACCTCCTTGCTGCCATCATTAAAATTCCATACATCATATCCTTCAGTGGTGTCAAATGCACGTACCTGAAAATAGATCAGATCGCCGGGCTTGATGTTAAAGGACGGAAATGAAGCGGCATGAATTCGCGGCAGTCCGTCCTTTCCTGTGCTGCCCTGTTCATATACCTTAACCATCGTGACATCAAAGCCATAGTTGCCTTCGACGTCTGTTATCTTCAAAATTTCACTGTAGGTGCCCGGCTCATTATAGACCTGCTCAATAGTCAGGCCGTCTTTGACCGTCCCGTCGGATAAGGTCCATTCATAGCCGGTAATATCATTTTTGGCCCACGAATTAGCCGCACTGAGGGTAACCGGCTGACCGGCATGGACCACTTTATGCGGACGGGCATTCGGCAATAGTACCGGATCGTATTCCTGGACATAAGATTGCCATAAAAAAGCATACCCCTCCTGAGTGCCCCACCTTCCTGAAGGCTGTATGCTTTTAATTTCAAAATGAAGATGTGACCAGCCACCGCTTGCTCCCTCTTTTCCTAACATGCCGATTTTATCTCCCGCCCTGATACGCTGCCCTATTTGCAATTCCGGCTCTATTACCGCCAGATGACTGTACCGGTAGTACCACCCGCGTGCATCGCGCACATAAACCACATCATAACGCGGAGAGATGGGTTCTTCCGGTTCACCGGAAAGCACCTCCCCCCGCGCAGAAACTACGACTCCATCGGTGGCTGAAGATACTTCAACCATATTCTCAGCACCACCGAGATCCAAACCCGAATGGTAGTATATCCGTCCGTCGCCCCGTGTGCCTGAACCCTGAACCGGTTCATTGCTATATTGTGTCTGTGACGCCAGCCATTTCTGATTTACCGGGTACTTAAAGGTTCCAGGCCATAAAAGGGGGGAATTTTGCGGCCAGAGCCGAACGCGTACATCCTTTTCCAGCGCCCAGCTATCCTGGCTGGCTAACTCCAGGTAATGTGAGGTCACCGGGCTGTCCAGTTGCAATCCGCCGGCTTCAACGGGTAAATGGTAGTTGCCAGACTGAATGGTTGTTTGTTCTCCGTTTACCAGGACGGTCACCTGTACCTGACGTACGGCCTGCGTGACCGGGTCAGTAACCGGTTCAACGTCCAGAACCTCGATGCTGGCTATACTTCCGTCATAAAGTGTTACTTTTTTGGATTCCCCCAGGTCAAGATCCACGGTCTTGACTATGGGTGATAACGGTTCTGGGCTTGCTGGTTCGGTTAACAAAGCAAATCCCAGAAAGGTAATTAGGTTTAATATCCTGACAGGCCGGTTCATGTTCATGATGATCAATATTATAGGTTATGCTGAGCGTATACTCCGTGGATGTGATCAGACTTCGTTGGCCGGTTTGCCTATGGTAGCCAAAATTCCGCCATCAACATAGATTATTTGTCCGTTGACAAAATCACTGGCTTTTGATGCCAGGAAAACGGCCGTACCCGCCAGATCGGAGGGTTCACCCCACCTTCCGGCGGGAGTGCGGGCGAGGATGAAATCATTAAATGGATGCCCGGCTTTACGGATCGGCTCCGTTTGCGCTGTAGCAAAATAACCCGGCCCGATACCATTGACCTGGATGTTGTGCCGGGCCCATTCCGTGGCCATATTCCGGGTAAGCATCTTCAGGCCCCCTTTGGCTGCCGCATAGGCCCCGACCGTATCCCGGCCCAGCTCGGACATCATCGAACAGATGTTGATGATTTTTCCTTGCTTCCGCCCTGTCATGTGCCCGACAACCTGCCTGGCCATAATAAACGGACCCACCAGGTTGATATCGATGACCTTGCGGAAATCTTCGGCTTCCATGTCCAGCAGAGGGACCCGTTTGATGATGCCGGCATTGTTGATTAGGATGTCGATCGGTCCGATTTCCCTCTCGACTTTGTCAACACATGCCTTGGCTTCGGTTTCATCGGTTACATCGAAAATAAAGCTGTGGACCCTGTAGCCCAAAGTTTCATACTCTGCGACGGCCTTTTCCATGCGGGACGGCGTGGTGCCGCTGATGATAAGTTCGGCTCCGGCTTCAGCCAGCCCTTTTGCCATGGCCATGCCCAGGCCATGGGTCCCACCGGTCACGAAGGCCCTTTTGCCCTTTAGGTTAAATAGAGTCATGGGTAGTAACGGTTTGCCATTTTAAAAGTCATACTCTTATCTCAGCTCGGTTATACTGCACATTTCCATGTCTCCGTAATCGAGGTTTTCCCCGGCCATTCCCCAGATAAAGGTATAATTACTGGTGCCTGAGCCGCTATGCACTGACCAGGGCGGGGAGAGCACGGCCTGGTTGTTGTGCAGCCAGATATGTCGCGTATTATCCGGTTCTCCCAGAAAGTGACAGACAGCCTGATCTTCGGGCAGTTCAAAATACAGATACGCTTCCATCCGCCGGTCATGAACATGGGCCGGCATGGTATTCCACACGCTGCCGGCAGCAAGTTCGGTCATGCCCATTTGCAGCTGGTTGGTGTCTACAATGCTGTTGACGATCAGCTTACGGATTACCCTCTGGTTGGATGTTTCCAAAGAGCCCAACTCTACGATCTCCGAATCAGCCTGAGCGACTTTTTTCAGAGGATAGGGGGTATGAGCGGGAGCCGAATTCAGATAAAACAAAGCCTGATTATCACCTGCGTTGCTGAAGGAGACCTCTTCCACCCCCATGCCTATATACAGGGCTTCTTTATACTCCAGTTCATAATCCCGTCCATCAGCCTTCACCACCCCTTTGCCACCGACGTTTATTATGCCGATCTCCCGGCGGTCCAGAAAATGATCCGCTTTTAAAGGCTTAATGGATTCCAGCCCGACCGGCTTCGTCGCCGGCATCACCCCCCCGACGATAAACCGGTCATAATGGGTATATACAAGGTTAATATGTCCCGGTGAAAAAAGCTCCGGCATTAGGAAATCATCCCGGAGGCGCTGGGTGCCATAGGTGACAAAATCTTTCGGATTGGTTGCAAAGCGAATAGTATAGTGGGTAGCCATGATATTTTAGTTGTAATAGATAAATGTATTCTACAGCACTCTTCGTCCACTGCCCGGAACGGGATGGATATAATGACCATCCTCACCCGGGACATCGGCGGGCACCGTTTCAAAGGTAATGCCATCCGGTACCAGGTTTAAATCAGAGTTAAATGCCTCATCCCAATCTATTCGTTTACCCGAGTGGGCGGCCATTCGTCCGAGAATGCTGGTCATATTGCTTTCAGCTGCCCAGCTGATATCGTTTAAGGACGTTTCATTGCGGATCGCGGAAAAGAAGTCTTTATGTTCGGTAAGATACGGACTTGGATCATTGTCATTCTGATGCCTCCAGATCGTTTGGCCACCGGGATCCTTTATTTCGATGTCTCCGGATGCGGGAGCCACAGCGGATCCTTTGGTCCCCTGGAAATAGATGCCCCGGTCAAACCAGCAACCCTCTATGTAGCGGGTTCGGCTTTGCAGCCTGGTACCATCCTGATATTCGTATTCGATATCATACGTATCAAAAACCTCACCATGCTCAGGCCCCCTCATGGATACCCGGCCTCCGGTACCGTTGGCACGGATAGGATGGCTCCCCTTGGCCCAGTGGGCAATATCTTCCATGTGTATGGTCAGCCCGGAAGGTCCCCCGGCCCAAAGCCAGTTAAAATGACGCCAGTTCCTCAGCTGGTATTCCATTTCGGTTTGTCCGGCCTGCCGCGGGATAAGGGTTAGCCCTCCGATCAGGTAGTTGCAGCGCATAGAGGTAATATCGCCGATAGCCCCTTCACTAAATTGTTGAATGAGGTTCTGGTACCGTACGGCGTAGCGGTTTTGCAGGCCCACCATCACACGCAGCCCCTGCTGTCCGGCCTGTTTTCCGGCAGCCAGTATTCTTCGGTTCCCCGGTGCGTCCGAGGACAAAGGCTTCTCCAGGAAACAATGTTTACCGGCATTGACAGCAGCCTCAAAATGAAGCGGCCTGAAAGCGGGCGGCGTCACCAGTAAAACAACATCCGCAAGCTCTATGGCTTTTTTATAGCCCTCCAACCCTACAAATTTGTGCTTTTCAGGAACCTTTATGCGCTGATTTATGCCCTCCGCCCTCGTAAGGATATCATAGGACCGGTCTAGCTGGTCGCGGAATATATCGGCCATGGCTACGAGTTCCGTGGATTGATCGGCGCGCAGGGCATCGCGTACAGCTCCGGCTCCACGACTGCCGCATCCAACCAAAGCTAATTTTAAGGTATCGCTTCCTGCAGCATGAGCGCTGGCGCCGACGCCCAGAGGATTAATCACCACACCGCCCGCCAATGCAGCGGAACTTCCAATAAATCTACGCCGGGAAATGCCGGATTTTATTTTTGAAGTTGAAACGACTTTATTATCCATAGCTTCCATTTATGTTAAAAAATTTGATTTTCCTAAACTACAAAAAAATTATTAAAAGCCCGCCCGGATCCTGAACATGCAGGCCGGGTTTTAATCCATTTAAATTCCGAAGAAGTGGCTAAACCCTGCCGCAGCGTGAATCCAACTTCCCCTCCGGGTTTTTCAAACGGAAACCCCTGCTCCCAATCCAGTGTATAGTCATCGACCTGGATGAGGCCGTTTTTGCCAAGGTGGTTGCCTTTAAAGCGGATAAGTCCGGCTCCGTACATGGTCACCCCCGTCTGATCATCTTTTTGGTGTAGACCACCTGAAGGGTGATCCACTGTGCACCGGGCATGTATTCGACTGCGGCCCGCACAGAATACCAGGCAAGGTCGGCAATCGGACCACCCGGCTCAAGTTCCTTATTGAACCGGATGTTATCCCCTTCCGGAAAAGGGAAAAAGAATGAAGTATTGACGGGCGTGTGCAATCACCCTGGCAATCATTCCGGTGCCGGCAATACCCAATTTGATATTTTTCATTTGTCTCTTTTTAAGTGGAAAGGGATGGCCAAATTATCTGATAACATGACTTTGATAGTATACTGGATATTTACCTTACCATTTTAGGGGCCTGTTGCCCAGGCACCGTTATACTAACCATGGTCCGCTTCCGTTTCATTGAGTTATGTAAGTAACTGTTTATTATAATCTTACTTTCTTATAATTATTATTTAAAAACTTATAAAATACACTAATTATAATAATCAAAGAGACATGATGAATGCATCAAACCTGTTGTTCCGGCGGCAGTTTTTAATGACGCCCCTGAACTGCCCCTCATTAGACCATTGGAATAGGGCCGCACATGGAAATTTTAATGTCTATGCCCACCCCGATACCGGGCTTACCACTGTGACTTCCGCTAAATGCATCAGGCAGGCGACCCTGATTGGATATATGATTGATCCGGGAAATCCGAAACGGACGAATGCTGACCTGTTGAATGACCTCCTTTACCGGTCAGGGTCGGTGGACGATGTGGCAGACTTGTTGCATCCCATCGCCGGACGGTTTGTCCTGATCCTAAACATCCGGGGTGATCATTTCATATTTCACGATCCCTGTGGACTCCGGAGCGTATTCTATACCCGCTACAGGGGGCAGGCGCATTTCGGATCGCAGCCGACCCTATTCGAGTGTGTCATGCCTATCCGGAAAAGCCATCGCTATTATGAATTCAAAGTGTCCGGGTATGCCAGGCGCGCCGAGCCCTGGTTGCCTTCGGGATATTCGCTGTATGAGGATATTTATCATTTGATACCCAACCACCGCTTGCAGGTTTCCAGCCTTGAACAGGTACGTTACTGGCCGGTCAGAAAGCTGCAGGGCAAATCCCTACATCAGGGCGTACAGGAAGCGGCTGATTTGTTGAAAAAGATAATAGAGGCCGGAAATGAAAGGTTTCCCCTGGCCCTGCCTCTCACGTCCGGCTGGGATTCCAGGCTGCTGCTTGCGGCCTGCAGGGATATCGCACATGACATCTATTTCTATACCCTGCAGTATGGAAGGCTAAAGACGTCGTCAAGCGATATCAAAATACCCGTAAAATTGTTACGGTCCCTGGGTTTTAAACATCACCTTATCGATTGCCGGAAAAATGCCGATCCGGATTTCTCCCGGGTATACCGAAAAAACTACCAGCCACATGAAAGCTGGGAGAAAATGGCCTGGGGCATGGTGGAAACCTATCCCTCAGACCGTGTTTGCGTCAAGGGCAACGGATCTGAAATATGCCGGTGCTTTTACTATAAATCAGGCCGGCATGAACCCATTGTATCGGCTGAGCAACTTGTTGAAACCAGGGAAGGCTGGGAACAGCTGCCTTTTGTGCACAAGCAGTTTTCGACCTGGTTTACAAAGACCGCTTCAGCCATAGGGGACCTTAATATTGATATTCTGGACCTGTTTTACTGGGAACACAGAATGGGTAGCTGGCAGGCTCAGTATCAGCTTGAATGGGACATCGTCCAGGAAACCTTCACTCCATACAGCCACAGAGGTTTGATTGAGGCGATGCTCGGCGTTTCGGCCCTATACCGCTGTGACCCCGATTACCTGCTGTACAAAAATATGTGGGAAGTGCTCTGGCCGGACGTGCTGAGGCAGCCCATAAACCCGCCCTCGACACTAAAAGCCAAAACAACAGCCCGGCTGATCGATTTTTTAAACATCATTGGCATAAAGGACCCTGTTCGCAGAGTTTATCGCGAGTACAAGGGTGCAAAAGCATAACTATAAAAAAAAACAAAGGGTTACATACTTATCTTTAATTGTTGCTTAACCCGCAATTATATAAGTAAATTTTGTACCTTAACCATTGGTCGACCATTTATGTACCCTATTTTTCTGCCGGTTTATGTATACCATTGGTTTTGATGTAGGCAGCTCATCGATAAAAGCTGCGCTTCTGGATATTGAAAGTGGAAAGATCACCGGCAGCGCCACCTATCCCGAAACTGAAATGGCTATAGCCGCCCCTCAGCCAGGCTGGGCCGAGCAGGAACCGGTCGATTGGTGGGACAATATAAAAGCGGTTACAAGGCAATTGCAGTATGATCACCCTTCGGCCTTCAGGCAGGTTAAGGCCGTCGGCATCACCTACCAGATGCACGGGCTGGTCATGGTCGGTAAAGATAAGCAGGTTCTGAGACCGTCTATCATCTGGTGCGACAGCAGGGCGGTTGAAATTGGCAACAAAGCCTGCAAAGCGCTTGGCGAACCGTTTTGTCTGGAGAACTTTTTAAATTCTCCGGGCAACTTCACGGCGGCAAAACTTCGCTGGGTTCAGGAAAACGAGCCGGAACTCTTTCATAAAGCCGATAAGATCATGCTGCCCGGCGATTATATAGCCATGATGCTTTCCGGAGAGATTACTACCACGGTTTCCGGGCTCTCGGAAGGTATCCTGTGGAACTTCAGGCAAAATACCCTTGCCCATGATCTGCTGGATCACTGGGAAATTGATCCCTCACTGATTGCTGACCTAAAAGGCACGTTTTCCGAACAGGCCAGGATTAGCAAAGACGCTTCCGCAGAGCTGGGTATTCCGGCCGGCACGCCCATTGCCTACCGGGCAGGCGATCAGCCCAATAATGCCTTTTCGCTTAATGTACTGGAGCCGGGAGAAGTGGCTACAACCGCCGGTACCAGCGGAGTTGTCTACGGTATCCTCGACGAGCCGGCCTACGATCCGGCCTCCCGGGTCAACGCCTTCGTCCATGTCAACCATACCCCTGAAAAGCCACGTTACGGGGTTCTTCTTTGCATAAACGGAACGGGCATTCTGAATAGCTGGATGCGCAAGAATATGTTCTCCAATGGACAAATGGACTACCATGCCATGAATGACATGGCCGCTCAGGTCAAACCCGGTTCGGAAGGCGTCATGGTGTTTCCTTTTGGCAATGGGGCAGAACGAAGCCTTGGCAATAGGGATACCGGCGCGGCCATACAGGGCATTTCTTTTAACCGGCATGATCAAAGGCATCTTTGCCGGGCCGGACAGGAGGGCATAGTCTATGCCCTGGCCTATGGCATGGAGATCATGCAGGAAATGGGAATACGGCTTGAAACCATAAAAGCGGGTAAGGCAAATATGTTTCTGAGTCCGGTTTTTCGTGAGGCTTTTGTGAACACCACCGGTGCCGAACTCAGGCTTTACGATACCGACGGGGCGGCAGGGGCAGCCCGGGGCGCGGCCGTGGGCGGGGGGTTGTATGCCTCCCTGAAGGAGGCCTTTACCGGCCTGGAAGATCTGGGACAACAGCAGCCCGAAAAAAACCTTTCCTCTTTATACCAGGAAAGTTACGGATGCTGGAAAGACCAGCTGGAAGTAATTTTAAACCAACATTAATGATTTATATACCATGAGTGTCGTTACAGGGAATACGGAATTTTTCAAAAATATTGGCCAAATCCCCTTTGAAGGTCCTGGCTCGGATAACCCTTTGGCCTTTAGATATTATGATGAGCAAAAGGTGATCGCGGGGAAAACGATGAAAGAGCACCTGCGTTTTGCTGTCGCTTACTGGCATACATTTTGCGATACCGGAAATGACCCTTTCGGCCGGGGACCAAGAGCGTTTCCATGGTCGGTCAGCGATGATCCCCTGCAGGCTGCCAAAGACAAGATGGACGCGGCTTTTGAATTCATGACCAAGCTGGGAGTGCCGTATTATTGTTTTCACGATGTGGACGTGGTCGATGAAGCCGGCAGCATCCCGGAAACGGAAAAGAGGATGCAGACCATGGTAGATTATGCTTCCGCCAAGCAAAAAGCATCCGGGATCAAACTCTTATGGGGGACGGCCAACCTGTTCTCGCATCCGCGCTACATGAACGGTTCGGCTACCAATCCGGATTTCAACGTGCTCAGCCATGCCGGAGCCCAGGTAAAAAGGGCCCTCGATGCTACCATAGCCCTGGGCGGGGAAAACTATACATTCTGGGGCGGCCGTGAAGGATATATGTCTTTGCTCAATACCAAAATGAAACGGGAAATAGACCATTTGGCTCGTTTTCTGCATACCGCCAAAGATTATGCCAGGAAGAATGGGTTTAAGGGCACCTTTTTCGTAGAGCCTAAACCGATGGAGCCTACAAAACACCAATATGATTTTGATGCGGCCACCGTGGTTGGTTTCCTGCGTCATTACGGCCTGGACAAAGATTTTATGCTTAATATTGAGGTAAACCATGCAACGCTGGCCAGCCACACCTTCCAGCATGAGCTGCAGGTGGCCGCCGATGCCGGTTTACTGGGCAGCATAGATGCCAACCGGGGAGACTACCAAAACGGATGGGATACCGATCAGTTTCCCATCAACCTGTATGAAATTACCGAAGCCATGCTGGTGATCCTCGAAGAAGGCGGCCTCAGGGCCGGAGGTGTCAATTTCGATGCGAAGCTGCGCAGGAACTCCACAGACTTGGATGATATGTTCCATGCTCATATTGGAGGCATGGATGCTTTTGGCAGAGGGCTCATCGTCGCCGACAAGGTCCTGACGGAGTCGCCCTACCGCCAACTCCGCGATGAGCGGTATGCTTCTTACGATTCTCCGGACGGAAGGGCGTTCGAACAAGGCAAGCTGATACTGGAAGATCTGCGGGATATGGCTATTAAAAACGGGTCACCCAAACAGATCAGCGGAAAGCAGGAAATGTACGAAAACATTATCAACCGTTACATCTGAACGTTCATCCGGGTTGGTGCTTAAACCGGTAACCCAGTTTGTCCTTCAGTTTATCGCTGTTTACCATTTTACCGGCCTTGCCTCCGTCCTCCGTAAAATGGGGAGGCTGCAGTCCTAAGCGGGCGGCCGCCGCCGGATACATCTCCCTGCGCCGGGGGTGCTGATCGGCGCAGGCGTTGAATATCTCTCCGCGTATGTTTTGGCTGATAATTTCCAGGATAATATTTATGCAATCTTCCTGATGGATCAAATTCACCCTGGCCTCACCGTTATCAAGATTTTTCTTCCCGGCCAGGAAGCGTCCCAGTGGCCGTCCGGGCCCATATAATCCGCCAAACCGAAGCACGGTGGACTCAAAATGAGCATGGGTCATGAGCAATTGCTCGACCTCCAGCAAGGCCCTTCCGGAGGGGCGTTTGGGGTGGCCGGCATCTTCTTCGACAACCACGCCATCCGTATCGGGATACACCGATGTGGAACTTACATATACCACAAACTGCACCGGCGATCTTTCAATATGGGCAATCAGGTTCCGGATCTGTGCGACATGGAATTCACGGACATTCTCTTTTCTCCGGCCCGGCGGGATATTGATAATCAAAACCTCCGATCGCAGAAAATCGCGAATATCATCGCCCGATAGCTCCGGGGTCAGGCTGATCAGAAATGGGGTAATGCCGGCCGTTTCAAGCAGGGCCGCTTTATCCTTTGTCGTGGTGGAACCCTGTACCATCCAGCCTTCCTGGACAAGGCGCTCAGCCAGGGGGAAACCCAGCCAGCCGCACCCGAGTATGCTTGCTTTCATGGTAACTTCGTTAGATCCTGTTTTTAATTTCTGCCGGGAAATCCTGCGTTATGCGCTCGGCAAGGTCGACGGAGCTGCTGATGCAATCGCCCACGGCAATGCCCGTCCTGTAATTTCCCGCGAAATAAAAACCGGGGTTTTCCTTTTCAACCGATTCCATCAGGTCCAGAAACTTCCCATAGCCCACCTCATACTGGGGGATAGCGTTAGCCCATCGGGTGTGCCTGATAAAGGCCGGATTCCCTTTTATGCCCAGAAGAAGTTCAAGATCCCTCATAATGATCTCCGTAACCCGGGCATCGGACAGGCCGGTGAGTTCAGGATGACGGGTCCCGCCTACGAACGTCGTCAGTAATACATGATCTGCATCTGGGGTTCTGTCCGGGAAAACGGTGGAATTAAATTGAACACCCAGTATGCTGAAATCCTCTTTTTGGGGAATCAGTATGCCGAATCCGTCCAGGGGGTGATCTACCTGGCGCCGCCTGAACCCCAGCGCCACGGAGAGGACCGGTGGATACGGTATTTCTGACAAATCCGTCATGGCAGCCGAACCCCGCAACCGAAAGTTCAGCTTATCCAGGCTATGGGCGGGTCCGCTGTAAACAACGGCCCGGTGATGGCTGCGCGTTTCAATTCCGCTGCTTTCCGTTAGAACTTCAAACGAACCCTCTTTCCCCGCCACAGAGACGACCCTTGCATTCACTTTGACAGCCTCGCCGAGTTTGCGGTGTAGGGCTTCCGGCAAGGTCCCCAATCCGTTTTTAAAGGAAAATGACAGGGCCTTGTTTTTCGCGATCTCATGATCCGCCCTTTCCCCGGCAGCCTTGAACTGACCTAAAATGATGGATCCATACTTTTTTTCCATCGAATAGAAGCGTTTAAAGGCATATTTGACGGAAAGTTTTTCCGGGTCACCGGAATAGATGCCACCTACAAAGGGGTATACAAAATAATCCAGTACCTCTTCGCCCAGGCGGCGGCGTATAAAGTCAGCCAGGTTTTCCTCTTCATCTCCAGGCAAAGGTTTAACAAACGGTTCTTTGAGTATCTTAAACTTGCTTTTATTGGAGAGCAGATTGCTTTTCAGGAACTGCAGGGCCGAGCCGGGAACCAGTGCCGGTTCTCCTTTCCGGACTACATAGCGCTTTTCGGCGGCGCGGGCCGTATAGGTGACTTCAGCGCTGAGATCAAGATCCCTGACCAGGGCGGTAATGCGTTTGGAGGATTCGAGAATTGAATTGGGTCCGCATTCTACCTTCCATCCCTTTTCTTCATGGGTTTGTATGACCCCGCCAACCTGTGAAGAAGCTTCAAAGACCCGAACGGCATGGCCTTTTTTGGTTAACTCCAAAGCCAGCGTTAAGCCGGTTATTCCAGCCCCGATAATTGCAATTGACATAGGTGACAGTGAAAAATGATTTCCGTTCCGGAATATAGGTAAAGGCTGGGCAAGCAAACAACATGTTCTTAACTAATTCTAATGTGAATTGGGTGCTTTTTGCATGCTAAAATTTTTAAATTAATCTAATCAGAGAGGATAATACATCGATACAGCAATGACCAAAAAGCTACAACGACAACGCTTCGAGTATAAATACATCATCCATGAAAACACGGCCCGGTCGGTTCGGGATTTTTTAAGCTCTTACCTGGATCTTGACGAATTCGGGTCGGCTCAACCCGGCAACTCCTATTCCGTTCACAGCCTATATCTGGATTCGCCGGACCTTATTCTCTACAAAACAACGATTAACGGTGATAAGAACAGATATAAATTGCGGATCAGGTTCTATGAATGCGAACCGGACAGTCCGGTTTTTTTCGAAATAAAGCGGCGCCTAAACAATATTATTATAAAAAAAAGGGCCGGGTTACGCCGCGAAGCCGTCAGGTGGATACTTGCCGGACATCTGCCCGGACCGGAAGACTATATACAGGCATCACCGGAGCAGCGCCATAATATCAGTCATTTCAGTATGTTGCTTAACCGCCTGGGTGCCGTACCCCAGGTGCATGTCTCCTATTCCCGTGAAGCCTGGATCAACGGCTCGAATTCGGTGCGGGTCACAATGGACCGGCACGTGCGCAGCGAACCTCAAAAAGAATTCCGCCTGCAGGCGGGGATGATGGATCCTGTGGATGTTTTCCGGAACAATGTAGTTTTGGAATTAAAGTTCACCGACCGTTTCCCTGTCTGGTTCAGAGACCTGATCCAGGTCTTCGGCTTACGGCAGGGTCCGGCGGCAAAATACGCCGACGGCGTCTATAATATGGGTGAGCTCGGATTAATGAGCCATTATCTTTGACCCTACACACACGAAACTTTTCCCAGGTAAAGTTATGAACGAATGGATCTATCTCGGTGACGCCACCCCTTTTCCAACAGATATTGATACCCTGGTACTGGCCCTTCTACTGGCTTTTTTATCCGGTCAGGTCATGGCCTGGGTGTATATGTTCACCCATAGCGGACTTTCCTATTCGCGAACCTTTGTGAGCTCACTGATTATCATTCCCATGACGGTGGCCATGGTCATGATGGTCCTTGACAACAACCTGGTAACGGCTTTCAGCCTGATGGCCGTTTTCGCTATCGTCCGTTTCCGGAATATAGTGCGCGATACGCTCGATACGGTGTACATCCTGTCCCTTATTGTTATCGGCATGGCTGCCGGCACCCAGAAGTTCTCTACAGCCGTGATCGGGACCCTGCTGGCCGCCCTGGTTTTAACCTATCTTTGGTTCACCTCCTTCGGCAGCCGGCAACGTTATGACCTGATCGTTAACCTGCACTGGCAGGATCCCGGCAACACGGCACCCCTTCAAAAAATGCTGGACCGCTACAGCCTTAAAGCACATTGCGCCAGTTGGCGGTCCGGCAGCGGGGGTGAGGGCACCGACCTGTCCTACCGCTTGCTGCTACGGGATCCGGACCGCGTCGAAGAGCTGATCGGAGAATTAACCGAAAACACCAGCGTATCGAGGCTCACCAGCATGAAGGCCGAAGAGGAATCCGAGGTATAGGCCTATGGAACAGCAAACCGGTAAAATACCCATCCCCGCTTCCCGTCGATGGAAAGAATTTCGCATTAAAATTATACCCGGCCTGATCTTTATTTGCGTCAGCCTGGTTGTCTATAATTTATGGGACCAGCGGGTAACGTCGGCCAACATGACGGGTAAAGTTATTGGCGTCCAGGCCCAGTTGAGAAGTCCCCATGCCGGTTACCTTACGCCCTTGCAAACGGCTCGATTCCAGCAGGTCACCGCCGGGGATGCTATAGCGGAGGTCGTGACCACCGATCCCAGGATCATCGAAGCCCAGTTGGCCGTTGTTCTTGCCGAAGTGGAGATGATCCGCCATGGCATCGGACCCATGGATAGTCATCAGCGCAACCGTCTCGATCTGGAAAGCCTGCAGATGGATCTGATGAAACAGCGCATAGAACTGGCGTCTGCAAATATATCCAGTCGAAGGGCTGAGCGCGATTATAACCGCATCAGCCGGCTGCACGACGAGGGGCTTGCCTCCGAAGAGGAATACGAACGGGTGAAATCCGAATACGATATCCTCCGAATGGAAACGGAGGAACTTGCCGGGCTGCTGGATACCATGAACCGGCGTATAGAACAGTTTGACAATGCATCCAGCCAGCCTGTGAACGCCGCCATCAGGCTGCAGGAAGAGCGGCTTCGCCTGATCGAGGCCGAGATGATGCCCGTCACCCTGCGCGCGCCCATCGATGGAATGATCAGCCGGGTCTACCGGAGCGGTGAGCAAGTCCAGGATGGAGATTCAATTTTAACCATTCAATCATCCAGTCCGGACTACATCGTAGGATATCTTCCCCATCCGGTTCGCATGGAACCGGAAATCGGCATGACCGTGATCGTGCGTTCCCAGTCGAACAACAGGGTCGAATTTGAAACCAGTATACTGAACATAGGCGTGCAGGTCGAGGATATGAGCGAGGTGCAAAACCTGCAATCCCAGATGGTAAGAACCGGACTTGCCGTTAAGATTGGCCTGGATGACCAGGGCCTCCTGAGGCCCGGCGAAATTGTTGATCTAACCCTGAGGCCCCATTAGAACCATGAAGACCGCACATCTGATTGCATTCCTGCTTACTACCCGGATCCTGCTTGGCCAGGATGTTCAACTCCGTCCGCCGGCCTTTTCCCTGCCGGGCGGATTTTATGATGAAGCGATCACCTTAGAGATCACCCACGACAATCCCACCGGCCCTGTATACTATACCACAGACGGTTCCGATCCTGACGCATCGTCAAAGGTATATGATGGCCCCCTGCCGATCGACTCCACAGTGGTCATCCGGGCCATCGTCCGGGAAAACGGTTCTCTGTCAAGCGCCATACATACACAGTCTTATTTTATTGAACGAAAACCCGACCTTTTTGTCGTCTCCCTGGCTGCCGACCCGGATCACTTATTCGACCCGGAAACCGGCATATATGAGAATCCTACCGAACGGGGCAGCGACTGGGAGCGGTCCATCAACTTTGAAATTTTCACCAACGATGGGACACCGGGTCTGAACATGGCCGCCGGAGCCCGCATACACGGGGGGTGGAGCCGGACGCTTCCCCAAAAAACCTTCCGGATCTATGCGAGGAACGAATACAGTGACCGGTCTGTTTTTTATCCCCTGACCGATGGCGGACTGTCCAGGTACCGCCGGTTCCTGCTTAGGAATTCCGGGAACGACTGGGCATCGACCATGATGCGGGATGCGCTCATGCAGAGTTTAATGGAAGGGACCGGCCTCGACCGGCAGGGATATCGTCCGGCTGTAGTTTATCTGAACGGGAAATACTGGGGCATCCATAACATCCGGGAGCGTTTTGACCGCCATTACCTGGAAGCCGCACACAAGGTTGATCCCGATAACGTTGATATTCTGGAAACCAATGCCGACCTGCCCTATCATGTAGAGGTCGTTGAGGGCAGCTCATCACATTACCGCCATATGATCGATTTTATCGAATCCCATGATATCTCCGATGAACAGAACTATGCGATGCTTGCTGACCTGATCGATGTGGCTAATTTTGCCGACTACCAGATCAGCCAGATTTACTATGGCAATTATGACTGGCCCGCCAATAACAGTGAATTCTGGAGGGAAAATTTGAATGCCGGGAAATGGCGGTCGTTCCTCTATGACACTGATTTTGGCTTTATGCTTTACCGGGAGCGCCAGGACCAGGGAATCAACTGGGAAAATGATTATACCCATAATACCCTGGAATATGCAGCCACCGCCTCGGGACCCTTTGACTATCCCTATCACCGGAATCCTTCCTGGGCTACACTGATCTTTCACGAGCTGCTTAGCAATGAAGAGTTTGAAATCCGTTTTATCACCCGCTTCTCCGATTACCTGAATACCAGATT
Source organism: Balneolales bacterium (assembly GCA_040905685.1). Classification (GTDB taxonomy): domain Bacteria; phylum Bacteroidota; class Rhodothermia; order Balneolales; family Natronogracilivirgulaceae; genus JBBDMU01. Next base: position 5,324 of record JBBDRB010000029.1, on the reverse strand, counting down.
CCATAGTGAGCATGTAAGCAAAAGGATCAGCGACATGGCCGTTACCCTTCAACCGGAGATCCCCTTTCACGCCCAGCGATGGGGGGGCCGTGACGGAGGGGGCGGACTCGTGTCATTTCAAACTGAAGCCGAATGGGAAAGCAATGTAGAGGTATTGCACGAATTTGCCCGGCATCGTCCACAACATGTTTTTGAACATCTAAAAAGCCAGTTTGACCTGAGCGGACTCACCGGCGTTACCATTGATGTCTCTAACGTACAACAGGGCTACGTCAAGCTCAACTCCCTTGCCATCCGCGAAGAGACGGCCGGCATTTCAGCTAACCCGTACCCGTGGGAAGGAACCTATTTTCAGGGTTTGCCGGCGCAGGTTGTGGCCAGGCCCTACCCCGGCTACAGGCTGGCATTCTGGGAAGGTGCAGACGGCCATAGCAGCGGATCGGATACGCTAAACCTTATGCTTACCCAAGCGCTGGATCTCAAAGCCGTGTTTGAAGCCGACCCGGCCTTCGACCAGGAAAGCCTCATCCCCCGCCCGCATTCATTAAGCCAGGGTACGTATAATTTTTCAACCTGGTCTGCTGACCAGCCGGCCGGCTCTTATCCGCCCAATATGATATTTCAGTATATGGACGCCGATGATCCGCCACTGAATGCTCAACCGGCCGGTTACACCGACGGTGCATACAATCTGGATTCACGAACCCGCATTGAAGGACTTGGAAACGGGGGTTTTGCATTTATTAATACCAGCAATGAGGACGGGAATCCGGGATATCCGGGCAGGCGTCTTGGTTCAGCCATCCTGGCACTGGATACCAGGGAGGCGGATGAAATCACGGTAAGCTGGACAGGAGGTACGGTTTTGCCTAATTCAAGGGTCTATAATCTGAGGCTTCAATACAGGGTGGGTAACACGGGACCGTTTCACGATGTAACCGATTCGAATGGAAACCCTGTCGAATACCGCCGCAATGAACGAGCCGGACATACCCAAAAAATGGGACCGGTAACCTTGCCTTTCTCAGCGGCCCATAAACCCTATGTTCAGCTTCAGTGGAAGTATTATTATACCGGCCGGCGTCTGGACGATGACAGCGGACAACGAAGCAAGCTGAACATTACCGATATCCGGGTTAGCGGTGGAACGGAAGCCACGTCAGGCGATCCGGTCCTGAACCAAAATTTCCCCAACCCGTTTGATTTGCTGACTAATATCAGGTATCACCTCCCGGAGGGAGGGGAAATTGACCTGGATGTTTTTGATATCCAGGGCCGGCATGTGGCCCTGCTGGACTCCGGAATCAAAGAAGCCGGCGTGCACACGGTGCTGTTCGACGCTTCGTACTTGTCCAGCGGGATCTACATCTACCGTTTGATCACCGGTAACGGAGCCGAAAGCAAGAAGATGATGATCATCAGGTAGATTTTCTGACGGTCCCTATCTGGTAAACCGTTTCCTTCTTTTCCTCTGCCCATCGCATCACGTTTTCCAGTTCCCCTTTACCCACAATAGCCACCAGGCCGATGCCAAGGTTAAAGCTCGCTCTCATGTCTTCCCCGGGTACGTTACCAAGTTTGCGGATGAGTTGAAAAATCGCCGGGTGCTCCCAGGACTCCCAGTTTATACTGATTTCCAGGTCCGGGGGAATGATGCGTGACGTATTGCCCGGTATGCCGCCGCCAGTAATATGGGCAAATCCGTGTATGCCGTTCAATGCCCTTAACTCGCGGATCACCGGCAGGTAGGAGGTATGGATTTTCAGCAGGGCATCACCCAGGGCTTCTCCCAGTTCGTCAACATAGTCATCGATCTCATAATGTTCAAAAAGCACCTTCCGGGCCAGAGAATAGCCATTGGTATGCAACCCCGAGCTGGGGAACCCCAGTAAAATATCGCCTTCACCTACCCTGCTTCCATCATATATCCTGTTTTTATCCACAACGCCCACAACCGTTCCTGCCAGGTCAAATTCCCCCTCTGAATAAATATCCGGCATCTCTGCCGTTTCCCCTCCAATCAGGGCACAGCCGTTTTGCCTGCAGGCGATTGAAAATCCTTTCACGACCTCGTAGGCTGTTTTCTGTTCCAGTTTTCCGGTAGAAAAGTAATCGAGGAAAAAGAGAGGATCGGCTCCGCAAACCGCAATATCGTTCACACAATGGTTGACCAGATCCTGGCCTACCGTATCGTACTTCTTTGCCCGAAATGCAACCTTCAACTTGGTTCCCACACCGTCAACGCTGCTCACCAGTACCGGTTCGCTGAGGGTACCGAAATCAGCCTGGAAGAAGCCTCCGAACCCACCGATCTGATTAAGGACACGTGGGGTATGGGTCTGTTCGGCCAGTTCCCGGATGGAATTGACCATTTTCTCACCGGCTTTTACATCAACTCCGGAATCTTTATAAGTATGAACTTTAGCAGCCATTATATATTTATTTTCAGTTGATTAAAGGTACGGTATTTTAATATTCTGGGAAAGGCGGTACACTAACTAAAAACGTTGACCGGTATATGGTTTGTTATTAACCTCCACACATAATTCACGCCGATGGATGCTGACTCCCGAACCGATAAAAAAAGGCACATTGTTATTGTAGGTGCCGGTTTCGGCGGCCTGACCGCCGCTCAGGCTTTAAAGGATACCGATTATGATATTACCATTATTGACCGGACCAATCACCATCTTTTCCAGCCTCTGCTCTATCAGGTAGCCACAGCCTCATTGTCACCGGGAGACATCGCCATGCCCGTACGGGCGGTTTTCCGGAATCAGGCCAATGCTTCCGTAATCCTTGGCGAAGTAGTGGCCGTTGACAAGCACCGGCGCACGGTCACCCTGGCCGATGGTGAGATCCTTACATTCGATTACCTGATTATGGCCACGGGCACCCGTCATTCCTATTTTGGCCACGCCGAATGGGAAATAAATGCACCGGGTCTAAAGACCCTAGCCGATGCCCTTAAAATCAGGGAAAGGATATTGTTGTCCCTGGAAAAAGCGGACCGGGAAAACGATCCCCAAAAACGGAAAAAGTACCTCAATTTTGTCATCGTTGGAGGGGGACCTACCGGCGTCGAATTAGCCGGTGCCATTTCAGAAATTGTTAAGCGGACCGTCATCCGGGATTATAAAAGGGTTCAGCCCACCGATACCTCTATTACGCTTATTGAAGCGCTGCCTCACATTCTGTCTGCTTTTGACCCGGGCCTTCGGTCTGAAGCCATAAAGATGCTGAACGGCATGGGCGTGGAAGTTCAGCTCGATACGATGGTAACCAGTGTGGATAATCATGGAGTTGAGACGAAGAGCGGTTATATTGAATCGGCCAATGTAATCTGGGCCGCAGGCAATGAAGCTTCACCTGTGTTGAAAAGTTTAAACGTGACCGGTGGGAAAGCGGGCCGGCTTCCCGTAGAGCGCGATTTAACCTTAAAAGGTTTTCCTTCTATTTTTGTGATCGGCGACGCCGCCATCTTTACGGATGATTCCGGCAGCGAACTGCCCGCACTGGCCCCTGTTGCCATGCAGCAGGGACGTCATGTTGCCAAATTGCTTCGGGACCATTTGAAAGAAGGCATCAGACCGGTATTCCAGTATAAAAATAAAGGGAAAATGGCGACCATAGGCCGCGCAAAAGGCGTGGCTGAAATGGGCCGTTTTAAATTTGCGGGATTTTTTGCCTGGGTGCTCTGGTCATTCGTCCACATTTTTTTCCTGATCGGTTTTCGAAATCGTTTTCGTGTAATGGCTGAATGGGGCTGGTATTATTTTACATTCAGAGGCAGTTTCCGTCTGATAACCGGACTCCCGCGAAATGACAGTCCTGTTCCGGTGAGCCCCAGGGGCAAAAAGCATCCTGCCAACGAAAAAAGGAACCCTTAAGGCTTGGTCAGTTATTATCAGACCTGATATGCGAAGGGATAACCGGTATGGATTCTACCCGCCGGTTATCCCTGCACCCCCTGCCGGCAGCGTCTTCCCCGGCACAGGGGCGAGGAGCCTCACCCATGCCTCTGCTGTAGATGCGGTCTTCGGAAATGCCGTTGGCTTTATAAAACTCTACTACGGCGTTTGCCCGGCGCTGGCTCAGCCGCAGGTTGTACTGCCCCTCACCCGAATGGTCGGTAAAGGCTTCTACGCTGACGTGATAAACAAAAGTTGAATCCAGCAGTATCTGAACGTTTGCACTGAGTAGCCTTGCCGCATGGTTATCAAGGCTGGAGCGGTCATAACCAAAATTTATGGTATTCAGCTCTCCCGGTATCCTGGGGTCATTGGGATCGAGAGGATCGGTGCCCAATTCTATTTCTTCCCCATCGGTGACTTCGTCTCCGTCGCTATCCGGATTATTCGGATTGGTTCCGTAGATGAATAGTTCTTCATAATCACTGAGTCCGTCGTTATCCGAATCCTCCTCCAGGGGATTCGTACTGTATTTCAGGACCTCATTGCCGTCACTGAGTCCATCTCCATCGGTATCCGGATTTAACGGATCCGTATCGTAGACAAGCACCTCATCACCATCCGTGAGTCCGTCGCCATCGGTATCGGCTACAAGAGGGTCTGTATTGTGAAGTTCAAATTCCGCTCTGTCAGCCAGGCCATCGGCATCGGTGTCCGGATCCACAGGGTTGGTGCCAATTCGAAGTTCCTCATCATCAGGCAGGCCATCGTCATCCGTATCGGTATCGGTCTGCAGAACTTCCTGACCGATTTCTTCACTGCTTCCACAACCGGCCTGTACAAGGACCATACAGGTAAAACATGCAAGGAATAATAAATACCGTTTCGGTTGGTGCATTAAGATATCCAATAATAGGGGTTTAGCATATGGAGTATGGGCACATAAAATAACACCTAATTTATGACAAAGACAATATTTTTACCTTTCAATCACCCTGTATAGCAAAAAAGGATGTGCAAAAAAGTAAGAAAAACATTACCTTTACAATCTTTCGGGGCTATAGCTCAGCTGGCTAGAGCGCTTGCATGGCATGCAAGAGGTCCGGGGTTCGAATCCCCGTAGCTCCACTTATAATAGCCTTCATATGACGAATATGAAGGCTATTTTTTTATCTGCATGGTTTTGAAAAGACATAGCAGGGCGTAGTTGTGCGAACTATTGGGATATTATTGGGATACTATTTTTGTCAACCCTTGTGAAGATAATAATAGAGCTTGGTACATGATATGGTACAGGTATATGTTGAGACATTACATCCTTTTGGCAAGCCCTTTCGAAGGCACGGTCTATAAAGCACCGTGGCCACTGTAAGTATTTGGATCTAAATACAGATGGTGTATTTTTCCTTACAG
>JBBDRB010000028.1:0-47853 GCA_040905685.1 Balneolales bacterium | reverse complement strand
CCAGATCCAAAAAAAGGGGACCGGATACGAGCGTCTCAACGGGAACATAGCTCCGGTAAGGATATACAAGTATTTAATCAGGGTGCAAATATTATTCGGGCATTGCGTTGCTTTTTTTATATTGCAGCCCATCTGAATTGCAATAAAAAATGAATGTCACCCTTAAAGGAAGACTGCTAAACAAGCTACAACATGGCTCATAAATATTTCGACATTCACGGACCTGTTTTCTGGCCATCTGTAATTTTGATTGCCATCCTGATTATTGGAACATTAATTGGTCCTGAGACCGCAGAAGAACTACTAGACACCCTGAGGGTGGGCATCACCGAACGGGCAAGTTGGCTCTTTGTGGCCAGCGTGAACATATTCATCGGTTTTGCGCTCTACTTTGCGTTCGGCAAATTCGGAACTATTCGGCTGGGAGGGGAAAAAGCACGGCCGGAATTCAGTACCCTGTCCTGGTTTGCCATGTTATTCAGTGCTGGCATGGGTATAGGCTTGATGTTTTTTGCCGTTGCCGAACCTATGTGGCATCTTTTATATCCGCCCCATGCAGAACCGGGCAGCATAGCCTCGATAAGGGATTCCATGGGGGTTACTTTTTTGCACTGGGGATTTCACGCCTGGGCTATTTATGCTGTAGTGGCCCTGGCCCTTGCCTTTTTTGCCTATAACCGGAAACTCCCCCTTTCCTTCCGTTCTGTTTTTTACCCTCTGCTGGGCGACCGGATCAACGGCTGGAGTGGCGATCTGATCGATACGCTGGCCGTGCTGGCCACGCTTTTCGGGCTGGCCACCTCCCTCGGACTGGGAGCTGCCCAGGCCGGGGCCGGAATGGAACATGTATTCGGGTTTACCAATACGATAAACCTGCAGATACTCATTATTGCCGGCGTTACCGCGGTTGCGGTGGTATCCGTGGTTCTCGGCATAGACAAGGGGGTAAAGGTGTTGAGCCAGTTCAATATAGGCTTGGCCGCCCTGTTTCTGGTCTTTATGCTTATTGCCGGACCAACCCTTTATATTCTGGGATCATTTCTTCAAAATATCGGACATTATATACAGCATTTTCCTACCTATGCCCTTTGGACCCAAACCTACGAAGAGGGTAATTTTATGACCACCTGGACGGTCTTTTACTGGGCATGGTGGATCTCCTGGTCTCCTTATGTGGGCATGTTTATCGCCAGGATATCAAAGGGGCGCACGATTAAAGAGTTTGTTCTGGGTGTGCTGATCGTCCCTACCCTGATCACTTTTTTATGGATGAGCAGCTTTGGAGGGAGCGCCTTGTTTATGGAACTCGGCGGTGTAGCGGAAATTGCTTCTGCTGTCGAAGCCGACCAAACCACCTCCCTGTTCGTTCTTCTCGACCAGCTTCCCCTGCCGTTGATCACTTCATTTCTCGCCATCATACTGGTACTTAGCTTTTTTGTAACCTCTTCCGATTCCGGTTCCCTTGTCATCGACGGACTAACAAGCGGGGGCAAGCTGGAATCGCCGGTGGGCCAGCGCATTTTCTGGGCTTCCACAGAGGGCGTCGTAGCCGCTGCGCTTTTGTTGGGCGGGGGGTTAAGCGCCCTTCAGGCCGGGGCTATCAGCACGGGGCTGCCTTTTGTGATTATTCTGCTCCTTATGTGTTACAGCTTGAATAAGGGCCTGGCAAGGGAACACAGGGAGATGCTGGAGAAGCACAAAGACAAGGAGCGTGAATCCTACCTGGATATTGTAGCTAGCGCAATTAAAAACCAGAAGAATGAATAGATTGCTGAGGATCATATGATAAACACAGAACACTGGCTGGTATCACTGGACCTGACGAAAATAGATGACATCCTGGTCGGCTATACATCCTTTCTGACGTCGGTTAGTAAACCGAAGGTCATTACCTTTCTCCATATTATCGAATCGGGTCCTACCGCTCGCGATCTGATCGAACAGTTCCCTGAACTGCAGAGCAAGGAGGAGTTCGAAAAATTGCTCAGGAATATAATCCATAAAAAAATTGACGGGCACTTTGGCCATTCATCTGTGGAAACCAGGGTAATAATAAAAGAGGGACGGGCTACAGAACAAATTATCGATGCCGTCAACACCCTGGAACCCGACCTTCTGGTAATGGGTAAAAAAATCGGTTATGCCGGAGAAGGCATCATACCTAAAAAAATTCTCAAATATGTACCCGTTTCCATTCTTTTTGTACCAGAGAATTGCCGGTACCGCCTGCATCACGTTTTGGTTCCGGTCGATTTTTCCCAGCAGTCAGCCAAAGGAGTAAAAACGGCTCTGCAACTGGTTAAAGATAAAAAAGGTGGCGTGACCGCCCAGCACATATACAAATACCGTGCTCAGTTTTTTCCCTACGTTTTATCGGACAAAGAAAAGGAAAATACGGACAGAGAGGTCGCAAAAAAAAAGGAGAATTTTATCGCCAAATATGAAATCTCTCCCAGGGTAGACTTCGCGTTAACTAAACAGAACGACGGGATGTTTGAGGATGCTGTTTATGAACAGGCCATAAGCGATCAGGCCGATCTGATCATCGTCAGCTCAAAAGCCAAAAAACTTCCGAACCTGACGTGGTACGATTTTACGGATAAAATGGTGGAGTACGCTTTCGGCATACCCCTGTTAATACAGAAAAACCCTGAAAAATACCGGCAGTTTTTAACATCCCTTTTCAAAAGCTGATCGCAGTCTTATGGGCAGCGCCGCATTAAGACATTCTATTGATTTTTTCCGGATTTCTCACGTTGACAGTGCATGGAAAAAAATAATAAGAATGTTTTTATAGTCGGTCTGGATGAATACAATTTACAGGAATTGCAATCCATCGAGAATGCCGATCAGTACAACTTTATTCCTCTTTTTAAGGCATCCGAAGTTCAGTTGAGGCTCAAGGGAGAAGCCATTGACTACCAAAAGCTGATCAGCCAGGCCAAAGACAAACTGGACAGCTTTGAAGGTTCTATTGACGGGATCATAGGGTTTTTTGATCCCGTCATGCTGCTGACCTTTTACCTGTGCCAGGAATACGGCCTTAGGGGGCCATCACTGGTAAGCGGGCTGCGATGTGAGCATAAATACTGGGCCAGGGTGGAGCAAAACAAGGCCGTGCCCAAAAATGTCCCCTCTTTCACCCTTATAGATCCCGATGCTGATCATGAACTCGACGACCTTGATATAAAACCGCCTTTCTGGCTAAAGCCTGTAAAGTCTTACGGGGGCCAGCTTGGTTTTAAGATTAAAGATCAGGAGGATCTGCAAACCAGCCTGAAAAAGATCAGGGAAGGTATACCTAACTTTGCCGGGCCCTTCAATTACATGCTCTCCTTTGCAGATCTTCCCGAAGAGATCGGCAAAGTAGACGGACATTATTGCATAGCAGAAAACATAATCTCCGGTTATCAATGTACGGTAGAAGGATATGTCTTCGAAGGGGAGATGCAAATCCATGGCTATTTCGATTCTGTTCTCTACGAAAATACTTCGTCATTTTTTGCCTATGTCACCCCCAGCCGTCTGTCCGATGCCGTTCAGCAACGCATGGCGGCGATTGCTGAAAAGGTAATGAAACAGATTCAATATGATAATGCCACCTTCAACATTGAATTTTATTTCGACGAAAAAACGGACCAAATCTGGATACTGGAAGTCAATACGCGCATTTCACAATCCCACAGCGATCCTTTTTTTAAAGTCTACGGCCGTTCCAATCATCAGTTTTTAGTAAAGGTGGCCACCGGACAGAAGCCCAATCCGGTAGAAAAAAACGGTAAATACAATATTGCCGCCAAAATTCATCATCGCGTATTCTTCGACGATGGCATTGTTAAGCATCTTCCTTCGAAAGCAGAAATCGAAACAATAGAACAGGATTTCGATTGTATGATCTTCATCGAAGGCGAGCAGGGTCAGAAACTTTCTGAGCTATCCGGACAGGATAGCTACAGTTACCGGCTGGCCAATATTTATCTGGGCGCACAGAGTGAAAAGGAACTACTCGATAATTATAACCAGATCGTCAAACAGCTGGATATTATTGTAGAAGAAGTAGATCCGAAACTTCAAACATGATTTATGCATTACAAAAAAGATTTCCCGGAATCGATACAAGTAATTGAGAACGAATGGATCACCATGCCCGACGGTGTAAAACTGGCGGCCCGTCTCTGGATTCCCAAAAGTGCCTATAAAAAGCCCGTGCCGGTCATCTTTGAATACATTCCCTACCGCAAAAGAGACTTCAAGCGTATCCGGGATGAGGTTAATTATCTTTATTTTGCCGGACATGGATATGCCGGAGCCCGGGTTGATATACGCGGAAGCGGCGATTCGGAAGGCTTGATTACCGACGAATACCTTGATCAGGAATTAAGCGACGGCGAACGGATCATCGAATGGCTGGCCGAGCAGCCCTGGTGCGACGGCAATGTGGGCATGATTGGCATATCCTGGGGCGGGTTCAACGGATTGCAGATAGCCGCCCGCCGGCCCGAAGCCTTAAAAGCCATCGTTACGGTCTGTTCTACCGATGACCGCTATGCCGATGATGTTCATTACATGGGAGGATGTTTACTCGGTGATAACCTCTCCTGGGCATCCGTAATGTTTGACAGGAATTCTCTGCCTCCCGACCCTGAAATTGTAGGTGACCAGTGGAAATCAATGTGGATGGAGCGCCTGGATAAGAGCGGTCTTTGGGTAAAAAACTGGCTTCACCATCAGCGCCGTGACGATTACTGGAAACACGGTTCGGTCTGTGAAAATTATGATGATATTCAATGCGCCGTCATGGCTGTTAGCGGCTGGGCAGATGGGTATTCAAATTCGGTATTCAGGCTACTGCAGCATTTAAAGGCTCCCCGGATGGGCCTGGTAGGCCCGTGGAGCCACCGTTACCCCCATGACGGCATTCCCGGTCCGGCTATTGGGTTCCTGCAGGAATGCATACGCTGGTGGGACCGCTGGTTGAAAAATAAAGAGAACGGAATGGATAAGGAACCGATGCTGAAAGCCTGGGTTCAGGAATCGGTTCCCCCACACACCAGTTATGAGGAAAGACCGGGCTATTGGCTGGGACTCAACGACTGGCCATCCGATAAGGTAAAGGATAAAAAATATATTCTGAAAAACGATAAGAGCATAAAGGCCCGAAGTACGGAAAAAGCCAAAGCCATGTCTCTTCAGTCGCCGGTGAACCTGGGTATGTTTGCCGGTAAATGGTGCTCTTATTCAGTGGCCCCGGACCTTCCGGCCGACCAGAGAGAAGAAGACGGCGGGGCTTTGGTTTTCACCAGTGAGCCCTTAAAGGAAGATCTGGAAATAATCGGCATGCCGGTGGCGGATCTGGTCCTGGAGTCGGACCGGCCCCTGGCCATGGTTGCCGTGAGGCTCTCCGATGTACGGCTGGATGCCAAGGCAACCCGTGTCACATATGGCATCCTGAATCTGACACACCGTAATAATGATGAATTCCCGGAGAAACTGCAGCCCGGCAAAAAATACAAAATCGATGTTCATTTAAATGAGATAGCCCATATTTTCCCCGCCGGTCACCGGTTCCGTGTTTCGATTTCCACTTCTTATTTCCCACTGGCCTGGCCCTCTCCCGAGCCGGTCATGCTGAAGATCTACGGGGAAGAAAGCGCATTTTCTTTGCCTGTTTTAACCGAATACGGCGACCGGGATATTAGGTTTGAACCTCCCGAAGGGGCTGAGCCAACCTCTAAGGCCGGCGTTATCCATGCCTCGAAGGTAAAGTGGAATGTTATCAGGGATCTGATCATCAATGAATCCACGATGGATGTCATTAAAGATGAAGGTAAGTACTACCTTCAGGATATCTACCTGGAGATCGACGACTATATCAGAGAAACCTACAGCATCAACGAAGACTCTGTCGATACGGTCAGGGCGGAAACGATCGGTAAAAAAACCTTAAAAAGAGGCCAATGGCAGATTCACACGAAGACAAACACCATATTGACCTCTGATAAAGATAATTTTTACCTGCATGCTACCCTGGATGCCTTTGAAGGCAATGAAAGGGTATTTTCCAAGAACTGGCACGAAAAAATACCCCGCGACCATGTATGAGTCTGTGCGGGATTGTGCCACGGCTTGAGATTGACGACTAGCTTTTTATCTTACTGTAGAACTTAAGATAATTTTATAAAGGACAACCAATGGAATTGACAAAAAGAGACGTTCAGGATTTTGGAAAGAACCCGATTGACTTAAGGGAATCAGAACACTATCAATTGGAATATATTCAGAATCTCGTCGAAAAATGGGATGAGCTGATCAACTGGGAGGCCAGAGAACAGACCGAAGGTGATTTCTTTATACGCGAACTTGAAAAAAGGAATTCAAAAAAGGTACTTGATGTTGCCACCGGAACAGGGTTCCACAGCATCCGGCTGTTGAAAGCCGGTTTCGATGTAGTAAGCGCCGACGGAAGCCCGGAAATGCTGGCCAAGGCTTTTGCCAATGGACGTGATTACGGATATATACTCCGTACTATTCAGGCGGACTGGCGCTGGCTCAACCAGGATATAAACGGACGGTTTGATTCGGTGATCTGCCTGGCCAATTCCCTGACCCACCTTTTTTCTGAGCATGACCGCAGAAAAGCTCTGGCTGAATTTTATTCAGCGCTTCGTCACGACGGGGTATTGATCATCGATCATCGCAATTACGACTCCATTCTGGATAACGGCTTTTCATCCAAACATTCCTATTACTACTGCGGCAAAGACGTCAAAGCCGAACCGGAACATATTGATCCGGGGCTGGCCCGTTTCCGCTACGAATTTCCCGATAAATCGGTGTATCACCTGAACATGTTCCCCCTTCGCAAAGATTACATGATACGCCTGCTAAAAGAAGTCGGTTTTCAAACGGTTAAGACCTATGCCGATTTTCAGGAAACGTATATGGTGGATGACCCTGATTTTTATATCCATGTGGCGGAAAAAAAATACAAAAAGACCTTTGTGCTTTCCGGGATCACCGAAGAGGACAAGACCGAAGGGTTGTCTGAAACGGTCAACAAGACCAAGGACTATTATGACAGTGAAGCGGCAGACCGGTTCTATTTCAATGTCTGGGGAGGAGAGGATATTCACATTGGCCTGTATGAAAACGATGAGGAACCGGTTTTTGACGCCAGCAAGCGTACCGTAGAGCATATGGCCGGGCTCATTCCCCAAAAGATAACCAATAACACGAGGATACTTGACCTTGGAGCCGGTTACGGGGGTTCGGCCCGATATCTGGCAAAAACATACGGCTGCAGGGTAGTAGCCCTGAACCTCAGTGAGCTGCAGAACCAGCGGGACCGGAAGATGAACCGGGAAGCCAAACTTAGTCATCTGATCGATGTCGTTGACGGTAATTTCGAGGAGGTACCTTTTGATGATAACTCTTTTGATGTCATTTGGTCACAGGATTCGTTCCTGCACAGCGGTGACCGTGAAAAAGTAGTCATTGAGGCCAGCCGCCTGCTTAAAAGTGGCGGCACCTTTATCTTCACGGATCCTATGCAGGTAGCCGACGTTCCGAAAAAGGAAATTAAGCCCGTTCTCGATCGCATTCACCTGGATACCATGGGATCCATTGATTATTATCGTCAGATGGCCAGCAAATATGGTTTTGAGGAAATTACCATCGAAGACCATACCCATCAGCTGATCAACCATTACGGACGCATAAAACGGGAACTGGAAAGCCGGTACGATGAAATTATCAAAATATGCGGTTCCGACTATGTGGACAAGATGATAGGCGGGTTAACGCACTGGGTTGATAAAGGGCAAAAGAACTACCTGAGATGGGGTATACTGGTTTTTTCCAAGAAATAGCGCACCCACCCGGCCCCTCAGCCTGAAGCAGAAGGGAGATATTTAGATAAGGATAGGTCTGTCCGGATGTGACTTGATATTTTCATGCTTTATTGTTAAATATCCTTAATAAACCATAACCCCTTTAGCGACTTGCAAATGTATGGAGTTTAAGCCCTGCTGTTCTTCCAGGCTAGTCATCCTCATACCCAGCCTGGTATGCTCTCTGTTATTGATTACAGCCAACGCGAGGGCCCAGGAAATAAGCATAGACTTAATCCTGGATCAGCAGTTAACCCAAGCCCAGTCCCTGTCGCTGCCGTCGCTGGGGTTGATTATGAATAGGCGGGGCCAGAGGATGATGAATCTGATCCTGCACAACACCACACAGCGAAGGCAGGAGAACCTATACCTCCAATTTGAGGTTAGCGCTGCACGGCTGGGGGTGATTTCCACGCTGACGCATGATCAGCCCTTCTCCCTGAATGCCGGGCAGCGCATTATCACTGATAATATGCAGTTGAGAGAGGGACTGCCGGGCGTGAAGGAACAGCTAACCTTTGATGCCGGGATGACGGAAGCCGGAGACCGTCTCATGCAGAGCCTGGACGGGTCCATCAGGCTCCCCAACGACATCTATCAGATTACCGCAGAAATTTATCAGCAGCTGGACGGCCGCAGGCGGCTGATCGGCCGGGTAGCCGATCAGATGGGAACCTCGGTGGGCGGTGATGCCATGAACCTCAGCCTTCTAAACCCGGGGGGGCCACCCGGATCAAATATACCTGCCCATTCCTTTCAACCGGTATTTCGGTGGAATGGCCGACATGGTGAACGGTACCGGATCATCGTTGTACAGGATGACGGCCAGTCGCCTGAAACGCTGATCCAGTCGGCCTTATCCACCGAACCGCCTCCGGAATTCGGAGGCGCCGGCTCCTTTCTTGATTTCGAGATGGCCGATGCGCTCATCGATCAGTCCAGCTTTAATTATCCGTTCAGCGGCGTTCAGCCGCTTGAGGCCGGTATCAAATATTACTGGCAGGTATTTACCCTGATAGAAACCGGGAACGGGACGGAAGAATTACCGTCGGAAATTTGGGAGTTCAGCGTTACCGGGCCAGGGAATACGACCGGTGTGCCCTTAAGTGAAGATCTTATTGTCTTTCTGCAAATTATTTTGGGCGATGACTACCAGCAATTGCGCGATGATGGGTTTTCTCTTGGTTCAATGGTCCTGGATGGCCGGCAATACAGCGGTTCGGCCCTGATCCGGAAACTGGAAGAATTAAGGCAGCTGAATGAAAACGGCGACATTACCATATTAGGGAACTAATATGAAAAAGAAGCATTCAGCCATCCTGCTTATGTTCGGCTTCATTCTGTTCTCGGCCGGCTCTATGGCTTCCACGGCCTGGACGCTGGAATACAACCCTGAAAAGCCTCTGGCAATGGTCAGGAGATTCAAGCCCCAGGTGATCGTAAAAGAAAGGGATAAAAATGAGTGGATCAATGCCCACAGAGCACATCAGCTCTTCAGTTCCGATACCCTGCGTACAGATCATGAAGGCCACGCTGTGGTGCAGTTTATGGATAACAGCATTGCCCGTCTTAAGCCGAATACAGAGCTCACGGTTACCGGAGAATCCAATAGTGTACGTTCCACTTCGGCCCGGATGGCCGTTGAGATTGGCGAAATCTATCTGAACGTAACCGGCCAGCAAAGCAACTACGATATCGTGACCCCCACTGCGGTGGCTGCCGTAAAAGGAACCAGCTTTGTTTCCCAAATCCGCGCAGACGGCTCTTCTACCTTTACCGGCCTGTCCGGAATTGTTGAGGTAACGGCAACGGCTTCCGGCCGACAGGTTAACCTTAATCGCAGAGACCGGGCTTTTGTAGAATCTACCGGCAATGAAATTGAAATAACCCGGGTCAGCGAACAGGAAGTCAATGACATGGAACAGGAATACACCCATGACTTTGATGAAACGGCCACTCCGGGGACCCTGAGGCTCCGGTTCAGAAACAGTGACGGACAACTCCGGGAAGTCGAACTCGACTACTTTGATAACGAATGAGCAGGGTAATGAATAAAAACCGGCTTATTGGAGCAGCCATGATCCTTGTGATAAGCGGAGCTGCATCACCATCCATAGCTCAGCATCATATACAGCATCAGTCGCCGCCCGGTCTTCGCCAGGGCGAAACGGAAACACTGATATTTTCGACCCAGGGGTTGAGACCCGATCAAATTGAGGACATCTATCTGATGTATCGCATGGAAGGTAACCTTGCCTATGACAGGAAGCACTCCGCCATGGAGAACACCACCATTTCCGTTCGGTTAACTCCTGATCCTGCAGCCGTCACCCTGGAATATTTTCTGCGTCTCGAACTACAAGACGGATCGGTAATAACCTATCCGGAATATAATCCCGCAGGCCGTCCCTTATCTGTAAACATTAGGGCTCAGGACCCGGATCCACCTGCAGAGACTGAGCCCCAGGTACAGTATAATATTTTGAGTCCGGTGGCGGACAGCCAGGTTAATCCCGATGATGTCCTGATTGCCGGTGCTTTGTTCTATGAGGATGAAGCCGTTATGCCGGATTCCATCAAACTCTACCTAAACGGGGTTGATGTTTCGGCAGACGCCGCCATCAGCCCGCATTTCATTTCCTATCTCCCTGACAACCTACTCAGCGATGAGCATGATATACGCATATCCTATTATGCCGGTGGACACGAAACTACATTAGCCTCGTGGAGTTTCGGGATCAGGGAACCCGTAATAACCACAGCAGGATCTCCTGACCGGCGGTCCCTGCCGTCGGGACGGGTGGAGCTTAACGCTCGAAATCAGGTTTTTGCCGGTGAGGGTGACGGTATTTACCGGGGTAATTTTCGTGTGAGCGGATCGGAAGGTGACATTCACTATTCATTTAGCGGCTTGTTTACTACCCAGGAATCAGGCCGGTTACAGCCTCAGAACCGCTTTGCAGGAGATCTGAAAATTGGAAATTGGTTCCAGGTGCAAGCCGGCCACGTTTACCCTCAGCTTAACCCCCTGCTGATGTCCGGGCGCAGGATGTACGGGCTAAACTCAACCATCCGCACGCCGAACAAAAAACTCAACCTTAATGTAGTACATGGAACCTTAAGCAGAAGCATAGGGCTTCGGTATGCTCCCATCAGCCAGAGAACGGACACGCTGGCCGTTTCAAACGGTGAGCCCGTAACCGAAACCTCATTCGTGATGGGCCTGAGGCCGGGCGGATCGGGAACCTATCGGCGAAGGTTGACCGGAGGCAGACTCGGGCTGGGAAATGACGAAAAATTTCAAGTTGGTATCAATGCCATGAAAATAGCAGATGATGTAAATTCCCTGAACGTGATCCGGTCATTTGATGATTTGCCACCGGAACTCATCGGTTCGGAACTTACGGCACAGGAAAGGCTGATGCTTAGTGAAAACCCGGAACTATTCCGGACGGAGGGCGCCGGGCCCCGTCCACAGGGTAATTTTATGGCCGGAACCGACCTGTTGATAAAGCTGGACGATAACCGGATCCGGCTTAATGCAGATTTTGCCGCCAGTTTGCATAATACGGATATCGGAGGCGGGGTACTGGACCAGACCTCGGCCGACGACCTGGGCTTTGATCTGGACCGAAATTATGAAAATAAACTCGACCGGCTGTCGAGGCTTATTGTAATAAATGAGCAAATGAGCACCTTGCCGTTTCGTTCCCGCAACGGTAGTATCCAGCCCTTTGTACCCGGGGGGATTTTTGCCGGCCAGGCCAGGATGGGGTTACACTATTTCAATAACGATCTCACGGTCCGGTACCGTTGGATAGGCCCGGATTACCAGTCACTGGCCAACAGCAGCATACGACGTGACCTTGCCGGTTACACGATAAACGACCGGATCAGATTATTAAGAAATACCCTGTATGTAACCCTGGGCCATGAACGTCTTGAAGACAACGTTACCGGAAACAGGGACGCCACGACCGTAAAGTCTTCGTATAAAGCCAACGTGAGTTGGTATCCGGTGTCGCGGCGCCTGCCTCGTATTAGTGCCGGCATCCATCATCAAACCCGTAGCAATGGTGTGGAACGGCAATTAAATCCTGATCTCAATGCAGCCCGGTCGCTTGCCGCTGTGAGAAATGTTCACCTGATCGGCGGTGAACCGCGGGTGCTTCCCGATCCACGTTCATCGCGAACGCTACAGTATACCGCCACCATAAACCGTGGCTTTACCATCGGGGAAATCGTCCATGACGCCTCCTTTAATATCAGCGATATGCAAACCATCGATGAGGCTTCTGAATTCGGGGATTATGACAGCCGTATCTATTCTGTTTCCCTGTCCAGCACCTTTGAAATACCGCTGAGAACCATGATTGCCCTTTCTTCGAATACATCCAATTCGGTAAACGAACTAAACGTCATGCAAGTCACCGGTATACAGCTGGGAGGATCCTACTATCTTATGGAAAACAAACTTAATATTTACTCGGATTTTTCCATTACCCGGAATTCCTTCGAGAGGGTCGCGCTGACGGTAAATGAAAACAACACTCCCTCCTATATTTATGATAACTATTACGAGCCTGATTTCGGTGATACGGAAATCAACAAAAATAACTCTTATAACCTTCGTTCAGGCATTCAATATGATCTGAATGCGTCTAATTCCATCATTCTCAATATGAACCTGAACAATGTGGTGGATCGGCTGGGCTTACAGCAAATACCCGGCGACCGGGTCTTGCAGGCCAGGTACGTGTATAACTTTTAAGCTATGACATTCAGCAGACCTAAAAAAAAATGGGTGATCGTCACTGTCACCGCTATGTTGTCATGTGTCTGCTCGCTTTTCCTTTCCCACACCTCCGTTTTCCGGACTATTGAGCTTAAATCCCTCGATCTGCTGTTTGAGATGCGCGGCCCTGTTGACGTATCGGGATCACCGGTCGTTTTGATTGCCATAAGCGAACAGGCCGACAAAGAGATCCATGAGCGCTGGCCATGGCCCTATCACCATCATGCCAGATTAATTGATAACCTTAACCGGGCCGGTGCCAAAGCGATTGGCCTGGATATGGTATTGGACCAGCCGGATCGTTTCACGCCGGAAAACGATTCTATTCTCGCCAGGGCTGTAGCCGAACACGGCAATGTGGTAACGGCCGGAAATATCCTTGTCACACAGCAGCATTCCGGGACGGTAACCCAGCTTGTTGCACCGTTTGATTTGCTCGATGAGGAGAATCCTAACCCCTGGGGACTGATTTCTGTAAACAACGATGATGACGGGTTTTTGAGGCGCTACGCTCTCGGTGACATCCATTTGGAACGCACTTACCATGCCTTTGCCCTCGAACTGCTTAAGATCTATCTCGACCTTGATGAAATGACCATCGAAGACACGGGCCGGTATTTTCAGGTGGGACCCCTGACCATACCGAAATACGATGAGCAGACCATGCTCATAAACTATCATGGTGAACCCGGAAGCTTTCTTGTATTCAGTTACGATCAGGTTGTTGACGACAGAAACTTTACCACGGTAAGTGATGAAATATTTTTCAGCGATGAGGAACTCGGGGATCGGCCCTATGGTTTTTTTGATGATCCCGATTTCGGGCTGCTTTATTCAGGTGATCTTCAGGGCAAAATAGTTCTGGTTGGATCGACCATGCCCGAATTGCATGATTTTTTCTCCACCCCGTTTGCCCCCCGCAACACGATGCCGGGCTTTGAAGTCCATGCCAATGTGCTGCAGACCCTGCTAACCGGTAACTACATCCGGAATGCCAGCCTGATGCTATCCAACCTGATCGTCTTTTCCCTGGCTATTTTTGCCGCTCTCCTTACCGTATATGCCGGAGCCATATCCGGTTTCCTTGCCATTTTACTTTTATCAGTGGCCTATATATTTTTCTATTTCCTCAGCTTCATTGAATATGCCTTTTTGCTGGAAATTACCGGACCCTTACTGGTCGTCTCGTTTAGTTTCATGAGCGCACAGATCTATAACTACCTGACCGAACAGAACGAAAGGAAAAGGATCCAGGCGATGTTCGGATCCTATGTTTCCCCGGTTTTGGTAAAGAAAATGGTCGATTCAGGCAAAGAACCCAATCTGGGAGGTGAAGAAGTAAATATTACGGCCCTGTTTAGCGATATCGAATCGTTTTCGGCTTTCTCCGAAAAACTGGCTCCCTCACAGCTGGTCGATCTTATCAACGAATACCTGACTGCCATGACCGATATAATAACCGATCAGGGTGCCACCCTGGATAAATATATCGGCGATGCCATAGTGGCCTTTTTTGGCGCTCCGCTGCCGGTTGATGATCATGCCTATAAAGCCTGTGTTGCCTCCCAGAAAATGCTCATCAAACAGGCCGAACTGCGGGAGAAATGGAAATCCGAAGGAGATAAATGGCCGGATATTGTCGGTAATATGCAAACCCGCATCGGCCTGAATACCGGACTTATGGTTACAGGTAATATGGGCTCAACCCGCCGGTTCAATTATACAATTATGGGTGATAATGTTAATCTGGCCGCGCGGTGTGAAAGCGGTGCGAAAATGTACGGGATCCAAACTATGGTTACGCAAGAGACGAAACAGAAAGCCGAACAAGCAGGAGATGATTGCGTGTTCAGAAAACTCGATAACATTGTGGTGGTGGGGCGCACCCGTCCGGTCACGGTATATGAGGTAGCCGGCCTTCGGGCTCACATGTCTGCTGACCATATGGAATGCATAGCCCTGTTTGAACAAGGGCTGCACGCTTATTTCCAGCAAAACTGGGAAAAGGCCATAATTAAATTCACGGCTGCTGCAAAATTAGAACCCGGTCATCCCGTTAACAAAAGGAAATTAAATCCATCGCTGGTTTTACTCGGCCGGAGTGAGCAACTAAAGCAAAATCCGCCCGGTGATAACTGGAATGGGACCTATGTGATGCAGAGCAAATAATAATTGCTCATTGCAAAACAGGTAATTTAGCTCTATTTTTGAGCTCGTTTTTAATTAGGGGGTAAGTCCTGCACGGCCAGCTCCCTCTGAAATCCATCAGGACCGGAAGGTAGCAGTGGTAAGAGGTTGTAGCGGTGCGATGCAGGTAGCTTACCCTCTATTTTTTTACACGGTAAGCTTTTCCCGGCCATAGGCTATATGATTGGCAATCAAGTTACCGTGAACGCGCGTGTTTTCGATAAACCAGCGGCTGGTATTTAACCCTCCACAAACAACGCCGGCCAGGTACACACCGGAAATGCTGGATTCCTGTGTCTCCGGGTTTATCACGGGCGTTTGATATTCATCTTTTTCGTAATCCAGCCCCAGGTTATCCAGTAACGAATAATCAGGCTGGTAACCTGTCATGGCAAGGACAAAATCATTACCAATGGTTTTTTCACCCATCGGAGTTTGAAGCACCACCGAATCGGGTTTGATTTCCACTATCCGGGTATTAAAATATCCCGTTATCTCCCCGGAGGCAATCCTGTTCTCAATATCGGGCTTCACCCAGTATTTTACACCTTCCCTGAGGGTGGGATCCTTAACGGCCATAGTGACGTCAGCGCCGCACCGAAACGTTTCCAGGGCTACATCAACACCGGAATTACCGCCGCCAACTACCAGTACCTTCTGGCTGAAATAGGGGTGAGGCTCATCATAATAATGCCGGACCTTGGCCAGGTCCTCGCCCGGTATATCAAGTTTCCGGATCTTATCATAAAAGCCGGTAGCAATAATCATCTCCGTTGCCTTGTATTTTGCCTTATCCGTTTCGACGTAAAATGAGCCTTCACTATTGGCGACTGATTTTACCTTTTCATAGAGATGAACCGGCAGTTCGAAGCTTTGCGTCACCCGCCGGTAATACTCCAGAGCCTCCCTTCGGGTTGGCTTCACTCCGTGGGATATAAACGGTACGCCACCGATTTCCAGCCGCTCCGATGTGGAGAAGAAGGT
Source organism: Balneolales bacterium (assembly GCA_040905685.1). Taxonomy (GTDB): domain Bacteria; phylum Bacteroidota; class Rhodothermia; order Balneolales; family Natronogracilivirgulaceae; genus JBBDMU01. The sequence goes on along the minus strand of JBBDRB010000028.1, from coordinate 31,998 downwards.
CATGTTCACCGGATAGTTATAAACAGAGTTGGCCAGGCAACCCTTTTCGATAATAGTGAAGGGGATCTTTCTTTTTTTAAGTTCAATGCCGCATGCCAGACCAATGGGGCCGGATCCAATTATTAATACCATAACCTTGTTTAAATGTTATTCCGATTTGCACTACTTAAATTCATCTCAAAATAAATCTCAGTAGTATCATTTATATCACCGAGCCGCCTTTGCCTGTCCCCCGGTGAAAAGCCAAGGGATGTGTACAGCCTGTGAGCGACGGTAAATCGCGTATCCGTCCACAGGACAACAGATGAGGCTCCGGCCGATTTCGCTGTGTCTATTAAATGACACACCAACTTTTTACCTAACCCTTTCCCCCTGAATTTTTTTCTGAGATACACCCGTGTTATAACGCCTTCACCGCTTTCTAATTTTAAGGCGCCACACCCTGCCAGGACATCTTCGTGTTCGACAACAAACAGGCTATTCGAAGAATTCCGGTAGAATGAATCAAATCCCACAAAATCAGGCAATTCCGTCTGGTAATGAAACAAAAAACCATACTCTTCAAAGACATCTTTGATGATACCGGCAAATTCCGGTATGTCATCTTGTTGCGCTTCCCGAATAAACATTTGTTGTATAAAGAATTATAACTGGATATTTATTGGTTTTTGTAATGTATTGAATTGAACAGTACCATATAAACATCAATATCAATACCTTAACTTATAGAGAAGGGGTAAATGTACAAGCGTGTTGTTAAAAAGGTACTTATTCTGTAAATATTGGTAATGAAAATATTAAAGTACCGTTAATAAAGATAATATTAGGAAAAATGATATGCTATGAATAAATATCTGACATTCAGATGGATTTTACTCGGTATCGGTCTGGCAGCAATCGTAGGCCTTACGGGTATGAATGTATATTCATTATATTCATTGCACCGCAGTACGGTCAATCAATCACTGGAAAACCAGAAACATCAGCTTTCCGATATTTCCAATCAGGTCCGAAGCCGGTTCAGGCAGCCGGTCCAGGATATCTGGAAATTAAACATGGAGGAGATTCAGCTTTCCATAGAGAATAATGGACCCGTACCGGAACCTTTCCTTGAAATGCTGAGCATAGCTTCCAAAGACTCCATCTTCAGTGCCATTTATTTTTCTGAACCCGACTGCATGGTTTGCAACGGAGAGGGTCAGCTACAGCGTTTCGATCCCGAATCAAACAGCCTGGAATGGGTAAATGACTATCCGGATTTTGTTATTGACGGGCTGGGAATGGCCAAAACCCGAATGCTGGGCCTTGTCAATGATTACCGGTGGAAAACACGGGTAATATTTGATACGCATCGCAGCATGTCCATCGCTCTGATCAAGCCAAGGGATCACGCTATCATCGGGTATCTTAATTTCGTCATTAACGAAGATTATTTTATCAGCCGGTATCTCGGTCCCCTGCTTTCCCAGTCTTTCGGAGATAATCAAAGCGGCACGACGGCCTGGCTGATCAACTGGACCCGAGGAGAGGTGTTGTTTTCGACGGACATCACCCATGAATATTCCCGCAGGGAAGCCGATATCAGGCAACCCTTTTCTGATCTTTTACATGACTGGGACCTGAGGGCTTCGGTTAACCATAACCCTGTTTTGGCGACTTCACGTGCTTCGTTGTACAGAAATCTTGGCGTTATGGGCACCACCGTGCTGTTTCTGATTGGGGCTATGGTCTTTATGTTTGTGACCGCGCAGCGTGAGCGTCATTTAGCCGTCAGGCAGGCCGGATTTCTGGCAAACGTCACGCATGAGCTGAAAACCCCCCTTGCCGTGATGCAGGCTGCCGGTGAAAACCTGGCCGACGGAAGGGTGAAAGACAAAGAACGACTGATTTCCTACGGGGAACATATATTCGACGAATCCATTCGTCTTCGGCAGATGATTGACAAACTGCTTGACGTGGCCAAGGCCGACGCCGGCAGGCTGGCTCTTAAAACCCGGCCGCTGGCCCTCAATAAAATGGTACGTTCCTATCTTGACAGTCACGGCGCATATCTTGAACAAAGGGGATTTACCTTGCAGTTTAAGGCTGACCCGGATAATCCCTTTATTTTTGCCGATGAGGATTGCCTCAATACCATCATTAACAATCTTGTTGAAAATGCCGTGAAATACAGCCCCTCCGATAAATTTATAGGCCTGTCCATTAAAACGGATCAAAACCTGGTCTATCTGAAAATTGAGGATCACGGACTCGGAATTCAACGAAAAGACCAAAAGCGTATATTTGACAAATTTTACCGGGTAGAGGATGCGCTCACCGCAAAAACTAAAGGTCACGGACTCGGCCTGTCCATTGTACGGAATCTTACCCATCTAAATGGCGGACATATTACCCTGAAAAGCACCTATCGCAAAGGATCTGTATTTACTCTACAATTTCCGGTGTATACTAATCATGAAACCCCCAACAACAATGACAAAAGAGCTATTGGAGCTGCGGAATATATCAACAAATAGAAAGCGGATACTGATTGTTGAGGATGAACCCAGTTTGATTTTCACCCTTAGGGATACACTTGAAAATGAGAAATATGTTGTAACGGTAGCCGAAGACGGTCAAAGCGCGCTGGATTTGCTTGAAAAAAGTGTTCCGGATTTAATGATTCTGGATATCATGCTGCCGGGCATGAGCGGTTTCGATGTCTGCAAAACCATACGGGAAAAAAACCTTTCTTTCCCAATTATTATCCTCACCGCCCGCGATCAGGAAATTGACAAAGTTACCGGACTTAATATCGGCGCCGACGATTACATCACCAAACCTTTCGGGGTGAAAGAGCTACTAGCCCGCATCCAGGCTCGACTGCGACGTTCCAACGCCTATACCCGGTCAAATTCAGAAGATGAAATCGATCTTGGTGAAATCAAGGTCAAACTTAACAAGGCCGTGGTTGAGCGTCCCGATGAGAATATTGATCTGACAACCCGTGAAGTTGAACTGATCCAATTTCTCCTGAACCATATAAACGAACCGGTCTCACGGGATTCCCTGCTCCAAAACGTCTGGCGTTATGAACACAGTACCAACACCAGAACCGTGGATGTGCATATTTCCAAACTCAGAACGAAGATCGAAATGCAGCCCGACGATCCCCGGTTTCTGGTTACCCTTCATGGGGTCGGGTATATGCTTAAGCTGGGATCTTAAACTATACCATTTGCAGCCGGGGAATCGTTGACCTCTTAAATTTGTTCTTAATATTTTGAATTATTAACGCTATACCTTTTATGTCCATTACCGAAGCACAAGTAACAGAAGCCTTATCCAATGTTATTGATCCTGATCTGGGCAAAGATCTCGTAACCCTGAACATGATCGAAGATATTGTCATCGAGGGTAAAAAGGTTGCCTTTACCGTTAACCTTACCACGCCGGCCTGTCCGATGAAGGCTGAAATTGAACGAGCCTGCGTAAATGCGATTAAGCACCTTATCGATGAAGAGGCTGAGGTCGTTCCTCATATGAGTTCCAAAGTTTCAACCAACCGGGTTGAAGGCCAGGGCGACCAGGACCTGTTAAAAGATGTCAAAAATATCATAGCCGTAGCCTCAGGAAAGGGAGGGGTGGGAAAATCTACGGTGGCCGTCAATCTGGCCTGCGCCCTGGCGAAAGCAGGGGCTAAAGTCGGCCTTGTCGATACCGATATATACGGACCCAGTATTCCGACTATGTTTGGCATTCACGAGCGACCGAACATCAATACCAGGCGTAAATTAGTTCCGCTGGAAAAATTCGGTGTTAAATTATTGTCGATGGGATTTCTTGTTGATGAAGATCAGGCTGTGGTTTGGCGCGGACCGATGGTATCCAGTGCCGTAAAGCAGTTTCTAAGTGAAACGGAATGGGGCGAGCTGGATTATCTGATCCTGGATTTGCCACCCGGTACCGGAGACATACAGCTTACCATTGTGCAAACCGTACCGTTAACCGGTTCAATTATTGTCTCTACGCCTCAGGATGTTGCTTTGGACGATGCGCGAAAAGGGGTCGCCATGTTCAACAAAGTTAAAGTGCCTGTTCTGGGGATCGTCGAAAATATGTCCTGCTTCGTTCCTCCGATCCACCCTGATGAGAAATATTATATCTTCGGTAAAGACGGCGCCAAAAATCTGGCGGCTAAACTCGATGTGCCTTTTCTTGGGGAGGTTCCTATTGAACAGGCCGTGCGGGAAGGCGGAGATGACGGGAAACCGATTGTCATTGAAAGCAATGACTCCCCCGCTTCACTGGCATTTACCGATATAGCCAATAAAGCCGCCCAGCAGATCTCCATCCGCAACGGGGCCGAAGATCCTACGGAAAAAATAGAGATCTTATATAAATGATCAGGCAGTAGCCTTGCCTGGATTATTAAAAAGGGACCGGCCTCACAGGACGGTCCCTTTTTTTATACATAGGGTTTATGTGTTGAATCAGCTGGTGCGCTCGCGCAGTTTTGCCGCTTTTCCTTTGAGTTCGCGGATATAGTACAGCTTGGCCCTGCGAACTTTATTTCGCCTTTTGATATCGATCCTGGCAATGGAAGGGGAATACATAGGGAAAATACGTTCAACACCTACATTATTGGATATTTTTCGCACGGTAAACGTTTTATTTGCGCCGGACCCACGCATGGCAATAACCAGGCCTTCGTACTGCTGAATCCTTTCTTTTTCACCTTCACGTACACGGTAGTGTACGTTAATGGTGTCACCGGCATCAAATTTTGTTGCCTCATCGTTAACCTGTGTTTGTTCTACCAGTTTGAGCTTATCCATAATTGTTATCCCCTTTCCTAGGTTGTATAACCAGACTGTGGCTATTTGTTAATCGTTAGTAAATTTTTTATACAGGTCCGGCCTGTATTTCTTCGTTTTATTCTCTGATTCTTTTTGCTGCCATTCAACTATCTTCTTATGATCACCTGATTGCAACACTTTCGGCACCCGCATGCCTTTATATTCAGCCGGACGAGTGTAAATCGGGCTTGCCAGTAAATCCTGCTGAAACGTATCATCCAACGCGCTTTCGGCATCCCCTAATACGCCGGGCAGCAGTCGCACCACGGCATCGGTTATCACCAATGCCGGCAATTCGCCGCCGGAAAGGACGTAGTCGCCAATGCTTATTTCCCGGGTAACCAGGCTTTGTCTCACACGTTCATCTATGCCTTTATAATGACCGCAAAGAAAGATAAGGTTCTGCTTCAGCGACAGGTTATTGGCCTCACGCTGATCAAATACCCCGGCATCCGGGGTAGTGAAGATGACTTCATCGTATTCCCTTTGTTTTTGCAGGGCCTCAACGCATGCAAATATAGGCTGCGCCGTCAGTACCATCCCGGCTCCGCCGCCATACGGATAATCATCAATTCTGCGATGCTTATCTTCGGTGTAATCCCGCAGGTCATGAACATGAATTTCAGCCAGCCCTTTTTCACAGGCAATTTTTATAATGCTGTGGTTCAGGGGACTTAAAAGCAAGTCAGGCACTGCCGATATGATATCGATGCGCAGCATTGAATTATTCCGCAAAACGATCCAGGTTTTTAACGATTACCTTTTTTTCATCCGGCTGGTGGCCGGCAATGTATTCATCTACAAAAGGCAGTATCAGGTTTTCCCCTTCCTGTTCAATTTCGATCAGGGGATGAGCCTGGGTATGCATTTCATCTACAACGTTACCCACCGCCATGCCTCGTTCGTCGAAAACCTCATACCCGATCAGTGACGTAGATTCGCCTTCGTTAACCGTCAGCGATTCCGCTTCACCCAAAGTGTAGACTTCACAACCGACCAGTTCCCCGGACTCCGTGCGACTATTTATACGAGCAAATTTTACAAAGAACGGGTAACGCTTTGATTTTTCCTTCAGTGCGGCCTCTTCAACCTTATGAGGAATAAAATCTCCGGCGTTGCTTTTAACAAACAATGTTTCGTATTCAGGTATGGCTAAGTCGGGCTGCTCTAAAGCAATAACGATATCGCCTTTCATCCCATGCGCCTTCACAATCTTTCCCAGGTATCTGAAATTATTGTCAGCACGCATGTTCTGGCCTGATTATGTTACTTCTTTTCTTCAGATTCATCACTGCCGGCCGCTTTTTTATCTTCTGTCCCGGCCTCTTCCTGTTTTTCCTCTGTGCCTTCTTTGGCTTTGGCTTCGGAAGCGGCAGCTTCTGCAGCTTCTTTTTCCGGTTCGGCTTCCGCTTTCTTTTCAGCCGGTTTCTCTGCTTTGGCTTCTTCCTGCTTTTCCTGCTTGGCTTCGGCTTCGCTGCTTACCACTTTTTCCGATGCAGCCCTGGCCTCTGAGGTCTGGCTTTTTACCTCTTCGCCGGCTTTCTCTTCAGCCATCTTCTGCTGCTCTTCGGTTGGGCTGGGTTCGGTTTTATCCGTTGCAGCCACATCTTCACCGGTTGCCTTTACCTCTTCGGCAGGCTTTGTTTCGGCTGCAGTGGCCTCAGCGGCTGTTTTTTCTTCTTCGGCGGGGGCCTCTTCCTCAGCCTTTGCCGCTTCAGCCTCCTCTTTTGCTTTGGACGCAGCATCTTCCTCCGCTTTCTTTGCCGCGGCTTTTTGAGCTTCTTCCTGCTGTTTTTTAACAGCCGCATCTTCGGCTTTCAGACGGGCTTTCTTCTGATCGCTTTTGCTTTGCGCAGAACCCGTACCTTTGGTTTCCTGCCAGTCGCTAATGGTTTTGTCAATCTCTTCTTCTGATTTTCCCCAACGCTGAAGGTGGAGACGGTAATAAATGCCTTCTTTTTTCAGGATGCTGCGCACCGTATCGGAAGGCTGGGCACCGGTACTGATCCAGTGAATCACACGATCGGTGTTGATCTTTACCATAGCCGGTTCTTCTGTCGGACTAAAACGTCCCAGATCCTCAATAATCCGCCCGTCCCGTCGCTCGCGAATGTCTGCTGCTACGATATGATAATAAGGCAGCCTTTTTCTGCCGTGCCGCTGTAATCTGATTCTAACCAAGTTTATCTCCTAAGTACGTTGTTTGTTAATTGAATTTACCACCCATATTTGGCTGGTTCTGAAATCCCTGCATAAGTTGTTGGATCTTATTCCCCTTCTGCATGGACTTCATCATTTTTTTCATCTGATTAAATTGTTTCAACAGGGCATTGACGTCTTTGACCGTCTTTCCTGACCCGTTTGCTATCCTCTTGCGCCGGCTTCCGTTAAGCAGGCCGGGATTACGGCGTTCTTCAACCGTCATGGAATTGATGATCGACTCCACCGGTTTTAATGTATCGTCATCAATCTCGACATCCTTCATCGCATTTTTCATGCCGGGGATCATGCCGACCAGGTCCGTCATGGAACCCATTTTTTTAATGGACTGAAGCTGGTCGTAAAAATCTTCCAGATTAAACGTATCGGAAGAGATTTTTTTCTTTAATTTTTTTGCTGAATCCTCATCAAACTGCTCCTGGGCCTTTTCAACCAGAGAGACGACATCCCCCATCCCCAATATCCGCTGAGCCATTCGGTCGGGATAGAAGGCGGATATGGTATCCATTTTTTCACCGGTACTGATGTATTTAATAGGCTTTTCGACCACGTTTTTGATCGAAAGCGCTGCTCCGCCCCGGGTATCTCCGTCCAGCTTGGTGAGCACTACACCGTCGAAATCAATCGTGGCGTTAAATTCCTTAGCCGTGTTAACGGCATCCTGACCGGTCATCGAATCCACTACAAAGAGGATCTCATGGGGTTTCAGCACTTTTTTGATGTCTGAAACCTCGGTCATCATAGTTTCATCCACATGCATGCGTCCGGCCGTATCGACGATGACCACATCACAGGCGTTTTTCTTTGCCTCCCGTACGGCTTCCCGGGCGACGCGTACGGCATCCTGCTCTTCGATGGAATGGACCGGAACGCCGATTTGTGCGGCCAGGGTCTTAAGCTGTTCCACGGCGGCCGGACGATAGACATCGGCTGCGGCCAGCATCGGATTGCGTCCCTGACTCTTAAGCAGGTTGGCCAGCTTGGCGGTAAACGTCGTTTTACCGGATCCCTGCAATCCCGCTATCAGAATTACGGTTGGCGGGGTGTCTGCAAAGGTAATGTCCTCTTTCTCATTGCCGAGAAGATCAACCAGATTATCAAAGACGATCTTGGTAAACAGCTCACCGGGCTTGACGCTGCGCAGCACATCCGAACCCATAACGTCATCCTTGACGCGGGCCGTAAAAGCTTTTGCCACTTCATAATTTACGTCGGCATCCAGCAGGGCACGGCGAATCTCCCGCATGGATTCAGCGATGTTAACATCCGTGATCCTTCCCTGCCCTTTAAGGGACTGTACGGCCGATTCTAATTTGGTAGAGAGATCTTCAAACATAGTCTACGCGAATTCGCTATTTGCAAAGTCTGGTAAGTTAAGGATAAGTTCAGGGTTTAGCAAGGTGAAATACCGGTCATAAACGAACAGCTCTGCCGTGTTTTCTTCAACTCAAAGCCTGCTGGTCTATTGCCCTGAACATGCCGTATGTAAGCCTGAATCAAAAAAAATCAGCCGGCTTCCGGCCATGATTTTCTACTGCTTCTGCAGGTATTCTTTATACAACTCCATTATTTCACTTGTAATCATGGCTGTTGCTCCCCATAATGGAGTGGAGTGCACGTTCCAGTAGGGTACAGCGTACTTTTTTCCTCTCAACAGCCAGCTTTCGCGTTGCTTGCTGGCCCCGGAATACAGCTCTTCAAGGGAAATGGTAAATGCTTCGGAAACCTCTGTTTCCTGAATCTTCAGCCTGGGTATTTTGTCTATATACCCTGTAACCGGATCGATCACGTTATTGGAGGGAGGAACATACAATGGCGACAGAGACCCCAGCACGGAAATACGTTCCGGTTCAATACCCACTTCCTCATAAGTTTCCCTCAGGGCCGTTTCAACAGGGGTTTCATTAGTTTCACGGCGGCCCCCCGGGAAACTAATCTGCCCTTTATGATGGAGCAGCCTGTGGCTTCTCAGCGTATATAAAATTTCAAGGCGGGAATTGTGCGATTGCGAAAATAAAATCAGCACGGCGTTGCGGAAGGCATCTATGGGGATGGAAACTTCAGGATGCTTGTCCCGCTCCGGCACAGGGGCCATGATTTTTTGAGCGGCCGGTCCCGGCAACGGAGCCTTCAGCCGCTTTTCAAGAAAATTCAGGAATGATTGCATCTGCGTATGGATCAGGTTCGGCAGGGATAATGTACACATATCGACAGAAACTAATCAATACGGCCACCCACAGATTGAGTTGGTTTATCTTTTCGCTCTTGCTTACTTTAAGGCATCTGAATTGTTAAGCAGCAAATTAACACCTATTAAAAAAGTAGATTTTTATGAGCGTATTGGTTGTAGGATCGGTAGCATATGATGGTATTGAAACACCCCTGGGAAAAGTGAACCGGACCCTGGGAGGATCGGCTACGTATATTTCACTGGCTTCCAGTTATTTTACCTCGCCGGTAAGGCTGGTCGGAACCGTCGGCCATGATTTTAGTGACGATGACCTTACCCTGTTTAAAGATCACCGGATCGATCTGGAAGGGTTTAAAATTGACACCAGCGGAAAAACATTTTTCTGGAAGGGCCGGTATCACGAGGATATGAACAATCGTGATACGCTCGATACTCAGCTTAATGTTTTCGAGAAATTCGATCCCGTTATCCCCGATTCCTATAAAGGCAGCCGCTTTGTCTGTCTGGGGAACATCGAACCCAGCCTTCAGCGTAAGGTGTTCAGGCAGGTTGAGGCGCCCGAACTGACCATCCTGGATACCATGAATTTCTGGATATCCGGTGCAAAGGATGAGCTTGTAAAAGCAATCGGTGAAGTAGATGTCCTGATCGTCAATGATGAGGAAGCCCGGGAGCTGTCCGGTGAAATAACACTGGTAAACTGTGCCCGGATAATTCGCGCTATGGGACCTAAAATCCTGATCATCAAAAAAGGGGAGCATGGGGCTCAGCTGTTCAGCCAATCAGGGGTATTCTCGGCACCGGCTTATCCCCTGGCGGAGATATTTGACCCCACCGGTGCAGGGGATTCCTTTATGGGAGGCTTTACCGGCTGGCTGGCCCGAAGCGGCGATACCTCGGAAGACAATATACGTCGGGCCGTTATCATGGGCACGGTTATGGCCAGTTTTTGCGTTGAAAAATTCGGCACACAACGGCTGAGTGAACTTTCTTTCGATAAGATCGAGCAACGCTATGAAGAATTGCGAAATCTAAGTGAAGTTCCCTTTTTGAAGGAATAGGGTTTCTACCAATGGTATTGGCATCCAGAAACAGAGGTAAAATTTCGGAAATGCATCAGATGCTGAACCCTTTGGGCATTGAGTTGCAAACCGCCCTTGATTATCCGCAATTGGCCGATATAAAGGAAACCGGTTCAACTTTGAAGGAAAATGCCCTGATCAAGGCTCGTACTGCTTTCTATATAACCGGCCACCCCTCCCTGGCTGATGATTCAGGCCTGGAAGTGGACGCTTTGGATGGGCGGCCGGGCGTGCATTCGGCCCGGTATGCCGGTCCCGGGGCTGATGATATCAAAAATATAGATAAACTTTTGGAGGAATTGAGCCTCTGCCGCGGTCCCGAAAACAGGAAAGCGCGTTTCAGGACCGTTTTGGCTTATGTCGATAGTGAAGGAAGCCGTATTTTTGAAGGCCGGTGTGAAGGCCACATCGCATCGGTTGGAAAAGGGCGATCAGGGTTTGGGTATGATCCTGTTTTTGTTCCCGACGGACATGCGATCACCTTTGCTGAAATGGATGCGGAGGAAAAGAACAGGATCAGTCACCGTGGCCAAGCCATGGCTGCGTTCAGGGAATTTATCAGGGGTATTTAACGGATATCAGGCAAGGATTTTTATTATAGTCCGTTTTGGCACTCATGAAAAGGCTTTGTATTGCTATTACCATTTTATCCATCCTGCCCCTGACGGCTTCTGCCCAGAGCGAAAGCCTGCTGCTTAATGAAGATTTTATTGCCGATGCCCGACAGGCTATAGATTCCGTTTACAACCTGAACTATGAGGCTTCTCTGGATATTTTGCAACCGTGGCGCGAGGCCCGTCCCGAACATCCGGTCTGGGCCTTCTGGCCAGCCATTGAGCTATGGTGGAAAATCCTTCCTGATCTGGATAATACCGGATACGATAAAGCCTTTTTTGAACTTCTTGACGAGGCGAAACAGGCTTCGGAAGAACGGCTGGACGATAGCGATATCGATGCCCTGATCATTAAATCCATGAGCTATGGCTTTTCAGCCAGGCATTGGTCAAACCGGGAAGCCTGGTATCGAAGCTTACGTCATGCCCAAACCGCCATGGCCTACTTTAGAGAGATCGGGCGCAGATATCCGGACCTGGGGGATATTCAGTTCGGACTGGGAATGTCACGTTATTTTTCAGCTTTTTTTGCCGATCATTATCCGGTTATCCGCCCGTTTGCATGGCTGCTGCCAAAGGGTGACAAAGAAGACGGACTCAAGCGCCTTGGAGTTGCAGCGGCTAACAGTACCTTCATGATTCCGGAAGCCACCTTCTTTCTGGGTCACATATACCTTCATTACGAACGCGATTTTCCCCGGGCCGTGGAGTATCTCGGTGAGCTTACCCGCCGTTATCCGAACAACGGATATTACCGGAGGCTGCTTATCCGGGCGCATTACAGAAATCATAATCATTATAACACGCTGGCACTGATCGACAGCACCCTGGCCAAATGGAAGGATAAGATTGAAATTCCTGATCTGGCCCTCAAAGAAGAGCTGCATCTTCTGAAAGGCAGTGTTTTAGCCTTCAGGGGAAATAAAGACGGGGCCATACAGGACTTTCTGGCCGCCTTTCAGATAGGCGATGCCCTTAAGCCGCAAGGACACCGGCAAAACTATATAAAGGCTTCCTACCATCTCGGAGAGATTTATCTCGAACGGGAAGAACATGAAACGGCCCGGTATTTTTTGGAAATAGTGGCCGCATCAAATCTTGAATTTGATTATGTTGACAGAGCTAAAAACCATCTGCGCCGGGAGTTTTGAACCTAACCTTACCATGAGCGACCGAAACCAACTCGCCCTTTTTACGGATCCTGAAATTGAATTCGTAAAACGTAAAAGACAAAAGACCATTCGCATACGGGTCGACCATGACCGGATTACCGTCTCCGGCCCCCTTACCTGCCGGGAAAAGTCCTTGCGCGGTTTTTTGGATGACCATTGGGACTGGGTCAGGCAAACCCTGGAAAAACAACAGGTCCGCAGCCGGAAGCTGGAGCAGCAGCGTGAGGTTTATAAAGGGCATGTTCTGTTAAAAGGGGAGTGGCTTCCGTTACAGCCCTGTCGTACCGGGGGAAAAAAAGAAGGCTGGAACTTTAACCTTACGGAAAACGCGGTCCGGTTTACCCCCCCGGCCGGGTGCCGATCCCTTCCTGAGGCCGACGCCTTGAATGCCTATCTGAAATGGATGGCTAAACCGGAAATACTGGCCCGGTTCGAACAGGTGGCTCCAAACCTGCCTTTTCACTATAACCGGGTATTTATCCGGTCACAGAAAACCAAATGGGGTACCTGTTCGGGAAAAGGCAACCTTTCGTTCAATTGGCGCCTGATTAAATGCCCCTGCTGGATATGGGATTATCTGTTCGTTCATGAACTTTGCCATACCATCCATTTCAACCATAGCAAATCGTACTGGAAACTGGTCGATGAGTACTTTCCGCGAAGAAATGAAGCCGAAGCCTGGATCAGGAAAAATGGAGACGTGGTCTTTCATACCTGACGGACTGAAAAAACGGCACGTCAGGCGACTTCGTGCAATTCTTCGGAACCCTCGTTTTCCCGGTTGTTAATTTTCAGGGTAAAAAGCTTGGCCGGAGGCAGATTTAAGAATACCACCTTTTCATCACGGCCGTATTTGCTAACCAGCTCCTTTTCATACTTGCAACGGAAACGGTTAAAGTTGATGTACTTGTAATAGGTGATATAGCTACCGTCGAGGCAGAGGTTTAGCTTACGCTTCCAGATCTTCTTACTGATTGCGGATTGCAGCTGTTCATACGGAATGCTGGAAAAAATATAATCGTATTTGAGGACCGTTTCGAATTCGAGAAAATCGCAGTGGTGTATATGCAGGTTGTCGGCCTGATATTTTTTTTTGATGATATCGTAAAAATGAGAATTTATTTCCACTACGTCCAGGTGGTCATCCGGCTTTAATAGATTAAGTATGCTTGCGGTAAAAATGCCGGTTCCCGGACCTAGTTCCAGGATCTTCACAGGTTTACGATCAGGGGAGCGCAAGTTGCTTTCCAGAAGTTTGACAACATCTTTGGCCAGAAATTTTGAGCTGGGCATAATAGCGCCCGAATTTTTTATATCCTTCAAAAAGTGTATTATATGTTGCAAAATATATTATCTAAAATTTATAATTTTTATTTTAATATACGCTGAAGGATGGGGTTAAACTGCTACTCACCAATCGGAACAACGGGTAAGTATAATAAATCGTACCGGAACCTGCCAATACTAACTGCTCCGGAATCGCGTTAAAAAACTATATAGTCTTCTAACTATTTGAAATATATTAAGTTATGATTTAGTACTTATTATAAATAATTTGTCATTCCACATTGGGTTAAAGAATTATTATACTTATAAGCGAAAAACTAAACTTCTAAGGTACAGGTAAAATGAACTTTCGAATCAATCCGTTTAACCATGGCTGACCGTAAAATAAGCAATTTAAGTTTCGAGGAAGCTTTGCTCAAATTAACAGCGATTGTTGAACAGCTTGAATCAGACGAAGTAACCCTGGAAAATTCTATCACCTTATTTGAAGAAGGAATGAAGTTATCCAGGTTATGCTCTTCTACCCTTGAGGATGCCGATCTGCGGATTGAACAGGTAAACAAAACCAATTCCAGATAATGGACTTTAACCAGATAAAACCCGGCCCGTTACTGGCTGAGGTCAATTCACCCGATGATCTGAAAAAGCTAAGCATCGATCAGCTTCCGGATGTTTGCCAGGATTTAAGGGATTACATTGTGGATACCGTATCCGTATACGGCGGCCACTTCGGCGCCAGCCTGGGTGTCGTTGAACTCACCATTGCCCTGCATTATGTTTATCATACACCCAAAGACCAGCTGGTTTGGGATGTCGGCCATCAGGCATACGGCCATAAAATGATCACCGGCCGAAGGGAGCAGTTTCACACCAACCGGAAATACAAGGGCTTGTCTGGTTTTCCCAAACGCACCGAAAGTCCGTTCGACACCTTTGGCGTGGGGCATTCAAGCACGTCTATTTCAGCGGGAATCGGAATGGCTGTGGCGCGCGATCTAAATCAAACCGACGAAAAGGTGGTGTCTGTCATTGGTGACGGGGCGATGAGCGCCGGTATGGCCTTTGAGGCGCTGAATAACGGGGGTGACCTTAATAGTGATATCCTGGTAATATTGAACGACAATGCCATTTCTATAGATCCGAATGTAGGTGCCTTAAAGGAATATTTGGCTGATATTACCACCCATCAGGCTTATAACAAGTTCCGTGATGAGGTATACGATATGCTGGGGCACTTTAAAAGTGCCGGAGAGAAAATGCGTAAAGTGGCCTCCAAACTGGAAGGAGCCTTAACGACAGCCCTGACGCCCGGTTCATTTTTCCGCGCCCTCGGCTTTAAATACTATGGTCCGGTGGACGGACATAATGTTAAAAGCCTGACCCGCCAGCTTAGCAATCTCAGAAATGTAAAAGGCCCCAAACTGCTGCATGTTGTGACCATTAAGGGCAAAGGATTTGCTCCGGCCGAACGTGACCAGGTAAAATGGCATGCTCAGGGCAGCCCCTTTGATAAAGTTACCGGTGAGTCGCTGGCCGAAAAACCAAAGGTAAAACCCCCGCCGAAATACCAGGATATATTTGCCGATACGCTGATCGAGCTTGCAAAACAGGATAAAAATATTGTCGGCATCACCGCCGCCATGCCCAGTGGAACGGGCATGGCCAAAGTCATGAAGGAGCTTCCGGAACGGACGTACGATGTGGGCATAGCCGAACAGCATGCCGTAACCTATGCGGCCGGACTCTCCAGCCGGGGCATCAAGCCCTTTGTGGCGATTTACTCCACTTTCATGCAGCGCGGCTACGATCAGATCATCCACGATGTGGCCATACAAAAACTGCCTGTGGTGTTTTGCATGGACAGGGCCGGACTTGCCGGGGCCGACGGCCCTACCCATCACGGCCTGTTTGATATTGCTTATTTCCGTTGCCTGCCGAACATGGTCGTATCGGCTCCCATGAATGAAATTGAACTGCGGAACATGATGTTCACCGCGGCCCATTATAATGAACAGGCTTTTGCCATCCGCTATCCCAGAGGCTCTGCACTGGGGCTGCCGCTTCCTGAAGAATTTGAACGGATGGAGATCGGCAAAGGGGAATGTCTGAGGGAAGGCGACGATATTGCTATTTTGAGTTACGGCACGATTGGGAAATATGCCATAGCCGCAGCCGACCGGCTGATGGACGAAGGTATCCGCGTGGGGCATTACAACATGCGCTTTGTTAAGCCCCTTGATACGGAACTGATCGACTATATAACAACTAAGTACCGCCATCTCATTACAGTTGAAGATGGAGCCCGTCACGGTGGTTTTGGATCCGCCGTAGCCGAATATACGGCTGACCTGGATGTGCGACCCCGCATAACCATACTGGGCGTGCCTGACCGGGTAATCGAACACGGAACCCAGGAAGAGCTTCATAAAGAGATCGGTCTGGATGCCGACGGCATCATCGGTACGGTTAAAAAAGCATTGGGTGCAGGAGTTGAATTATGACACGTCCATATATTCTGGCAGAAACAAACTGGAAAACCGTCCGGGAAACCGAATACGAAGTGGCCATACTGCCCTGGGGAGCTACCGAAGCTCACAACTATCACCTTCCCTATGCAACCGATAATATTCAGTGCGATCACATTGCCGCCGAAGCCGCCCGCATGGCCTGGGATAAGGGGGGGCGCGTTGTGGTGTTGCCTACGGTGCCATTCGGGGTAAATACCGGTCAGCTTGATATCAAACTGGATATTAATATGAATCCGGCCACCCAACTGGCCGTGCTCGAAGATGTTGTAGACGCACTGGAAAGGCAGGGAATTCATAAGCTTGTCATCCTTAACGGACATGGAGGAAATGACTTCCGTCAAATGATACGCGAGCTTCAGCCACGGTACCATGTTTTTCTGTGTGCTTTAAACTGGTTTCAGGTAGACGGACAGGATTCCATTTTCGACGAACCCGGAGACCATGCCGGGGAAATGGAAACCAGCCTGATGATGCATATAGCCCCTGACCTGGTTCAACCGCTGTCCGAGGCCGGAGACGGCTCGGAACGCAAGTTCAAAATTAAAGCGCTTCGTGAGCGGTGGGTTTGGGCCCAGCGCGAATGGTCGGAAGTCACAGACGATACCGGAATTGGCAATCCGGCCGCATCGACGCCGAATAAAGGCCATATGTATTTCAAAAGGGTCACACAGGATATTGCCGATTTTCTTGCCGACCTGCATGCCGCCGATATTGATGACCTGTATGAAGATTAATTTTCTTTGAGGTGTTCTTCAAAGAAATCAAAAATGCGCTGGTATTCATCCACCCAGGCGTTTGGATCCCTGAAAGCATGACGCTCGGATGGGTAGACCATCAGGTCAAAGTTCCGGTTCGCCGATTTGATCAGTTTGTCTATATACTGGACGGTATCCTGGAATCCAACATTATCATCGGTCAATCCATGCAATAGCAGCACTGGCCGGGACAAGGATCCGGCATAGCTCAACGGAGAGCTTCTCTCGTAATGCCCCGGATTGTCGTCGGGGTGACCCAGCCGTGGCCTGGTGTACCAGGGGTTTGCGTAATAATAGTTTACCCAGTTGGTAACCGGCCGCAGCGCCGCCGCAGCATGAAACCGCTCCGGGGCAGCCGAAACCGCATACAAAGCCAGAAACCCCCCGTAGCTTCCCCCATATACACCGACTTTATCCAGGCCGGCATAATCTGGATTTTCATCCAGATAAGTCAGGGCGTCGACGATATCGCGGGTCTCGTAATGCCCCATCCGGTTGGTTATATCCTCGCGGAAATCACGGCCATAGCCTGTGCTGTGTCTGAAATCAACCTCGATCACCACATACCCATGCCGGGCGAGATACTGGTTGAACATATATTCCCGGAAGTAATTTCCTGACCAGCCTTTATAGACATTCTGCAGAGAGCCAGAGCCATGAGCAAAAACAATGACCGGGTAGGATGCCTCCCGGTTGAAATCCATGGGTTTTAAAACGGTCATAGACAGGTCCGTTTCCCCGTCACGTGAGGTAAATCGGTGATAATCCGGTAGTTGCCAGTTGACGGTATGGAACCGTTTTGGAACCGAATTGGTAATGGGCCTTTCGCCCCGGCGCGGCAGGCTCAGGTCAAGGATGTACAGATCCATAGGCTCATTCCAAAACGTTTTTTCATAGACCAGATACCGCCTGTCCGGACTCAGGTTAAAACTGCGGCGATACCCTTCCTCTCCGGTATAACGGGAGACTTCACCGGTCACAAGATTCAGGCCATACACATGGCGTTCCCCCGGATCCACCTCGTTCGAGGCATAAATTATGGTCTCAGCGGACCTCCAGGCTGCCCAGGAAATTTCATATTTTCCATCGCTATGCTGCCTGAGTTGGCTCCCATCGGGCTGTACGGTATAAATATGACTCCAGCCGTCCTGTTCGGATGTAAAGAACAGCCTATCGGTGCCGGGTGCAAAATCCATTCTACTGATTTGCGGATTTATCCATCCCCGGGTTTCATCCTCAAATACTACCTTATACGTTTCCGCCTGCAGATCGTAAACCGTGATGCACCTGTTTTTCAGACCGGCATCCATCTGATCTATGGCCACCAGATGGCCGGAGGCGTTACCGGAAACACCATTCAGGTAAATAATCCCTCCGGTAAGTTCACGGGTGGAAAGCGATTGCACCTCCAGGGCCATCACCGTTACTTCCGCCTGTCCACGGCGGGATTTTCCCGGAGTAACAAATTTGTCCACATATTCGGGATAATAGAGATCCCAGTACCCTGACGTATCATGCCGGGACAGAATGATATGTTTGCCGTCGCCGGTCCAGTGCCGGATGGTATACCCGGGTTCATCGTCCCCTTTTTGGGTAAGCTGACGGGTGCCCGGCGTTTGTATGCCGGCAATCCAAACATCCCCGTCACGGACGAAAGCAAGGGAACGGCTGTCCGGCGCCCAGACCGGGCTTTCGTCCACCGCTTTTGACGAAACCAGGTGACGCTGCTGACTGCCGTCGGGGCCGGCGATCCAGATATCCCCGTCTCTGACAAACGCCATGGTTTCTCCATTCGGAGAAAGCTGAAAACGGGAAAAATGATCATCCTCATGCTCTTTAAGGCCGGCACCGCTCAGGTTAACCGAGTACTGCTTTTGCCGGGTGAGGCTGGAATCGTTCCAGTGAAAGTAAACCCGCCGCTCATCGGGCGAAAAGGAGACAAAATCGGGTCTGACGCCTGACAGATAGGGTTCCTCAAAGATGGAATGGAGTTGAAGGGAATCGGGGCCCTGACCGGGCTGAGCCGACAGGAGAGCGGGCAGGGCCAGCAGAAAAAAAAGGGTCTGTGCGGGTTTGAGCATGGCATCTCCTTTTATTTCGGCACGGCAGTCAGGTTTATCATTCCATCTTTTGTAACGATTGCATTATCTTCGATCCGTACGCCGCCAATATCCAGCAGTCCTTTCAGCCTGTCCGCATTAAGGTATTTTGCCCGTTCGGGATCCTCAAAGGCCGGTTCAAGCAGGGCGGGGATCATGTATAAACCCGGCTCAATGGTCAGGACCATGCCCGGCTCCAGCTGAATGCGCGCCCTGAGATACTTCACCCCCGGCCGGTCAATTTTACCGACCCCCTTCGGGTATCCCCCCACATCGTGTGTATCAAGGCCCATCAAATGGCCGAGTCCATGAGGAAAGAAAAGAGAAAAGATATTCTTATCCATCAGCTCATCGATTTCCCCCCTGACCAGACCCATATCTTTCAGTCCCCCAATTATATCGCGGCATGCACCGAGATGAAGATCCTCCATTTTCACCCCAGGTTTTATGGCAATTAGAGCATTTTTCTGAGCCTTCAAAGTAATGTGATACAAATCACGCTGAACCGAAGTGAATGAACCGCTAACCGGATGGGTCCGTGTTATATCGGCGGCATAACCGTTGCACTCGGCACCGGCATCAATCAGAAGGAAATCTCCGTCGTTCAGTTGTTTTTTGTTTTCTGTGTAATGCAGCACGGCGCTGTTTTTGCCCGAAGCATAAATGCCGTTGTAAGGTTGATGGAGGAGTCCTTCGGAGGTGGTAACGTATTCGTACAAGGCTTTGATCTGGTATTCCATCATACCCGGTTCTACTTCGGCCATAACCCGGGCATGCGCCCTGCCGGCAACCTCTGAAGCCTTCCGAAGCTGATCCATTTCCCAGGCTGTCTTAATGATGCGGCAATGGGCCAGTGCATCTTTTAACAGGTTGTCGTCTGTTTTAAACCCTTCCCTGCGTATAAGCTTTGCCTGATCACCGTTCAGACAGAGTACCTTTTCGGGATCCATTTTCTTTAGCTCGATACTCAGTTCATCATCATAATGAATGAAATCAGGCTTGAACCGGGCCTTATATTCCTCCAGCGTTCTGATAAAGCCGGCCCAGACGGCGTAGCGGGCATCGCGTCTGGGGGCAAACAAATGATAATCTCCCGATCTTACATGAATAAACAGGTGGAAATCCGGTTCCTGAATCCCGCTCAGATACAAAAAATTGGACTCCTGGCGGAAGGGATATTCATAATCTGTGGAATAGCGGCTCGCTACCCTGCCGCCCTGAATATAAACAACAGAATTGCCGTGCTCACTGATCAGTGACGTTAATTTTTGTCGGTGAAGGTGATGCATGAATACCTGGCTTTAACATTGTGTAGGTAACAATGTATTAAATATTAGACAATTTCCCGATGATCCGCTCCGACAAAGTCAGAATTTGCTCCTGGTCATAATTCAGAAGATCAGGGAAGCCGGGCACATCCATTTTCTTTTTACCGTTTGAGTGGTAGAACACAGCAGGATACGGTTCATTTTGCAGGATACGTTCAAGATTTATTTCGAGCAAACCGGAATTGACTCCTTTTTCATTTAAAACGGCAATGATGCAGGTGTCCCCGGAACGGGCCGCTGTAAACGTGAGCGCCAGTTTTTTTCCCTCCTGAACCGGAAAGATCCGGTAATAGTGGTTGACCGGCTCCCCATCCGCCGTTTTTCCCAGGTCCAGGTACATGGTCCCGTCCGGTTCGGCCGGCCGCTTCCAGAATTCAGGAAGCGCCTGGGTCAGCCAGTCTTTAACGGGGAGGGATGATCGCACCCCGGAAAAGCCCCGTTCATTAAAATAGGTTAGGGTCCGGTAGTCCGGAACTTCACGGGTCCCAAAAATCCGGGCCGGTTCAATGGATTTAGCCGAACCGCTATGTTCATCCAGCTCAAAACAGGCATCCATGACCCCATTGGTGAGAAGCAGATAGGGGGCTTTTATCGTACGGTTATAGCCGGCAATCTGGAGGGCTGTTTTTTCGGTAAGCCGGATCTCCGGAGCTTTGCATTCGATTATGAGGGCCGGATTGAAGTCCTGATCATAACAGATCATATCGGCGCGCACCGTACCATCTGCATGACCCCTGTTCCGGATGGCGGTCTCGCTGCTTATCCGGAAAGGAGACCACCCGGCCTCATGCAATAAAAATTCCAGCGTTTGCAGGCGGACCCTCTCTTCCGGCAGATTCCTGAATGCTTTCTTCACCAGGGGGTTCCAAAGCAACCGTTCCCCGTTGCGTTGCCTGATCTGTGGAAAATGATTCAGGGAGCAGCTTCGCATCACGCATGCCTCACGCCTTACTCTTTTGTTCTTTTTTCTTTTTTTTATCCTCTAGCAATTTGCCGCGTTTCATTTCTTTGGCTTTTTTCTTATCAACCGATTCCATCATCTTCACATGATCAATTTGCTTGTTGATCAGCATTTGCTGGCCTATGGACAACGTATTGTAGACCAGGTAATACAGGCTCAGGCCCGCAGAGAGGGCATTAAAAATAAACAGCATCATGAACGGCAGGAAATACTGGATCATTTTCATGCTGGGATTTCCTGTAGCCGATGACTGTCCGGATACTTTCATCTGCACCATCATGGAGATCGACATGAGTACAACAAAACCAGCCAGGAAATCGCCCATAAACGGAATGGTGAACGGGAAGCTTAATATAACATCGGGAGAAGACAAGTCGCTTGCCCACAGGAAGGACTCCTGCCTGATCTCAATGGAATTTTGAAAGAAGCGCCAGAACGTGATCAGTACAGGCATTTGCAGCAGGTTGGGCAGACAGCTCCCCAGGGGATTGACCTTGGCTGTCTTGAACAGCTTCATAGTGGCCTGCTGCTGCTTCTGGGGATCATCTTTGTATTTGTCCTGGATAGCCTTCATCTCGGGCTGCAATTCACGCATGGCCGCCATGCTTTCGAAACTTTTTTTGGTTAATGGAAATAGCACCAGCTTCACGGCAAAGGCAAACAGGACGATCGTTACCCCGATATTACCGACGATCCCTCCCACAAAATTAAAAAACCATAGAACGACATATTTTACAAAAGGCTCTGAAAACCAATTCATGAAACCGAAACCAACATCCACCATGTTATAAGCGGCCTCATCAAAACTGCGCAGGTGGCTGTACTGGAGCGGCCCGACATACATTCGATAACCGGCTTCTGTTTCCTCACGCGAAAGCCTCGATTCAACACCGGTTGAGAACGTATGCAGGCGTTCATCCCCCTCGGCCGTGGGCTGGCCTAGCAAAAAAGCCGCTTCGGTAGGTTGCCTGGGCTTTATGATTTGGGTGAAGAACTTGGTCTTGGAGGACACCCAATCGACATTTCCGGTAACCGAGGTTATGGTGCGCCCCGGATCTGAAGGCTGGTAGTCTTCCAGCACTCCTCCGGCATAAGTATACGCTGATGCATACATGCTTTCGGCTTCCCGGGATTCTTCGGTAAAGTTTAACCCCGGCTTCCAGGTCAGCTCATAATTACCGCCGCTGATATACTGTTCCACGCCGCGGAACTCCAGGTCAAGGTGATACTCATAGGTATCACCGGAAAAAGCATAGGTATAAATAACCTGGCTGCCGTCTTCCAGTTCCAGGGCATACTGCAGAGAAGCTGTTTCACCCTCACCCACTTCCAGCCTGTTTCCGGACGTTAACTGGCGAAACAGGATCTGGTCGGTTTCTATGTTATAGTTTTCGGTGGAAACAAATTCCAGGGAGTACGCCGACCGCGAAGTGTCTTTAATTAGCTGTACCGGTTTCTGGTCCCATGTGTCATGATTGCGGAGGATAAATTCCGCCGGCCCTCCGCCCAGGTTGGTAAATACCCCTTCGTATAAGGGTGTCCGGACTACAAATTCGGTGGTATCGGAAACTGCACCGGTATCGAAAATTCCAAGGTCGGTGGCCGTCTGGGCGGTGGCCGGTACATCGGCCGGCCATTCCGGGTCTTCCCCCGGCCCTTCATCCTGCAATGGCCTTAACGTATCTTCAGCCTGATGGTCTGCGCGTTGGCGCTCAAGTTCCTGAGGGTCGGGCATGGTGAAGTACATCCACCCCAGAAACAAGAAAAAGATAAGGATAAAGCCGGTTACTGTATTGCGATCCAAAAAAGTTCTCCTAAAATGTATATCGTTTAATTATTTTTATGAAGATCAGCGCATCCGCATGCATGATGCTTTTCCGGGACCGGATCTTCGCCTCCTTCAGCCCACGGATGGCATCGAAGCACCCGCCAGACAGCCAGGACGGTTCCCTTAAAAAAGCCATGTATTTTAAACGCATCAATGGCATACTGGCTACAACTGGGGTAATACCTGCAGCTGGTTGGAAAATACGGTGAGATCATAAGCTGGTAGGTACGAACCAGTGCAATCAGTATGTATTTCATTTGCTAATAAAATTAACCTAGTTTTCTTTTCAGCCGCTCAAGCAACCGGACGCATTCATTCTGAAGAGTTGAAAACTCAACCTGAGCCGATTTTGCAATAAATACAGCGTGAAATGCCGGCATTCCGGCCTGGAAAAAATCTGAAAGTAAATGCTGATTCAATCGGTATGCTTCCCTCAGCCGGCGTCTTACACGATTTCTATCGTGTGCTTTTCCAAGGCGACGCCCGGTTATAAAACCAATGAGGATCACTTCAGATGCATCAGGTAATATGACGTACCGGAGTGAAACATGTTGTTCTGTTAACACTGTACCTTCGCTAAAGAGCCTTTGAAAATTCCGCTTGCCTCTCAATATCTTTGAGCGGGGCAAAGTTAACGGTTGCTTAACCCTATTTTCTGTGCTTTTCATCACTAACGGTCAGCTGCTTGCGACCTTTTGCCCACCTGCGCTTAAGCACTTTGCGACCATTGGCGGTTTCCATGCGTGATCGAAAACCATGCTCGTTTTTTCTGCTGCGTCTGCTGGGCTGATACGTGCGTTTCATAATAAATCTATGTCTTTAAAAGATATTTCTATTGAGTCTGACAAAGTCAGGTAAAATAAGGCTTTTTTTAGAAACATTGAAGTTAACTAGTAAATAAAATGAAAATGTAGCCTGTGAAAAAAGCCTCGGCCTGAAGCGGGCTTACTCCCCGGGGAACAGCTTTTCAAGTTCGGCTCTCATTTTTTCATTCCATACCCGATAACCCCGGTCATTAAGATGCAGTTGATCTTCAAGAAAATACCCATTATCAGGGCGATCTTCACTATTGAGTAAAGGCGTTGCCAGATCCACATAAAACAGCCTGTCGTTTTTCAGATTATATTCATTGACCTGCTGATTGAATGCCTTCATTTTATTCCATTTATCCCAGCGGCTGCCACTTGGTTTGATGGATATGTACAGAAATCGTACATCAGGATTATCGCCCAGTATGCGATCGACAAGCGACCGGTAATCACCAAATACCTGCTCAACGGGTTTATTGGCGGCAATGTCATTATCACCGGCATAGAAAACAACCAAGCCGGGATCATATTTTTTTATGGCCTGCGGATAATAAAACGCTACATCGGAAATATGGGATCCACCAAAACCACGGTTTATGACAGCCCGGCCGGGAAAGGCCCGATGAGTATCCCATCCCTTAATGCTGGAACTTCCCACAAACAGGATGGCCTTTTCAGGATGACTATTCTTATGATCCCAGGCTGCAAAGGCTTCCAGTTCATTTTCAAAACGCAGGGGATCGGGATCCGCCATGCGGCTCTGGGATTGTGCCGGAAGGATGGCTAAGGTGAACAGAAAAAGTATCAGGGCGTATGGTATTTTATTCATAGCTAAACAGGATTTAAGTGAATGGAAAGCATCAAACTGATGCTTTGGCAGAGGTAAGGCGGGTTTGTTTTCGGTCTTCCCACCATATTTCAAAGACCAGCGCCAGCGGACCCACGATAAACAGGGCATAAAAAGGAGCATATACTGCTTCATTGAGCCGAAAGATCATTTCAACAAAGGCAATTAAAAAAGCGACTGTATACTGCCCTTTCCGGGTTTTTACCGTGGTTTTAGGATCGGTAATCATAAACAGAACAAACAACTGGTACATCGGGCCGGTAATGGGAGCAATTTCCGCAAGATACGGATCCCCGCTTAGCCAGCTCCTGATGAACCCAAACAGCAAAAAGAAGCTAACGTAGGTGAAGCATATGTGAAAACGGTCCACTTTTGCCAGTGCGACGAATCCGATTATCCATATGATGAAAATGGCCCACATATTATTTCCCCACTGGATGCTCAGAATGGCCATAGAGTCGGAGGCCAAAATAAGCATGGCCACAATACCAAAATTGGAGGGATTCCAAAGATGACGTCCTCTGTAGGTTAAAACATATTTTGAAGCAATGGACAGGGCTGCACACAGGGCGTAGGGCCAGTATAAGGTAGATCTGATGAGTATGCCCACGCTGATCCCGGATATATAGGCACTTGTAAGGTTCCGCCATTTTCCGGTAACAAGTTTAGACAAAACCAGCTCGGTTATAAAAGCCGCGCCAAGGGCCGTCAGAAAGTTTGCATAACTGTCCAGCAAGCCGAATGAAAGATAGGCTCCCAGTAATATGGCCGATATCAGCAACGGAGAGATGTAGCTCGGAGGAATCTTAAAATCGGCAAGTGTAAAGGCAGCTTTATTCATACATGTCCGATTCATATATGGCATGGCGCTTATTGAGCTCCGGTTCGAAAAGTACCTGATGTTTTCCTGACGGCCAGCGGATCTCAACCTTTTCCATATTTGCTTCCGGACCCAGTCCAAAATGCAAAGCACGCTGGTTTTGGGAGCTGAACCCATTGCCGCCGCCTACCGTCTGAAGCTGGCTGCGCCCGTTCCAGAATACCTCAACCATGGCTCCGATGGCAGAACGATTGCTTGCCCCGGCCTCCAGATCAAAACCTATCCACTGATTTTCGGTTACGGTTGTATTCTTATACACCTTTAGCGGTCCGTTCTGGCTGGCCACGATCAGGTCGCATACCCCCCGGTTCCACAGGTCAGCATAGGCTACAGCCCGGCTGTCCAGGTTCAGACGGCCGCCGACCATTGCCGATACCTCCCGGAACCGTCCGGAACCGTCATTGAGCCAGATTTTATTATCCTGGAAGCCGGAAAAACTTCTGCCGTTCATGGCCGGCCAGTTCCGGGCATCTTCAATTATGGATACGTTACCCGATGCCACTTTGGCAAAATCATACCAGTAGTCGGTACCTTCCCCGGCCGACACATAGCCGTTGGCTAAATACAGATCCAGGTTTCCGTCATTGTTCAGATCCAGGAACTGGCTGCCATAGCCCCAGTCCCCGAGTTCAACTCCAACGTTTCCGGCAAGATTTTTAAAACGCAATTCCGTTCGTTCGGAGCGTGCGGAGGGAACCCAAAGGTTGTTACCCTGAATCAGATAACCCGGTTCGGCAATGTTGGTGATGTAAACCGATAACCGTCCCTGATTGAAAATATCGCCGAAAGACACCCCCATGCCGCTTTTTGGGACAAACCCGATACCAGTTTCACCCGATGCGTTCCGGAATCGTTTTCCATCTACATTAATATAAAACTCATCTATGCCATAATCATTGGCTATCATCAGGTCTGGAAACCCGGAATTATTCAGATCGGCCGCCGCTGCCGCCAGGGTCCACCGGGTACTGGTCAATCCCACCGCATCGGTCACATCCTCAAATGTACCGTTTCCCATATTTCTGAACAGGAAATTTCTGCCCCCGTTTTGGGCATATTCGTAACTATCTGGCATTATTTTAGTTGATTCCAGATTCCACAAATCTATATGCCCGGGATAAAACCCCCCGATAAATAGGTCCAGATAACCGTTGCTGTCGTAATCAAGCCAGACGGCCGTATTGGCGTTGATCCATTCCGGCAGGCCTGAAGCAGCGGTTACGCGGGTAAAACCCTGACCTTTATTATTGAGAAACAGCTCCGGTTTACCCCATTTATATAGAAAAAGGTCTTCGTAACCGTCATTGTTGACATCCCCCCATATGGTGCCCATGGAAGCGCCGGTGGCTGGGCGGTTCAGGTCGGCAACGCCCAATTCCCCGGCAACATCCCTGAACGTGCCATCCCCCAGGTTTTGGTAAAGTGCGTTTTGGGAGCCCGCTGCACTATTGGTTACATAAAGGTCCTGGAATCCATCATTGTTAAAATCCGTAACGGATACCGAAGCTCCCAGGGAAGCCACCTGGGGCAAAATGTGGTCCAGCCTGGCGTCAAGCTCCGGCGGCTGATGCCTGAAATCTATGCCGGCCGTCAAGGAGATCTCTTCCAGGTAAAACCCATGACGTTCCAGGGCTTGTTCTTTGGTCATCTGGCTGGCGGACTCATCCTGCCACTGGCTGATCTGTTTAAGGGTCCAGGGAATGGCCAGTAACCCCACAAAGGCGAGGGTCACCCCGAGTTTAACCAGCCGGTCTTTTTTTGTTATTTCAGCCAATTAGTCCGAATCCATATATATTAATTCCGTTTTCTCTCCGGACGGATCAAATCGTAAAGCCGATCTGACCGGCTCGGAAGTAAGGAACCGGGTATGATAATTTATCCAATCCTGCTGATGGCGTTTGAATACCGGATCATCGGACAGCCGGCCCGGTGCGGTATCATAGGACGGATCGCCGTGAGAGGGCAGCGGGAGCACGGTTTTGGAAAAGCTGGTATTGTAATCCCCATCCTTCACCCAGCCATCGGAGACAAACACGAAACTCCGCGTCATACCTTCTGCCGGGGAATCTGCTTCCATAAAATGCAGACGCAGCTCATCGCCGGCGTTCATGATCACGTAACGGTCGTCGATTTGCTCCAGCAACGGGCTTACGTCCCCAAAACGGGTATAATGGCCAACCAGATCCCTCCAGCGGGGCACTGTTCCGGAAATGACACCGTAATCGGGTAATTTGGGCGAGACTGAATCAGCCCTGTTCCATTCGGAGTATCCCCGGTAAACCAGATCCATTTTCCCGGGTTTCAGTACCCGTTCGCTGAACCCGGAATCGTCCAGCCCCCGGGCCCAGCGAATAGCATCCCAGTAAATTTCAGTGGTTGTGCCCAGGCGGACACGACGATCGTTTCCATCCGGAAATGTATCCGTCAAATCCAGCATTATCGTTTTTTCCTTCCCGGCCGGGAAGCCCATATCCGCATGAACCGTTTTCCAGCTTCCCTTTCCATCCGGTACTTCCACACGGATGCCTGCCGGCGGCTGATGCTCGCCCTGGCTTAAGGCCAAATTGATGGAGCTGTCGGTCGGCTTCACCCACCCGGAAGCCAAAAGCCAAAGGGGTCCCTCATGCGGCGGGGCCTCACCCAGATCCACCTCAATATAGTGGTCCCCGACCAGACCCTGATACCGTGTTTTAACAAATGAAGAAAGGTATTGTCCGTCAATCTCCCGTACCACCTCTGCAACATCGTTGCCCTGATCATCCCACACTCCGGCAACGGGCTGCGGCTTGCCTGTCAGGCGGGTATCCAGATCGGGGGAAGGAATGGCAAACCGCTCATCAATAAATATTTCGGTCTCTGCGGGGTGATCAACGGCAATCAGGCTTATATAGTCAAAGAAATGTGTCTCCCATAACTCGGCCGTTATCCGGACATCGTAGTAGCCGTCGGCGGCCACAAGCCTGTCCCCGGATATCTTAACCCGGTCCCCGGTTTGTATTACACCGGCCGTTTCACGGGCATTAATGCGAAGTCCAAGGGGAGAGCGCCAGAGTATGTCTGTTACGAACTGCATTTCCTCCCCATTATGGGTAAACAACCAGGGGCACGAACCTTTTAATATTTGTTCATTAAAGATGGAGGAACCCATACCCAGTTCGGCAAATTCGGTTTGCACGGAACCGTTAGGCCAGATAATGCGCAGCATTTCTGCTTCGTCGTAGTTTCCCAGTCCGAAATGCATGATCGGGCTGGTGATAAGCTGTTTCTGATACAGCAATCCGGACCGGATTTCCATTTCTCCGCCAATCCCAAAAGAATTGATTCTGCGGTCACCGGTGGTTCCGGAAGCCCGGGCGCGTATAGACCGGGCACCGTAGTTTTTTGCTCCGCTGTTCATCAACTGATAGGGCTGATTTTCACTGATCCCCAGAAGATCAAGGCGTTCGTTCCCATTCAGGTCAAGAACCGATGTTATGCCTCCGGGTAGATCGGTATGCATAAATCCATACTCGCCGCTTGCATCACCCAGCCAAAACCGGCTGCTTTCCGGATTGGTGACCAGCAAATCCAACCTTCCGTTATTATCCAGATCAGGAGTAAATATCTGCGTGGTGCCTATTCCCAGATCTTCTGCGCCACCCGGCAGGGAGACCAGCTCCCCGACCGACCAGCCCCCTGATGCGGGCGTGTAGTAGAGCCTGTGCAGGGAGAAATCCTGCTTCAGCGCCACAATGTCAAACTGGCTGTCAGCATTAATGTCGGCTACGGTAATGGCGGCTATATCATCCTGAAGCGGCAAGTGGGCCATTTTAGTCATACCCCCGGTTCGTTCATTTATGTAGAAGTGCAGGTTGCCTTCATAGTCCAGAAAGACAGCATCCGGAGCACCGTCTCCGTCAAGATCTGCCCACAGGAAAACGGCCGGCGTATCGGCCCCGGCAAAAAGGTCCCATTGGGAAAAGGTTTCATCGCCGTTGTTTCTCAGCACGAGAGGCGAACCTTCCCGAGGAGCCAAAACCAGGTCCAGATCACCATCCATATCCAGATCGGCGGACCATACCGCAGAATAAGAAGCCCCGGTCACCGATTCGGGCAGATCCATAACACCGGTCACATCGGTGAAGGTGGTATCTGAATTTTGCCTGTATAACAATAAGCCTGCCTTACCTGCAAAGATCAGGTCATTCAGAAAATCATAATCATAATCTAATAGAGCCAGGGAATTGGGTGCCCATTCCGATCCGTCGCCCCCCGGTAAAGGCAATTCAACCGCTGCATCAACCGTGGCCCGGATATCGGACAGGGAGATTACCTGAGGCGGTACATCCCCGGATAAGACCACGGAGGTCACCGTGGAAGGCTGTCCGGAAAAAGGATAGGGTACTCTTTCCTCAAAGCGCAGGGACGTATCAGGGGGAGCCGAATTAGCTGTAGCCGGGGGAAGCCATAAAAATTCAGACAGCACAAATCCTATATCGGAGGCCGGCAACCGGACTTCGGATAAATGGGCCTGGAACTCCGGCTGCGAACTCATAGCGTTTATCAAAAATGCAAGCTCTGTGGCAAGATCAGTAACCTCACCCCGGGCAATGTCTTGCTGTATAGCCGTCAGTTGCTCCCGTGCATCCGCCGGCAATTCGCCGGCACTCCGGGCGAACAATCCGGCATACTCACCAGCCAGCCGCGGGTCGCCTTCCCTGGCTGCCAGACGCATTATCTCGAGATGCATCACCTGGTTATGCGGGCGAAGAGCATGTATTTGCTCTGACAACTCCAGGATTTCAGCGGCATGGGCCGATGCGTCCTGCCTTTCCAATTCAGTAGCGAGGGTATATTTTATTTTTACATTTTGAGGGTCCGCATCCGCCGCTCTTCTTAAAAACGCTATGGATTGCTCCACCTCGCCACGGCGGCTTTCCAGCAAGCCGGAGAGAAACAGAATATCGCCGTTATCCGGGGCCCACTCCCTGGCCTTTTCCAGACGGTCTGATGCCAACTCAAAATTTCCCTGGCGCATGGCATACACACCCAGATTGGCCCAGGCAGCGGGTTCTTCCGGGTACAGGCCTGCAACCTCATTCATCTTGGTAAAGGCAAACATAGCCTCATCGGTCTGGCTGGCTGCCAGGCTAAGATAAAAGGCTGAAACCGCTTCGGCATATTTATCTGATGATGGATCCGGAACCTCCTCATCCGAACTGCAGGAAACCAAATTAAATGACAGAGCAGCACAACTAGTTAAAAAAGCAATGTAGTTAATTTTAATCATTCACTTAAGCCGTAAGTAATATTAATTCTTACCCATATCACGTATAAAATACTTGTTTTATGTCCTATGACCATCTGCCAATATACAAATATTTTATCCCTGCAACAGTATTTCAATACCTGCAATCCCGCTACGGGACAGGCTTATGCTGTTACGGCTTTTCTTTCGTCATGCGTATTTCATTAACAGAGCCGCGGTGGCGATATTCAACCTTATCCATAAATTTCCTGATGAGGGTCAGGCCCATCCCACCCCGTTTTCTCCGCCGGACCCGTTCCTTCAAATTCAACCCCGAACAGGATCCGGGATCAAACCGGTCGCCGGTATCCAGCAATGATATGATCAGCCCGTTGCGGTTCTGGCCAACTTTAACCTGTATCGTTTTGGTGCTATCGCTTTTGTAAGCATGCTTGATCACGTTGGTGCATGCCTCGTCTACCGCCAGGCGAATATCTTCGATGTCGGAATCGGAAAAGCCTGTATTATGGGCTAGATCAGCCACGAACTTCCTTACCCGGGAAAGATGTTCAGTGGAAGCCGGAACAGAGATTATATGTTCTTTGATGACCGACAAGGGAATACCGTTAAGATGTGGTGGTAAATTGTTCAATGGCCTCTTTTTCATCGTCCAGAATGTCATACAGCGTTGGAAAACCCAGCAGATCAAACACATTATAAACTTTGGGCGACATATTGGTAAGCTTGATATCACCGCCAAGGGAGCGAACGTCTTCTATGTAGGCCATAAATACACCCAAGCCGGCACTTGATATGTAATCAAGATGAGAACAGTTTACGATAATCTTATGTTTATTAAGGGAGATCAACTGCTGTAATACCGTTTCCAGACGGGAAGCGGTATGGGCATCAAGCTCACCGCGGAGTTCGATTATCTCCAGATTTTTTAACGTTCTGTTATTGATTTCAAAATCACTCATCCTGTAAATCCTTATTTCTGAAAGTTCTGTGGTAATACTATACGTGACCTATGCAATCTGTACGGATTTGCTGGTTAAAAGATACAGAAATTTTCACCTTAAGAGGCTGAAGGGTGAAAGGGGCAGGGATGCTAAGATGGGCTAAAAAAAATAAGGCGGCACATGTATCAGATGTGCCGCCTTAAACTATTCATCAAGAGAGACGCTACTTGAGCGCATTTACAATATAGCACTTTTTTAATTAGAAACAAATAATTTTTATTCTTTATTAATAAAATGTATGACCCCGGCGGCTATGCACATCGAGTAGGAAGATAGGGATTAATTCCCTATCTGTCCTCTCACACCACCG